>DBEZHA010000014.1:0-20142 GCA_048189585.1 Collinsella sp. | reverse complement strand
GGCTCGTGCGGAACTCGCGATCGACCTTAGATATTTGCCCTCCCCGGGGCTCCCGCACAACGGGACCTCGGTTGGGTTCTATCCCTTTGGCAGTCGCTTCGCTCCTGCCCGCCTTGGTTGTGAGGGCGGTTTGGCGTTGGAACGGTTCTTTCTGATATATGCTGGTTGCGGCTCTTCTTTTGGGAGGAGTCGCTTTTTTGTTGCTAGGAGGTTGGCCCGTGGTTGATGGGGAGAATCGTTCTGAGCTGCTTGCTGCGGATTGGAATGGCGAATGGATGCGTCTGCAAGCTGATCGGCGGCGGGCTGATGATTCTTTTGAGTGGGATAAGCGGGCTCGGCATTTTCGTCCACTGGAGACTGCCCCGTATGCTCGGGATTTTATAAAGCTGTTGGCGCTTGAGCCTGGTGAGTCGGTGCTCGATATGGGGTGTGGGGCTGGGTCGATTGCTATTCCGCTTGCTCAGGCTGGACATCCTGTGATTGCTGCTGACTTTTCTCCTGCTATGTTAGGCACGCTTGATGCTGGCATTGAGTACTATGGGCTCGAGGATTGCATTACACCGCTTGAGCTTGCTTGGGATGATGATTGGGATCTGGTTGGGCCGGTTGCCAAGGCTGTTGATGTTGCCTTTGCCAGTCGCTCTGTCACCACGACCAACCTAAAAGGCGCACTTGCCAAGCTTGATCGAACGGCTCGTCGGCGTTGTGCCGTTACGATGGTCGCCAACTCGAGCCCGCGTTATGACCTGCACTTGATGAATGCCATCGGCGCCTCGGTTACCTGCAGCAATGGTTTTGTGTACGCCTTTAACATCCTTATTCAGATGGGTGCACTGCCACAGGTCACGTATTTTGAATCACCCCGCCGCGACACCTTCGATAGTCTCGAGGCAGGCGTGGCAGACTTTTCTCGCATGCTCGAGCACGGCAACGAGGACAAGATCGACCGCCTGCGCAACTATATCGCCCACCACATGATCGAGAACCCGCATGCCGGTAAGCCGGGATCCAAGGGCGTACCGCAAGGACGCTACATGCTCGACCACATCCGCAAAGTCCGATGGGCGTTTATCGCCTGGGAGCCGGTCTCCGTACCCCGCCCGTAGCCCATCTAAAGCTTGCATCGTCTTCCCGCCCGGCATCCGCATTCTTTGCGAACTGGGCAAACGCGCTCCACACCACGCCGTTCCTGCGCTATCGTGGGACAGCTCACGTAGATTAAGGCCCCATTGCGGGGCGCCCCATACATAGAAAGCGAGAACCCATGGCACTGACAGGAGCCCAGGTCAAGCAGCTTCGCAGCATGGCCCATCACCTCAACCCCGCCATCATCATCGGTAAGTCCGATGTCAACGAGGGCACCGTCGAGCAGACGGTCGCCTACCTGGAGAAGCACGAGCTCGTTAAGTGCTCCGTGCTGGACGGCTCCAGCCTTTCTGCCCGCGAGGCCGCCGAGGAGCTCGCCGAGCGCTGCCACGCCGACGTCGTTCAGGTTATCGGCCGCAAGTTCTCGCTGTATCGCGAGTCCTCGCGCAAGGATATCGAGAAGATCAAGCTCGTCTAAAACCGACTGGCCATACCGAGTAGCCTGCGGGCGTCCGAGTGATTCGGGCGCCCGTTTTTTATCGCTCGACAAGCACGCGCTTGAGCCTGCCTTCGACCAGGCGCTCATACAGGCGCCTTGTCTCGGGCTCGGGCACGCCTTGAACCTGCTCTCGCAGGTGGTGCATGTGGCCGCTGTATAGCTCGACAACATCGCGGCGTCGTCCCGCCGCACCGTAAACGCGCATGGCACAGCGAACCATGTCCTCGCGCGCCGTCTCTTGGCGAAGCCCCGATTCAACGAGCCAAATTGCCGATTGCAGGTCATTTTCCTCGAGAGCGGCATTCGCTCCCCTAATCATGCAGTCGATGTACTTGGATTGCATAATGTGGCGCATGCGCGTAAAAAACGTGGGATTGCAACCGGTGGGAACATACAGCGGCCCCGCGTAGAGCTGCTCAACCTTAAGACAAAGCTCAACCAGGTGAGGGCCTCTCGCGCCCATACGGTTTCCCAGGATCTCGCGGCTCAGCTGGTCAAAGAGCCTTACATCGGTCTTAACGTAGTCGCCGTTGAGCCCTATGCACTCGTTTTGGATGAGCACGCACGACTTGCCATCCGGCGTTGGACCCAAAGCCGAGCGCAAGCGCGATACCGTCGAATACAGATTGTTGCGCGCCGCGCTAAACTCGGCATGGGGCCACAACTCCATGGCGATTGTCTCGCGGTCGACCATGGCATCCATGCCCAACGCGAGCCGCTCGGCAAGTGTTGCCGCCTTTTTGCGACGCCACATCTTATCCGTGATGGGAAAGCCGTCGCGCTCGGCGCGAAACGCACCAAACATGCGAATCTCGATATGGTCGATGGTATCAACGGCTTCAACCTCGCCGGCCTGGAATAGGCGCTCGCCCTCCCCTTCCAAATCGTCGCGCAGCGAGTACCGCGACAGCTCGCGCACGGGAAGCTTCTTGCGTATCCTGGCCGCCGGCTCGCCCAGACAATGCATGGCAAGGCGCGCAAAGAGCCGATACGATGGCTCTAGAATCCCCGCACGATTCATGGACATCCAGGCCGCAAGATCGCTGTCTCGGCCCGCACAGGCCAAATGCAGCGCCACCATCCAGGCTTCTGCGCCACCAACCTGCGTCTGGCTTATATCGAGCAGCTCCGCTTCCTCGCGTACCGAAACCATCGAGGTGTTACGCAGATATGCCGCGCGCTCCAGCAGCAATGCGTTATCGCGCATGTACCCAATCGACTCCTCGGCAAGTTTGAGCACTTGGACCGCACGGAACTTTGCATTAACCGGCCGTCCCTCTGCCAGCGACTGCCAGCCTTCTAGCAACAGGCCAAACAGCTGAATCTGGTTGTCGCGCATGCGCACGGCAAAACGATCGAGCTCGTTGAACGCCGCGTCGTCGGTTACCGGCAAGCCGGAAAGGAGCCGCCGTGCCGCCAACACCATGCGCACCCAGATAGCCATCGCCTTAAGCCCACGTACGTCGAGCGCCTCCCGCACCACCGTCATCTCGTCGTCGCGCTCGTCGGTTCCCGCAAACGACCCGTCAAAGAGCTCCACCAGCATGCTATCGGCCCGTATAACAATCCCCGCGATGTCGAGCTCGCAGTCGTAGGCCTTGCTCGTTTTGAGCTGCTGTAGAACGCCGCCGTCATTTCCCCGCTCGGTCAGACAGCGTTTGACCTCGATATGCGCAGACAACATATCGAGTGCGGTATGGGACGTCTCTATTTCTGGCACGGCCAGGTTCGTAGGAAGCCCAAGCCCGTTGTCCCCATAGCAAACAGCCGTCAGTGTCTGGGCCACCCTCCATGAAACAGGGTCTATTTCGCAGGCCGCCCGTTCGCCCCCGCGTTCGACGACCGATGCCATATAGCGAGCGAGCTTTGTATTGGACACGCTGACCGCTGCCAGATATACGCCAAGCGCTTCGGCAGGCGTTGGCTCTGGAGCCGGATCGTCGGCATCGATCGTGCCCAGCGCCGCTCGGCAGATATCGGCCCCGTGCCCCGTCAGAGCCAGATCGACCCCATACTGCCCAGCAAGTTCAAGGACCGCTTCACGGTCCAAAAAGGCGTCCGCCAGGCCCATCGCCGCATCGCATCGGCCCGCCTTAAGCAAAATCCGGGCCGCCCTCGGAACAAGTTCGGGGCGGACCTCGGCCACCAACTTACGCAAGCGCAAGCGTCCGTTATCCTCCGTGCCCAGACACGTAAAACTCCGCTCGGCGGGATCCAAGCCAAAGATCGGGTAGTCGCGCACAAAATAGGACTGGTCGACCATCGACAGCCTCACCCCACAGGCCTCGAGTTCTGCGATATTGCCCTCGCCCATCAAAACCATGAGACATGCCACGCAAAACAGCGCATTATTGTCGAGCGAAGCCAGATCGGCAAGTGCCGCGCCATATACGTTGACAATCTCGTTTTCGAGCAGACCGGCTACGTCACCTTGGCCATACAGACCCGTCTGCAATGCCGAAACGAGCTCGGGCACGCCCTGCGTGAGCTGATAAAAGTCGAGCGATGTGCTGATCGAAAACGCCGATGCCCACGCCGAATACTCAAAGGCATGCACCTTAAGCATCTGCGCATTGATCTTAACCGAATCGCCCAGCCCATGAATCAGCTGACGATTTGAAGGACGGCAGGAGATAAAGACCCCTACCCCCATAGCGCGCAGGCCGCGAATCCTGTCGATGAGGTCTTCGGTATCGTGCTGATCGAGGTTTGGCACATTATCAATCGCGATAAGGGAGTGCGGTTTGTCTTTGAGTTCTTCGGTAACCACCTCGAGCTGCATAAACACCTCGCGCCCAATGGCGCGATCGGCCTCGATAATCCGCACGGGGCCTCGCGTCGGGTCGCATTTAACCTCATGGGTGTACTGCAGCAGCACCGAGGTCTTCCCAAACCCGTCGGGCGCATAAAGAACCACGATGCCGGCCTTTCGGCCCTTGGCGATAAGCTCATTCATCAAGCGTTCGCGTCGCACCATATAGCCTCCGCCCAACGGCATCAGCTCGAGCTCGTCTATACCGCTCAAATCGTTTACCATGCCCGCTCCTCCACTCGACCGTATGGACACTGTAGCCGCAAGACCATACAAGCCGCGCTATGAATAGAGCGCCCTTGTGTTTTAGGTTGTCTTTTGGTACGCAAGCGGCAAGTTTTTGTACAGCGAGGGCCGATTGTTATTAATCCCCCGACTAATCGGTCTTTAAGCAGGTAAATGAGCTTGTCAGCTTGTCCCATCTAAGCGGCAGTGTAACGCAGATGAACAAGGTTCAGCCATGTCATTCAACTCGCCTAGCACCCGCTACCGTCTACGACCTTCTAGTGGCATTTTTGCATAGAATCTGGTATAGAATGAATCAAGCTGTTGGACATCCGGCATTCGTCAAGCTTGCGGCAAGATTTTGGTCAAGTGGGCAAAAAGGGATAGCAAAAAGGCCCCCGCAAAGCGGAGGCCTTAGGCAAGGCTATGTCGAGCTGCAGGATTCGCGCTACTCGCAGAGCGAAAGAGCGGCCTCGTCGGCAACGACAACGCAGTTGGTGTGCAGTTGCAGGATCGAAGCCGGGCACTCGGGCGTAACCGGACCATAGCACATGTCATGCACGGCCTGAGCCTTGGCCTCGCCGTTGGCGACGACCAGGATCATGCGGGCATACATGATGGTCTGGGTACCCATGGTGTAGGCCTGACGGGGAACATCGTCGATGCTGTCGAACAGGCGGCTGTTGGCCTGAATGGTGCTCTCGGTGAGGTCGACGCAGTGCGTACCCTTGGAGAAGTGGTCATCGGGCTCGTTGAAGCCGATGTGGCCGTTGTTGCCAATGCCGAGCAGCTGCAGATCCGGGTAACCGGCCTCGGCGACGATCTTGTCGTACTCAGAGCAGGCAGCGGCGGCGTCGGGGTTGGAGCCATCGGGCACATGCGTGTTGTTAAGGTCGATGTTGATGTGATCGAAGAAGTTCTCACGCATGAAGTAGTGATAGCTCTGGGGATCGTCGTGCGAAAGGCCGCGATACTCGTCCAGGTTGTAGGTGCTGACCTCGGCAAAGTCGACGTCGCCCTTCTTGTACCAAGCAGCGAGCTGCTTGTAGGCACCGATTGGGGTGGAGCCGGTGGCAAGGCCCAGCACACAGTCGGGCTTGAGGATAACCTGGGCCGAGATGATATTAGCGGCCTTGCGGCTCATATCCTCGTAGTCTTTAGCTTTAATGATCTTCATTACGCGTCCTTTCTCGTACAAGAGAGGCAAGGCTCCCTTACAAGCACTTGCCCGCGGCCCGCGTCGGCCGCAACCAACGTGTGCGGCCACCAGGGCGAGGTCGCGTAATGTATGCGTCTCGTGTCTAACCGCGTCGAGGCCCCTGCCCGTCCACGGTGACCCAAAGCCTTTTAGCTTCGGACATATCCCATCTTGCCACGGAGGGCGTCCTCTTTCAAGGGCGCCCTCCGTAAACGTGTTTGAATTGTAGGCTAATGGCCACGTGCATTTGCTAGCGCTCGCGAGCAACGATGAGCTGATCCATCTCCTCGACATGCACGCCAACGGAGCCCTTGATGCTCGAGAACTCAACGGAGTTGCACACCAAGATGGGAACCGTCACATCGTAGCCCTCGGCAGCAATTGCCTCGCGATCGAACTCAATAAGTACATCGCCCTTATGGACGATGTCACCCACTTGCGCATGTACGGTAAAGTGCTTGCCCTCGAGCTGAACAGTGTCCAAACCAACGTGGATGAGCACGTCCAAGCCATCGACCGTGTTAAGCGCAACAGCGTGTCCCGTGGGAAAAATGGCCTCGACCTTGGCATCAGCCGGTGCAATCACACGCGTTCCGGTGGGCTGAATCGCCACGCCCTGGCCCAAAAGGCCGGTGGCAAACGTCTGGTCGTTTACCTCGGAAAGCGGAATGACATCGCCCGAGATGGGAGCATCCAGCGTAAGGACTCGACCACGCATACCAAAAGACCTTAGGACTTTAGTGAACATGCTCCCCCTCGGACATACCAATCAATCAAAATAGCCTTAACAGTTTACCACTTGGCACCCGATATTGACCATTAGGGAAGTTCGCGCTTGACAACCTCGACGATGTCGTCGACAACGCGCTGGGTCAGCTCGTGCGTCTCGGCCTCAGCCATAACGCGAACCAGCGGCTCGGTACCGCTCGGGCGCACCAAGACGCGGCCGCGACCGTTGAGCTCCTTCTCGGCGGCAGCGACGGCGTCCCAGATGGGCTGGCAATCGTCCAGGCCGGCCTTGTTGTCCGAATGCACGTTGACGAGCACCTGCGGGTACTTCTTCATGATGCCGGCAAGGTCGGTGAGCGTGCGGCCGGTGCGCTTGAGCACGGCCAGAAGCTGCAGGGCCGTCACCAAGCCGTCGCCGGTGGTGTTGTGCTCCAGGAAGATGATGTGGCCGGACTGCTCGCCGCCGATGACAGCACCGTCCTCGAGCATGCGCTCAAGAACATAGCGGTCGCCCACGGCGGTCTGCACCATCTCAAAGCCCTGCTCCTTCATGGCGATGGAGAAACCGAGGTTGCACATAACGGTCGAGACGATCTCGGAGTTGGCGAGCTTACCGCGAGCGGCCAGGTCAGAGCCGCAGATGGCCAGGATGTAGTCGCCGTCGATCTCGTTGCCCTCGCTGTCCACGAACAGCACGCGATCGGCGTCGCCATCGTGAGCCAGACCGATGTCGGCGTGGGTACGCAGTACGAGCTCACGCAAGGGCTCAAGATGAGTGGAGCCGCACTCGACGTTAATGTCGGTGCCGCAGTAGTCGGTGTTGATGGCATGGACCGTGGCGCCCAGGCGCTGCAGTGCGACGGGCGTGGTCTGGCAAGAAGCGCCGTGGCCGCAGTCGACGGCAACAACCAAGCCGTCGAGCTTAAGGCCGTCGAGCGTGCTGATGGCATGATCGACATATGCCTTGCGGGCGTCCTTCATCTTGATGATGTGACCCACGCCGGCACCGGTCGGCAGCGTATCGGCAGCCATGGCCTCCTCGGACATGACCCAGGCGCTGATCTCTTCCTCGACAGCATCGGGAAGCTTCATGCCCTTGCGGCTAAAGAACTTGATGCCGTTGAACTCCGGCGGATTGTGCGAAGCGGAGATGACGATGCCGCCGTCGAGCTCGTTTTGGACGGTAAGCAGCGCCACGGCCGGCGTAGGGATAACGCCGCAGCAGTGCGGGCGGCCGCCCTCGGCCATAATGCCGGCGGTCAGAGCGCTCTCGAGCATGGTGCCCGAAAGACGCGTGTCGCGGCCGATGCAAATATCCGGACCAAGGAACTTGGTCGCCGCACGGCCAAGGCGAAACGCGAGGTCGCACGAGAGGTCGGCGTTGGCGACGCCACGGACGCCATCGGTACCGAAGATGTTCTGGGGCATAGGATCGCTCCTTCCCAAGTGGGCAAAACGCAGTCGCCCACCCTAGTCGAAAAAGAAAAGCGGGACCCGCCGAGCAATCGGCAGGCCCCGCTTGTACATTGTATCTCGTAAGGAGATAAAACCTTAGCGCTTGGAGAACTGGGGAGCGCGGCGAGCCTTCTTGAGGCCATACTTCTTGCGCTCGACCACGCGAGCATCGCGCGTAAGGAAACCGGCCTTCTTGAGGTCAGCACGGTAGTCGCCAGCGTTCAGAAGAGCGCGAGCGATACCCAGGCGCAGAGCGCCGGACTGACCGGAGATGCCGCCGCCATCGCACAGAGCGATAACGTCGAACTGACCGGCGGTGTCGGTCACCTTGAAGGGAGCAAGGGCGTTCTCAACGAGCTGATGACGGCCGAAATACTGCTCGGCGTCACGCTTGTTGATGGTCACCTTGCCGGTGCCGGGGACGAGACGGACGCGGGCAACGGCGTTCTTACGACGGCCGGTACCCTGGTAGACAACGGTGTTCTCAGCCATCTTTAAGCCTCCAGCTCAATCTTCGTGGGGTTCTGGGCAGCGTGCGGATGCTCGGCACCAGCGTAGACCTTAAGCTTGGTCATCTGGGCACGGCCGAGGGTGGTCTTGGGCAGCATACCGCGAACGGCGCGCTCGATGACCTTCTCCGGGTGCTTCTCCATAGCCTGGCGGAAGCTCTCAGCCTTGAGGCCGCCGTTGTAGCCGCTGTGGCGATAATAGGTCTTCGTGTCGGCCTTGTTACCGGTAAGCTGGACCTTATCGGCGTTGATGACGACAACGAAGTCGCCGCAGTCGCTGTTGGGCGTGAACTGGGGCTTGTTCTTACCGCGCAGGATCATTGCGATCTGGGTGGCAAGACGGCCCAGGACAGCACCATCGGCGTCGACGAGAACCCAGTTGCGCTGGACCTCGCCCTGCTTGGCGTAGTGAGTCGATTTCGAAATCACTTAGACTCCTCCATGTACAGTACGTGTTGTTACAGAGATTCACGGGGCTCTGCAAGTAACCCGTCCATATTACCCCGCTCGCCGTACGAGTCAACAGGTATTTTGGCTCCGACCAGAGTTTCTGCACATGTCATCCATGGGTCATGACGTCGCGACACTAGCGCTCGACAAATGCCTCGATATCGCTCAGTAGGCGCTTTGCCTCCTGGCGACCCTGAATATACAGGTCGAGCAGCTTTGCCGGATCGTGTTCGACATGGCCGACCTCGACCGGCTTTTGCGGAGCAACGACCAACGCACGGCCCTCGCGCTCATACTTCCACAGGTGCATGCGCTGGATGTTATAGCGGTCGTGGCGCGTCTCGATAGCCTCGAGCAGGTAGGGGTAGTCGGCATAGCGAGCACGTGCGGCGGGCATAAACTCGTAGGGCTTTTTCTCGTACGAGCGGTCCTGCGTGACAATGACAACCGCGCGATCGAAGCCCGCTTCCTCCAGCACATGCTCGATAGGAACCGAATCGGCTACGCCGCCGTCGACGTATTTGTGCCCGTCTATCTCGACCGGCGGCGTCACCAGCGGCAGTGACGTCGAGGCGCGCACGGCGTCAAGGTCAAGTACGGCGCTTTTGACCGGCAGGTACGTGGCGGTTCCAAAGAGCATGTCCGTCGCGACGGCGTACATCTCGATGGGGCTCGCGTCGAACGTTTCGTTGTCGAAGGGGTCCAGGCGGTCCTGGACATCGTTGAAGATAAAGTCGTAACCCACGATGGAGCCCGTGGACGCAAACGATGCGGCGCCCACGAAGCGGTTGTCGTTGCAGAAAGCCAGGTTGATGCGGTTGGCACGGCCGATCTGGTGCGACTTGTAGTTTACGCCGTTGAGGGCGCCGGCCGATACGCCATATACCGCCGGAATCTCGACGCCGGCCTCCATGAGGACGTCGAGCACGCCGGCGGTAAACTGCCCGCGGAAGCTGCCGCCCTCCAGGACGAGCGCGACCTTGCCGGCGTTCTTTGCCTTATCTTCTGCAGTCATATTGACCTCCTGCGATTGCGTTTTGGCTTTCTTCTACCCAGTTTTGGAATGGAGGGCGCATAGGTTTTGGAGTTGAGGAGATGGAGCGGAAAGCGCGTCCCGTTCTGAGGGGCGATTTCGGGATGGACTTTCCGCCTGGGCTGCCATTGGGAAAGCATGTCCCACTCTACGGCTCGATTCCGGGTCGCGGTTTCCGTTTGAGACACCATCCGGAAACTACGTCCCAGTCTGAGTGCGGATTCCGGGATGCGCTTTCCGCCTGGGCCGCCATTGGGAAAACGCGTCCCACCCTGCGTCACTGAAGCGTTTTCTTTACGCCCGCGCCCTGCATAGAGTTCGATTCTCCGCGGGTGGGGGGGATCCGTTGGTGCGGGGGCATAGTTGGCAGAAATGCCGTCGGCAGCACATCTGTTTTGGGCTGGGGCTTTGCGCGGAGAATCCGCGTATTTGCTTCGCAAATCCGCACCGGCTTCGGCCGCCTGCCGGCGTCCTCGCCCGCGGGCTAAAAACGCTTACGCGTTTTCTTTACGCCCGCGCCCTGCACAGAGTTCGATTCTCCGCGGTGCGGGGTTCCGTTGGTGCGGGGCATGGCCGGCTGAGATTCGATAAACATCGCATCTGTTCTGGGCTGGGGCATTGCGCGGAGAATCCGCGTATTTGCTTCGCAAATCCGCACCGGCTTCGGCCGCCTGTCGGCGTCCTCGCCCGCGGGCTAAAAACGCTTACGCGTTTTCTTTACGCCCGCGCCCTGCATAGAGTTCGATTCTCCGCGGTACGGACAATAAATAAAAAGGCAGGTAGATATGAGTATCTACCTGCCTGTTACTTATGGTGGAGGCGCGGAGAATCGAACTCCGGTCCACGAAAGCCCCCTGATTGGCATCTCCAAGCTCAGTCGCTGGTTTTGTCTCGGACGCTTTGCGCGCAGCGACACGCTCGCGGCGTCCTAACCGGTTCGGTCTTAGCCTGCGCCATACCGATTACGTGCGCAGGAGCATTCCCCTAACATGACGTCGCGCCGGTGTCGGGGAAATCACCGGGTTGACGCGCCGCTATAAACTAAGCAGCGAGAGCCATAGGCTCAAAAGAAGAGTTGTTGTCAATTCAATTTGACGGTACCCCTGTTTAACGAGGCGAGGAGACCTCGGCTTGCTTCCTCTCTCAGAGCTATCGTGTCGAAACCAGTCGCCCCCGAATGTCGGGAAAGTCTGGATGGTATTGGGCTCGAGCACCCAACACCCGTCGACTTTTCAAGGAACATACGAGGCAAGCCCCGCTTGTGGAGTGTTATCTTACCACGTTCTGAAAGCGGACAGCTGTTCTATGCACGAGCTGTGAAGACCCCAATGTGCGCCGTACTTCGCACTTTTGCTACCGATCGCGTCACGTATATTTTCGCCAAGCAAAATTGACCCGTCGAAAGGACCGTTATGGATACCAAGCAGCAACTCGTCAATGCCCTCGCGGGCCTGGGCTCAACCATTACCGAAGCTATGGATGTCATCGAAGGCTTTGTTCCCTGCGGACATCCCGCCCTCACGGTATCAAACGCCCTTGTTGCGCTGGACGCTGACGATGATGCAGCTCTCGCCCAGCAGCTTGAGACCGTCGAGGGCTTTATCGACCACGTGAGTGAAAACCGCGGCGTGGCCGCCTACCACGGCATCGAGGTCGAGCTCGCGGGTCCCAAAGCCGATCTGCTCGCAGCAATCCGCGAGGTAGGCGCCCTTATGCAGACCGCAGGCGTCAAGAACACCCAGGTCAACGAGTGGGTCTACCGCAGCCTGGCAGCACTAAACGATTCCGACGAAAAGGCAGCCGAGCAGCTCGCGGAAAGTCCCGCCATTAAGGCCGAGCTTTTGTAAATAGCAGACGCGGGCCCCTTGGCGCATCGTCGTCCAAGAGGCCCGCAAACAGTTCGCGTTAACCGATAGCCGCGCCGCCACGTTCGGCCAAAGCAAGAATCGGCATCATTTGACGAGGTTTCTTTGCTGCAAGATCGGCATGTTCGAGCAGCTTGCGATCGTTGGTCACCAAGTAATCGACCTGTGCGCGCTTACACGCGGCGAGCACCAAGTTGTCCTCGTAATCGCGATGGAGCGCTAAGTATTTGTCGGCCAACCAAAGGTCCGACGCATCTGCGCCCACGGCTGTGGCGTTTTCGGTCATGTTCCGAACAAACGCCAGCGCCGCATCGCCAATCGCGCGGGCAGATGCCTCGTCGAGCGCTCCCCCGCTGGCAAGAACGCTACGCCTCAGCTCGTGCTGTACAACGTACAGCACGTCCTTAGCGGTATGCACCGGGAAGAACAGCAGCGCACGCGTCTCCGTCGCCCGCCCAATAAACGCACGCGCGGCAAGCGACTCGGCATGGTCGACGCAAAACGAATCGACCCAAACGTTGGCATCCACCATGATCTTAAGAGGGGCTCCGCTCACAGGATCATCCCCTTTTGGCGATAGCGCTCGTCCATTGCTTCGGAATAGATTGTGTCCCAATCGCGATCGTCGGATACGGGCGACGTAGCGATGCCCAAATCTGCATAAAGCCGATCTGCCGCTGCCCACGATGCGGCGAACGGAGTATCGTGCGCGACGGTCTGTTGCCGGCCATCAACGGCAGACAGCACTTCCTCGCACTGCCCGCCACCCTGCGCGACCTTGGCCACCACCTTTTTGATGAGCTCGGGCAGCGACCCGCCCGAAAGCCGCAGCGCCTCCTCGGCACGGTTCTTGACCTGGCGATCCACGCGAACGTTCACCTGCGCCATGTCGCTAACAGCACCCACGTCGATCCCGCTCCCTTCAATTGCTAGCCATGCTAGCACCACTATATAAAGAAGCTAGCAAATGGTCAAATGCAAAAGGCCTGCGCCCAGACGACATCGATGCCGTCTGGGCGCAGGCCAGATAACGTGGGCGAACACGTCTGCTAGCGCAGATATGCCTTCGCGTTGCCCAGGCTGTAGGCGATCGTTGAGCCGTTGTGCAGCAGTGACGACGCCTGCGGAGTGATCATGCCGGTAATACCCAATGCCAACAGCGCCGAGTTGGTGAGCATCACCTTGGAATACGAACTCGTCAGACGGTCGATAAGCCCCTGACTCATGCGGCGCAGGCGCACGATCGCGGCCAGATCCGTATCGGTCAGGATGATATCGGCGACCTCCTTGGCAATGTCGCTTCCACCGCCCATGGCCAGACCCACATCGGCCAGGCCCAACGCCGGTGAGTCGTTGACGCCGTCGCCCACCATGGCAACGTGGCGCCCCTCGCTCTTAATGCGCTCCACATACGCGTACTTGTCCTCGGGCAGCAGCTCGGCCTTAAACTCGTCGACTCCCGCCTCGCGCGCAATACGTGCGGCCGTGCGCTCCGAATCGCCCGTGAGCATGACCACGTGCTTAACGCCCAACGCGTGCAAGTCGGCGATGGCCTCGCGCACTCCGGGCTTGAGCGGATCCTCGATGCCGAGCACGCCCACGACCGTGCCGTCGACCGCCAGGTACAGCGGCGACAAACCCTGCATCTGGGACTCGATGCGCTCCTTGATGTCGGATTCGAGCTGCGCGCCCTCATCCTCAAATACAAAGTGCGCGGAACCGATGATGGCGCGGCGCCCTTCGATGGACGAGGCAATGCCGTGCGCCACGATGTACTCGACGGCGGCGTGGCGCTCGCGATGCTCGAGCCCGCGCTCACGTGCCGCATTGACCACAGCGCGCGCCACCGGATGCGGAAAATGCTCCTCCAGGCAAGCGGAAAGGCGCAGGACCTCGTCCTCGCTCCAGCCATCGGTGGTGAGTACGCAGGCAAGACGCGGCTGCGCCTCGGTGAGCGTACCGGTCTTATCAAACACAATGGTGTCGGCCTTGGCAAACGACTCAAAGTACTTCGCGCCCTTGACCATGACGCCCATCTTGGCAGCATCGCTCATAGCGGTCATGACGGCGACCGAACCCGTGAGCTTGAGCGCGCACGAGTAGTCGACCATCAGTGCCGCTGAGGTCTTGATGAGGCTGCGGGTGGTAAGCGCAACAAGGCCCGCGAGCAGGAAGTTCCACGGGACGATCTTGTTGGCGAGGTCTTCCATGTGCGACTGGCCCTCGGACTTGAGCGAGTCGGCCGCCTGCACGAGCGAGACGATTGAGCGGAGCTTGGTCTGAGCCGTGTTGGCGCGCACGCGCACCAAGATGCTGCCGTCTTCCACGACAGTGCCGGCGAATACATCGTCGCCCACGCTGCGCTCGACGGCAAGCGGCTCGCCGGTCAGGGTCGCCTGGTTAACCATGGCGCTTCCCTGCTCGACCACGCCATCGATGCAGATGGACATGCCGGTGCGAACGGCGACCAAGTCGCCGGGCTCAAGCTCGGTGGCGGCAACGCTCACCTCGGTGTCGCCGACCACTTTTTGCGCCTTGTCGGGTACGTCGAGCAGCGAGTTGATGAGCTCGTTTTCGCTCATGGCGCGGGTGTAGTCCTCGAGCAGCTCGCCCACGTTGAGCAGAAACATCGTCTGGCCCGCGGTGTCGACATCACGTTTGACGAACGAAATGCCGATGGCCGAAGCGTCGAGCACGGGAACGGTCAGGCGCGGCTGCGCCAGCTCATGAAGGGCAGCGCGCAAAAATGCCATGTAACCGGCCACGACAAACACCGCACGCAGAGGCGTCGGCAAGAACCAGCGGCGCGCGTAGTGGGCGCCGATAAGTGTGGCAAGATCCATGACGAGCTTGTGCTTGCGCGGCTCGAGTTGCATCACGTAGCCCGACTTGGCATCGGCAATGGCCTGGGCATCGAGCGCACCCAAGGCGTCGAGCACGCCCGCACGACACCGCTCGTCATATTCGAGCGCCATCTGGCCAATACGGCCATAAACGCGCACCTTGTGCACGCCATCGATGTCTCCGCCGAGCTTAAGAAGTGCATCGAGATCGCTCTCTGGCACAGGACCCGCCAATTGAAGACGGGTCCTGCCGGGGATCTCGCTAATAATCGAGAATCTCATAGTTTGTGCCTGGGAGCGTTACTCGGCTGCCTCGTCAGCAGCGGCCTCGCTCTGGGTGATGTAGGCCGCCTCGGCAACCATGTCGTCGACATTAGCCTTGGCCTGCTCAACCATGTCCTGGTAGCCGTTCTTGATGCGCATGCCGCACGCAATGCCCTGCACGCAGGCGTTCTTGACCGGAGCGCTGGTAAGCAGCTTGATGCCGGCCGTGCCAAGCAGAAAACCGCCACCGACAAGCAGGGTGTTAAACGTCGACTTCTTCATGTTGCTTCTCCCTTTTGCCGCATTGGACGCGGCACGGTGCCTCAGCACCCGAGTAAACAAGTTTGCTCGAGCACACTTTTGAGACTAGTTTAGTATAATTATTTGGTCAACAACGGCTAACTTTTTGGAAACTATGGGGGTGAACTCAATATGACAAAGGGACTGTCCCTTTGTCACACTCCTACAGCTGCCAGGCCGCCGCTTCCTTTTGCAGCGCAACCATGCGGGCGAATTCTCCACCTGCCGCTTTGAGCTGCGCCGGGGTGCCCTGTTCGGCAACCACGCCATTCTTGAGCACAACGATTTTGTCGGCATTTTCCACCGTACGCATACGGTGGGCAATAACGATAACCGTCTTACCTGCAAGCAGACGGGAGAGTGCCTGTTGCACCACGGTCTCGTTCTCCACATCCAAGCTTGCCGTCGCCTCGTCCAACAGCACGATAGGCGCGTCTTTGAGCAGTGCGCGGGCGATGGAGATGCGCTGGCGCTCGCCGCCGGAGAGTTTGGAGCCGTTCTCTCCAATCATAGTGTCATAGCCCTGCGGCATGCGGTTCACGAACTCGTCACAGTTGGCGGCACGCGCGGCTGCAAGCACTTCCTCATCGGTGGCATCACGACGCCCGAGGCGGATGTTTCCCATCACCGTGTCGTCAAAGAGCAGCACGTCTTGGAACACAATGGCGTAGTCGCGCAGCAGCACCTCGGGATCCACGCCCGCAACATCCACACCGCCCACGGCAACCTTGCCCGCAGTGGCATCCCAAAAGCGCGCGGCCAGGCGGCTCACCGTAGACTTACCGGAACCCGAAGGACCGACCAGCGCCGTGACCTCGCCTTCCTTGGCGGTAAAGCTCACATCGGTAAGAACTTTCTCGCCGGCGCGTCCGTCCTCGCCCGCACCATAGCCAAATGCCACGTGATCGAACACCACATCGTGGCCCGCAGGCTTAAAGTTCTCGCTGCCCCGCGCCACAGGCTCTTCCATGATGGAACGCATGCGCTTGGCAGACGACTCGGCGGCAAACAGCTCGGACATTAACATTAATGCCTGGTCAAAGGGCGCATAGATACGGCTCACCATAAGCACGAAGGCAAACAACACCAAAAAGTCGACCTGCCCGGAGGCGACCATCGCGGCGCCCGTGACCAGCGTGGTGGCAATGCCCAGACGCAGGATGGCAAAGGCGGAGTTGACCAAAAGCCCGTTAACGAGCTCGCCCTTGGTGGTCTCGCGCTCCTCGGCATCGATCACGGCGTTGAGTCCCTCAAGATAATGGGCCTCCTGGTTGGTGGCGCGAATCTCGCGAACGCAGTCGAGCGTCTCTTGAATAGCCTCGGTAACCTTGACCTTCTCGGCGCGCACGCGATCAAACACCGGAGTCATGGGGCCGCGTGTTAGATACAACACGGCAAAGGCCACGGGAACGCTCCAAAACGCCGCAATCGCCAGCTGCCAGCAAAAGAACAGCGATGCCACGAAGACAATGGCGCTTGCGATGATGGCACCCCAAAGCTCTCCCAGCACGTGGCTGTAGGCGTGCTCCATGGCCTGGACGTCGCCCATGATGGTCTCGGTTAAATCGGCCAGATCACGACGACCAAAAAACGACAGCGGCAGTTTGCGCAAGCGCTCGGCAATCTCCATACGCTGCTTGCCGCACTCCTCGTAAAAGATGCAGTAGGTGTAGTAATACTGCTGCCAGTTAGAGGCAAAGAGCATCACGAAAAAGACCAGGAGGCCGCCCACGATCGGCAGGGCATCCGGCAGGTCAGCCCCGCTGGCGAGATGCTCGACAAAGCTGGCCATAACCAGGAATAGAAAGCCCATGCCGGCCATGGTAATGAGATTGGTGAGCGTGGTCCAGAAAATGCCGCGTTTTACGCCGGCGACGCCTTTATCGGATAGGAAATACTTCTTTTGGAATGAGGCGAACATTTAGGCCTCGCCTCCCTTCGCGACGGCGGTATCCGCGGTCGTAGCAGTAATCTTCCAACTCGCGGCCTGTTCGTATTCGGCCCACATCTTGGCATACAGACCCTCTTGGGACAGCAACTCGGCATGGGTACCCGACTCCTGCACGCTGCCCTGGTTGAGCACCACGATTTGGTCTGCGCCCACTACAGTCGAGAGTCGGTGCGCAATCATAATGACTGTGCGACCAGCCGCCAGCTTGCTAAAGGCGCGCTGGATGAGCGTCTCGTTCTCGGGATCGGCAAACGCCGTGGCCTCATCGAGCACCACGATAGGCGCGTCTTTAAGGATCGCGCGGGCGAGTGCCACGCGCTGGACCTCGCCGCCCGAAAGATATGCTCCGCCGGCACCGAGCATGGTATTGATGCCCTGTGGGAGCTTGGCAACAATGTCGTCGCACTGAGCTGCGGAGAGGGCCGCACGCACTTCGTCGTCAGTGGCCGTAGGCTTGGAGGCGCGCACGTTATCGGCAAGTGTTTGCCGGAACAGCTGGTTGGTCTGGAACACGAAGGCGACCTGGCCCATAAGCTCGTGCGGATCCATATCGCGAACGTCCACACCGCCTACGAGCACTCGACCCGAAGAGACATCCCAAAAACGCGGGATCAGGCTTGCGCAGGTTGACTTGCCGCCGCCCGAGGGACCCACCAGGGCGAGAGTGCTACCCGCGGAAACACTGAAACTCACATGGCTAACGGCAGGTGCTTCGGCACCCTCGTACGTAAAGCTCACGTCCTCAAATCGCACGTCGCCGCCGGCAGGGTGCTTGGGTTGGGCGGGCACGGAGAGCTGCTTGGAATCCATGACGCTTCGAATACGGGCCAGCGAATCGGCACTCATCTGAGAGGCCTCGCCCACAAACATGAGCTTGGTCATGGCCGTCGGTACCACGGCCGAAAATATCGCGTAAAACGTGAAGTTGGTCATAAAATGCGCGAAGTCCGTCTCACCCGGCGCCAACAGCAACGCCACGGGCAACAGGAATGCCACAAGACCATTGAGCGCGGTAAGGTTGAGTACCTGCGGACCTCGGCAGAACGTGCCCGCATAGTTTTGTGCCATGTCGGCGTATTCGGCGATCGCATCGTGGAAAGCCTTAAAGGAGTAGACCGTCTGCTGAAACACCTTGACCACGGGAATACCGCGTACGTATTCGGTGCCGGTCTTGTTCATCTTGACCAGCGCCCCCATGTAGGCCTTCATGAACTCGGCGCCTTTGCCGCCCATCATGGTGGCCATGGCGCCAAACGAAACGACGACCGAGATAAGGCATGCCGCGCCCAAGCGCCAATCGAGGGCGAAAAGCAATACGAGCAGGCCCACGACCATGGCGGCGGCGCCTGCGATATCGGGCAGCATGTGCGCGAGCAAAGTCTCGGTGGAGGCAGCGCATCCGTCTACAACACGACGCAGCTCACCGGTGGCGTGCGTGTCAAAGTAGCCAAGCGGCAGCTTAAGCAGGTGCTCGCTCGTAGTCTTGCGGATATTGGACGCGCAGCGAAACGCAGACAGGTGCGTGCACATGAGCCCCACGAAATAAGCTACGATGCTTGCCAGGGCAAACCCCACAGCCCACCAGCCATACGTCGCGATGTCGCAGGCTTCGCTCCAGTTAGGTGCCACGGCAATCAGATCGCGCGCGACAAGCCAAATGCACACGTACGGGCCAAAGCTCAGCAGCTGCGAGAGCGCCGAGAGTGCCATGCCCAAATACGTTAGGAATTTGCGGTCACCGGCATACGCGAGCAACTCGCCGATGCCTCCGCCTTCCCTTTTTGATTCCTTTGCCATGAGATTCCTTTCTAACGGCTTGAGAGTTAACCGTATTCAACTTATCATTGATGTGTTAGCCATGGCTCACAATCAAGCCAGGCGTGGACGTTTCTGCAAAGGAAAGGGACGCTTTTGCAAATACGGCGGGCAGCGACCGACATAACCGAGCTCTACGCACCGCAATTTGAGCAATTTGGCCTGGAGCTTACTGGCAAGGGTGCTGTCTTTACCGGCGAGGTGGCAAACGATCGGGCGCACGGCCGCGCATGGATCATGCCTCTCTCCCCTGTCTGCATCGTCATGGAGCATTTCATCACCCCGACGCACGATATGTACCTGGCCGAATACACACCCGAGCCATACGCCTGCGTGAGCGAAGTCAGCGCGCCCACACTTACATGCATGCCCGAGGCTGGCATAACGCCCGCGAACCTCAAACCATTGCATGGACCGTGGCCAAACAATGCCGTTTGCAGCTTTATCCAAGATAGCTGTGGCGAGGAATTAAGCCCGCTGTTTGCGGGGGAGCTCTATCACTCGCGCTCGGTGCTCTTTTTGCCTGGATATTTTGACGAACTGGAGCACCGCTATCCCACCGAGTTCGCGGGAATCTTTGAGGCGTTTGCCGAGCCATGGCACGAGGAAGCGACGTCTGCCATCTGCCACACGCTGCGCCGGATTAACGAGGAACGCGCCCGCACCGTAGGCGGACACGTCTATATGCAGGGCATCGTGGAGACCATGGTCGCGGAGCTCGCCTGTTCGCGCGCGGCCCACAAGCAGGCGCGGCAGGCGGCAGACACACGCGTCAGCATAACCATTGCCGAAGAAGCAACGGCAATGATTGAGCGCGCGCTCGACAAAGGCAGACATGTGGGTATCAACGAGGTGGCCGAGAGGCTCTACACAAGCCGCTCCAAACTATGCGCCACCTTTAAGGCCCAAACAGGCGAGTCGATGGGCGCCTACATTCGCAGACGCCGTATGGAGCGAGCACAGGACCTTTTGGCCGATAGCGCGCTCACGATAGCGCAGGTAGCAGAGCGCCTAGGCTACCCTCAGCAGGCCGCCTTCGCCCAAGCCTTCAAACAATACACCGGCACCACCCCCACCGCTTGGCGCTCCCAGCACCAGTAAAGAGCCA
>DBEZHA010000013.1:0-16607 GCA_048189585.1 Collinsella sp. | reverse complement strand
CGTTTTGACTTTATGCTCGAACCGGGCGCACGCTCGCTGTTCGACGGAAGCCTTGACCCCAAACGCATCATCTCCCAGATAGAGCTCCTGCGCGGCCAGACCATAACGCCGACAGACACACTCATCATCTTCGACGAAATCCAAGAGGCACCGCGCGGGATCACCTCGCTCAAGTACTTCAACGAGCTGGCGCCGGAATACCATATCATGGCAGCCGGTTCCTATATGGGCCTCGCGCTCCGACGCGAAAACGAGTCATTTCCCGTCGGCAAGATCGACCAGCTCACCATGCGTCCCATGGGGTTCGCCGAGTTCGTTCGTGCCGTCGACGGCGACCCGCTCGCCGACGCCATCCTTGCCGCAGACATGGACCTGCTGGCGAATGTTTCCGAAAAGCTCGAGCGCCTGCTCAAGGAATACCTCGTTGTCGGTGGCATGCCAGAAGTTGTCTCCGCTTTCGCCGCCTCCCACGATTTCATCGAGGCCCGAAGGCTTCAGCAGCAAATCATCGAGGCTTACGAATCCGATTTTGGCAAACATGCACCCGCCCGCATCATCGAGCGCATGAGGTTGGTTTGGAAATCCCTTCCCGGCCAGCTTGCCAAAGAGAACAAGAAGTTTGTCTATGGCGCCCTTCGCCCCGGGGCGCGCGCACGCGATTTCGAGGAAAGCCTCCAGTGGCTCACGGACTACGGAATCGTTCATAAGGTGCCACGTGTTTCCGCTCTAAAGGCGCCGCTCTCGAGCTACGAAGACCTCTCGGGCTTCAAACTGTTCTGCATCGACACCGGCATCCTCGGAGCGCTCTCCGGTCTCTCTCCGGCCATCGTTCTTAACGGATCCGCTGTTTTTACCGAGTTCAAAGGTTCGCTGACCGAACAATACGTCGCGCAGGAGCTTTTGCTCCAGGACAAAACTCCCGCGTATTGGTCCTCTACCTCTGGCAATGCCGAAACCGACTTTGCCATCGACCATGCGGGAACAGTGCTTCCGCTTGAGGTCAAGGCGGCAGAGAACCTTAAAGCGAAGAGTCTGAAAATAGCCTGCGAAAAATTCAAGCTCGAGCGTTGCATAAGGAGCTCCCTGGCGGCATATAGAGACGAGGGCATGCTCGTCAATATTCCGCTTTGGGAGATTGGGCAAATCGACAAGCTGGCATAGGCGCTGTGGGGACGCCCCGCAAGGACTGTCCCCAGGTGCCGGCAGAAAAGGAACGTCCCCAGGTGCCAGCTGTTGAGTTGCGGTGGAATAGGGACTGTTTGGTGCCCGAAAGGGCGATTTTAGTCCGTATTTCACCGCAACTTATTGGAGGGTGCTGAGGCTGGGGGTCCAGCCGATGGTGGGGGTTGTGCCGTCGAGAACCTCGTTGATGGTGGCGACCATACCGGCGAGTAGGCTGTTCTCGCTTACGGTGAGCGTCTTGTAACCGCCGGCTCGCATGAGCTCGCGAATCACCACGGCACCTGCCAGGATCACGCCCGCGCGCTTGGGTTGCACGCCTGGCAACGCGGCAATGCTCTCCACGTCCAGCGTGAACATGCGCTCGATAGCGGCAGAAATCTGTTCCATCGAAAGCTCGCGCAGGTGCACAAAGCTCGAGTCGTACGGCTCCAGCTCGTGGACCAGCGCCACGAGCGTGGTGACGGTACCGCCCACCGCGACCAGACGCTCTGCACGCTCAAAATTGCTCGGTAGGCCCTCAAAATAGGCGGAGAACTGCTCGCCCGCCCACGCGGCAGCAACCGCAAGCTCGTCGTCCGCGGGCGGCAACGCCGAGAAAAAGCGCTCCGTCACACGACGGCAACCGATGTCCAGTGAGCGCGTTCCCTCCAGCGCAAAGACCCCACGCTCTGGTGCGTACACGCCCGTCGCGAGCTCCGTGGAGCCGCCGCCCGAATCGGCGACGATAATGCGTTCACCGGCAAAGTCGTGCGCCACGCCAAAAAATGTCAGGCGCGCCTCAACCTCGCCCGGAATCACCTGCGGTTCGAGCCCCAGCCCGCGCAGGCCGTCCAGCAGCAGCGCGGCGTTGGACGCATCGCGCGCGGCACTCGTGCAGGTGGTGCAGACGCACGCGGCCCCAAAGGCACGCGCCTCATCCACAAATATGCGACACGCAGCGAGCACACGCTCGACAGCCGCCTCGCAAAAGCGGCCCGTCGCGTCGACGCCCTCGCCCAGATCGGTAATCTCGGTATGCTTGGACGATCCCACGATCGCCCCGCCCTCGACCTGCGCCAGCACCAGTCGCGACGACACCGTTCCCAGGTCGATCGCGGCCACCTTATATCGTTTGCAATCTGCCATTGCGGGCTCCCCTCCGGGCGCTACTCGCCTACTCGCCGCTGGACGCGACCGTCTGGCCCTCGACGCCGTTAAATCCAAACAGCATATCGAGCGTCTTGATGTACCACGGTGCGTCCTTGCCGACCTCTTCGATCTCTTTGGCCACTTCGCTGGCATTCTTGGCGTTTGAGGACTTTTTGCTCGACGACGAATCCGAATCATCGTCCAGGCCCAGCACTTCAATCCTCTTCTCGCCGGGCATCGCCATGCCCAGGCCCCGTGCCGAATCCTTAATGCCCTCTTCCGAGAACCACTTATCAGTGTCTTTTTTCATCTCATCATTGTATTGCTGACGAATCTCGACCTGCTTGGCCAAGATGTCGCTCGAGCGCTTAGCCACGTACAGGTCGCGTACGGGAAAATACAGGCTCACGAGCGCCAGCGCCACGACAATGCCGATAAACAGCGGGCGCAGAGAGCCATGCGTAAAGTCATAGATCGCCTTGACCACCGCATTGTCATTGGCGTAGCGCATAAAGTCCGAGCCCGAAAGACGGCTCGAGGGCCTGCTCGACCTGTCGTGCATCTGGGCCGAGGGACGCGACGCATGCGACGAACGTGCCGGGCGCACCGGTCCATCTGCCGAAGTATTCACATGAGCATTGGGGCGCGAGGTACTTGTCGGGCGCTGCGTGGAGCGGTCGGCGCCGGCGTAGGCGGACCCACCGAGCTGCACTGTGCGCGCACGGCGAGGCGACGGCTCACGCGAACCGGCGGAATAGTACCTGTTGTCGTAAATCTGATCCATGTGCGCCTTGTGCGGTTGAGGTTTGTTTGCGCTAAGTATTCTAGTTATAGCACGAGCGCCCGCGCCGCCTTCGCCAGCCTTTGCTCGACATAAAAAAGGCGCTGAGTCATATGGCCCAGCGCCCAATGGTGCTCAACAGCGCCCGGCTGGAGCAAGGCAAATCCGAGTCTTCCCCGCCCCCGCGACCTCCGCGTGCCTAGCGAATGTTGTAGAACGCGGCCTTGCCGGCGTAGCGCGCACTGCCCTCGAGCTCGTCCTCGATGCGGATGAGCTGGTTGTACTTGGCGATGCGATCGCTGCGGCACGGGGCGCCCGACTTGATCTGGCCGGCGTTGACGCCCACGACCAGGTCGGCGATCGTGGAGTCCTCGGTCTCGCCAGAACGGTGGCTCACAATGCAAGCGTAGCCGGCCTCCTTGGCGGTTTCGATGGCCTCCAGCGACTCGGTGAGCGTGCCGATCTGGTTGACCTTGACCAGGATCGCGTTGGCGGCACCCAGCTCGATGCCCTTCTTGAGGCGCTCGGTGTTGGTGACGAACAGGTCGTCGCCCACCAGCTGCACCTTGTTGCCAATGCGACGGGTAAGCTCGACCCAGCCGTCCCAGTCCTCCTCGGCCATGCCGTCCTCGATGGAGATGATGGGATAGGTGTCGACGAGCTTCTCCCAGTAATCGACCATCTGGGCACTCGTGTACTCAACACCCTCGCCCTTGAGCTCGTACATGCCGGTCTCGGCGTTGTAGAACTCGGTCGAGGCCGGGTCCATGGCGTACATGAAGTCGACGCCGGGCTTAAAGCCGGCCTTCTCCACGGCCTTGGTGATGTACTCGAACGGCTCGGCATTGGTCTTGAGGTTGGGCGCAAAGCCGCCCTCGTCGCCCACGCCGCCGCCCAGGCCGGCCTCGTGCAGCACGCCCTTGAGGGTGTGGTAGACCTCGGCGCACCAACGCAGGCCCTCGGCAAAGCTCGGGGCGCCCACCGGCATGATCATAAACTCCTGGAAGTCAACGTTATTGTCGGCATGCACGCCGCCGTTGAGGATGTTCATCATGGGCGTGGGCAGCAGATGGGCGTTGACGCCGCCCAGGTACTGGTACAGTGACAGGCCCGCCGACTCGGCAGCGGCGCGGGCGACGGCCAGCGACACGCCCAGGATGGCGTTGGCACCGAGCTTGGTCTTGTTGGGGGTACCGTCCGCGGCAATCAGCGCGGCATCGACGGCGCGCTGGTCGAAGGCGTCGAGGCCCACGACGGCGTTAGCGCACTCGTTGTTGACATGCTCGACGGCCTGCGAAACGCCCTTGCCCAGGTAGCGGCCCTTGTCGCCATCGCGCAGCTCGCAGGCCTCAAAGGCGCCGGTCGAAGCACCCGAAGGCACCATTGCGCGGCCAAAGCTGCCGTCCTCGAGCACGACCTCGACCTCGACGGTGGGATTGCCGCGGCTGTCGAGCACCTCGCGACCGTAGACGTCCAAAATATCGCTCATGTTGTCTCCCTCTCACTTGGAAACGTAGTGGATGCAAGCGACCGGCTGACTGTGCACCATCGGTGCGCCTCCGTAAGTTAGCCATGTCGCACTTTTTGCATTATGCCCTAAGTTAGCCGAGGGATACACTTGATTTTCGAAAAATTTAGCGGGAACGATGAGGCATGTCAGCCCGTCGTTCCCGCAGTCTTACTCCTCCGCCTTTGCGGCATCCCACAGGTCGTTGAGGCCGTGAGTCGAAAGCTCGGCAAGATCCACGTGAGCATCGGCCGCCATCTGCTCCATCGCGGCCCAGCGACGGCGGAACTTTGCCGTGCTGGCGCGCAGAGCGCTCTCGGCGTCGATTCCCTCCTTGCGCGCAACGTTGACCAGGGCAAAGAGCAGGTCGCCGAACTCCATCTCGCGCTCGGGCGAGCCGGGAGCCTCGGCCTCAAACTCGGCGCGCTCCTCGGCGACCTTTTCCCACACGTCCTGAACCGTCTCCCACTCAAAACCCACGGCAGCCGCCTTGCGCGACACCTTCTGGGCTTGCATCAGCGCCGGCAGATGCGTGGGCACACCGTCGAGCAGGCCCTCGGGCGCAGCCTCGCCCGCCGCCATGGCCTTGTCCTTGGCGGCCTTCTCGGCAAGCTTGACCTCGTCCCAAATCTTGAGCACCTCATCGGAGCTGTCGGCATCCACATCGCCAAACACGTGCGGATGACGGCGGATGAGCTTGGCGTCAATATCGCGCGCCACGTCGGCAAGCGTAAACTCGCCGGCATCCGCTGCAATCTGCGCATGCAGCACTACCTGCATGAGCACATCGCCCAGCTCCTCGCGCAGATGCGTGGCATCATCGGCCTCGATGCAATCGAGCGCCTCGTAGGCCTCCTCGATCATGTTCTTGCCAATGCTTCGGTGCGTCTGTTCGCGGTCCCACGGGCAGCCGTCGGGCTGACGCAGGCGCCAGATGGTCTGCACCAGATGCTGCAGCTCGGCCGACGCGTCTACCAGCGTGGACAGATCGCGCGAACCCTCGGCATTTTGCTGAGCCATATGCTGCGCCATGGTTAGTCCTCCTCCATGATCACGTGACGGAACGCACCGCCCTCGTAGATGCCGTAGCTGTGCGAGCCGTCCTTGGGGATGCTCACGCTGCCGGGGTTGAAGAGCCACAGGCCCGGGTGCGCGGCGCTCTCCTCGTTGACCTTGATGTGCGTATGGCCGTAGACGAGCGCGGAGCCCTCGGGCAGCGCGGGCGCGTGGTCGACGCTGTTGTGCATGCCGGCGCCAAAGACATGGCCGTGCGTCAGGAACAGCTCGCGGCCGGTCTCGTCGAACAGCGTGGCGTAGTCGGCCATGACGGGGAAGTCGAGCACCATCTGGTCGACCTCGGCGTCACAGTTGCCGCGCACCGCGATGATGCGGTCGGCCAGGGCGTTGAGCAGCGGGATTACGCGCTTGGGGGCGTAGTCGCGCGGCAGGTCGTTGCGCGGGCCGTGGTAGAGCAGGTCGCCCAGCAGCACAATGCGGTCGGGCCGCTCGGACTCGATGGCGGCGCAGAGGCGCTCGGTCCAATATGCCGAACCGTGGATGTCGGAGGCGATGAGGTATTTCATGGGAAGATCCTTTCGAATGGGGTTGATATGGCTGGGCGCAGGATGTCGCCACCAGCCGCGTTATTCAAATCGCGATGCCGCGGTTTGTGCCGTCTGCATCACACGCTGGAGCGGCACGTTATGCTCGCGAGCGAGACGGGCGCAGTCCTCGTACTCGGGCGCTGCACGCTCGCTGCCATCGGGCAGGGTTGCCACCTTGACGGGCACCTCGCCCCATGGCGTCGTTACGCGCTCAAAGCGGCGTGGCAGGCAAACGCGCTCCATGACCTGGCGACGAATGCCGTTGGTCGTGGTTTCCAAAAACATAATCGTCTGCAGGCGCTCGATATCCTCGTGGACACAGATTACCTGTAGCTGCCAGCTGGGGCGGCCTTTCTTGCAATAGAGGGGCAGCCAATGCACCTCGCGAGCACCCGCCTCGCGCAGGCGGTCGGCGGCATAGGCGAGCACCTCGGGCGACGCGTCGTCGATATCGCATTCCAGCTTGACGATAGTCTCGGGCGCATCGGTCTCGCGGGACAGCGGAGATGTACTTCCACGTTGCATACGGTCCGGATCCTTTCCGCACGGGCTCGTTTTGTTCACCCAAACGCTAGCACATCGCAGGCGGCGCAGGGGCGGCGTCATGGGATAGGTGCGACTTTTGCTGGGCGCAAGTGCCGGCGCGCTCCAACGCCGGCCCGCTCCACTCAAACGTGTACGTCAGCCTCCAAACATGTCATTATTTGCAGCTTTTGGAGGCTGATGTACATGTTTTGAGAGCGCAAGCGAGGCCGCACCGCGCGTCGCGCAGCCTTTCCAATCGATTTCGGCCCCCGGCGTGTCCGGCGTGTTGAGAGCTGCGCCATTACAATGAAGCGGATTCGCTTGACGCAAAGGAGCCGCCATGTCTGCTTGCCCGCTGGTCGATTGCCACACCCACACCTCGTTCTCGGACGGACATGCCTCGTTTGAGGACAACGTTCGCGCCGCCGCTGCGGCCGGCTGCCAGGTCATGGTCTCGACCGACCACCTCACCCTGCCCGCCAGCATGGACGCCAACTGCGAAGTACAGGTTGTCGAGGGTGACCTGACGGCACATCGTCTGGCCTTTGAGGACGCCCGCAAACTCGCCGCGCAGATCGCTCCGGAGCTCACCTTTATCTACGGTTTTGAATGCGATTGGTACGAGGGTTGCGAGCCCTTGGTAGAGCGCTGGTCCCAGGGCGCCGTCGTACGCCTTGGCAGCGTGCATTGGATTGGCAACCCAGGCGATATCATGACCGGTGCCGCGGGTACGGCGAAAACGGAAAACGTCGCTCGCCCCGATACACCCGATTCCCTTTGCGGTTGGATCGACGACGACACCGACCTGCATGTTTGGGAAAACCTGGGGGTACACGGCGTGTGGGAGCGCTACGTCGACGACTGGTGCCGCGCTTGCGAAAGCTCACTCAACTTTGACGTAATGGCCCATCCCGACCTGGTCATGCGTTTTTCGAAGGAAGGCTTTGCGCCCGACTTTGACCCGACGCCGTTCTGGGGGCAGATGGCCGAGTGCGCTCACGACACGGGCCGCCGCGTTGAGGTCTCGACCGCCGCGCCGCGCAAGGGGCTCGACGATTACTATCCCGCGACCGGGCTATTGCGTTGCTTCGCCCACGCCGAGGTACCCATCACCTTTGGCTCGGACGCACACCGCGCCTGCGACATCTGCTGGAACATCCGCGAGGCCCAGGCCCACGCTTACGACTGCGGCTACCGAACCTTCGACATCCCCCACCCCAACGGCGAATGGGAACCCACACCCCTCGACTAGCCATCCCTTCATAAGTTGCGGTGGAATAGGGATTGTTTTGCCTGATGAAGCGCTTAAACAGTCCCTATTTCACCGCAACTTCCATGACCCCGTTACACCAACAAAGACTGTCCCAAACGACTAGTGGCGGCGGGCGTTGAGTTCGCCGGCCAGTTCGTCGAGGGTGATGCCGTAGCGCTCGAGCGTCACGAGCAGGTGGTAGACCAGGTCGCCGGCCTCGTAGCGGATGTGATCGTGGTCGTTATCCTTGCAGGCCATGATCACCTCGCTCGCCTCCTCGGCAAGCTTCTTGAGCAGCTCATCCTCGACGTCGGTCAGCAGACGCGCGGTATAGCTCTCCTGCGGCGATGCATCACGACGACCGTGAATCACCTCGGCCAGACCCGTCAGCGTCTCACCGATATTTCCATCCTGAACATTCGCGGTGCGCACACCCATGGTTCAATCCTTTCTGGTTGGCCAAGCGCCTAGTCGAGCGCCCGCCCTACGCGAGTTTCTTAAAGAAGCAGGTACGGTTGCCGGTATGGCAGGCCGGACCCGGCGAGTCGACCTTGACCAGCAGCGTATCGTTATCGCAGTCGGCCCAAAGCTCCTTGACCTCCTGCATGTTGCCGCTCGTCGCGCCCTTGTTCCAGAGCTCCTGACGGCTGCGGCTCCAAAACCACGTGGTGCCGGTCTTAAGCGTCAGCCCCACCGATTCCTCGTTCATCCAAGCAACCATAAGCACCTCACCGGTGTCATACTGCTGAACCACACAAGGAATCAGCCCCTTGGCGTCGTATGTAAGCTTTGAAGGATCGGTTATCTCTTCCATTTCTCTTCCCAATTCAAACATCGCAGGTCGGCGAGGGTTGTCCAGGTGCCCGAGATTCCGAGCGACAAGCCCGACGACGCGTACTTAAGTACGCGAGGAGGGTTGGAGCCGGAAGGTCGGGTGCCTGGGCAAGCCGCAGCGCTAGAAGTCCAACCTGACAGGGATGCCTTGAGAGGCCATATACTCTTTGACTTCGCGAATGCTGAAGGTTCCAAAGTGAAAGACGCTCGCCGCCAGCACGGCATCGGCCTCGCCCTCGATCACGCCCTCGGCAAAATGCTCGAGCGTGCCCACACCGCCGCTCGCAATCACCGGAATCGGCACCGCGCGCGCCACGGCGCGGGTGAGCGCCAGGTCAAATCCGGCCTTGGTGCCGTCGCGGTCCATACTGGTGAGCAGGATCTCGCCGGCGCCGCGACGAGCCGCCTCCTCGGCCCACGCCACCGCGTCGATGCCCGTGGCGTTGCGGCCGCCCGCCGTGAAGACCTCCCACTTGTCGGCACCAGATGCGCCGGGCAAACCGACGCGCTTGGCATCGATCGCCACGACCACGGCCTGGCTACCAAACGCCGCGGCAGCCTGGCTAATCAGCGACGGGTCGCGCACGGCGGCAGAGTTGAGCGACACCTTGTCGGCACCGGCTGCAACCATGGTGCGCATGCCCGCCAGGTCGCGAAAACCGCCGCCCACGGTATAGGGAATGGCTAGCTCCTCGGCCGCATGCGCCGCCATCTCGATGGTCGTCGCACGGTTGTCGCTCGTGGCGGTAATGTCCAAGAAGACGACCTCGTCCGCACCCTCGCGGTCGTAGGCGCGCGCCAGCTCCACCGGATCGCCCGCATCGCGCAAGCTCACAAAGTTGACGCCCTTGACCACACGGCCGTCCTTGACGTCCAGGCAGGGAATCACACGTTTGGTAAGCATGGGCTACTCCTCCCCTCGGGCGGCGGTCAGCGCCTGTACCAGCGTAAAGTTGCCCTCGTAGAGCGCGCGACCGGTAATGGCACCTTCAATCGCGCCCTCACCCACTGCGGCCAGCGCGCGGATGTCGTCGAGCGTCGAGATGCCACCCGATGCCACGACGGGAAAGCCCGCGACCTCGGCCACATGGCGATACGCCGCCACATCGATGCCCGTCTGCATGCCATCGCGCGCAATGTCGGTATACACCAGATGCTTAAAACCCAGCTCGGAAAGCTGCGCCACGGCGTCGTCGAGCGCCACGCCCGCGCCGTCACGCCAGCCATTCACCTTGACCTGGCCGTCGCGTGCGGCAATATCTGCCACCAACAGCTCGCCAAAGCCTTGGGCCGCCACCTCGGCAAAACCCGGCTCGGTCACGAGCACCGTGCCTAGTGCGATGCGGCGCGCACCGTAGCCGGCCAACTCGTCGATGCGCGCGAGCGAGCGGACGCCGCCGCCCACGTCCACGGACAGACCGTTGACGCCGCAGATGGCCTTAATCGCCGCCGAGTTGGCAGCGCATGTGTCCTCGTCCTCGCCAAAGGCAGCGGACAGGTCGACGACGTGCACCCAGCTTGCGCCCTGCTCGGCAAACGAGCGAGCAACGGCCACGGGGTCGTCGGAATATACCTTGCAGCGACTCCGGTCGCCGCGCTCCAGGCGCACGACCTTGCCGCCGATCAGATCGATTGCGGGAAACAGGATCATCGGCCGGCCTCCTCGACGATGTTGACGAAGTTCTTAAGGATGCGCTGACCCAGCGCGGAGGATTTCTCGGGATGGAACTGGCAACCCCACACGTTGCCATGGCGCACGATGCACGGGAAGCTCCGCGTATAGTGCGTGCGCGCCAGCACATCGGCGGCATCGGAATCGTCGGCCACCGCGTAGCTGTGGGTGAAGTACATGTTGGCACCCTCGGCAAAACCAGTAAGCAGCGGATCGGCCGCACCGGCGGGCGTCATGTGCACCTGGTCCCAGCCCACGTGCGGCACCTTCAGGCGGCTCGACTCCAAGCGCGTGCACGAGCCGCGCATAATACCCAGGCCATCGACCCAGGGACCGCCAGCCTGCTCGGAGGCGTTGCCGTCGGCGACCGCGCCCTCGTCCGCAGGCACGCCCTCGTTGCCGCGCTCAAAAAACAGTTGAAGACCCAGGCAGACGCCGAGCAGCGGAGTTCCGGCGGCGACGGCATCGAGCACCGCGTCCGCCTCGCCGCTCTGGCGCATAAAGGCGATCGCATCATAGAACGCGCCCACGCCCGGGATGACCAGGCCGTCGGCGTTGCGGATCTGCTCCGGATCGTCCGACGTGCAGGCGGCGGCACCGGCGCGCGCAAGCCCGCGCACGACGCTCGACAAGTTGCCCTTGTGGTAGTCGACCACCACGATCTTCGGTTCGCCCACGCGACCCTCCCTTTTCTCATCATCCAAAACCACCACAAAGGGGACAGGCACCTTTGTGGTGGTTTTACCCTTGTGACGGTTACAGCGATCCCTTGGTGCTGGGGATGCCCTGCACGCGGGGATCGAGCTCGCAAGCGTGGCGCATCGTGCGGCCCACGGCCTTAAAGGCGGCCTCGATAATGTGATGTGAGTTACCGCCCACCAGCTCGCGCACGTGCAGCGTAAGTTTGGCATCGCGCGCAAAGGCGTAGAAGAACTCGACGGCCAGCTCGGTATCGAAGCTGCCCACGCGCTCGGTCGGCACGGGCAGCTCGCAGTAGGCCTGCCCGCGGCCCGAGATATCCACGGCGGCCATCACGAGCGTCTCGTCCATGGCGATCGCCGCGTCGGCAAAGCGTGTAATGCCCGCCTTGTCGCCCAGCGCTTGGCAAAACGCCTCACCCAGCACAATGCCCGTGTCCTCAACGGTGTGGTGCGCGTCGACCTCAACGTCACCTACCGCATGTACCGTCAAATCGAACAGGCCATGGCGGCCAAAGGCGTTGAGCATGTGGTCGAAAAACGGCACGCCGGTCGAGATATCGCACACGCCGCTTCCGTCCAGGTCAAGCTTTACGACAATGTCGGTCTCGCCCGTCTTGCGGGTCGCCTCGGCATAACGGCCCATCTACATCTCCTCCTTCACCAGCGCGGCAAACGCAGCCAGCACCTCGTCGTTTTCCTGCGGGGTACCCACGGTAATGCGCAGACAGTCCGCAAGCCCCGGCGCGTAGCTAAAGTCGCGCACCAAAATCGAATACTCGTCGCGCAGACGCTCGCGCACGTGCGTGGCATGCGGCGTGCGCACGAGCACAAAGTTCGCCGCGCTCGGCCATGCCTCCACGGGCATGCCCTCGGTAGCCATCGCGCGCAGGGCGCACAGCTCACGCTCGCGCTCGGATGCGACCTGCGCCACCACGGGCGCGTGCGCATCGCGGGCACGCACGCAGGCAAGCGCGGCGGCCTGGCTCAGCACGTTAACCGAGTAGATCTGGCGAATCGCCGCGAACACGTCGATGACCTCGGGCGCCGCAATCACATAGCCCAGGCGCGTGCCGGCGGCGCCAAACGCCTTGGACAGCGTATGCAAAATCACCAGGTTGGGATGCTCGGCGATAAGGCCTTGCGCCGTGGTTGCCGCGCCAAACGAATCGTCGGCAAACTCAACGTAGGCCTCGTCGACCATCACCATGCCGGGGCACGCATCGCACAGGGCCGCAACAAAGTCGAGCGGCGCCACGTCACCCGTAGGATTGTTGGGCGAGGTCACGATCGCCAGGTTGCACTCGGGTGCGGCCGCAAGCACCGCCGCCTGGTCGAGCTCAAAGGTCGCCGGGTCGCGCCACACGTCGCGCACCTCGGTCTGACAGAGCGATGCAAAGAACGCATACTCGCTAAAGCACGGCGGGCAGTTGAGCAGGGTCCGTCCCGCGCCGCCAAACGCCAGCAGGTAGTTATAGAGCAGCTCGTCGCCGCCGTTTCCCACGCAGATGTTCTCGCGCATCACGCCATGCCAGGCAGCAAGCTCGTCGCGCAGGTCGTTGGACATGGGGTCGGGATAGCGGTTGAGCGGCGTGGCAGCCAGGGCCGCGTCGACCGCCTTGCGCACGCCAGCCGGCACGGGATAGGTGTTCTCGTTGGCCGAAAGATTGATGCGCGTGGGCGCAAAGTTGGGATCATAGGGCTCGATGCCGGCCAGGTAGGGCTGGACGAGCTCCTTCATGCGCGGCGTGAGTTCGGCCATGTTAGGCCTCCTCGCCGGTCGCGCCAGCGCCATCCGCACTCGCAGCCGCCAGGTCAACGCCCTCGGCAACCGTCGCCACGGCGTCGCCCGGCCAGGCAACCTTGGTCAGGTCGGCAGCGGCGAGCGACTCGGCGCTCACGGCATCCTCGCCCTGCTCCAACACGCGGCGGCGCAGTGCGGCGGATAGCGCGTGTGCCCACAGGCCCTCGGCCTCGGCCAGACGCTGTGTGGCGGGAGCGTCGGAGAGCAGACCTTCGGGCGTATAGCAAATGACACTCGAGCGCTTAACGAACTCTTCGACCGAAAGCGGGTTGGAGAACATGGCCGTGCCGCCGGTCGGCAGCGTGTGATTGGGGCCGGCAACGTAATCGCCAAGCGGCTCGGAGCTCCAAGCGCCCACAAAGATGGCGCCGGCGTTGCGAATGCCGCCGAGCAGGCCCATCGCGTCCTTGCAGTGCAGCTCAAGGTGCTCGGGCGCCACGGTGTTCACCGCCTCGACGGCGGCAGCCATGTCGGCGGCCACCACGATGGTGCCCTCATTGTCGAGCGAAGCGCGCGTGATTTCGGCGCGTGGCGACTGCGCCACCAGAATGTCGATGTTAGCCTCGACCTCGCGCGCAAGCTGCCCATCGCAGGTCACCAGATAACAGGCGGCCAGCGGATCGTGCTCGGCCTGGGCCATCAGGTCTGCCGCGACCACCATGGGCTTGGCCGTGGCATCGACCAGCACGCAGACCTCGGACGGGCCAGCGACCATGTCGATCCCCACATCGCCCGAGACAATCTGCTTGGCAGCGGCAACAAAGGCGTTACCCGGACCGGTGATCTTGTCGACGCGCGGAATGGTCTCGGTACCGTACGCGAGCGCCGCCACGGCCTGAGCGCCGCCCACCATATAGATTTCGTCCACGCCGCCGAGCTTAGCCGCGGCGAGCGTGTAGGGGCTGATCAGGCCGTCTTTTTGCGGCGGGGTCACCATAACCACGCGCTTGACGCCGGCAACCTTGGCGGGAATGGCGTTCATGAGCACCGTGGAAGGATACTGCGCGCGGCCGCCCGGCACGTAGATGCCTGCAGCGGCAAGCGGGGTCACCTTAACGCCGAGCATCGTGCCGTCCGCACGCGTGGTAAACCAGCTCTGCTCGACCTCGCGCTGGTGGAACTCACGAATCTGGCGTGCAGCCTTCTCGAGCGCGGCGACAAAGGCCGGATCAAGACCTTCGAGCGCGGCATCGATCTGCTCCTGCGGCAGACGGAAGCTCTGCAGCTCAACACCGTCAAAACGCTGACAGTAATCGCGTACCGCGGCATCGCCGTTGGCGCGCACGTTGGCCACGATATCGCGGGCGGCGTCGACGATGTTTTGCGGCAGCACACCCTTGCGGTTGAGCTGGTTGGTAACGAGACGCTCACCGGGAGCAAGCTTGATGGTCTTCATATCGGTATCCCCTATCGGTCGAGGTTGTGATCGAAAAACGAAAGGCCGGGCGGCGGTGCCAATCGGCCCGCAGCCCGTACGTTGGGGCGTCCGTGCGCGCTCGCGCTATTGCGCCGAGCCCGCGACGGGCTCAAAATGCTTGTCCTTCACGGCCGCGGCCAGGCGATCTGCCAGATTACGCACGCGCGGATCCAAGCGAGCAGCACCCGGATTGACGAAGAAGCGCGCCGTGCAGTCCATAATGCGACCAGTAATAACCAGGTCGTTGTCACGCAGCGTGGCGCCCGTGGCGGTGATGTCTACGATACGGTCGGTCATGCCGACAATGGGGCCCAGCTCGATGTTGCCGTGCAGCGAAACGATGTCGGCGTTCACGCCGCGCTCGGCATACCAGGCGCTCGCGATGCGCGGGTACTTGGTGGCCACGCGAAGCGACCCGCGGCGGGCATAGTTGTGCTCGGCCTGACCGGCGCGCCACGCGGGCTCCGCCTCGATAAAGGTGCACAGACCGTAGCCCAGATCGACCAGCTGCAGCAGGTTGAGGTCTGCCTCGATAAGCGAGTCCCAACCGCAGATGCCGCAATCGGCACCGCCGCAGCCCACAAAGGCGGGCGCGTCGCCGGGACGCACGATGACAAACTCGATATCGCCGACCGTGCCCTCGCCGGCACGCGTGTCGCGGCCGCGCACGATCAGGTGACGGCCGGGGTCGCGCAGCTCAGAGACGTCCAAGCCCGCGGCCTCGAGCACGTCGAGCGTGTCGGCCTTAAGCGAGCCCTTGGGCACGGCGATACGCAGCGGCCCCTCGGCGCCACGGCCCACGGCGTGGTCGCCATCGGAAGCGGCGTCCTCGGCCGAGGTGCGCACGGCCTCCAGACGCTCGAGCGAAAAGGCGAAGCCCGCCGCCGGCACCTCGATACCGTCGCCAAACGCACCGGTAAAGATGGAGTCGTAGCGTCCGCCCGAACCGACCGGATCGGGCAGGCCGCCGGCATAGGCCTTAAAGACCAGACCCGTGTAGTAATCAAAAGAATTCATGATGGAGAAGTCGAAGGACAGCACCTGGGCGTCCTCGGGAGCCAGGCTCTCGACCAGGGCACGCAGCTCGCGCGTCAGCGGCGCGACGATACCGGCAGCCCCCAGCAGCGCATCCACGCGGTCGAGCACCTCGGCACCGCCGTGCAGACGCGGCAGCTCGCTAATGGCGGCCTTGACGGCATCGGACTCGGCGCTTGCAGCCACGCGGGCATCGAGGCCCACAAAGTCGTTGGCGTGCACGCAGCGCAGGGCCTCGGCGGCCAGCTCGCGATCCTCGCACGCCGCGAGCAATTCCTTAAACGGACGCACGCTACCTGCGATAATGCGTGCATCGGGCAGCGCCAGCTTGCGCACGGCCTCGGCCACGAGCGAGACGATCTCGACATCGCCCACGGTATCGCCCGCACCGATAAGCTCAAAGCCCAGCTGCGTAAACTGACGCGAGCCGCCGGCATTGCGCTGACACTCGCGGACCACCGGCGCCTCGTAGCGCAGGCGCAGCGGCAGATCGGCCGCGCGCATGCGAGTCGAAACCAGGCGAACGATCGGCAGCGTGTTGTCGGGACGGACCACCAGCAGGCGACCGTCGTCATCAAAAAGCTTGAACGGTGTGTCCGCGATGCGGCCGCCCTCCTCGAGCGAACCCTTGTCCTCGAGCAGTGGCGTCTCGACCGGCAGGTAATGATGCTCCCTAAAGCAGCCCTTCACCGTATATGCGATCTCCTCGCGCGCCTGAGCCTCCTCGGGCAATATGTCCCGGAATCCCCACGGTGTGGCCGTCATCTGGTGAGCCTCCTCATGCTGTGTTTCATATAGAGCAGAAGACCGGCATAGCTCCGCCGGTCTTCTGGGTACTTTAGCATACTAGAGTGCTTGCGGGGAAAATCCGCCGCAAACGCTCATAGCGTATTCATTTGGAAACATAGGGCGAGCGGTTAGCAGCAGTCTCTTGTCACAACGCAAAAAGGGCGCCCGCGCAAATGCGGACGCCCTTGTGCAGGGTCGAGATATCAACCAGCCAAGATATCGGACCCGTGACCAGCTCTTAGTAGTCGAACTGGTGGTAGTAGCGGCGGTACTTGAGGTTGTGCTTGGTGACCAGCTCGTAGTTGCGCGCGAGGCGGTCGGTGGTCAGCACGGACAGGATCCACGGCGACACGATGACGCGGAAGTCGTCGTCCAGGCC
>DBEZHA010000012.1:0-53318 GCA_048189585.1 Collinsella sp. | reverse complement strand
CGCGCCAGGGAGATAGTGGACGAGATAGTCGAGAAGCGCGGTCTCAAGAAGGAGTAACATCGGGACTTGCAGCGACGGACCTCAGGACACTCTTACACCACGTCTGCGCGCGCGACCGATTCGAAGAGGTTGAAAGCCGTCAAACGCCCTTTGAAGGGGGTTAGATAAATTGATTTTGAGCCCATTTTCGCTCAGAGCAGGCCGAAAAATATGGCACTTCTTTTGCAACAGTACTCATATTTGGCATTTTTTGACCACGGCGGCCAAAACCATGCCTCAAAACACAAAAGGAGGGGCCTCGTAAGGCCCCTCCTTAGGAAAGGGAATCGATTTATTCTACAGCCGTAGATTAATCCTAGCCGCTACTCCATCATGTCGAGGACGGAGGGGCGCAGCTCGCTCTCGGCAGCCTCGGGATCGGTCTCGCGCAGGCGGTTGATGTAGCGGTTGTACCACATCACGGCAAGGCCCAGGAAGACAACCACGCCGCCAACGTTGTAGACCAGCGTCAGCCACAGCGGCTGATCGAGCGGAATAGTGCCGCAGATAAGCACGAAGCAGAAGACCACAAGCAGGAATGCAGCAACGACCAGACCGAAGGTACGCGAGCCCATGCGGAAGTCACGGGGAGCGGTGTCGAAGTTCTTGCGCAGCATAAAGTAGGCAAGCAAAATCAGCAGCGGTGGGAGCAGAGCGGTGGCAGCCGTCATGTTGGTGACGATCATGAGCAGGTCGTCGAGGTTGCCGGAGCCCAAGGCCGGGATGATCAGGATGGGGACGACGATGGCGAACTGCAGCCAGGCAGCGCGGGCGGGAATGCCGTGCTCGTTGAGCTCGACGATCTTGCTACCAAAGACGCCCTTGGGGATCTCGGTGAAGAAAACCTTGATGGGAGCAGAGGTCCACATCATGAGGGAACCCAGCGTGGCGGCGAGAAGGATCAAGCCGATGGCGCGCGTAGACACTTCCATGGGAATGCCAAAGTGGGCAAAGACAGCGCCGAATACGTCGAAGATATCGGTGGAGATGGCAACGCCGCCCTCGGGGATGAACAGGTTAACCAGCAGCGAAGCGCCTGCATACAGAAGGCCGATGGTCAGACCGGCGATAACGACGGTGCGCACGAAGGCCTTGACGCCACCCTTAAGGTCGTTAAGGAACACGCCGACAGACTCAGCGCCGCCAACGCCCTGGATGATCCAGGCAAGCGTACCGAAGAAGCCCCACGCAGTTGCGAAGTTGCTCATGTCGGGAGCCATGTTAGCGGGAGTAGGAGCCGTAGCGAACTCAACGCCGCCAAAGGCAGCAGCCAGGGACAGCAGGATGAACACGGCGGTCCGGCCGAGAGCCGCGGTCGAACCGAAGGAGGAAATGGAGCCGATCCACTTAGCGCCCTTGGTCGAAACCCACGTGGCGATAGCAAAGACGACGATCTCGATAATGGTGATCCACAGCTGCGAAAGCTCGGCGTTGGCACCAAAGAACACGTAGCTCGCGTAGATGATGACGTTGGGCAGGACGGACGCAAAGAAGAACAGGTTAACGAACCAGTAGCTAAATGCCGTCAGGAACGCCCAGCGACCACCCATCGAGGTCTTAACCCATGCGTACACGCCCGACTCGGAGTCCTTGTTGAGGCCGACGAACTCGGCGGTAACCAGGGTATAGGGGACAAAGTACAAAAGCGTGGCGAAAAAGAACGACGGCGCTGCTGCCAAGCCGATGGCCGCGTTGTTGTTGATGATGTTCTTGATACCGAACACGGCGGCGACCGTCATGCCCAGCAGAGCGAACGAACCAATCGTTCCTCGTTTTTCAGAGCTCATAAGCCCTCCCAATCATCTGTTAAATGTCATCTAATACCGTCCGAGCTGCAAGTGCAATCGCGGACGGCGCACCTGCTAAGGGGAATGGGGAAAAGGGAGTCAACAAAGCCATCCCCCTTAGCGGCGCGAAGCAAACGCCCAAACGGACGAATACTACTTGTTGGGGAAGGAATAACCTTCGACCGTCACGTGCAGTACCACGACGCGGGGATCCGAAGCCTCGGCGATAACACGGTAGGCCTCGTCAATTTCGACGACGGCAACGCCGCCGGCGGGAATTGTCACGGTCTCCCCCGCCCCCTCAAAGCGCTCGCGATCATCGATATCGCTGTAAGCGCGGGTGCAGGTGAGGCCTGCCTTGGGGGCAACCTCGACGGTCAGGTCGCCGTCGAGCGGAGCGAGCACGGCATGGTAGCGACGGTGACCGACCAGGTCGGCGGTTGCGGCCTCGCGGGCATAGACCCACCAGTACACCAACGAGTCGCCGATGGAGTACGCCACGTCGTGCTGCAGGTCGGCAACACCATCGAGCGCCTGGCCGGTGCGCATCCACTTCTTGACGGACTTCATCTGAGCGTCGAAATCGGCGCGCGAGTTAAAGACATGCATGACTTATGCCTCCTTAATGGGTGCCAGCGCCTGAGCCAGATCGGCAGACGTCAGCGGTCGCAGGGACACCTCAAAGCTGAAGCTCTCAAAACGGGTGCGATAGGAATCGAGCACCTCGGAACCCCAAGAGTTCGAGCCAAGGCCGAGCAACTGGTCGTTGATGTTGACCGTGACCGTATCGCCCTTGACAAGGTCGTAGACGTGCTCGGCGTTATCGATGGCCTCGCAGCTATAGGGCCATGCCGAAAATGAGAACGGGTTGGAGGCGGCGTCAGCCGGACGGGTCACCAGCACGCCGTCGCCATGGCCAGAGCGCAGGGCGACCCAGCGGGTACCCTCGCGGTTGGCGCAGTCCTGGGGCATAACGTAGGGCGTGAACATGTCGTCGACCGTAGTGCGGTAATGACCGACCGGGTTGGCGCGCAGCGAGTCCGGATAGTTCTCGCCCGGGCCGTGTCCATACCACTCGACGGCACGATCACAACCGGGAACCTCGAAGGAGATGCCGATGCGCGGGATAATGTCCGAATAGTCGCCGTAGGGCTCGCCGGAAACCTTGAGGTCGACGCGGCCACTCGGAAGCACGGTATAGACGAGCTCGACGCGCATGCCGAACGCGCGGACGGGAGGAGCGATACGCTGGCTCACGGTAACGACGACCGCATTGCCGTCCTGCTTCCAAGAAACATTGCGGGTAGACGTCTGCATCACATCGATGAAGTTATCCTTCCACAGGGAGTCGTACTCCTGAGCGTGGTTATCGACGAGCGGATGCCAAAAACCAACCTGGGGACCGGAGGTCATGACGTCGCGACCGGATGCCTTCCACTCGCTCACGGTACCGTTGACCTTGCTGAAGGTCAGCTCGCCGTTGAGGGAGCGAATGCGAATCTCCTGCTCGGTCTCCTCGACCGTAAGCTCAGGACGAGCGGGGGCGGCAATTGCCGGCGCCGGATGGTTTGCGATGGCAAACTGGCTTGCACCCAGTTGGAACATCGGCTCGCACCAGGCGTGAGCCGCCATGGTGTAGGCGTGCACGGTCAGCAGGGTCTCGCCCACTGCGGCCTCGCGAATCACCAGCGGAAGCTGGACGGACTCGCCGGGGGCAACCGCACCGGGCATGAGCGTCTTGCGGCAGACCACGTCGCCGTCTACCAGGGTCTCCGCCGACAGGCAGACATCCTCGAGGGTGGTAAACCAACGCTTGTTGGTGACGGTCAGCTCGCCCGCCTCGGCATCGTAGGCCATGCGAACCGGGCAGATGACCTGGCCGTACTCGGTAAGGCCCGGGCTCGGCTGCTGCCAGGGGAACACCATGCCGTCGATGCAGAAGTTGCTGTTGTTGGGGTAATCGCCGTTGTCGCCGCCATACATGTCGTAGGCAACGCCGTCCTCGGTCACAGCAGCCAAACCGTGGTCGCACCATTCCCAAATAAACTGGCCTTGGATGCAATCCCAGCGATCGAAGACCTCCTGGTACTCGGACAGGCCTCCGGGACCATTACCCATGGAGTGGCCGTACTCGCAGTTGATGCGCGGCTTGGGGAACGGATGCTCGCCAAAGTCGTTCATCTGCGACACGCGGGAGTACATGGTGGAAATGACGTCGACGGTATCGGCGTTGCGATCCTCCTCGTAGTGGACCGGACGACCGTCGAGCTCGTGAGCTTTGGCGTACATCGCGCGGATGTTGCAGCCATAGCCGCTCTCGTTGCCCATCGACCACATGATGATGCACGCGTGGTTGCGCTCCTGCATCACCAGGCGTTCGATGCGGTCGACGTAAGCCGGCTCCCAGGCAGGGTCGTCGGTGACCAGGGCGATATTGCCGATATTCTCGAAGCCGTGGCTCTCCATATCGGTCTCGGCGACCAGCATGATGCCGTACTCGTCGCACAGCTCGTAGAAGCGCGGGTCGTTGGCGTAGTGGGACGTGCGCACCGCGTTGATGTTGTGCTGCTTCATGAGCTCCAGGTCGCGGCGCATGCGCTCGAGACCCACGGCGCGGCCCTTGTGATCGTCGTGGTCGTGGCGGTTGACGCCATGCATCTTAAAGTAAGTGCCGTTGAGGTAGATATGATTGCCCTCAACCGTCACCTCGGCAAGACCCTGGCGATGCGGAACGTACTCGCTGACCTCGTCGCCGTCGTAGACCTCAAACGTAAGGTCGTAGAGGAAGGGGTCCTCGGGGTTCCAGAAGTGGGCATCGGCAACGCTGCACTCGGCATGGCCGTCGACGCACTCGCCTGTAGCGACCACATTCTGGCCATCGCTGAGCGCATACACAACGCGGCTTGCGCCCTCGGCAACCGTATCGAGCGTGATCAGAGCGGCATCGCCCTCGCGGTGCGTGCGGAACCTAAAGTCGACCAGATGCGCGGCGGGACGCTGCATAAGATACACATCGCGGAAGATGCCCGATGCCCACCACATGTCCTGGTCCTCGATGTAGCTACCATCGCTGTACTGCAGAACCTTGACCGCAAACAGGTTGTCGCCCTCGACGAGCGCGTCGGTCACGTCAAACTCGGCGGACAGGCGCGAACCCTTGGTCATGCCGATAAACTTGCCGTTGACATACAGCTCGCCGTAGCTCTCGATACCGTCGAAGCGAATGATCTCGCGAGCGCCGGCAGGCACGGCGGGAAGATTGACGATGCGCTGGTACACGCCCGCGGGATCGTCAGAGGGAACGAACGGCTGATCCACCGGGAACGGGAAACCCTCGTCGGTGTAGGCAAGGTTGCCATAGCCGTCTACCTGCCACAGGTGCGGAACCTCCACGTGATCCCACTCGGGCTCGTACGTGGAAAGCTCCTCGTTAGAGACGGCAGCAGGCCCCTCAAAGAGGCGGAACTGCCACGAGCCGGACAGCTGGACAAACCCGCGCGACAGCTCGCGGCTGTACGTAGCGGCGAGATCGGCGGTCTCGTAACCCATGAAGTACGCATGGGGTGCCAGGCGGTTCCTGTGGGTGAGCGCTTGGTTTTCCCAATCGTTAATGGCGTCCATGGTGATGCTCCTTCGTCATCGTAGTGATTCTTGTGCAACCGGTTGTCCGCTGAACGGTCGATTTGGTCGGGTTAACGGTGCAACCGGTTGTACAACCGCGACACTTATGTCACCCTGAGTATCGAAACTCAGCGCAAAACAGCATTCCAGGCAGCAGACAACGGCCGCGCCCATCTATACCCCGCCCTTGTAAGCCATGTTCAACAACAGCTTGAATGTGAAATGCCACCAGTGGCCGGATACCATGAACGCTGTTCAGGCGCACTATAGTAAGCTGTATCCGCACCAGCCCGCATCAGTGACAACATCGACCGCATTTTCCAGGAGACGCCATGACCCAACCAGTTCGCACCGCACCTACGCTTGCCGAGGTTGCCGCAGCTGCCGGCGTGTCGCGCTCCACGGCATCGCGCGCTCTCAACGATTCGCCCCGCATTAGCGAGGAAACCAAAAGGCGCGTCCGCGCGGCGGCCAAGGAAGTCAATTTTGTCCCCAACGCTCGTGGCCGAGCGCTCGCTGTCGGGCGCACGGAAATCATCGCCGTGCTCGTGACCGAGCCCCTAAGTGAACTCTTCAGCGACCCCACTTATAGCGAGTTTTTGAGCGGCATTACCGAGGAACTGTCGGAGTCGTCCTATCTGCCCGTTATCTTGCAGGCGTCTTCTACGCATGAGCGCAACCGCGCACGCGAGCACTTTGAGCGCCGCTCGTTCGACGCCGTGATCGACGTCTCCCCCTACAAGGGCAGCGAGCTGCTCGAGGTACTGTGCGAGCTGGGCGTACCCACCGTGTTGTGCGGCCAGCTCGAGGGCCACCCCTATCGCGATGTGTTCTCGACAGTCTACTCTGACGACGAAGAGGGCGGACGCTTTGCGGCACTCGCCATAAAGGATCGCGGGCGCAAAGATATCGTCGCCGTGTTGGGACCGCAAGACAACCCCGCTGTTGCCGACCGCCTGCGCGGCTACCGCGCCGTCTTGGGCGAAGACCTCCCAGACGCAAACGTTATCTATACCGGCTGGAACAGCGGAGACGGCTATCAGGCCATGCACCAGATCCTCGCGCGCGAGATCGCTTTCGATGGCGTGCTCTGCGGATCGGACCGTATCGCGGCTGGCGTCATCACCGCACTCAACGAGGCAGGCCTATCCGTTCCGGCGGACGTTTCTGTCGTCGGCTTCGACGATCACGAGATTGCGACGCACTGCGTCCCCGCGCTCACGACCGTCCGCCAGCCCCTGCGCGAAGAAGGCCACATGGCCGCCAACATTGCGCTCGACATGATCAAGGGTGCCGAGCCAACCACCTCCGTGATGCACATGCAGCTGATCCAGAGAGACTCGCTATAAGAAACTGGGGCAGGCTTTTCGCCAGACAGTTGTTGCGGAAAGCCTGCCCCGTTTTGAGCGCTCGTTCTGGGGCACAGTTTCCGTTAGACAGCTCAACCGGAAACTGTGCCCCATTATTTTGCCGAATTCTGGGTCGCGCTTTCCCAGAGGGTCCCCTTTGGGAAAGCGCGACCCGTTCTGGACGCAGATTCCGGGATGCACTTTCCGCGACGCCTGGTCATCCCATGCCCTCACAACCTCGGCGCATAAAAAACGAGGGAAGGCACGCGTCCTTCCCTCGTTGCGGGCAATATGTAGCCACTCGCCTACATCAGGCGCAGGCTGACGTCCTTGAGCTGGGCGCCACTAACGGCACTCGGGGCGCCCGACATGAGGTCGGAGCCGCTGGCCGTCTTGGGGAACGCCATGACGTCGCGGATGGAGTCGGAACCGGTAAGCAGCATGCACACGCGGTCCAGGCCCAGAGCGAAACCGCCCATCGGGGGCGCACCAAACTTGAGGGCCTCCATGAGGAAGCCAAACTGAGACTCGGCGCGCTCCTCGGTAAAGCCCAGGAGCTTGAGCATGGACATCTGCATCTCGGCGTTGTGGATACGCATACCGCCACCGCCGGCCTCAAAGCCGTCCATGACAAAGTCGTAGGTGCACGAACCGGCTGCCAGGGGATCGGCCTCGATCTTGGCGATGTCGGTCTCGGTCGGCAGGGTAAAGGGCTGGTGCTCGGCAGCATAGGCCTTGCGATCCTCGTCCCAATGGAACAGCGGGAAGTTGACGACCCACAAGAAGTCGTGACCCTCGCGCTTGATCTCGAGCGCGTTGGCCATGTGCGAACGCATGCCGCCCAGGATCTCGTCAGAGAGCAGGCGCGGGCCGGCGGCGAACATCACAAGGTCGCCGGGCTCGACGTCCATGCGCTCGCGCAGAGCCGCCATCTCCTCGTCCGAGAAGAACTTGACGATGGGGCTGTTGATGGAGCCATCCTCGCGGAAGGCGATCCATGCCAGGCCCTTGGCGCCAAACGTGGAAGCCACGCCGGCGAGCTTATCGATCTTGGCACGTGCCCAGGCACCGGCGCCCTTGGCGTTGATGGCCTTGACGACAGAGCCCTCCTCGTTTGCGGCAGTCGCAAAGACCTTGAACTTGGAGTTGGCAAAGATGTCGGTCAGGTCGACCAGATGCATGCCATAGCGGGTATCGGGCTTGTCGGAGCCATAGGTGTCCATGGCCTCCCAGTAGTTCATGCGACGCAGCGGCGTGGCCATCTCGACACCCATGCGGCCGAAGGCATCGGCCAGGACCTCTTCGAGCGCGCTCATAACGTCGTTCTGGTCCACGAAGGACATCTCGATATCGACCTGAGTGAACTCGGGCTGACGGTCGGCACGCAGGTCCTCGTCGCGGAAGCACTTGGCAACCTGATAGTAGCGCTCGACGCCACCGACCATAAGCAGCTGCTTCAGGAGCTGCGGGGACTGCGGCAGGGCGTAGAAGTTGCCCGGCTGAATACGGCTGGGAACGATGAAGTCGCGGGCGCCCTCGGGCGTGGACTTAAACAGGGAGGGCGTCTCGACCTCCATGAACTCACGGTTGTGCAGCGCCTCGCGAATGGCAAAGGTAAAGTCGGAGCGCAGCTTGAGGTTGGCCATCATCTCGGGACGGCGGAGGTCCAGATAGCGATAGCGCAGGCGGGTGTCCTCGCTGGTCTCGATGCCGTCCTCGATCTGGAACGGCGGGGTGACGGACGTGTTGAGAACCTCGGCGTGGTCGGTCAGGACCTCGATCTCGCCGGTCGCGAGCTTGGTGTTGGTGGTCTCCTCGCCACGGGAGCGCACGACGCCGTGGATCTTGATGGGCCACTCGGGACGCATGGTCTCGGCGATCTTAAAGGCGTCGCCGTCGGAGTGCTCGGGGTCGAAGGTGAGCTGCGTGATGCCCTCGCGGTCGCGAAGATCGCAGAAGATAAGGCCGCCGTGGTCGCGGCGACGGCTCACCCAACCGGTGAGGGTGACCTCTTCGCCCACGTTCTCGCGGCGAAGCTCGCCGCAGGTACGGGTGTGCATGGAATGCTCGTCGATGGGACGGGTCTGGCTCATACCAGTGATCCTCCTTTATGGATCTGTGCCGCCCCGTGTCGTTCCGGGCGGCGTCGTACAGATTTGCCCAGCCTGCGTAAACCGCGCAGCCAGACATGGCGTTCTATCTTATCGCACCTGTGTCGATGTGCCGCGGAAAAGTAACTCTTGCCCAAAGACTTGACGGAGACGAAACAATTGACGCACCGTGGCCGTCGCCAAGGCGCGCCACGTGCGACAATGTGCCCCAATACAACTGCACTCGGAAAGGCCCGCCATGACTGCACGCCTCATCGTTATGGATATCGACTCCACACTCATCAACCAGGAGGTCATCGACCTGTTGGGCGAGGAGGCCGGCGTAGGCGAGCAAGTTGCGCAAATCACCGAGCGCGCTATGCGCGGCGAGCTGGACTTTAAGCAAGCGCTCGAGAAGCGCGTGGGGCTGCTCGCCGGCCTGGACGAGAGCGTGTTCGAGCGCACGTTTGAGCGCGTGACGTTTACCCCCGGCGCGCTGGAGCTTGTGCGCTCGGCGCACAGCAAGGGCTGGAGGGTCGGCGTGGTAAGCGGCGGCTTCCACGAGGTCGCTGACAAGATCGTGGCTGCCGCGGGTATCGACTTTTGCCTCGCTAACCGCCTGGAGGTCGTGGACGGCAAGCTCACCGGTAAGTTGGCTGCCGACATTGTGACCAAGGAGTCCAAGCTCATCCAGCTGCTGGATTGGGCAGTTGAGTGCGGTGTCGACATGGCCCATACCGTGGCAATCGGCGACGGCGCCAACGACATCCCCATGATTCAGGCTGCGGGCACGGGCATCGCGTTTTGCGCCAAGCCCAAGACGCGCGAAGCCGCCCCGTTTGCCATCGACGAGCGCAACCTGATGCTCGCCATGGACATCATCCTGCGTGACTAGCCGATCCGTCTAACAATTGAATCAGTCTGTCCTATAGTTTCCGAACAATTTTGTCTTAGTGTTCGGAAACATACCCTTTGAGTGCTAGACTTTGCGCCGTCGAAGGGAACATATATGGATAAGCAAGATCTTGAGCAATTGCTGAGCGATGTTGCCGGCGGAACAGTCACCCCGGCAGTCGCCCTCACGCGCATCCAAACGGCGCCAACCGCCGATCTGGGTTTTGCACGGCTCGATCTTTCGCGCGGAGTGCGCCAGGGAGCCGGCGAGGTTGTCTACGGTGCCGGTAAAACCGCCGAGCAAATTGCCGCCATTATCGAAGCGCTGCGCGATGCCGGCCAGGAGCGCATCCTGGTCACGCGCCTGGATGCCGAAAAAGCAGCCCGTACCTCGGAGCTCCTCGACAACGGCATCGACCTGGGATATGTCCCGGACGCACAGCTCGCCCTCGTGGGCGGCAAGCCCTCCCCTACCGGCAACGGACGCATCGTCGTCGCCTGCGCCGGCACGAGCGACTTACCCGTCGCCGAAGAAGCCGCGTTGACGGCCGAGTTCTATGGCAACGAGGTCGACCGCCTCTACGACGTAGGTGTCGCCGGCCTGCACCGCCTGCTCGCGCATGCCGAGGAACTTGCCCAGGCGCAGGTGGTCATCGCCATCGCCGGCATGGAGGGCGCGCTGGCGAGCGTTATCGGCGGTCTGGTGAGCTGTCCGGTCATCGCCGTTCCCACCAGCGTTGGCTACGGCGCAAGTTTTGGTGGCGTAGCTGCACTGCTCGCCATGCTCAACTCCTGTGCCAGCGGCGTTTCGGTCGTCAATATCGACAACGGCTTTGGCGCCGCCTACCAGGCAAGTCTTATCAATCATCTGAGCGCCGGCACACCCCGCGCCCGCTAAGGAGCATTCCATGTCCAATCATCAGCACACGCTTATCATCGACGGCACCTCAGGCATCAGCGGCGATATGACCGTCGCGGCCCTGCTCGATCTGGGCGCCAGCGAGGAGCACCTGCGCGAACAGCTCGCCACACTGCCGGTCGACGGCTTTACGATCGCCGTCACGCGTGCAAACAAGCATGGCATCGACGCCTGCGATTTCGACGTCCAGCTTGCAGAGGGACTCGAGAACCACGACCACGATATGGCCTGGCTCTACGGCAACGAAACAGCTGTCGAGCACACGCACGAGCACGAGCACGAGCACGGGCATGAGCATCACCATCATGATCATGGCGGGCACGAACACGAGCACTGCCATGAGCACGACCATGAGGGCCACGCCCATGAGCACGAAGATCATCACCACACCCACCACCATCACCACCGTTCTTTGGCGGATGTCGCCGCCATCATCGATGGCTCGCAGTTAAGCGATGGCGCCAAGCGCCGCGCGCTCGCCATCTTTACCGCGCTCGCCGCCGCCGAGGCCAAGGCCCACGGCAAAACGCCCGAGACCGTCATGTTCCACGAGGTAGGCGCCATCGACTCCATCGTCGACATCTGCTCGGTCGCCATCTGTCTCGATGACCTGGGTATCGAGGACATTGTCGTCGAGTCGCTCTCCGAGGGTCACGGCACCATCCACTGTGCCCACGGCCTTATGCCCATCCCGGTGCCCGCCGTCGTCAACCTATGCCAAGCAGGCAATATCGCCCTCACGCCCGCACCGGTCGCCGGCGAGCTCGTGACGCCCACGGGCGCCGCCATCGTCGCCGCACTGCGCACGTCCGAGCACCTACCGGCCCGCTACCGCATCGAGGCCGTCGGCTACGGCGCCGGTAAGCGCCCCTACGAGGGTTGCTCCGGCACGCTCCGTTGTCTGCTCGTTCACGTGGATGCATAGCCATGGATGCCCGCAAAGAAAAAAGCCGCGCTGCCATCGTTGCGGCGTTCTCCGAGCTGCTACGCGAAGTGGACTACGGCAAGATTACCGTCGGCGACATCATCGCGCGCGCTCACGTAGGCCGCGCGACATTCTACGGCCTCTTTAAGAGCAAAGACGACCTACTGTCCGAGCTCGTGAGCGACATCTGTACCCACGCCCTCGACGACGATGGCACACCGCTCGACGACCCACTCGTGCAGGTCGAGCATATCCTCAACAACCTCTGGGAGCGCCGCCAGGGCGTTCGAGCCCTCGTAGCCGGCGCCGGCTCCCGCGTCTTCGCCGACTGCTTACGCAAGACCATCATGTCACGAGCAGCCGAAACCGTCCCCGCCGACTCCACAGGCCCCGCTGGCACCATGGACCGCAGTTTCTTACTACACCACATAGCCTCAAGCTTCGTAGGAATGGTCCAATGGTGGGCCTGGCATAACTTCCAAGCAGACAAAGCCGACGTAGCCAAAGACTACCTCTCAGCCATAAAACCCCTCTTCAACTAAACGCCCCATCCCATCCCAAGGCGTCGCCCCTTCCCAAAGTACCGCTTGCATTTCAAAGCACCCAACAGCCAAGCGCCCACCACATCCAAATTCAGATATTTCAGATATATATGTTGGGTTGCTTGTTCGAACACAGCCAAGAATGCCCAGGGCTCGGTAGGGGTTAACTTTCCAACGCACTCCGCAGGACGCAAAAAGGCTCGCCGCACGAAGTGCGCAGCGAGCCTTTTTGCATGTCAGAGGACGCGTTGGAAAGTTAACCCCTACCGAGCCCGGACCTTATAGAGCCGTCCTTTGACTAGAACATGCCCAAGAAACCATGCACAAACAGCGCGGCCACAATAGCACCGACAAACGGAGCGATGCCAGGAACAAGCAGGCCGTACTTCCAGTTGTTGTCAGCCTTGTTCTTAATCGGCAGCACCTGATAGGCCATGCGAGGACCAAGGTCACGAGCCTGGTTCATGGCGAAGCCGGTGATGCCGCCCATGCCCATGCCAACAGCCCAAACGATCAGACCGACGCAGATAGCGAGCATCAAAACGTTCTCGCCGGCACGGCTAGCGGTAGCCAGGATGGCGCTGATGAACACAAAGGTGCAGATAGCCTCGCAGAAGAAGTTGCGGGCATAGTTGGTGCCCTCGGTGGTGGGGTTGGTCGAGAAGATATTGCGCTGGGCAATAGGGTCGACGACGCCGTCGGAAGCCTTGAACTCATCGGCATACATCAACCACGCGATCACGGCGCCCACAAAGCCGCCGAGCATATCGGCAATCATGAAGGGGATGCAGCTGCTCCACGGCACCAGGCCCACGATGCACTGGGCAAGCACCATGGCGGGGTTCATGCACACGGCGCCGCCAAAGATAAACAAGGCGACCGAGATGCCAAAAGACCAGGTGGTGATGGCAAACATGTGGCCGGAGCCCTGATACTTGGTGCCCTTAAGCACGGTATCGCAGTGCACGCCCACGCCAAAGATGATCATGAGGGCCGTTGCGCCGAATTCGCAGAGGAGTTTGGTAAGCATAAAACCTTATCTTTCTTGTCGGTTATAAACGATTCGTTTAGGCCGCGTACTAGTGCTGTGCGACGACAACGCCCAGGCCATCGGGAATGACGGCCACCTTGGCATCGGCACCCTTCATCTCAAAGGCGAGCTTGAGCGCCTCATCGAGGGTGTTGACCGGCGTCATGTGCATATCCTTGATCATCTGGTGATCGCACAGGTCGGTGACCATGATCACAGGGTGATGCGCCAGGATGCGGGCAAAGATCTGGCTCGTCCACTGGTCGGGCAGGGTCTCGTCCTTAGGACGGTCGATGCAGGCACGCTCAAACTCCGCCGGATCGTTGTCGGCGATGTTGTGATAGAAGCCCTCGCCACCGTGACCGTCGGCACAGCCGGCGACGTCGATGATCACGCCGCCCTCGGGAAGCGTAGCCTCGGCAGAGCACATGCCCTTCACGGCCTGATAGATGTTCTGGTCGAGCGGGTAGCCGCCGTTGGTGGTGATGGCAATCTCGCACTCGACGGGCTCAACACCGGCAAGGCTCTTCACGAACTCGCAGCCAGCCTCGTGCGCCTTGTGGATGTCGCCGGCAAAGGAGCCGATGACCTCGTGCTTGCCGTTGAGCACCACGTTGAGCACAAAGGCAAGGTGAGCCATCTCGGCAGCGGCAAACATGTCCTCGCTCACGTGGTTGTGGCACAGGTTGCCGGCACGCGAATGGGAATCGTTCACAAACTGACCATTGTGGTTGTACATGATGGTCTTGTAGCTGGCGATGCCAGGCAGGACGGACTTGCGGCTACCAGAGAAACCGGCAAAGAAGTGCGGCTCAATAAAGCCCTCGGCAAGCAGCAGATCGCAATCGGCAGCAATCTTGTTGATGATGCACTCGCCACCAGAAGGCAGGGTGCCGATCTTTTTCATCATGCTGTCGTCAGTCGCGACGTGCATAACGATTTCCTCGTTGGCAACGATCTCCTCGCCGTACTTGTTGACGAGCTCCTCGTGCGTCGACGGACGATGCATACCCGTAGCAACCAAAATACGCACGCGAGCCTCGGGCGCAGCGGAATGGATGTGATGCAGCAGAATAGGCATCGTCACACGCGAGGGAACGGGGCGCGTATGATCGGAGCTAATAATGACGATATCCTTCTTGCCAGCACAAAGCTCCTCGAGCGAAGGCGAACCATAAGGGTTGGCAAGCGACTCCTCTACCAGCTCTTCCTGCGATTTTGTAGTCTTAAACTCGTTTTGATGACCTTCCATCACACCCGCGAAGTTCTTATCCTCGAGCTCCAGATGCAACGTCTTGTGGTCAAACGGCAGTTCACATTCAAACAATGACGAGCGCCCTCTTCCTTTCAACTGACACACTAGATAAACCGTTGGAAGGATACGCCGCTCACCGAAAAACACCACCGTCCACCGACTCATTAACACAACGTTCATATTTGACCCACAACAAAACGGTCGCGATCCCAAACGGGACCGCGGCCGCTACAGCTGTAAGGCGCAAAGCGCGCCTTATTCCCTTCAGCTTTAATCCCAGAAGACCGAGGACGAAGGGACCCGACGGATTTCCCTCTGAATGCATTCCGCAGCACGAAGCCCCCTTATCCGCAGCTCCGAAGGAGCAGGATAAGGGGGCTTCAAGTGCGAGGACGCATTCAGAGGGAAACCCGTCGGGTCCCGGTGAGAGCCACAGGGCTATCGATTACCCCGTGTTCTGCAGTCCTGCCGAGACGCCGGTCACAGTCGAAAGAATCAGGCTCATGTACTCGGCCTTCTTCTCCTCGGCCATCTCGTCCTGGTTCATACGCACCTCGCGAAGGGCGCGGACCTGGGCGATGGACAGGGCGTCGACGTAGGGGTTACGTACACGGACGGCGCAGCCGAGCACGCGACGGCGCTGCAGCGGCCACTCGTCACCGACGATGGCAAGGACCCACTTACGCGTGAGCTGCATCTCGGTAAAGACCTTCTCGGACAGATCCTGGCGATCGCCCAGGTGCAGATACATCTTGGCGATGCGCTGGTCGGTCTTGGCGATCGACATCTCGATGTTGTCGATAAAGGTGCGGAAGAACGGCCACTCCTGGTAGGCAGCCTTGAGCTGGTCAAGATCGCCAAGCTGCTCGCAGGCGGTGCCCAGACCGTACCAAGCGGCCAGGTTAATGCGCGCCTGGCTCCAGCTGAAGATCCACGGGATGGTACGCAGGTCATCGAGCGACTTGGCGCCCAGACCGCGCTTGGCGGGACGCGAGCCGATCGGCAGCAGACCGACCTCGGTCAGCGGCGTCACGGTCGAGAACCACGGTGTAAAGTCCTCGGTGTTCAGCAGGTCCAGATAGCGTTCGTGGCTTGCAGTGTTGAGCTTCTCGGCCATATCCCAGAACTTCTGCGTGGTCTCGGTGTTGGTCTTCTCGACACTCGGGGCCGACTGCAAAAGCGTTGCGGCGGCAACGGACTCAACATGGCGCTGAGCCAGCGTGCGGTTGCCGTAACGGGCAAAGATGACTTCGCCCTGCTCGGTGAGCTTAAAGAAGCAGTTGACCGAACCCTTGGGCTGCGCCAGCACGGCCTTGTTGGCCGGGCCGCCGCCACGGCCCACGGCACCGCCGCGACCGTGCATGAGCACCAGGTCGATATCGTTCTTCTCTGCCCACTTGGCGATGCGCTCCTGCGCGGAGTGCAGCGCGAGCATGGCCGTGGTAGGACCGGCATCCTTGGAAGAGTCGGAATAGCCCAGCATGACCTCCATGCGGCGGTTGGTCTGGGCAAGGCGCTTTTGCACCACGGGCAGCGTAAGCATCTGGTCGAGCACGTCAACGCAGCCCTCGAGGTCCTCGAGCTGCTCGAACAGCGGGATCACGTCGAGCTCGGGAACGTCTTCCTCGTGTGCGAAGGACAGGTGGGCCAGCTCAAAGACGTCGGCCACATGCTGGGCACTCTTGGTAAACGAGATGATGTAGCGGTGTGCCATCTTCTTGCCGTAGCGCTTTTGGATGGAACCGATGGCACGGAAGGTGTCGATGACCTCGCGCGTCATGGGCTGCAGGTCACCATGGATACCGTTCTCGTGGATATCCTTGAGGGCGCGGGCGTGCACCACGGAGTGCTGACGGAACTCCATCTCGACCATATGGAAGCCGAAGGACTCGACCTGCCAGATGATGGTTTGGACCGGACCGTAGGCGGCACGGACGGCACCGCAGGCAGCAAGCGAACGCTGGACGACGCGCAGGTCATCCAGGAACTCGTCGGCGCTGTGGTACATGGTGTCGGTGATGCGGCGCACGGTGGCGTTCAGGCGGTCGGCCATGACGAGCATGACGGCGCGATGCGGCTCGTGCTCGGAGATCAGCTCGGCGCGGGCCGTGTAACGAGGGCTCATCTCGACCTGATGGTTCCACAGGTTAATGAGCTCGGCAGAAGGCTTGCTGTAGGTGGCCTCGAGCGTGAGGTTGTGGCCGATGCGGCGGCACTTGTCCTCGAGCTTGAGCACCATGTGAGTGAAGTACTTGGCGGCGACTTCGCGGCTCACCTTGGCGGTGACGTTGGGGTTGCCGTCGCGGTCGGAGCCGATCCAGCTGCCGGGATGGAAGAACGCCGGGCACAGCGGCGGCACGGTACCGGCCTTGTCGCCCAGCACCCAGTCGTCAAAACGACGGTAGATGACGGGGATAACGTCGAACAGCGTGTTATCGAAGATGTCGATGATGGTATCGGCTTCCTCGACCGGCGTGGGCTTCTTGAGCGCGATGGGGCTCGTACGCACCAGGGCGTCGATCTCCTGCAGCATATGGCGCTCGTTCTCCACCAGGTCGGAGCCGCCCAAACGCGGACGCTCCTCCAGCAGGTTGGAGATACGGCGAATCTTGCCCTCGACGGCCTTACGACGGGCCTCGGTGGGATGTGCGGTAAAGACAGGGTGGAACTCGAGCTTGCCGAGCAGCTCATTGGCACCCTCGACGCCCATCTCGTTTACCAACTGGTGATAGGCGACGGTGAGTTCGTTGGCGGGATCGACCTCGGTATCGGTCGATGCGCCGGCCTCGCGCTCGCGCAGCTGCGCCACACGGTAGTTCTCCTCCGACAGGTTTGCCAAGTGGAAGAAGCTCGTAAAGGCGCGAACGATGACCTGCTGCTTATCAAGCGGCAGGCTGTCAATCAAATCGACGACTTCGCGAAACGCCACGGCGGTGGGCTCGTCGGCAGTGGGCACGCCCTGTTCGTCAACGGACTCGTCGGCAGCGCGGCTACCGGGGTTGCCAGCATTGACCACAATCTCGGCTGTCAAAATCTTGTCGAACAGGTCCGCGATCTCGGGATCATACTCGCTAAGCACACGACGTTCCAGGCGCAGGAACAGCGCCAGATTATCGCGCAGCTCCTCGGGGATCTCGATCTCGGCGAGACGCTCCCTGGACTCGGCATTCGAGCCGATTCGGTTAACGAGGCGGTTGACCACGGCAGCGACGCGCGCCGCGGCTTCGGGTACAGACTGGTTGCTTAGGTTCTCAGCCACGTTTCCTCCCATTCCTCCTTCTATGCACGTAACATGCGGTATTCATTATAGGCGCTTGAGAAATACTTTCGACACTGATTGCGCTTTACCACACAAAAGTATTTTCTGCATTGCAAGGGTTTTTGCCCCAAATGGTCGTATTTCTCGGTGGGCGGCATATGCAAGCGAGGGCATTCCGCATAAATGCGAAACACCCCCGTAACAATAGCTCGTCGCGAGCGGGACATGTTAGCGGGTCCGCAGCTCAAAAATCATGCGCTACAGACGCTCGCGAACCGCCTCGACGACGTTGGCCAGATCGACGAGAACCTCGTCATGGCTCTGCATGTCGCGCACCTTGACCTTGCCGGCGGCAAGCTCGTCGCCGCCCAGGACCAGGATGAGCTTGGCGCCTACCTTATCGGCCTGCTTAAACTGGGCCTTGAGCGAACGGCCCTGATAGTCGGCCTCGGTCACAATCCCTGCGGCGCGAAGCTGCTGCGTAATGGTAAAGACGTTCTGACGCAGCTCCTTGCCGGCATTGGCGACGTAGACGCACGGGACCTCCTCGGCACCCAGGTCGCTGCCAAAGGCCTGCAGGGCCAGCAGGGCGCGCTCAAAACCGACGGCGAAGCCGACGCCTGCCGTGGGCTTGCCGCCCTCGAGCTCGACGAGGCCATCGTAGCGTCCGCCGCCGCCGATGGAGCCGACGCCGGCGCCAGGGGCCTCGACCTCAAAGACAGTACGGGTGTAGTAGTCCAGGCCGCGCACCAAGGTGGGATCCTCGACATACTCGATACCGGCGGCATCCAGATAGCGCTTGACTTGCTCGTAGTGCTCGCGGCACTCATCGCACAGGTTGTCACCCATCAGCGGAGCCTCGGCCATGATCTCGCGGCAGTGGTCGTTCTTGCAGTCAAAGGCACGCAGCGGGTTGAGCTCGGCGCGCTCGCGGCACTCATCGCACATCTCGTCTGCGTGATCGAGGATAAACTGCTTGACTTGCTCGCGGTAAGCCGGACGGCACTGAGCGTCGCCCATCGAGTTAATGAGCAGACGAAGCTTGGAAAGATCGAAGCCCAGGCGCTTGTAAAACTCCATGAGCATGATGATGCACTCGGCGTCTGCCGCCGGATCGGGAGCGCCGAGCCACTCGATGCCCACCTGGTGGAACTGGCGCAGGCGGCCCTTCTGGGGACGCTCGCCGCGGAACATGGCCTCGGCGTAGTACGCCTTAAACGGCGTGGAGCCCTGGGGCACCAGATTGTTCTCGACGACAGCGCGCACCACGCCGGCCGTGCCCTCGGGGCGAAGCGCCAGGCGCTGCTTGGGCTTGAGTTTGGTGTCGGTGCCCTCGGTAAAGACGCGCTCCAGGTTGGCACCGCTGAACACGCGGAACATTTCCTTGCGCACGACGTCGGTCGACTGGCCGATACCGTGGACAAACACGTCCACCTGCTCGATCGCGGGCGTCTCGATGGGTTTAAAACCAAACGGCTCGAACACGCCGGCCGCAATCTGCTGCATCTTTTGCCAGGCGCGCATCTCGGCGCCGATAAGGTCGCGGGTTCCCTCCGCCTTCTGTGCCTGCATGGGCAAACACCTTTCTTTTGTATCGCGTCATAGGTAACGGTTATTATACGGCACAAATACAAACAGCGGCGGCGCGTCTGACCGAACGAGGGTATGGGGACTCGTTCGGCCAGACGCGCCGCCGCTGTTTGTGATCCCTTTTCCTCCGTCCCCTTCGGATCACGTGATCCCTTGGGGACGGAGGAATAGGGATCATTTCGTAGGCCCGTGGCCGCCTTGGAAACCGAATGATGGTACGAGCATCCATTCGGCTTCCAAGGCGGCCACGGACAGAACGGGACGAACAGAAAAGAGCGACGGACGCCCACTCCCCCGCCACGCTCGCGCGCAGCTTGGCGGCGATGGGCTCGGATACCAGCAGGAACACGAGCATGACCACGGAGCACGCCAAGCACACGATCCAAGTGCTCGCAAAGGAGCCCGTGGCGTCGAACAGCACGCCCGAGACAATGGCGCCCACGGTGCCGCCGACCATCTCGAGCGAGGTGATGGCGCCCGTGACCTTGCCGAGGTCGGCCATGCCAAACTGCTTGGACGCGGCGATGGTAGGCGTGATGGTGCCCATACACGTTCCGATACCAAAGCTCACAGCGGCGACAATAGGACCGAGGTCCGTCGTCGGGAAGCACAGCGCCACGCAGGCGATAATGCACGCAACGGAGCCAAGGATATTGCCAAAGCGCAGGCCAAAGCGGTCATAAATCGCACCGAGCGAAATCTTGGCGATAACGACGGTGACCATATAGGCCGAAAGCACAGTGCCCGCCCACATGGGATCATGACCGCCCGTGACGATCTTGGCGCGTTGACGGTAACGCTCGTCATGTTGGTGACTTGGTTGGGCAAGATGGCGCCGTTAACGAGACCCATAAAGAGGAAGGCGACGACAAGCAGCCAAAACGCCGGGCTCTTCTTGATGCGAGACCAGCCGACGCTAACCTCGGGCGCCGTGTGCTCGTCCTTGTCGCCAGCCGTCGAGACGGACGGATCGCCCGGGTTCTCGCCGAGCGGCTTAAGGCCGATCTCGGAAGGCTTAGTGCGGAAGGAGTAGGCCATGATGGGCAGTGCCGCCACCATGCAGACGGCAGCGAGTACCAGGAACGCAGAGCGCCAGCCCACACTCACGATAAGCGAGCTCACGATGGGAGGCAGAATAGCGCCGCCAAAGCCCGAGCCCGAAAGTGCGATGGAAATGGCAAGGCCGCGTTTAGCGGTAAACCAGTTGGCGGTCACAAGGCTAATGAGCAGACGGGTCGAGGCCACAGCGAAGCAGCCCGAAACGGCAAAGAGCACGTAGAGCTGCCACAGCTCACCCACAAAGCTCATGCCCGCGAGCACCGCCGAGGTGGCGATAACGGTTAGGGAGCCCAAAACGCGACCGCTTACTTTATCGGCAACATGGCCAATGACAAGCGATCCGATAACGCTCACCACGGTAGAGATCGCATTGGAGACGTTGTACTGGGCAAGCGTAATCCCGAGGTTGCTGACGATCAGCAGCTGGAACATGCTCATGCAGTTGACGAAAATCGTGTAGCACGTGGCCATGATCACGAAGCCGGAGGCCACCACGAGCCAGCCGGGGAAGAACTTACGCTGCTGGGGCATACTGCTCCTTATTTAACAAACGAATAGCCGGCGCCGGGCGCCGGTAGCACCCAAGATTGCCTTGAAAGACAAGGGCATAGGCCTTACGGCCATGCCCGCAGGCTTGAAAGGCAAGGTTGGGTGCTACCGGTGGTCGGCGATATAGCCCAAAGCGACGGCGGTATAGGCCGCGGCACCGAGGGGAAGCTCGGCATCGTTAAAACGTGCCTTGGGATGGTGCTGGGCAAAGTGTTCGTCCGTGTCGGTTACGGCCGCGCCCACGGTAAAGTACGCACTCGGAATCTCGCTCGAGATAAGCGCGAAGTCTTCACTCGCCATGGCATGGAAAAGCGGCAAGAAAGCCGCCTTGGGCAGCACTGCGCCCACGTAGCCAAGCGACGCCTGAGTCATATCGCTGTCGAGTACAAGCGGCGGAACATCCGAAAGTGTCTCGATGGTCGCCGGCGTACGATAGGTCGTGGCAACGCCGTTAACGACCTCCGCGATGCGGGTCTTTAGGTGAGCCATGAGCTCAACATCAAAGCCGCGCAGCGTTCCCTCGAGCACGCAGGTGTCGGGAATGACGTTGGCCGCTTGGCCACCGGCAAACTTACCCACGGTCAGTGCGACCTCCTTGGCCGCCGGCACTTCGCGAGCAATGAGCTCCTGAAGCGCCAGGTGCACATGGACGCCGGCCGTGATGGGGTCGATGCAGATCTCGGGGCTCGAGCCATGTCCGCCCTTGCCCTGCAGCGTGATGCGGAAACCGTACACGCCCGAAAGCGCCGGGCTCCCATAGAGCACCAGGCCGAGCGGCGATTGGCTGTTAACATGCATGGCAAAAGCCGCCTGAGGACGCGGGTTCTCGAGCAAGCCGTCGGCGATGGCAGCGCGTGCCCCCTCAAAGGTCTCCTCGCCCGGCTGGAACAGCAGTTTGACGGTAGCGTTGGCGTCGACAAGCTCGGCCTCGCGGGCCTTGAGCAAGCGCGCCGCACCAAGCAGCGCCGTCGCGTGCATATCGTGACCGCAAGCATGCATGCAGCCATTGGTGGATGCAAAGGGCTCGCCGGATTCCTCGACAACGGGAAGGGCATCCATATCGCCTCGGAGCATGACGACCGTTCCGGCCTGCTCGTCCTTGCACGTGCCATTGCCCTGAGCGGCCGCACCGGCACCGATCAGGCCAACGACGCAGGAACCGTCGACTAGCGTGGTATGGGGGATGTCCATCTCGTCCAGACGTGCCTGGATATAGGCAGACGTCTGCGGAAGATTGTTACCCAGCTCGGGCATCTGGTGTAGATCGTGTCGCCATGCAGCGAGCTCGTCTGCAAAAGCCTGAGCTTCTGCGACAAGACCGTCACCGATAGCGGCCTGCGCCGCCGCGGTGGCCTGGGGCGCTGGTTGCGGTTGAAAATCGGACAGAGCTGATGCCATAGAAGCCCTCCAGTAACGTTTTTGCAGCACGCACTTTGATAGCGTAAAGTGCAAGGTACAACTGTAAGGGCATGACATAAAAATGCCGCCCTGGGAGGGCGGCGCAACAAGTTGTTTACAATTGCGGGTGTGATTTTCGGCGCAAGAAATCGAAATGCGTCTCGCTCAAGATAATCGAAAGAAAGATGAGCGCGAAGCCGGCGAGCAGGCGCGAGGTGAGCGCCTCCCCCATCAGCAGCACCGAGAACAGCATGCCCGAAGGCGACTCCATCGAAAGGAGCAGTGAGCCCGTCGAGGCCGAGACATGCGCCAAGCCGACGTTTTGGATGAGCAGAGCCGCGCATGTGCAACCAACCGAGAGAAACGCCATCGCGCTGATAAAGCTCGGCGTCCACACGGACAGAGGCGCTTGGGTCTCGAATAGCAGCGACGTTGCCAGGCTCAGCACGCCGTTGCCCACAAACATCCAAAACGTGATGACGTTGATGTCCATTTTGCGACCGTACTTGGCAGTCACCGCCATCTGGATGGCGAAAAAGACCGCACCCGCCAGCGTAATGACATCACCGATGTTGAATTCAACGCTATCGAGCGCCACCAAGCCAATGCCCGCCAAGCACAGCAGCGCCGCGCCCAGGTTATAGCGGGTGAGTTTTTCGCCGCTCAGAAAATAGCTCGCGAACGGCACAACGATGCAATACGTGCCCGTCAAAAAAGCATTCTTGCCCGCCGTGGTGTGCGCCAGACCGACTGTCTGCAGGGCGTAGGCGGCCCACATAAGTGCGCCCATGCCAAGTCCGACGATAAGGTTGCGGGCGTTGAGGTGCGCGATGATGCGCTTGTGGAAGATGAAAAACATGACCAACGCCGCAGGCAGAAAGCGCACGTAGAGCAGTTCGAACACCGGAATGGTGTCGAGCGCGTCCTTCATGGTCGTAAAGGAGTAGCCCCAGACGACTGCCACCGAAAGCAGCAGGACTTTCCAGAACAGCGGCGAGCGAGCGCCGGCGCCGCGGGAGGTGCCGCCCGCGCCCAGGTCCTCGCGAGCAACAGGGCTATCGGGCATCATTTCGATATTGTCAGTGGCATGCTGGGCCATAGGGCATCCTCGCGCTCAATCTGGGCGTGGTGTCCGCACGCGCATGGCTGCGTGCCGCCTCATGGTCAAATAAAAGCAGGGCGCACCGGACCCCCGGCACGCCCCGCTACTGTAGCAACAACCAAGCAGCCCGTGCAATTCACTACGCTAAAGCATCGGGTTGGAAGATCTCGATGTTCCGACGGCGTTTACGTTGCTGAACTAAATCAATTTGGTTGACTCCAGTTTTTCGATGATCCAGTCGTTGGCTTTGATGACCGGGCGGCGGAAGACGACGCCCAGTGCCAGCGACGGAATCAGATAGCTCGCCAGAATGCCCAGCTCAACCCAGTACTCCATATGGTAGGCGCCAGCCATGGCGGCATGCATGGCGTTAATGCCATGGGTAAACGGCAGGAACGGATAGATCGCCTGGAACACGGGGCCGGTCATCTCGATGGGGAACGTGCCGCCCGAACCGCCGACCTGCATGACCAGCAGCACGACGGCGAGCGCCTTGCCGATATCGCCAAACGACACCGTAAGCGTGTAGACGATATTGGAGAACACGAGACTCGCGACCCAGCCCGCCAGCACAAACTGCAGCGGGTTGTCGCACTGGATGCCAAAGAACAGGATGTCGCCCGCGCACACGAGCGTTGCCTGCAGCAGGGCCAGACCGCCAAAGAACAGGTAACGGCCCAGGTAGATCTCGTGCAAGCGCACGGGGATGAGCTCGTTGATGAGTTCGTCGTCAACCGAGACCTTCATCATGGCCGCCAGCACGATCGAGCCGACCCAGAGCGACAGAATCGTGTAGAACGGTGCCATGGCCGAACCGTAGTTGCGGATCGGATAGACCGGCTTGCGATCGAGCGCGACGGGGCCGGAAAGCGACACGGCCAGACCCTCGGGATCATTGCCGATCATCGTCTTGATCGTAGCGAGGTCATCCGACATCAAGGCGCCGTCGAGCTCGTCCTTAAACGCGCTGATCTTGTCCGACGCCTCGCCCAGCTGATCAGAAGCCTTGTTGACCAGCTTTGCAGCCTTGGAGAGGCCCTTTGCCAGCGAACCGGATGCGTCGGTCAGGCCGCCTACGGCGCTATCCAGGTCGCCCGAGATGCCATCAAGCGAGTCCAGAATGCCCGAAACCGTCTTCTTGAGCTCCTTGGCCTTAACCGAGAACGTGGAATCGTAATCGGATTTGGCACCCGCGATGCCGGCCTTGGCATCAGCGATGGCCTGATCGACCTCGGCACGCGAGTTGTTGACCTCGGCCATGCTATCGGAGAGAGACTTCGCGGTAGCCGCCAGATCCTTGGCATTGTTGCGGTGCTCAACGGCGATTCTGCCCAGCGACGTCGCGGCGGACTTGAGGCCGTCCTTCAAATTCTCATCGCTCACCTGGTCGGCAAGGCTGCGGAGCTGATCGGCCATCGCATCGATATCCTTGGCGCGCGCATTGAGGGCCGCAGCGGCATCGTTGAGTTGGGACACCGTAAGGTCGACATGCTGGTTTGCGGTGTCGAACGCCTTCGCGAGCTCGGCAGACACATTGTCGAACGAACCCGCACTTCCATCGATTGCGGCATCGATGGCATCGTTTGCCGCCTTAAGCGCTTCTTTGGAATCATCGATGCCGCTTTTGGCATGTTCCATGAGCTGCTTTGTCGACTCATCGACGGCACCGGTCTGCTTGAGCATGCCGCTCGCCGACGTCAGCGAATCGGACGTAGAGCTCAAAATGCCCGCCAGCGACGAAGCATTTGCCTGAACGTCTCGCAGGTCCTCAATCGAATCGCCAAGCGTCGAGGACAGGTTGACGATAAAGTTGCTGACCTGGTCGGTGCTCATGTAATCGAGCAGGCTGGACACCGTCTTAAGACCGATGCTCGTAATGGTCTCGGTAAAGGTCTCGTTAACCTGGCTCTGAACGGCACTCGAACCCTTCTCGGTCACGATCTGCGCGATGGCGTTGGCCTTCTGGTTCTCGTAAAACTCGATATCGGCGTGTTTCACGTCGGTCGAGAAAAGCGTCATCATGTCAGCGCTAAACGTTTTGGGGATAACGACGGCAGCATAGTACGCGCCCGACTTAACGCCCTCGATAGCCTTTTCGCGATTGTTGAGCACAACCCAATCGAAGCTCTCGTTGCCGCGTAGGGTGGCGGTCACGTTTTCGCCCACGTTAACCTCGACGGGGATCAAATCGCTCTCGTAGCCCTCATCGGTGTTGACCACGGCGATCTTAAGATTGCCGGTGTTGCCGTACGGATCCCAGCTGCCGGCGATGTTAAACCACGCGTACAGACACGGTACGATAATGAGGCCCATCACGACAACCAAGCCGATCACGGAGCGAGACACGTTTTGGACATCGCGCTTAAACAGATGCAGGATGTTCTTCATTTATGCCTCACCTCCTTTGGAGTGCTTGCCAAGCGCGGTGGTATCTCCATCATTTGTGGCTGTGCTGTCGCCGCCCTGAGATTTATGGTGCGAGCCGATATGCGGCAAGCGGCCCGTGGACTGATCGCCGTCCTTGGCACCACGCTCGCTGGCGTTGAGGCCAAACATGTGGCGGGCGGCAGGAATGGCGGCCGTGTGTTCGCGCATCTCGCGACGCAGGTCCTCATCCGAAAGCGCCGAGATGCGCATCTGGGTATTGAGGCTCGCTCGGATATATTCGATATTGATAAGCCAGCCGCAGATGGCAATAACCGAGATGATCCAAATGACAAGCAGGATGATCTTGCCGTTATTGTCGATATCGAGAACCGTCGACAGGACAAAGAGCAGGACCTGAACGCCCACCACGGCGGCAAAACCGCCCTTGATGTAGTACGGGTAGCGATGTTCAAAGGCGACCGCATGATCGAGCAGTTCGCGACGGTACGAATCGGAATCGAGCATGACGCGCATGGCCGTGCGCAGCGAGTAGCGCTGGCGCGGCAGGTCGTTGGACTCGCAAATCATCATACCGGTCGTGGAGAGCTGTTTATCAAAGAGCAGGTTAAGGTTGAGCAGCAGCGGACGCAGCTGCAGGCCGATAAAGAGCGCCACGATCAAGAACACGCCCAGAATGCACAGGTTAAACAGGTAGTTGAACGAATACATGCCGCCGACTGTCTCACGCAGCAGATTGATGCCGTAGGTAAAGGGCAGCAGCGGGTGCAGCCACTGGAAGAAGCCGGGCATCATCTCGATGGGGTACATGCCCGACGAACCCGGGATCTGCACGATGACGAGAATGACGCCGATAGCCTTGCCGATATGCTTAAACGTGGTGGACAGCGCATAGATGATATTGACGTAGGTGAACGAAATGGCGATGCCGCCCAGCACGAACAGCAGCGGGCTGACGCACTGCACGCCAATCACCAGATCGCCTACCGTAACGATGATGGCCTGCAACGCGCCCAGGATCACCAGGAGCAACCAGCGGCCAAAGTAGCCCTGACGCGCGGTAAAGCTGCCGATGCCTTCGCGATCGACCTCGAGCTTGTAGATGGCGATAAGCACGTAGCCGCCCACCCAAAGCGCCAGGTTGGTATAGAACGGGGCAATGCCCGAGCCGAAGCTCTTAACCGGATAGATCGACTTGGACGTGAGCTCAACCGGAGATGCCATGAAGTCTGCGACGTCATTGACGTCGACGCCCATCAGGTCGGCCAGCTCGCCCATGGACTCGGAGGTCTGTAGCGCCGCGATGTCGTTGGCGGCGGTTGCGAGCTTGTCCTGGACCTTGGCAAGCGAGGAATCGGTCTGGGACAGCGTGGTCTTGGCCTGGCCGAGCGTAGCGTTAAGCTGCGAAAGCGTACCGCGCGCGCTTGCAATCGTGGGCGTGAGGCCAGATACGATACCCGTCAAATCACCCGAGACTGCGGCAAAGGAATCAAGCGCGCTCGAGGCCTTCGGCAGCGCGTTTTGACCCAGGTCCGTCTGGGCCTGGCCAAGGTTGGTCGCACCGGTCTGAATTGCGTTATTGATAGCGTCGCTGGCACCCGAGACAGCCGCGGCGTCATTCGCCATGGCGCTCGACTGCGCAGACAGACCGTCCTTGATGCTCTGAAGCTTTTCATTCTGCTCTCGAAGCAAATCGATGGTCGATACAATGCGCGCGTCAATTTCCTCGGAACCTGTCGACGTGTCATTGGCGAGAATCTCTAAGTGCCCGATAACGGCCTTATTGTGGTCGATCGTCGCTTGGAGAGACTCGAGCGAGTTGTCGATACGGGTGGTCGTAGATGTGACCGTGCCCGTCAGCTTGCCGATGGCAGCGTTCGCAGAGGCCGACGTCTTGGTAAGCGCAAGGCTGCCTTCCGAGAGCGCCTTGGAGAGCGAGGCGATAGAGTTGCCCGCCGTGGTGCGAGCTTCGCCCAGCAGGTCGTTACCCTGAGAGATCGCCTGCGTCAGTGACGGCGCCTGACCCTGCAGGCCGGCAAGTGCCGCATCGGCCGAGGCGATGGCGCCACTCGTCTTATCGATGGCGGCATTCATGTCGCCAATCGAATCGTGCACCTCGCCCAAGGTATCGGATGCCTCGGAGACAGAACTTGCCAACGAATCCTGAGTCTGGGTTGCCTTGTCCTTTAAATCGACTCCGGCATCCTTGGCAATACTGGCAACGGTCTCGCCCACCGTGGAGACAAATTCCGAGTTGATCTGCTTCTCGATGGTACTTGCACCGGTGTCGGTAACCTTGGGTGCAATGGCGCTCTTCTTCTCATTGACGTAGTACGTAAGCTTGGGCTGATGGTAGTTGCCGTCGAGCATCGAAACCAGGTTATCCGAGAAGTTCTTGGGGATTACGATGGCCGCATAGTACTCACCACTCTCGACGCCCTCCTTGGCATCGGCCGCCGAATCGACGAAGGTCCAGCCCAGCTGATCGTTCTCCTTGAGCTGATCGACGACCTGGTCGCCCGCGTTGAGATCGCCCACCAGGTCGTTTTGGGTGCCCCGATCGTTGTTGGCGATGGCAATCTTGATACCCTGGGTATTTCCGTACGGATCCCAGTTGGCCACGATGTTGTACCAGGCATACAGCGAGGGAATAACGCACACGCCAAGGGTAACCACCAAGGCGACGGGGTTCACAAGCAGTCGCTTAATGTCGCGCTTAAAGATCGCAAAGGACACCTTTGCATTGGATAGTTTGCTGCCGAGACTCACGCTTGGACCATCCATCCTGTCGTTAAATCGAATCGTACTATCGACAACCATTGTACGTAGGCGCTTTAACGTCTCAAAGCACAATGGTGTTGAGTTTTGCGGGTAGCAATATACTACGAAGATGAGTTAACGTACAGATGTACAGTATCCTAAATTTCAGCAGGTCACAAAACCACAACCCGCACAAATTAGCAATTCAAATAGTCATCGGGGACGTTCTTAAACGACTAGTCAAACAAAAACGTCCCCAATGACTACTTAGGACCACGGCAACGTCGATGTTTTGGCAATGCCAGCGAGCGGGCGCCAGAGCGAACAAATTGGCATGAAAAGAGGACGGCATAGACCTTCTGGTCATGCCGTCCTCTTTGAATGACAAGTTGTCGCTCTGGCGCCCGCGCAGCGTCGACTGGTCCGCCGTTCGTTAGAACGGCGGAACTGAGGGCAGCGTCGAGCTGTTACGCGGTTTGGTAAAACCGCGTAACTACCTAACTACATCAAGTTGCAAACAGCCGCCGCGAAGGCCACGGGGTCCTCGGGGAGGATGCCCTCGACCAGCAGAGCCTGGTCATAGAGCAGACCGGAGTACTGCTTGATCTTGTCGGCGTCGCCTGCCTTCTGGGCAGCGACAAGCTTGTCAAAGACCGGGTGCTTGGCGTTGAGCTCGAGCACGCGTTGGCTCTTGGGCATGCCGTCGGGCGCGCCCTCGGGTCCCTTCTGGAGCACCTTCTCCATCTCGAGCGAAAGTGGGCCCTCGGTGGTGATGCAAGCGGGGGCATCGGTCAGGCGCGCGGAGACGGCGACTTTCTCGACCTTGTCACCGAGCGCCTCCTTCATAGCGCTAAAGAGGTCCTCGTTCTCCTTGGTGGCGTCCTCGGCCTCCTTCTTCTCGTCCTCGGTCGCCAGGTCAAGATCACCGGTCGCAACGTTCTTGAGCTCTAGATGACGATCCTCGACCTCGGGCTCGGCACCGTCGGCCACAGCCTTCTCGGCAGCCTCGCGGGCAGCATCGTCCTCGTAAATCTTGGGCATATCGGCGGCAACGTACTCACGCATAGCCTGGAACGTGAACTCATCCACGTCCTGCGTCAGAAGCAGCACATCATAGCCGCGGTCGAGCACGCCCTTTACCACGGGCATCTTGGCCAAGCGCTCACGCGAGTCACCGGCGGCGTAGTAGATGGCCTTCTGATCCTCGGGCATGCCCTTGGCATACTCGGCCAGGGTAATCATCTTCTGTTCCTTGGCAGACCAGAACAGCAACAGGTCGGCGAGCTCATCGGCCTTCATGCCATAGCTCGAGTAGATGCCGTACTTAAGGCCGCGGCCAAAGTTCTCAAAGAACTTCTCGTAGGCCTCGCGGTCGTTGTCACGCATATCCTCAAGGTCGGCGGTAATCTTCTTTTCCACACGCTTGGCAATGGCCTTGAGCTGACGGTTCTGCTGCAGCGTCTCGCGCGAGATGTTAAGCGACACGTCGGCGGAATCCACGACGCCGCGGACAAAGTTGTAGTAGTCGGGCAGCAGGTCGTCACACTTCTCCATGATCAGGACATTGGAGCTGTAGAGCGCCAGACCCTTCTCGTAATCCTTGCTGTACAGATCGAACGGCGCGCGGCCCGGCACAAACAGCAGGGCGTCATACTCGAGCGTGCCCTCGGCATGGAAGCTGATGGTGCGCGCAGGATCGTCAAAGTCGTGGAACGTGGACTTGTAGAACTCGTCGTAGTCCTTCTGCTCGACATCGGAGCTGCGCTTTTTCCAAATCGGCGTCATGGAGTTGATGGTCTCGAGCTCCTGGTAGTCCTCATACTCGGGCTTGTAATCGTCGCCGGCGTCCTCGGGCGTGGGTTTCTGGCGGCTCTTGGACACCATCATCTGAATCGGGTAGCGCACATAGTTGCTGTACTGCTGAATCAGGCTCTTGAGGCCCCACTCGGTCAGGAAGCGATCGTAGGTCTCGGCCTCGCCATCGGCGTCGAGCTTCTCGTTCTCACGCAGCGTCAGAATGACATCGGTACCGTGCTCGGCGCGCTCTCCATCCTCGATGGTGTAGCCCTCAAGACCGTCGGATTCCCACACATGGGCGACATCCTCGCCATAGGCGCGGCTGACGACCTTCACATGGCTGGCGACCATAAAAGCCGAGTAGAAGCCCACGCCAAACTGGCCGATGATGTCGACATCCGAACCCTGCTGCTCGGCGTTCTCGGTCTTAAACTCCTCGGAGCCGGAATGGGCGATGGTGCCCAGATTGCGCTCGAGCTCCTCGGCGGTCATGCCAATGCCGTTATCCGAGATGGTAATGGTGCGGGCGTCTTTATCAAAGGAGACGCGAATGGCCAGGTCGCCCTGGTCGATCTTGACGCTCGGATCCTGCAGACTCTTAAAGTTGAGCTTGTCGACGGCGTCGCTCGCGTTAGAGATAAGCTCGCGCAGGAAGATTTCCTTATTGGTGTAGATGGAGTTGATCATGAGGTCGAGCAGTTTTTTGCTCTCGGTCTTAAATTGACGCATGTGCAGTCCTTTCGCGCTACCCCCGTCCGCAAAAACGGCCCGGTCGCCCGAGCCGCATCGCAGACCTGCTATGTTCAGACTTAGATTTTATAACCCATTAGCGCGCATATATACATACGGAATCGAAAAACTGTATGTCTAAGCGCTCCGATGCGCCAATTGCCAAGGAGTGTCCCCAACTGTCGGCAGAAAAGGAACGTCCCTATCTGCCACCCTCGACCCGCTTGGCCATCCAGGCGTGGGGCTGACCTTCATCCTCGTAATCTACCGGCGCGATCTGCGCGTAACCTGCCTTGGCATAGAGTGGCAGCACGTATTCCTGCGCATGCAGTTTTATGAGCTTGGCACCGGCATCACACGCGGCGGCATCACTGGCCTCGACGATCTTGCTCGCCAGACCGCGACGGCGCATGCTCGGCAGCACAGCCACGCGCCCCATAATATAGGTCTCCCCCGCTGCGACGCCTTCGTCCAAGTCGCACGCCGGCGAAACCGGAGCCTCTGAATCTGCCACGCGCTCAAGCTCTTCGGGAAACACGCGCGAGCAACCGGCAAGCTCGCCGTCTGCATAGAGCGTCACATGAATGCAGTTCGGATCCTCGTCGATAGCGTCGAACTCATTCTCGTAGCCCTGCTCGTCCATAAAAACGACGCGGCGCACCAGCGCCGCGTCATCAAAGCATCCCGTCTTAAGTTGGATATCCATGGCTGCCCCTTCATTCAATGCGAACGTTAGGGACAGATTTTAGCGAAAATGGGCTCCACGCACGCTAAACTTCGCGCGAGCCTTCGCCAGGCAGTCGTAATGACCCACGTTATGGGCATCGCTCGCGATGAAGCTGTACAGGTTCTGATCGAACAGGCGCTGTGCCGGCTTTTTCTCGCGACCAAAGCGACCGCCGGCAATAAAGTCCGCCGAAGCCTGCAGCTTGCAGCCCATATCGACCAGGCGCTCCGCCACGCTTACATCCTTTTGAACCGCACGATAGCGCTCAGGATGAGCGATAATCACCTGGTAACCACGGCACTGCAAATCGTAAATCGTGTTCTCGTACTCTCTAAACGCATACGCATCGGCATGCGTCGAAAGCTCGAGCAGAAACTCGTTGGTTCCATCGAAATGCAAGTGCTCCGCAGCATCGATACCAAGCTCAACAAGCTTTCGATGGTTGACCTCGAAGCCCATCTGGAGCGGAAAACCGTCAGCGTTATCACGCAGCAGCTCAAAGGCATCCCACATCTTGTCGTAATCAAAATAGGGATCACGGCAGTGAGGAGTGCAAACGATTCTGGTTACACCGGCCCGCTTGGCAGCCTCGAGCATCGCCAAGCTCTCATCGAGATCGGCGGCGCCGTCGTCTACACCCGGCAAGATATGGCAATGAATGTCACGCATAGGTCAGCCTTAATCAACTAAACGTTTGCTCGGTTGGTGAAGATGCCCTTTTTGGAAGTCCCCTGATCGTCGGAGCCCTTCTTCACCTTCTTACCGTCCTTGGTGTAGTAGGAGTAGTAGTACTCGCTGGTCTCGGTCTCGCAGTAGTTCATAACGGTACCGATGAGCTTGACCTTCTCGGACTTCTTAAGCTGACCGATGGCGTTGAGCGCCTCCTCGCGCTTGGTGAAATCCTCACGCACGACAAAAAGCGCACCGTCGGTCAGACTTGCGATCTCGGCAGCATCGATGAAAGTGCCGACCGGGGGAGCATCAAAGATGACGTACTGGAACTTGGCGGACAGTGCCTTTACCAGCTTGGCAAAGCGGTGAGAGATGATGATGTCGGCAGGATTGGGAATATGCGGCTCGGCATCGAGGAAGTAGAAGTTCTTCTGACCCGTCTCGACAATTGCCTGGTCAATGGAGATCTGCTCGGAAAGAACCGCATAGAGTCCGCCGCGCGAACGAACGCCGAGCATATCGGAAAGGGACCTGCGGCGCATATCGGCCTCGACCAGGAGCACGGACTTGCCGCTCGTGGCGATTGCCTGAGCAAGGTTAATGGAAACCGTAGACTTGCCCTCGTTGGGAATCGAGGAGGTAACGGTGATGGTGCGAATGGGGTCGTCCACACTCGCAAAGCGGATGTTGGCCAGAAGGGTCTTGGCGGCATTCTGTACAACGAGCTTATCGGTGTTCTTTGCCTTAGCCATGCCTATTTACCACCTTTCATAGCCGGAATTCGGCCAACAACGGGAATACCCAGGAGCTCTTCTGCCTCTTCTGCACCGCGGATGCGGGTGTTGAGCATGTCTGCCAAAACGACATAGGCAACTGCGATAAAGATGCCCGCGAGGAACGCGACAGCAACGTACAGCATACGCTTGGGACCGCTGGGGGCTTCGGGGGTCTTAGCCTCGTCGATAACGTTGATGCTCTGGGCAGCGCCGACGTTCTGAGCGACCGTACTCACCGAGCTGGCCATGGCCTTTGCGACCTTAGCCGTCTCCTTGGCATCGGTGCCGGTAACCGAAAGCGTAATGACACGCGTGGTGGTCTCGGAGGAAACAGACACCTTGTAGTCATCCAGATCGGTGAGGCCCAGTTCCTTGGCGGCGCCGCTCTTAACGCTATCGCTATCCAGCAGCGTGGCGATATCGTTGGAAAGCATCTGACTCGCCGAGAGATCGTTGTAGCTCATCTGACCGCTATCGTCGGTCTTGGCGAGAATGTACATGCTCGTCGTCGCGGTATAGGTGTTGTCCATCGCAACGAAGGACACGATGCCCATGGCGATCGCGCAGACCACCGGAAGGGTGATGACCAGCTGAAGGTGCTTCTTCAGCAGCTGGAACAGTTCGAGAAGGGTCATGCAGCTTGCCTTTCATTTCCCCAGTTCGGATTGACAAAACTGTCCGTATGTTATCGCATCTTTTTACCGAGACCAAACTCTATACATAAGAAACAGGCTCTCCTGTAAAAATGTCGGAAGCAATCGTAAAATTGCACAACAACGCCGCACCCGAAAGTCAAATGCGGCGTCTGCATCAATATCTATGTTGTATCGCTATGCGAATGGCTCGTCCTGCTGTATGGGAAACGTCACCGTAATGGTGGTTCCCACGCCCAACGCGCTCGACAAATCGAGCGTGGCGTGATGATACAGGGCCGCATGCTTGACAATGGCAAGCCCCAGGCCGGTTCCGCCGCGTGCCTTGGACCTACTCTTGTCCACGCGATAGAACCGCTCAAATACCTTGCCCTGTTCTTCAGGCGCGATACCGATTCCCGTGTCGGCGACCGCGAGGAACGGATGGCCTTCGTCGTTGGTGCCGCACTGCAGCGTAACCGTACCGCCGGGCCGATTGTAGCGGATGGCGTTGCTTGCCAGATTATAAATGAGCTCGTCGATCAAGCGCGACACGCCTTCGATGACCACAGGCTTGGTCTCATGACTTATCGTCACATTCGCCTGACGGGCGACCTGTTCAAGACGCTGCTCAACCGCGTAGATGGCACGCGAGAGCTCAATAGGCTCCGTGGACCCAATGGGCACCGCCTCGCCCTCAGTTGCACGCTCGGCCTCGTCCAAGTTAGACAGCGTAAGGATGTCGTTGACGAGCGCCGCCAAGCGGCCTGCCTCACGATAGATGCGACCGCCAAAGTTGCGCAGGTCGTCCCCGCCCTCGACCATGCCGTTTGCGATGAGCTCGGCATAGCCCGAAATCGCCGTAAGCGGCGTCTTGAGCTCATGGGTGATATTCGCCGTGAACTCGCGGCGCATACGGTCGTTGTCCGCCAGCACCGCCATTTGGCGCTTGAGTTCCTGGCGCTGCGACTCGATACGCTCAAGCATGGGGACCATCTCGGCATAGGCGTGCTCATAGCTACGGCGTGGGTGGTCCAAATCCACCTCTTGCAACGGCGCGATGATGGCACGGGACTCGCGGCGCGCCATAAAAAACGAGAGTACCGCACCCGCTGCTGCGATAAGCAGCATCGGCGCCACCATCGACAGCAAAATCGCCGCAACGCCAGGCTGGGCCTGCGCCAAGCGGACAACCTGGCCGTTATCAAGGGCGACGGCGCGATACAGCATAATCTCGTCGAGCGTAGAGCTTGCGCGCTCCGCGGAACCCAAACCACTCTCAAAGGCCTCGATGACCTCGGGGCGATCGCCATGGTTGGGCAGTGTGGAAGGCGACGCCTCGTTGTCGTAGGCAACCGATCCATCCTTGTTAATCAGCGTGATGCGCAAGTCCTCGCGATCGAGGCTACGCAAGAACGGGATGGGCTCCTGCTGCTCATCGAGGGCGGCAGCAATGAGCTCGGTTTCCTGCGCCAGGTTGGCACTCGTGGCATCCGCCAAGGTGTTTTGCACAAAGAACGCACCCAGCACCGTAAACGCCACGATAACCGCCATGGCGCAGACAAAGATCGTCACAAAAACGCGGTGCGACAGCGTATGTTTTCCCTGGGGGGCGAAGACCACGGGTTACTCCTCCGATGCGGTGGCCGCGGTGTCGTCACCTTCGGCACCATCACCGGCAGAAGGCTCGGCCAAGCGGTAGCCCACGCCGCGCACGGTCTCGATGGCGCCGGCATGCTCGCCCAGTTTTTGGCGAAGCGTCTGCACGTGCACGTCAACGGTGCGCGAACCGCCGTCGAAGTCCCAGCCCCACACGCTCTGCAGCAACGACTCGCGGGTAAAGACCACGCCGGGCTTGCGCATGAGGTACTCGAGCAGGTCGAACTCGCGCAGGGTGAGCTTAAGCGGCTCGCCGGCAACGGTCACCTCGCGATGGCCGGGCGAGAGCACGATGTCGCCCACGCTGAGCACATCGCTCGCCTGCTTGACCATGCCGCCGCGACGCAGCAGTGCGCGGCAGCGGCTGGCGAGCTCCATGAGCGAAAACGGCTTAGTCAGGTAATCGTCGGCACCGCCATCGAGCGCCATCACCTTGTCGAGCTCGGTATCCTTGGCGGTAAGCATCATGATGGGCACCGTCGCCGTCAGGCGGTCGGCACGCAGGCGACGCATAATCGCCAAGCCATCGGTATCGGGCAGCATGATGTCGAGCAGGACGGCATCGGGTACCCGTCGCGCCACGGCAACCTTAAACTCACCGTCGCACGAAAAGCCCTCGGCCTCGATTCCCTGCTTGCGCAACGCATAGACCGTCAAATCCCTGATGTTGTCATCGTCCTCGACGTAATAGATCATGTTGAACCCCTTTGCGGCCGGCATGACCGCATCTTAACCCTAAAGGTACCTTTACTAGATGGTATCAGCCAAAACGGCCCGTCAAATAATCCGCCGTGCGCGGATCGGTCGGATTCTTGAAGAGTTGCGCGGTGGGCGCGTGCTCCACCAGCTCACCCAGCAAAAAGAATGCGACCGAATCGGAGATACGCGCCGCCTGCTGCATATTGTGCGTAACGACCACGAGCGTGCAGGTCTCCTTGAGCTCGCAGGCAAGCTGCTCCACCACCAGCGTCGAAACGGGGTCGAGTGCCGAGGTCGGCTCGTCCATCAGCAGAATGTCGGGCTGCACGGCAAGTGCGCGGGCGATGCACAGACGCTGCTGCTGGCCGCCCGAAAGACCCAGACCCGACTCTTTGAGCTTGTCCTTGACCTCATCCCATAGCGCAGCGCGACGAAGGGAGTCCTCGACCAGCTCATCCAGCGCAGCGCGATCGCGCACACCCATACCGCGCGGACCATACGCGACGTTGTCGTAGATGCTCATGGGAAACGGGTTGGGGCGCTGGAACACCATGCCCACGCGCTGGCGAAGGCGGCAGATGTCGTAGTCGCCCAGGATATCTTGACCATCGAGCGCAATCTTGCCCTCGATTCGGCAGTCCTTGATGCCGTCGTTCATGCGGTTAAAGCAGCGCAGCAACGTGGACTTTCCGCAGCCCGAAGGCCCGATGAACGAGGTAATCTGCTTGTCGCGGATCTTGATATTCACGTCCTTGAGCGCATGGTGGTCGCCATAGAACAGGTCGAGGCCCTCAACATCGATTCGCGTCGGCGAGGCGGCAAGATCCTCTGCCGTGGGGCGAGTCGCATCCCCAACCTCGCGCTCGTGCGCGGCCTCGGCCTGCGCTTTCATGAGTTCTTCAAGCTCCGTGGGCTCCACAGCCGCAGCAGCCGTCATACCGCATACCTCCACATCAATATCAATTCAGCAGTATCGATAGTAGGAATCGCGGCTCATATGCACGTGAGCGCATTGTCAAGTGTTTGTAAGGGCACACTGGCTATGCGGCGGGCAGCTCGATGGTGAATATCGTGTGTTCGGGCGTCGATTCACATGCAACGGTACCGCCGTGCGCGCATACGATCTCCTTGGCGATGGCAAGCCCCAGTCCAGCGCCGCCGCGATTGGTCGCACGCGCCGCATCCAGGCGATAGAACTTCTCAAAGATCACCTTGAGCTTTGCCTCAGGGATGGGATCGCCCTGATTGGTAAAGCGCACGCGCACGCCACCGCCGTCCCGGCGTCTGGCCTCGATCGTGATGGTCGAGCCCTCATAGCTATAGGCAATAGCGTTTTTCATGATGTTGTTGAACACGCGAGCCATCTTGTCGCCATCCACGAGCACCGTCAGGTCCTCGCGAATATCAACTTGGACTTCCTTATGCTGCTCGTTGAGGATGGGATAGAACTCGTCAGTCACCTGAGCCAGCAGCAACCCCAGATCAACATAGCCGCGCGTGAGCACGATATCGTGGAAGTCAAAGCGCGTGATATCGAAGAACTCTTCGATGAGCGTATCGAGCCGGTGCGCCTTGTCGAGCGCCACGCCCGTAAAGTGCGCACGTTGCTCAACCGGCAGCTCGGGAGCCTCTTGCAGCAGCGAAAGATAGCCCACCACACTGGCAAGCGGGGTGCGTAGGTCATGTGCCAAGTACGTGACCAAATCGTCCTTGCGATGCGACTCGTCACGCAGAGCTTGCTGCACCTTGCGCTCACGGTCACGCACGCGGTTAAGGGCGCCCTCGACCTCCAAGAAGTCGCCGTCGATGTTATCCCAGGTGTCGGGGTGATCGATCAGGCGATCTTGAATACGAGCGGCCAGCACACAATCGGCATGCTGCTCGCCCTGCTCGTAGCCCTGGTAGTACAGGGCGCGGCCACACAAGAACAGCACGCACGCGGCAAGCGCCAGCACAAAGCCAAGCATGTTGAATACAAAGCCGGCATCGAACAGCACCGGCCCTTCGATGCCGCCGAGCGCCATGGCGCCAATCGCCAACGTCATGGCCCACGCGGCGCCGCCAATCACCACGCAGCGGCACACGATCTCAAATCGATCGATCAGCAAAAAGCCGACAAGCAGCACCGCCAAGATTCCGACGATGTTGTCGATGCCAATCAGCAGCAGGCTCAGCAAAAAGAGCAGCACCGTTGCAAGCGCGCGGTTGTCGACGACCGACCTCACGTATTCAAAGAGCCGATCGGGCACCTCGAACGCTTGCCTATCGTCTTTTGTCATATCAAGATCCTCACAAGCGAAAAGCGTTATTCGATGATGTAGCCGACGCCCCAGACGTTTTTGATAAAGCGTGGCTTTTGTGCGTCGTCGCCGATCTTTTCGCGCAAGTGGCGAATATGCACCATCACCGTATTGTTGGAGCCGGGCATAAAGTCCTCGTTCCACACCGCGCGGAACAGGTCCTCCACGGCCACCACGCTGCCGCGATGCTCGACCAGATACAGCAAGATTGAATACTCGGTGGGCGTGAGGCGAACCGGTGAACCGTCCACTGTCACGGAACGAGCATCGCGGTTGATCTCCAAGCCGTCGAGCTGAATGGTCGGCGACTCGGCCGCCTGTGCACGGCTACCGTAGCTGGTGTAGCGGCGAAGCTGAGCGTGCACGCGCGCGATGAGCTCCAGCGGACGGAACGGCTTAACCACGTAATCGTCCGCGCCAAGCGAAAGGCCCCCGATCTTGTCTTGCTGGGCATCGCGCGCCGTCAGCATGATCACGGGATAGGTATGGCTGGAACGGATCGTACGCAGCAGCTCAAACCCATCGATATCGGGCAGCATGACATCAAGCAGCGCCAGATCGAACTCCTGCTCCAAAATCGCCTTGGCAGCATCGGCCCCGCTATAGGCAATCTGGACATCAAAGCCCTCTTTTGTAAGGTAGATGCCAACCAAGTCGGCGATGGCCTTCTCGTCATCAACTACCAAAATGCGCTCGTTCATGCGTGCTCCTCTCGCGCTCCATTATGCCTGAGGCGACGCACGCCACACACAACAAGCGTGGGTGATTAAGTCGGCCTTAAGCACCCTTGTGCCCGTTCGGGTGCGGATGTGGGCCAAGCGCGCACGCGATGATCGCCGACGCCGGCAAACGATATACTCTAGTTTCAGAAGAGACCATCCCGTCGAAAGCGAAATCTGTGAAGTCCCTCACCTCTTTTGCAAAGCGCTCAGCCCAGCTTGCCGCCGGCTTTGTCTGCGCTATCGCCCTTGCCGCTGGCGCGCCCACCGTCGCCGGCGCCCAAGTGCTCACGACCGACAATGTTTGCGGCAAAACCGCCGATGCGCGCGGCATCACGGCCGAAAACCTGCCCGATATCGATGCGACCAATGCCCTCGTCATGGGCAAAGACGGCACCGTCTACTATGGGCGCGGCGCCGATGAGCAGGTCAAGATTGCCTCGATCACCAAGGTGATGACCGCGATCCTGACCGTTGAGAACTGCAAAATGGACGAGAAGATCACGGTGAGCAATGCTGCCGCCACCGTAGGCAACTCGACCGCCGGCCTGCTCGAAGGCGACGAGCTCACCGTGGAGCAAGCTCTGCGCGGCCTGATGATCCCCTCGGGCAACGATGCCGCCATCGCGCTTGCCGAGCACGTGGGCAAAAAGATCGACCCCAAGACCAAGGACGCCGTGGCCACCTTTGTAAAGGCCATGAACGAGCGCGCTCAAGAGCTCGGCTGCACGGGAACGCTTTTTGAGAATCCGCACGGTCTGGACTTTGATGAGTGGGCCGGTAACATGCACTCCACCGCGCACGATGTAGCCCTGATGATGCAGGAGGCAATGAAGAACGACACGTTCCGCGAAATCGTGGCGAGCGATGATTCCTGGATTGAGGTTACGGGCGCCGACGGTTCCGACCATTCGCATTCCATGGATACGCACAATGAGCTGCTGGGGCAGGACGGCAATATCGGCGGTAAGACCGGCACCACCGACGATGCCGGCTATTGCTTTACGGGAGCCTACAACCGCGATGGCGACGAGACCTACACCGTCGTCTTGAACTCCAGCACCACCGATCAGCGCTTTGCCGACACGGCCGCCCTTGCCAACTGGTACTACGACCACAAGGTGACGGTTGCGATCGCCAACACGCAGGAAAAGACCGCCAACGGCAATCCGCTCATCGCGCGCATCAGCCAGACCGACTGGACGGACAAGACGATCGATGCCACGCTCGCCGATCCCGCAGCTCAGGCGACCGTCTTTGCGCTTGCCGGAGAGGTGACCGAGAAGGTTACCTATGATGACCTTTCGGGCACGGTACATGTGGGCGACAAGGTGGGTAGCGTGACGCTCAAGCAAGACGGCACCAAGATCGCCGTCATGGATTTGGTTGCCGACGAAGAAGGCTCGGGGCCGAATCCCATTGAGTGGCTCCTTGTGAAGCTCGACCGCCTGGGCCGCCGCATCGACAATCGCCCGCTTACGGCAGAAAGCGAAACCGTAGCCAAGGCGCCCGAGGTGTAGGGCTGGGGGAACATTACATTTGAGATTGGAGAGGCGTCCAACGGGGCGCCTCTTTTTGAATACCTCTTAAACGGGATGCGTCAGAATCACCAAAGCGACATTGCTAGCCGTTTACCTTCGCTGTGTCTTTTCGGACCTTGAAAACGGGTCCACCGGGCATGCTAGTAGATCCTTTCGACCTCCTTGGTCAAGGCCCTGAAAAGATCCCCAGCTGAGGGGTCTGCCCCAGGACACAGCGATTGCCAGGCACCCGTTTCTCCGATGGTGCCCGCACTCGTCATAACAAGATCGTCGCTCCGCCTGCGAATGGAGACACTAACGGAGCGGCCATTATGGAACCCATGGATATCGACTTTATTTATGCGCCCATCAGCTAGATAACTAATCATGACATTGATGCTGTCACCATACTCCGGCAATTCGAAGCCGTGGGAATCCATCAATAGCTTCACGTCCTGATGGTAAATGCGGGCCTCGACGACATTCTTGGGCATTTTCCCCGTCTTTGTTGGAGAGCAAAAGCTGATGCTTGGCTCCTCTTCGCTCATGCCTCGGTCAAACCTAAGCATGCACGGGCATACCGACTCAATGGTTCGCAAGGCGTCCGCCGCGACCTTTTCCTCGGTAAACATCTCCACGTCGATGCCGTTTTCTTCCATATAGGCACGGTTTTTACGTTGAAGCTCTAGCCGAACCGCAGCCTCCCCATCTCCACGCTGTTCCCAATTTCCGGAGTCGGCGACATTTCGATCGAATGTAGAATCAACAGAACATGGCGCTTGCTGTTGAGTCGGATCACTGTCGCCGAGACGCCTTAGCTCGGAGCGTCTCATCAGTAGTGTCACAATATCAAACAGCCAACCAAATCCAAAAAGGCCAAAGGTAAAGAGATATAGAAAGAAGCTACCCCACATCCGTGCATACGCCCTATGAGCGCCCGACCACCCAAGAAGGAAGCATAGCAAAAGCGCCTTGTTCGCCCTGTCAACCGACGTAATCTCTCGAGTGAGAGATTTCTGTTCAGGCTTCGTCAAAGGTGTAATTTCATGCGATGAAACAGTAATTGAGGACGTCCTTGACGCCGAGCTCCGAGCGCCTGATTTAGCAACGGCGCGAGCGACATCCCCAACTCCGACGGTCGTTCTGCTGTATACGGCATTGTAAGCAGCCTTCTTCGGATTTTTGATCCACCCCATGCCCTTCTTACCATAGCCGGGGATTATCGCCCGCTTTACCGCGCGCTTCGCTCTGCCGGTCGTTCTTGCCTTGAGTGATGTCTTTAGATTCGGCTTACGCAGCCCGACCTTTACCATATTTCTACTCCATCCCCTAGGAACCCCACACCGGGGTGCACGAGCACGCCTGGGTCTCCCCGTTTTCAAGCGCCCCGTGTTTGCCTAATGTTCACGCCCTTTCGGACTCTAATCCCCAGCCGCCATTCTTGATAATAAAAAAGGGCCCCAAATGGGACCCTTCTTCAAATTCGTACTGGCGGAGAGCTGGGGATTCGAACCCCAGATGCCCTTTTGGGGCATACTCGCTTAGCAGGCGAGCACCTTCGGCCTCTCGGTCAGCTCTCCGTAACAGCCGTTCTATAGTAACCAAACAGCCGAAGTTGGGCAAGGGGAATTTTGAGGCGTTTCCTCTTTTACCTCTCTTTTACCAGTAAACGTCTCAGTCAATCATCTCAACCTGTAACATCTGCAGGCCGTAATCCCCTCCAGATGTTACAGGTTGAGACAAAGATACAAGGACGGCCCCAGCGACAGCGCGGACAACCCATTCTTTATTAGTCCTCTCGAACGGTCTCCAACAGATAATCGCGCATGTACGGAATTGCAAACGAAACACAGCCATAGCCCGCGGGCTCAATCAACCCCGCATCGATCAGACGCTTGCGATATGACCCAACTTTGTTCGCCGACAAACCCATCTTCTTGGCGATATCGCCGTTGGCGATATCGACGCCCTCGCATTGAGCCATCGCCGCGAGATACTGAAACTGCCGTTCCGACACCCTGCGCAGCGCTGGGGCAATCACCATAGCATTAAAGCTATCAAGAGCCGCCTGGATACCCTTACGAGCCGCCTCTTCACTCACGCTCTCCGCCCCACTGCGCGCAGCAACCTGCCAAGCGTAATATCCGACCAGCTGGACCATAAAGGGATAGCCTGCCGAAGCTTTTGTTAATAGCTCAGCGGCGCCTTTGTCGAGCTCCTTGCCCGCTCGTCTCATCGTATCCTCAAACGATCCGCCAACTTCAAAATCGGAAAGCCGAGTAAGTTCAACATGTTTGGCTCGCTGAAGGAACGTCAACGTATCATCCACCACCACGCCATCTACCGATGTCGGCAGCCCGGCGAAAGCGAAAGCGACATTCGCTCCTTGGCGGATCAAGAGCTGCATCTCATTGCCTAGCTCGCGCATTTCCTCAGTTGAGGCATCCTGGATCTCGTCGAGCGTAATGAACAGACCACCGCGCTTCGCAGCATCGTACATCGCCTCGCCCAGATGAGAGGCCGACTTCGACATCTCCATCGAGCCAAGGCTGACCCCTAAAATCGATGGGGAAATCGAGATTGATTCAAGACGAACGTTTCGCTGCAGAGCCTCGAGGATTCTATTGCAAAAACCAGCATTGGAGGCAACGTCAACGACCTCGAATCCTTTTTTGCGTGCAAGGTCACCCAATGCATTAAGGAGCACCGTTTTACCTGTGCCTCGGACGCCCGAGATGCGCATGAGTCGATCGGGGGCACCAGGACCATTCTCAAGAGCCTCGGCAAAGTCATCCAAAACAGTGTCCCGTCCGATAAGCTCAGGCGGATTCATGCCCGCCGTTGGCTTAAAGGGGTTAACAGCTTTCGTCATTCTGCCCTCCTCTGCTAGTTTTAACAACTTTAACAAAGTTTAGCAACTTTAGCAGAGTTTAACAGTTTTAGCAGGCTCGGCGGCTTTATGCCTTACCAATCCTGCCGGGTCCTCCCGCCCGCGCCGATACAAATAGCGCGGTGCGGCCCCTCTATATCGCCCCTACCCCAGCGAGCGGTTGAGGGAGCCGAGCTCGTCGTTGCCCATGGTGCGCCACATTTGGAAGATGCAACCGCGTGCCAGGAAAAAGAAGCCGTTGTCGACCAGTTGCACAGCGGCATCTGCCAGCTGATTCGTCACGGCGGACACTGGCGGCAGCTCGAGTCCAGCCTTGCGGATGGTCTCGACCGCCTCCTCGAACGTCGGAGGCTCGCTGACGCCCATCTCATTCATAAGGCCCTGCATTTCTTCCAGCGCGCTGCTGCCCGACTCCTCGCCGCGCGGCACCAGACGGTAACAAGCCAGCGCCAGGTCGAGCTGATCGCAATTCCAATAGGCAAACGCCAAGCGATAGAACAGGTAGCCGATTGCAGAACGATCGCTGGCAATACGTAGGCCGTGGCGCGCCACCTCGATAATCTCGTCAAAGCGCTCCAGACGCGCAAGCACGTTGATGAGCGCAAAGTGCGATTGCATGGACGAGCGCGCCAGATCGTAAAGATGGCGCACCTCGGGCAGCGCTCGTTCAAAGTCCTCTTGCTCGGCGTAAAAGCTGCAGATCTCGTGCTGGGCAAAGTACAACGCATCAGGCGCACGAAGGATTCGCACAGAGCGGTCTTCTTCCAACACCGGTAGCACCATGCGCACCAGCTGGTTATCGCAAAACTGCGTTTGAACCGGACCTGTCGCTAAAAGCTCGGCGACGGCGCACTTAGCCTCCAACTCCTCGACAAGACGAGAAAAGCCTTCAAAAGCACCTGTACGGTCGACTTTTGCCTGCTCGCGCAATTCAACAACGCGGGCCACGTATGGGTCGTCGTCCTCTTCCATGACCTCCAACTCGTCAGCCTTATCGGCGAGCAGCAGATCGCGCAGCGCCGGCGGCAGTGTGCGATGGTCATCACGCGGACGAGCATGAACCTCCGCAGGCTCAATCGTCTCCGGAGCGGTTGACTCATACGCCTCAAGCACACGCTTGCACGGCATATCGTCCATGTCCATGCTCTCAAGATCCTTGGCGACAGGCACGCAATCGGCCAGATAGGCCGCGCGCCCAAAGAAATACGTTGCGACAACGCGCTCGCCCTGCTCACTGTCGGGAGCAGCAATCTGCACATAGCAGCGCGTGATGCAGGTGCCCGCGGCAAAACACGCTGCCGCAAGCGTGAGTGCCACGCGCGCATCGTGCTCCGCGGCCCAGATCGCGCGCGTGTCCTCGTCCAGCTCGCGCCAGGCGTCATCCTGAGCGTCGTATTCACGTTGCAGCATGGCATCAACGACAGACTGCCCAAACCGAACGAGCATAATCCCCTCGGCAACGTTTGCCCGATAGGTATAGTCGAGCCGCGTGACCACGTTGAGCGCCTCAACGATTCGCGCAAAACGGGTGCGCACGTCCCACTCGCCGCCCGGCTGGCACGAAACCGTTCCCGGCTTGGCCCACGGGTTATCGCTCGAAGCCGTATCGAGCAGTGAGGGGACATCGTTGGTCGTCTTGGCGATATGCCACGCATCAAAGAGCGCGCAGCCCTCAAGGCTCGGCGAGGATGCCGCAGGGGCCAATCCGGCCCCGATGCGCTCAAGGATGCCGGAGAGGCGGTTGAGACGGCACTCGATGGCAAGCAGCATGTCAATCTCGTCCTGGTCCAACAGGCTACGATCAAAATTGAGATAGAAAATCTTTGAGCGATCAATGCGAGCCAGGCTCATCTCGGACTTAGCAGCGATGGTGCGCAGTCGGGGCAAGTCGACCTCGCTCATAAGGGCGGCCGCATAACGCTCGATACCGCTCGGATTCTCGGCATGGTCGACACGGTAGAGCAGCGTCTCGATAGCGTCAGGTAGCGGTGCCGTGTTAAAGCCCAAAAACACCTCGACCGGCTCGGGCAACTTTACGAGCTTTATTTTGTCGACAACGTTTTGCATGTCCGCATCGAGACCGTCGACGCCCGCCGTGTTCGCAATAGCGCTTTCGGAGTTGGCAAATATCACGTAGCGCAAGAACATCGAGGCCATGAACTCGCCGTAAGGAAGGGCGCGGGTCGAATTCCATGTCTCGTGGTCGGACTGCTCGCGCATGGGGCCTTCGGGAGAGCCGGCAGTTTGCGCACACGTACGCATTGCACCGTTGGCTTCCCTTACCATAATCTCACCAATACTGGAATCCGACTCGTCAAGGACCAGCTCCATGTCGGGATCGTTGGGCAGCGGAGCCTCGCTAACGGGGCGGTCCACCTTGTACACCTCACCCGAAACGCTTACGTAGCCCAAAAGCGACACATGGCTTTTGCCAACGAATTCGACGACATAACAAGATTCATGCTGGTCCTCGCCAAAGAGTTTCCAGACCACGCCATATGAGCGCCCCGCAGGCTGCTCGGGCATCGCCGGAAAGCGCTTCTTGGGATCGAGAAACCTGAGCTTGTATGTCGGACGCTCTGCCACGAAGTATCACCCTGATCGGTCGCTTGAAGAAGGAGTGGTCACGGATGGGCCGCGACACCTACTCGAAATCTTACACGAGTCGACAGGAAATAGTCCGCTTTACGCCTGCGCCTCGACCGAGGTTCGAATCCATGCAGCGGCGACATAAAAGAAAAGCCCCCGTTGCCGGAGGCTTCAAGTTCAATTGGTGCGGCGTATAGGATTCGAACCTATGACGTTCTGATTCGTAGTCAGACCCTCTATCCAGCTGAGGTAACGCCGCGACTTGTTGATTATTATGCACATCGACTGAATAAAGGTCAAGCATTTTTTCAAAAAAGTTTATTGAATTGGATTTTTACTCATTTGAAGGAATCGATCGAGTCCGTATCCCCTGGTATGCGACAGGGCGGTTAGTTCAGATGTATCGATATATAAGAAAAGCCCCCGTTGCCGGGAGCTTTAAACTCAATTGGTGCGGCGTATAGGATTCGAACCTATGACGTTCTGATTCGTAGTCAGACCCTCTATCCAGCTGAGGTAACGCCGCAACGCACGGATTATTATGCACGTGACCCCTCAATGGGTCAAGCAACAATTTGGAAAAATTTTATGAAGCACCGATTAAGTTCCTTCACGGATCCGCACCGGCTTCGGCCGCCTGCCGGCGCCCTCGCCCGCTCGCTAAAAACGCTCCGCGTTTTCTTCACGCTCGCGCCTCGACCGAGGTTCGAATCCATGCGGTGCTTCCATAAAAGAAAAGCCCCCATTGCCGGAGGCTTTCAATTTCAATTGGTGCGGCGTATAGGATTCGAACCTATGACGTTCTGATTCGTAGTCAGACCCTCTATCCAGCTGAGGTAACGCCGCAGCGCGTTATTCATAATGCCACCGCCCCTAGGTCGCGTCAAGAAAAAATTCTCTTAAAGTCCAAAAAATTTTTAGCCGCACGCATCCAAGCAACGGAAAAGCAGGTAGATGGCTCGCGCCTGCCCGAATATTTTTCCCCTCCCCCATGTTGTTGCCCCACATTCAAAAATGGGACGCTTGTAGCGCTTTGCACGACGCTTTTGGGACCCAAGGCACTTCCTAAAATGCCCCCGACCGATAGCCTCGTAAGTAGGAAGGGCCCATGACGGCATCCGTTGATCCACGCAGCGACTCATGGGTCGAAATGAAAAGAACGCACACGAAAGGACGAGGACCTATGAAGATCACCAAGAAACTACTGGCGGTATGCGTTGCGGCTCTTGCCCTGGGCATGGCCCTCATGGGCTGCAACGGCGGCACAAGCTCTTCCAGTGGCGGGAGCGCTTCCAAGGGCACTACCGAGCAAAAGGAGTCCAAGAAGCCCGCGGACAACCGTATCGACTTCACCTGGTTCAAGGCCTCTGTGCCCGAGGGCTATGACGTCTGGTCCGACAGCGGCGACGGCGGCTTCGTCGACAGCATTTGCTTCAAGAATGTCGACGAGAGCGATAAGTCCATCTCCTTTGATGTTGAGTCCGACGACGCCGAGACGCTCGTTGCCGATGAAACCGAGAGCGACGGCTACGAAGCAGGTGAAGATATCACCATCGGCAAGTACACCTGGAAGACCGTCAACTTCACCTGGAACAAGACACCGAGCGTCGAACTGATCTCCGAGATTCCCGATACCGGCCAAAGCGTCGTTATCTACCTGTTCATGACGACTCCCGACGACCCCGCCGTCAAGGCATTCCTCGAGTCCCTCGAGTTCCCCGAGAACCTCGAAGAGGCGCATAACGAGGCCAAGAACATCAGCATTGCCGACCTCTGCAAGGAAAACGGCCTCACTGAGTACAAGCCGGGAAAGTAGCCCCGCAGTTCATTTGTGTACGACAGACGTTGCTCCACACAACGGTCTGTAAGGAAAACGGAGAGGGTCGAGCAAGAAAGGACGAGAACCCATGAAGATCACTAAGAAGCTATTGGCGGTATGCGTTGCGGCTCTTGCCCTGAGCATGGCCCTCATGGGCTGCAACGGCGGTAGCTCTGCAAAGCCTGCTGGCAGCGACGCCGGCAGCGCCCCCAAGCAGGCGACCGAAAAGAAGGAGTCCAAAAAGCCCGCCGACGACCGTATCGACTTTACGTGGTTCAAGGCTTACGCACCCGAGGGCTACGACGTATGGGCGCGCAGCGGAAGCGATGGCAATGTGTCTGAAATCCTCTTCAACGGCATCGAGGATAGCAACAAAGTCATCTCCTTTGGCGTAAGCTCCACGAAGGACGCCGAGACGGTTGTCACCAACGACTCGGCCCGCGATGGCTATGAGCGTGGAGAAGACGTGACCATCGGCCGGTATACCTGGAAGACCGTCAACTTTACGTGGCACAAGACACCGAGCATGCACCTCGCGACCGATATTCCCAACTCCGGAAGAAGCGTCGAGATCACTCTCTTTATGGCGACCACCGACGACCCCGCCTGCAAGGCATTCCTCGAGTCCATTGAGTTCTGCGAAGAAGATCTTGAGGAAAAGAAGCTTGAGGCCAAGGACATTAGCATCAAGGATCTCTGCGAGGAGAACGGACTTGTCATCTCCGGAACGAGAAAGTAGCGCCAAACCCGGCATGACGCCACGCGCAGAATAGCCCGCAGGGCAGCGCGAGCGCGCGAGCAGGGCCCGATTCCCGCTTCCCCCGGAATCGGGCCTCTTTTTGTTTTGGCCGTCTTCCGCGTCAAAACGTCGCAAGCCGCGCGCAAACAAAGGCGGCGGAGCCCCATGGCCCCGCCGCTCATCATGCGATATGTTTGCAAGAGACCTTACGCCTCGGGCTCGATCTTCTCGAGGCCGCCCATGTAGGGACGCAGAACCTCGGGAATCGTGATGGTGCCGTCGGCGTTCTGGTAGTTCTCCAGAATGGCGGCCATGGTGCGGCCGGCCGGCAGGCCGGAGCCGTTGAGGGTATGCAGGTAGCGCGAACCCTTGAAGTTCTCGGGGTCGCGATACTTGATATTGGCGCGGCGAGCCTGGAAGTCGCCGCAGTTGGAGCAGGAGCTGATCTCCTTGTAGGCGTTGTAGCTCGGCAGCCAAACCTCGACGTCGTAGGTCTGACGGGCAGAGAAGCCCAGATCGCCGGTGCACAGGCTAATCACGCGATACGGAAGGCCCAGCTGCTGCAGCAGGTACTCGGCCTCGGCGGTCATGCTCTCGAGCTCCTCGTCGGACTCCTCCGGCTTGGCGAACTTGACCATCTCGACCTTGTCGAACTCGTGCTGGCGGATGATGCCGCGGGTGTCGCGACCAGCGGAACCGGCTTCCTCACGGAAGCAAGGAGTGAAGGCGGTGTAGCGGCGCGGCAGGGTGTCGGCGTCCAGAACCTCACCGGCATGCAGGTTGGTGAGCACGACCTCGGCGGTGGGGATCAGGAAGTTGTCGCCCGAGACGTGATAGGCGTCGTCCTCGAACTTGGGGAGCTGACCCGTGCCAAACATGGTCTGACGCTTGACGACGATGGGCGGCCACCACTCCTTAAAGCCACGGCTGGTGTGCGTGTCCAGGAAGAAGTTGATGAGAGCGCGCTCCAGGCGAGCGCCGGCGCCACCGAGAACGGTGAAGCGGCTGCCGGAGAGCTTGTTGCCGCGCTCGAAATCGAGGATGTCGAGGTCGGTACCCAGATCCCAGTGCGGCTTAAAGTCGAAGTCGAACTCGCGCGGGGTGCCCCAGCGGCGACGCTCGATGTTCTCGTCCTCGTCCTTGCCGTACGGGGTGGCCTCGCACGGAATGTTGGGCAGGTGAGCCATGAAGTCGTACTGCTCCTGCTCGAGGGCAGTGCGGCGCTCGGCCAGACCGTCGATCTTCTCGTTGACGGCGCGCACGGCCTCCTTGGCGGCCTCGGCCTCGTCCTTCTTGCCCTCCTTCATCAGGGCGCCGATCTTCTTGGACTCGGCGTTGCGCGTGGCCTGGAGCTCCTCGACCTCGGTGATGACGGCACGGCGCTCATCGTCGAGCTCAAAAAACTTCTCGCGGTCCCAAGACGTCTGGCGATTGGCCATAGCGGTATCGATGGCATCGGGGTTCTCGCGAACAAACTTGATATCAAGCATTAGATCCTCCGGCGATATACATTCCATTTAGGTTGCAACCTTGTACATGTATGGGCAAGTATATACTTATGAGCGTTTACGACCCAACTCAACTACGCAAGAAGGCACCCAATGGACGCAGTTTTTTCCTTTTTGTTTGGCACCCGCACCGGTTTTGCCATCCTTTTCGCCGGCGGCATCCTGCTGTTTGCGATTCTTGCCTTTGTAATGGAGAAGCGCACCCATAAGATGTACGTCGACCGCGGTCCCAAATCCGAGGACGAGGAAGACAGCTTCTGGGACTAACCTGCCAAAAAGGGACAGGTTTATTTTGGTCGGTTTTATCTGGGCAAATGTAAGCGCCCCGCAACTGGAATTGAGCCAGTTGCGGGGCGCTTTTCGCACATACAACAAAACCGCAGGAAAAACCTACCAAAATAAACCTGTCCCTAAATGGCAGGTTTTACTGGAGAGTTGCGTCGATTGCCTTGACCAGGGCGCTGCGCATGCCGGCGTCCTCGAGCGCAACGACGCCCTTGATGGTGGCACCACCGGGCGAGCATACGGCATCCTTCATCGCCGCAGGATGCTGGCCAGTTGCAAGCTGCAGCTTTGCCGTACCCAGCACCATCTGGCTCACAATGCGATAGGCATCGGCACGCGGGATACCGTGCTTGACCGCTGCATCGCCCAGGGCCTCGATTGCCATGGCGACAAATGCCGGAGCGCAACCACCCACCGTGCCGCCCACGAACAGCAGGCTCGTATCGAGCTCGACCACCGCACCGAGCTTGCCAAGCAGATCAAGCACCACTGCGCTCTGCTCATCACTAAGCGTGGAAGCCTTCTCGCAGGCGATGACGCCCTCGCCCACCGAAACCGGTGTGTTGGGCACCGTCGAGATGTGCGCGACGCCCGGCAGGACCTGCTCCCACTTGGCACTGTCCCAAGTCCAGGCAACCGACAGAACGACCTTGTCGGCAAGAATGTCCTTGAGCGGGGCGAATACCTTCTCGATCATGTACGGTTTGACCGCAGCGACCACGATATCGGATGCGGCGACAACCTCGGCGGCATCATGGCAGGCGACCATGCCGCGCGCCTCGCAGCGCTCAACCAGTGCGTCGTAGCGACCCGCGCAGGCGCACATGTCGCTCGCAGCTACACCGGCAGCGATCCAGCCATCGGCCATAGCGCTCGCCATATTGCCAAAACCGACAAATCCAATCTTCATATCGCATAGTCCTTTCAGACACATTCCTCAAAACGAAAGGTATTGTCCCACGCCATTGTTTCGTATTGCCAACCTATTTGTGATACGGCTCGCCTCGGCTGATCTTGCAGGCGCGATAGATTTGCTCCAGCAGCACCACGCGCGCCAAGTTATGCGGCAAGGTAATACGTCCAAAGCTGAGCATCTCGTCGGCTCGTGCGCGCACGTCATCGCTCACGCCGTCCGATCCGCCAATCACAAAGGCGATGTCGCTATTGCCTCGCAGCATAAGATCATCGAGCCGCGCCGAAAGCTCCTCGCTCGAGCGCTCTTTGCCCTCAATGGCCAGCAGGATCACATGCGCTCGAGGCGGCAGGGCTGCAAGTATCGCCGCTCCCTCCTTGTCGCGCGCGGCATCCACGCCGCCCGCCTTAGCCGGGTCGATATCGGCCACCTCGCGGATATCCACCTTGGCATAGGCACCTAGGCGCTTGGTGTACTCGGCGCACGCGTCCTTCCAAAAGCGCTCCTTGAGCTTACCGACGCAAACGACGGTGTATTTCACGCGTGTCTACTCCTTCGAATCGTTTTGAACTTTGCTGGCTGTCAGCATCTGCTCGAACATCGAGGCCGACTGCGAGAAATCGCTCGGCAGCACGACCGTCGAGGTTTTACCCGTGCGAGCGAACTCCGTCATCATCTCGGACCACTGCGTAAACATGAACAGCTGGTTGGCCTCATCGTTGCCAACACCTGTCTCCTGGATAATCTCGAGCGAGTCCTTAATGCCCAGCGCGATCGCCTTGCGCTGGTTGGCGATGCCCTCGCCCGCCTTTTCCATAGCCTCAGCCTCGGCGGTCGCCTCGGTGACGCGCTTGATGCGGTCGGCCTCAGCGAGTTCCTGTGCCGCAGCGCGCTTGCGCTGGGCGGCGTTGATGTCGTTCATGGAGTTCTCAACCTCGGTCGGCAGTGCGATTTTGGTGATGAGCGTCGACACGAGGGTGAAGCCGTAGGCGGCCATCTGCTCGGAAACGGTAGCGTTGACATCCTTGGCGATGTCATCCTTCTTCGCAAAGACCTCATCGAGTGTGTAGACGGGAATCGAAGAGCGCAGGGCGTCGGTGATGAAGTCACGCATCTGGTCGACGGGCTCCTGCAGCATGTAGTAGCTCTTGTAGATACCCGAATCTGCCGGGCCGGCGCCCATGTCATAGCTCACGTGGTACTGAGCAGAGACCTCAAGGCCGATGGTCACGTTGTCCTGGGTCTTAACGTCGATGCCAAAACCGTTTTTCATGGTGCGCAGACTCACCGTGGCGGCCTTGCGGTCGATCACGGGTACCTTCATGTGGAAGCCCGCATTGACGATGCGATTGAACTTGCCCAGGCGCTCGATGATCACGGCATGCTGTTGTTCAACGACATAGCAGGCGTTGGGAAGCAGCAGCAACAGAATGATGATGGGAATCAAAAGGCTGGTAAGGGCGGCGATGATACCGGACAACAGCATGGTCTCTCCTCTGATAGGCACACGTTGGCATTAGGATACCCGCACGAAGCAGCTGTGTGACACCAACAAGAGGACCCGTGGTCAAAAAAGGCCAAATATGAGTACTGTTACCAGTTTAGTAACAGCGTATTTGGGTTAAAATCGCCTCGTTGAACCCGAGGTCTAGGTAGCGCGCAGAGATGTGGTGTAAGAGGCGGGGCATGCCCCGCCTCTTCTCTTTCTTGAAAGGGAGGGGACACCGCCTAGAATTCGTCGTTGGAGTAATGAAGGTGACGAATGGAAGGAAAGGCGATGCCCCAAGAAGAG
>DBEZHA010000011.1:0-59032 GCA_048189585.1 Collinsella sp. | reverse complement strand
TTGGCCGCCCCCTTGGCCGCCCCGCACATGCCGCCACACTGGTCTGCGGAGTGTTCTGAAAGCTAAGCCCGGCCCCCGCCTGCGGTGACGCTGTTGCGAGCGGCCTGCGATGGGGTCGTTGTTGGTTGGGGCCGCTGGGCTGATGTGGGGGCGCGTGGCCGTTGTGGGCCCTGGTTCCGGCGGCGGCCTCGGCGCTTCGCGCCTGCCGCCTTGGGGACTGCGGAGTGCGGCCGGCAGCTGCGGCGCGTTCGCGCCTGCTGCCTGAGGTGACTTTGGGGTTGGGGCGAATCGGGGTCTAATACTTTTCCCGAGAAGTGAACGACCTTATTTGGACCCCCGAAGCATTGGCATATTTTGACCGCTATTTCCTGCGGTTTTGTTGTGCGAATCCTGCGGTTTTGCGGTCTAAAGGTGTGGATGCTCCGGGGCTTCGTTTTTACTCGTTCACTTCTCGGGAAAAGTATTAGAGCTCAGCTGGTAGGGGTACTGCTTTGGCGTCGAAGCTCCGCGTCTTCTTCGCTTGATTGGGGAAAGCGCCCTCGCTTAAGCAATTGCGAGTCCGCCCAGACGTATCTGCGGGGTTGTCTGCACAATTCGCGGTATTATGTTGCGGAGTTTTGAAAGGAGCCGCTGGTGGTCACGACGACGTTTGCTTCGCCTTTGGGCGAAATCCTGCTTGCCGCTGATGGCCGCGGTTTGACAGGGCTTTGGTTTGAGGGGCAGGAGCATTTTGGCTCTACGCTGCTCAAAGAAGATGCGGAGCACGTTGAAGGTGTCGATGCGGTTTCCGGTGCTGGTGGTATGTCGTCGGTGAGTCCGGCTCATGGTGCGGCTTCTTCGGTGCTTGAGCGTTCCTGGGCTTGGCTGAATGCTTATTTTGCAGGGCAGGAGCCTCGGTATACGCCGCCGTTGCATATGATCGGTACGGCGTTTCAGCGTGAAGTTTGGTATGAACTGCTTTCTATTCCGCGCGGCGAGGTCGCCACGTATGGCGAGATTGCGGCTCGTGTCGCCGCCCACCATCGGGTGCCGGGAAACGAGGACCCCGTTGTGTCTCCTCGTGCGGTGGGGGCTGCGGTCGCTCGCAACCCTATTTCGATTATCGTGCCGTGCCATCGCGTGGTGGCGGCCGACGGATCGCTCAACGGATATGCCGGTGGCCTCGACCGCAAGGAGTGGCTGCTGCGGCTTGAGGGCGCGTACGAGGACTAGCGCTCGAACACTTTGCGTAAACTAGGACGCCGCAAAAGGACGAGTCGCTGTCTTTTCGCGGCCGGCATGTGTCCAAGTGCTCGGCGTCTGCGCCTTAAGTTTGGCTAAGCCATATCCTGCGTATTTGAAAACGCGCAGGTTGAGCAGCTAAGGCTGCGCTAAGGCGGCTGACGGTGCGCTATCATCGGCAGTATCGAAACTTGTATAGCCGTGCGCCAAAGGAGCAACCATGAAACTGATGCTTGCCGAGGACGAACCCGGCCTCTCCCGCGCCCTTACCGCGATTCTTCAACATAGCGACTACGAGGTCGACACCGCCCTCGACGGTCTGACGGCGCTCGAATATCTGCTCGCCAACGACTACGACGCTGCAATCCTGGACATCATGATGCCCGGCATGGACGGTATCGAGGTGCTCAGGCGCGCACGTGAGGCCGGCAAACGCCTGCCCATCATCATACTTACAGCCAAAAGCGAGGTGTCCGATAAGGTCGAGGGTCTGGATGCCGGTGCCAACGATTACCTGACCAAGCCGTTTGCCGCCAAGGAGCTACTCGCGCGCATTCGTGCCATGACGCGTGCCGCGACGGCAATTGACGCCACGACGCTTATCGTGGGCAACGTGCGCCTCGACACGGCATCGTGCACGCTTGTGGGCCCCTTGGGCGAGGAACACCTGGCTAATCGTGAGTTTCAGCTTATGGAGCTCTTTATGCGCAACGCCGGCACGCGTATGCCCACCGAACGTCTGATGCTCGAGGTATGGGGTGAGGATGCGCCCGAGGGTGCCAACGTGGTGTGGGTCTACATCTCGTACCTGCGCAAAAAGCTGACAGCTCTGGGTGCCAACGTGGCTATCCGCGCGTCGCGCAATCAGGGATATTCTCTTGAGGTTGTCGAGGAAGGCGAGCGGGCGTGAGCGTGTGCACGTGGTGGAATCGCATGATGGCGAGGTTTGGTGTGGGTGCGAGTGCGGGTGACTCGGACCGCACCGATGCCGCCAGCGCGATTGGCCGTCGCCTGCGCCGCAAATTCGTTCTGGTTGCCATGGGTGCCGTGACTATCGTTCTCACGCTCATCATCGCCGGCATCAACATCGTTAACTACTCGCATGTCTGCAAGATGGCCGACGCTCGCCTGGACTATATCCTGGCGGGCAAAGGCGGTATCGATTGGGGAGACGACCCTCAGACTGATCTCGGCCAGGATGCGGTTGCCGGTAAGGTTGCTACCGGTAACCGGGCGGCTGTTCGCGTCAGGCACTTCGAGGGAATGACGGCGGAGTCTCCCTTCGACACGCGCTACTTTACGGTGACGATTGACGCCGGACAGGTTGCCAATGTCAATACGGCCCGCATTGCCGCGGTGGGTGCCAAGCGCGCTGCCAGTATTGCCGCAAAGCTGCATTCCAAGGGTTGGGCCTCGGGTTTTTCCGGCAATTATCGCTATACGACTGACGTTCAAGACGATGAGACCACCTATGTGTTCGTGGACTGCTCGCGCGAGCTTGCAAGCTTTCATTCGTTTTTGAGCGCGAGCGTGGCAATCAGCTGCATTGGCTGGCTGGCGGTGTTGGCAATTGTGGCGGGCGCCTCGGGTGCGGTGATTCGACCGATGGTCGAGAGCTACAGCAAGCAAAAGCGCTTTATTACCGACGCGAGCCACGAGATCAAGACGCCGCTGGCTGTAATTGACGCCGCCAACGAAGTGCAGGAAATTGAGAGCGGCGAGAGCGAGTGGACGCAGAGTATTCACGAACAGGTTGCACGGTTGACGGCGCTCACGGAGCGTCTGGTATTTTTGGCTCGCATGGACGAGGGCTCGGCGGGCTTTACCATGACATCGATCGATCTTTCGGAGACCGTGGACAAGGCTGCGGCGCCGTTTGAGTCGGTGGCGGTTTCGCGCGGCAAGCGGCTGTCGATGTCGATTGCGAGCGGTGTGCGGGCCCATGTCGATGCCGCAGCAGTGGCGCAGGTTGTTGAGCTACTGCTGGACAACGCCACACGCTACGCAAGCGAGGACAGCGTGATTGAGCTGAGCCTGCGTGCCGTTTCGCGCGGTGCGGGCAAAGGCTCGGCTGAGCTTGTCGTATCGAATGCTGTTGATGAGCTGCCCGAGGGCAACCTGGACCGATTGTTTGACCGCTTCTATCGCGCAGACGTATCGCGCAGCTCCAAGACGGGCGGCTCGGGCGTGGGCCTATCCGTGGTGCGTGCCATCGCCGAAGCCCATGGCGGGAGCGCTTCTGTCTGCGGCCACGGCAACCAGATCACCTTCACCGTTCGCCTCTAAAACCTGCCAAAAAGGGACAGGTTTATTTTGGCAGGTTTTATCTGGGGAAACGTCGGCGGGGAAGGCTGTGGGCGGAGGCTGTGTTCCTGTTTGAGGTCTCGGAATGGGACGTACTTTCCCCTGGAGGCTCGTTCCGGAAACCGTATCCCAGTCCCCACCTCGGAATGGGACGTGCTTTCCCTTTGGAGGGCTTAGCGGAAACTGCGTCCCGGAATTTCGCCTCAGAACGGGATGCAGTTTCCGGATGTGTTCCTCAGCGGAAAGGCCGTCCCGGTTTGACGCCCTAGAATGGGATACGCTTTCCGGATGGCACCATCTGCGGAAACCCTGTCCCAGAATTCCAACTCAAAACGGGCTACGCTTTCCGAATGAAGCCTCTTGCGGAAAGCGCATCTCAGTTTGGCAACGAAATGTGGAATTGCCTTTCCACGCGTCTGAGTCTGAGCGTCGGGACAGCGGCAGGGTGGCCTTCTACGCTTGCTCTTGCAGGGTATAGATCGACTTATCCATGTTGAACAGGTAGGCTACGACGCAGACGATGAAGAATATCGGCAAAGCCGGCGGCCATGCCGATAAGCAAAAACGTGTTGCCGGGGTCTTGGAAAGGTAGACGTCGGCCGATTCAATGTGAGACGGTTGCACCGATCTGCACGGTCACGCCCTCGCGTCCCGCACTACCGTCAAAGAGGGGTATCACGTAACAGCAGAAGTCATCAGCAACAAGGCGGTTTAGGGCAACGGGATAGCTTGGCTGGCGCATCCGATGGAGACATTCATTCCGCGGCGGCATCATAGCGGCGGATGCGGTTTGGGTCAAATGGTTGCCTTGGGCAGTCCTGATGTCTGCCCGCACCCTCGTTTTCCCATATAAAACCTACCAAAATAAACCTGTCCCTTTTTGGTAGGTGGGAAATGGGTAATACTAAAGAGTTATCCGACCAGATGGGAATTAATCGATGGCTTATATCGAATTCAAAGACGTCATCAAGGCGTACGGCGAGGGCAACGCCCGCATTCACGCGCTCGACGGCGCGAGCTTTACGGTCGAGCGAGGCGAGCTCGCCATCATTCTGGGTGCTTCGGGTGCCGGCAAGACCACGGCACTCAACATCCTGGGCGGTATGGACACGGTAACCTCCGGCACCGTAACGGTAGACGGGCGCGACGTGAGCTCCGCCAACGAGGCGCAGCTCGTGGAATACCGCCGCGCCGACGTCGGCTTTGTCTTCCAGTTCTACAATCTGGTCCCCAACCTGACGGCGCTCGAAAACGTTGAGCTCGCGGCGCAAATCTGCCCCGATTCGCTCGATGCCGAGCAAACGCTTCGTCAGGTTGGCCTGGGCGAGCGCCTGGGCAACTTTCCGGCGCAGCTTTCGGGCGGCGAGCAGCAGCGTGTGTCCATCGCCCGCGCGCTGGCCAAAAACCCCAAGCTGCTCCTGTGCGACGAGCCCACGGGCGCACTCGACTATAAAACCGGCAAGCAGATCTTGCAGCTGCTGCAGGATACCTGCCGCAAGCAGGGCATTACGGTCATCATCATCACGCACAACTCCGCGCTCGCGCCCATGGCCGATCGCCTGGTCCGCTTTAAGAGTGGTCGCGTGGAGAGCGAGACGGTTCAGCAAAATCCCGTGCCTATCGAGACAATCGAGTGGTAGCGCCCATGAATCAGGACCGCCAAAACAGCCTACGCCGCGACGCGCAGAACACGGAGCGCGAGCAGGATATTACGACCTACCGCACTGCCCAAAGCTCAAACGATATGGTGCCGGCGGTGTTTCGCCGTGGCATCTACCGCACAATCCGAGGCAGTCTTAAGCGCTTCTTGTCCATCGTGGTCATCACCGCGCTCGGCGTGAGTGTGATGTGCGGTCTTAAGGCGGGTTGCGAGGATCTGTGCGATTCGGTCGACGCCTACTTTGACCAGCAGAATGTTTATGACATCAACGTGCAGTCGACCTATGGTCTTACGCGCGACGATCTTGCTGCGATCCAAGAGGTCGATGGCGTCGAGACGGCCGAGGGCATCTATACCGAGACTGCCTATACCGCCGTTGGTACCACGCGCGAGCGCGTAGTCGTGCAGAGCCTTTCCAAAGAGAATATCGATCAACCGGTGCTGGTGAGCGGCGATTTGCCCGAGAGCGCCGGCGAGGTCGCGGTGACTTCGAAATTCCTGAAGGCTTCGGGCAAAAAGCTCGGCGATACGGTGAGTTTTGCCGCCAATGATGCGAGCTCGTCGAACCAAAGCGCCAAGGACCAGTTTGCTGCGGGCGATTACACCATTACGGCTGAGGTCCTCGACCCCACTGATGTGAGTTCCGATTCGACCGTCAACGCCTTCCGTGCCGCTTCGGCTGCCGACTACAAGTTCTATGTGAGCGAGGATGCCGCGACGTCTTCGTCCTATTCTGCAATCCACGTGGTCGTTGAGGGGGCCAAGGACCTTAACTCCTATTCCGATACCTATACGGCAAGGATTAACGAGGTCAAAGGCAATATCGAGAAGATTCGCAAGGAGCGTGAGAAGGCGCGCGCTCAGGAGCTGACGGTCGACACGCCGGCAAGCTTGGATGCGGCCGAGCGCCAGGCGAATATGCTCTTTGGGATCGAGCAAGATAACATCAACCGCATGGCAGAGGGCAGCGAGGAGCGCGTACAAGCGCAGGCCGACCTGGACCAGCGTCGCGCCGCCGCCGACCAACAGTTTGCCGATGCCCGCGCCGAGCTTTCCGATCTAGGCGAATGCACGTGGTACATCCAGGACCGCGGCAATATCGCAAGCTACTCGAGCGTGGAGAGCGATAGCTCGTCAATTGAGGCCATCGCCACGGTGTTCCCGTTCATCTTCTTTATCGTCGCCGTGCTCATCAGTCTCACCACCGCCACGCGTATGGTCGAGGAGGAGCGCACGCTCATCGGCCTGTATAAGGCACTCGGTTATTCGCGCGGGCGCATCCTGTCCAAATACGTGGACTACGCGCTGTGGGCTTGTCTGATCGGCGGCGTGCTCGGCAACATCATCGGCTTTGTGGGGCTACCGCTCTTTCTGTTTACGGTGTTCGACGACATGTACACGCTGCCTCAGATGCAGCTTTCGTACGACATCGTGTCGTCGATTGTGTCAGTGGCGCTGTTTGCCGTGGGCGTGGTGGGCGCCACGATTATCGCCTGCCGCCACGAGATGGCCGAGACCCCTGCCTCGCTCATGCGCCCCAAGGCTCCGCGCGCCGGCTCACGCATTTTGCTTGAGCGCATCGGCTTTATTTGGCGCCGCATGGGCTTCTTGAACAAGGTGGCAGCACGTAACCTGTTCCGCTACAAAAAGCGCGCCTTTATGACCATCTTCGGTATCGCCGGCTGCACGGCGCTCGTGATCTGCGGTATGGGCATTCGCGACACGTCGGTGGCGCTTTCGCCCAAACAGTACGGGCATATCACGCGCTATGACTTGCTGGCGGTCGCCAATCCTGACGATTTTTCGCAGACGTGCGCGGCATTGGATGAGCGCAGCACGGTCAATGATTCCAACGTGACCGTGACCTCGACCCTGCCGATTATGACCGACAACGTCACCTTTACGTTTGGCGGCAAGAGCGAGACTGTGCAGCTCATCGTGATTCCCAACGACCGCACGGGTGACTTGGGCGATTACGTGCGCCTGGAGGATGAGTCCAAAGAACCGCTGTCTTTGCGTGACGGAGACGTGTATCTGAGCAAAAGTTCACAGCTGGTGCTGGGGATTCAGCCGGGCGATACGGCTCACGTCCAGGATTCGTCGCTCAACGTCGCTAAGGTCAAGGTTAGCGACATTTCGCTCAACTATCTCGGCAACACGCTTTACATGACGCAGAGCACCTATGAGCGAGCGTTTGGGCGCAGCGTTCGCCTCAATGGCATCTTTGCGCTGCTCAAGGGTTCGTCGGCCGACCAGATTGCGTTTAGCAAGAAGCTTAAGAGTGACGGCTGGCTTTCGATTTCGAGCACGGCCGAGCATTGGGAAAACTATGAGGCGAACTTTACGATTATCAATTCGGTCGTGGTGCTCGTGACCTTTATGGCGGCGTGCCTGTCGTTTGTGGTGGTGTTTACGCTGTCCAACACGAATATCTCCGAGCGCGAGCGCGAGCTGGCGACCATCAAGGTGCTGGGCTTCCGCCGTGGCGAGGTGCACCACTACGTCAACAAGGAGACGTTGATCCTCACGGCGATTGGCGCCGCACTGGGCGTACCGCTAGGCGGCTTGCTGGCCGAGAGTTTTACGTACATCCTGCAGATGCCGTCGCTGTACTTTGACGTTGAGGTTGAGCCGCTAAGCTACGTGCTCGCCGTGGTGCTTTCCTTTGGCTTTACGTTTATCGTCAACCTCGCCACCAATCGTACCCTCAACAAGATCGACATGGTCGGCGCCCTCAAGAGCGCCGAGTAACCTGCCAAAAAGGGACAGGTTTATTTTGGCAGGTTTTATCTGGGCAAACGCCGGACAACCATTAGGTGGCCCGGCGTTTGTTGCTCTGCTATCTTCTGCTCGCAAGCGTTGATGAGAGGCTCTCTTTAGCCTTCGAGATTGGGCTTGAATGGGTCGTATGTCACAAAACGGGCCTATCTACTACGCTTAATTGGATACCCTCAACCATTCCGGGGAAACGAAAAATAAAACCGCAGGTAGAAGGTCTGTCGATTTTCAAAAAAGGCGGTTATGGTTGGCCCCATTGAGTTCATCGTAGTAGATGGGCCCTTTTCGTGACGGGCGGTGAGTTGAATGCCAATTCCTGTGCCGGAATTGCTTGGTTTGTTCGTAAGTTGCGGTGAAAAGGGGGACTGTTAGGCGCTCAAGGTCCTCAACGGTCCGTATTCCACCACAACTTGAAAGGGGCGGGCGGTGTCGGATGAGTGGTGCTGGCGGGTTAGGGCGGTTTAGGCCTGTTTGCGGTGCTTCCATTGTTTGTGGCACCAGCGCATGAGCGCCTTTATGACGGGAATCGTGATGAGGATGGCCCATGCGGGATGGGGCTGCCCCAGGCAAAGCCACATATAGAGAAACCATGCAATGGCGGCTGCTGGATAAACGCCGTCAATCAGCTTGGACAGGCGGCGTCGATCGATAAAGTCGCCAAGCGCGTAGTAGATGGGAATCAAAAAGACGAGGAAGAGCCCCATGGACCACGCGCCGTAGATAATGCCAAGCACCAGATAGGCGAAGGCGACGAGTGCGGGAAAGGGGAACTTGTTCCAAGCGCGTCCAGTCTTGGTGCGGAAATGCTTGCCATGATGGTCGAGCTTGTCGTGTGCTTCCTTCCAGCTGGAAAACCTCTCGTCGTCGATGGTGACGGTGCCGTCGTCATTGGTATGCACGCTATGTCCATCGTCCTCAAGCGTATCGATATGCAATCCGCCTGGCCCCACATACACCTCTTCACCCTTGCGCTCGTTGGTCACATGGATACCGCTCCAGCCAACATGGACTTCCTCGCCTTTGTTGGGATCAATAACGTGGATGCCGCGCGCGAGGGAAATATCGACAAGTGGTTTGTCGCCGCAATCGGCGTGCTCGGCAGAATCTTCGGCCTCTTTAGCCTCATCCACCGTTTCGGTGCTGCCGTCCTCTGAGCTATCGGCATCACTAGCCGCCTCCCCATACAACAGCTCATCCAGCGACACGCCATACAGTGCGGCGAGCGCAATAAGGTTATCGGTATCGGGTGAGGATTCGCTGCGCTCCCATTTACTGACAGCCTGACGACTCACACCCAGCTGGGCGGCAAGCGCCTCCTGAGAAAGCCCGGCAGCCTTGCGGCGATCAACGAGCCGCTGCGCCATCACAAGATCCATGGTGGTTCCTTTCGTTTGATGGTCGAATTGAATGAAGCGAGTATGCCGAGAACAACCGGTAGCGACCACCATTTCTAGTTAGAATCTGCCCCAACCCTACCGCAACTACCGGTAGCAACCCCTAACGACCAGCTATTTCAGGACAAATGTCAGTGCAAGTAGCAGCCAAGAGCCCCCACTCAGTAAGTTGCGGTGGAATAGTTCCTAGATTCAGCCATTTGCGGGCTAAGCAGGAACTATTCCACCGCAACTTACTATCAGACCAGGCACCCGCAGCAAGAAGACGAATAGCCTCGGCGAGTATGTAAACGAAGGGCCCTCCGACCCCGCCCGACGATTTCGATTGGCGACCTTTGACGGAGTCAAGGGAGGAGCCAAATCGAAATACGTCGGGCGGGGTCGGAGGGCCCGATGGGATGGATTTCGGCCGAGGCTATTCGTCGCCGAAGCTGATGCCCAGCGCCTTGGCCTCGCGCACCAGATCGCTCTGGGGGTCGACATACTTGAGCTTGCCGGCGACCTCCTCGAGCGGCATGTGGCACATCTTGCCGTCACGCAGGGCAATCATGTAGCCAAACTCGCCGCGTAGGCACCCCAGTGCCGCCTCGACGCCGCACTGGGTCGCAAAGATGCGGTCCTGGGCGTCGGGCTGGCCACCGCGCTGCGTGTGGCCGGGGATGGCGACACGGGTCTCGCGACCGGTCTTGGCCTCGATCTCCTTGGCGATGTCGTAGACAATCGACGGGCTCGTGCGCTCGGCAAGCTTTTTCTTGTACTCCTTCTTGGACAGCGCCGCGTCCTCCTTGGAGATAGCGCCCTCGGCGACGGCCACGATGGTAAAGCGGCTGCCGGTCTCCATGCGATGCTCGATGGTCTTGATGACGTTATCCATGTCGTAGGGGATCTCGGGAATCAAGATGACATCCGCGCCGCCCGCGACGCCGGCGTACAGCGGAATCCAGCCAACCTTGTGGCCCATGATCTCGATAACGAACACGCGGCCGTGACTCGAGGCGGTGGTGTGGATGTCGTCGATGCACTTGGTGGCGACGTCGATGGCGCTCGTAAAGCCAAACGTCAACTCGGTGCCCCAGGTGTCGTTATCGATGGTCTTAGGCAGGGCGATAACGTTGAGGCCCTCTTCGCGCAGACGGTTGGCGGTCTTGGTGGAGCCGTTGCCGCCCAGCATAAACAGGCAGTCGAGCTGCAACTTATGATAGGTGTGGACCATTGCCGGCACCTTCTCGACGCCGTCGGCCTCGGGAATGTCCAGGCGCTTGAACGGCGTGCGGCTCGTGCCCAGGATGGTACCGCCACGGGTAAGGATGCCGCTAAAATCGGCGGGCGTCATGACGCGGAACCGGCTGTAGATAAGGCCCTGGTAGCCGTCCTCAAAACCATAGATCTCAATAGGCTCTTCGCTATTGGTCATAAGCGTTTTGACAATGCCGCGCATGGTGGCGTTGAGCGCCTGACAGTCGCCGCCACTGGTAAGAAGACCGATCCTGAGCATGATGAATCCTTCCGGGCAAGTTATAACATGCGCATAAGTTTACCCCCGCACACTGTTGATACGGGGGTAAAACGTGTTAGCTCAAGCGTATGGAAATGTAAGCAACGTCAGGGAACGTAAGGTCGACGGGCCTGGCTCCTTACAGTGCGAAGGCATCGACGTTGCCCCAGTGACGGCGCAGCGTGATGGCGGCAGCGGGCTCGGTATTGTCAAAGACGACCGACCACTGCGTGTTGCTGGTGATGTCTTCCGGATTGGGCTTTTGCGCCGCAGCGCGTAGGGCCTTCCAAGCGACTGCCTCGTCTTGGGCGCCGACATGGGCGTCAAGGACATCGGCGATTGCGACGGCGCGCTCTTTACCTGGCCCAGCTCGCCATTCTTTTGGTTGGGCAGCACTTCGTCGCCATAGCAGGCGTAGAAGTTCGTGACCTGGCGAACAGGGGTCGCTTTGAAAGCGCGGTCCGGATCGCGCGGGTCCCACTCTACTACGCGCGCGTCACCGGCGGCGTCGTTGATAAAGAAGTGGTAATCGCGTCCTGCCATGGCGTGCATGTCGTAGGCGGAAAGCAGGTCGACAGCTTCTTGCGTGGTGGCGGCACGGTCGAGCACCAGGCGGATGGCGAGCGAGGTATTGATGACGGGACGTTGCGTGTCCTGGTCACAGGGCTGGGAATCCAGGGTGAGTACGGCAATGGACACGCCGCATTCGTTAACACCGTCGAGCTGGGCAAACGGGCCCATCAACGCCGCGGCGCGTCCGGTGACGGAGTCAAGCGGAGTGTTGGCGCCCAGGTTATTGAGGGCGGCAAAGCCGATGGAGGCATAGCCGCCGCGTGGGTGATTGCGCACCAGCAGCGCCGAGGTGTCGTCTTTAAAGTCGTAATTGCGACCGGTGCGCACGCGGCCTTCGGCATCTACGGCGACAAAAGCGCTGCAGGCAAACTGGGGCGCCTGGACATGTACCGGCACACCGGGCAGCACCTGCGCCACCACGGCATCGATGTAGGCCTGGTCGTCGCGCACGCCAGCGGCGATGATGCGATCAAGATCGTAGTCGTAGGCGATGTCGATTGCGTACAGGTCATAGCCATCCGCGTAGCCGGTCAAGCGTTTGAGCGACGCGGCGGACTTGATTTGCTTGTGATAAACGATACCGGTGGCAGCGGCAAGGCCGACGGCGACTCCCGCGACACCGCAGGCGATGGCAATGTTACGTGGCTTCATGACGGCTCCTCTCGTCCTGTTAGCGTAATTGTCGCAAAAGGTGCACGGGCATGATGGCTCAACTTGGCGAGCGGCGCGGGATTAAACATGGAATAAAGAGTACGGCGCTGGCGTGGCGGGGTATGCTGGAGGGGACCATCAACCCAGCGAAAGGGGAGAGCATGACGGATCAGGAAACGCCCGAGCGCGCGCATGTGACGGCCGACGATATCGAGGCCGCCAACGACCTTATCGACTTTATCGAGGCATGCCCCAGCATGTTCCATACGGCGGCGACCATTATGGCCGAGCTCGACGAGGCGGGCTTTACCTATCTGCCCGAGAATGCGGCGTGGGACATCGAGCCGGGCGGGCGTTATTACACGCAGCGCAACACCTCGAGCGTTGTTGCCTTTAAGGTGGGCGAGGACCTGGCCGCGACGTGGGGCGAGGACGGCGTTGCCGGCGACTACCATTTTCAGCTGACGGCGTCGCACAGCGATTCGCCGACGTTTAAGGTCAAGGCCGTGCCCGAACTCGACGGCGCAGGCGAGACGCTACGCCTGAACACCGAGGCCTACGGCGGCATGATCGACTACACCTGGTTCGATCGCCCGCTGGCGCTCGCGGGCCGCGTGCTGGTGCGCGAGGGCGACCGTATTGAGAGCCGCTTGCTTGCCACCGAGCGCGAGGTCGCTATCATTCCGAGCCTTGCCATCCATATGAACCGCGGCGTCAACGAGGGCTTTGCGCCCAACCGCGCCGTCGACCTGTGCCCGCTCATCAGCGCTGGTGACCTTAAGCAGGGCGACTTTGATGCCCTGATCGCCGATGAGCTGGACGTTGAGCCCGAGCAGATTCTGGGCCGCGATCTGTTCCTGGTCAACCGCCAGGATGCGCGCATTTGGGGCTGGGCCGACGAGTTTATCTCGACGCCCAAGCTCGACGACCTGGCCTGCGCCTACACCTCGCTGCAGGCATTTTTGGGTGCCGAGAACGCGCGCGACGTTTCGGTCTTTTGCTGCTTTGATAACGAGGAGGTTGGCTCCGAGACCAAGCAAGGAGCCATGTCGACGTTCTTGGCCGACGCGCTGCGCCGCATTAACGGATCACTGGGCTTTGACGACGAGTCGTACCATCGCGCCCTTGCCGCATCGATGCTCGTGAGCTGCGACAACGCGCATGCCGTGCACCCCAACCACGCCGAGAAGTGCGATGCGCACAACCAGGTTGTGCTCAACGGCGGCATCGTCATCAAGGAAGCCGCCAACCAGCACTACTGCACCGATGCCTTTAGCCGCGCGGTGTTCCAGGCTATTTGCGATGACGCCGACGTGCCCACGCAGGCCTTCGCCAACAAGAGCGATATGGCCGGCGGCTCCACGCTTGGCAATCTGTCCAATATGCAGGCGAGTATGCATGCCGTAGACGTGGGCCTGCCGCAGCTTGCCATGCACTCGAGCTACGAGACCGGCGGCGTACGCGACGTGATGTACGCCATTCGCGCCCTCACGGCTTTCTACGAGCGAAACCTAACCATCAACGGCGCCGAAAGCGTGGAGCTCTAAAACCTGCCAAAAAGCGACAGGTTTACTTTGGCAGGTTTTATCTGGGCAAATGCCAGTGGCATTGCAAGCCGATAGGACCCTAAAACGCCGCAGGTTGAACAAAAGTCAGCGAGAGCCCGTCGTTTGAGCCAAGGTGCCGTGAAATGAAAAGGCGCTGACCTTCTGGTCGCGCCTTTGAAATTGAACGGCAGATTGGCCAAACGGCGGGCTCGCAGCGTCGGCTCATTACGCCGTTTGTAAAACGGCGTAATTCTTAGTGTTCGATCCAACAACGTAAAGTTTCGCCGGCTTGCAGGTGACGCAGATTCTCTGCGGCAATGTCGACCACATTATTGAGCGTGGCTGCCAGGTGGAACCAGCCGGAGACGTGCGGCGTGATGAGCATGTTGGGCGCATCCCACAGGGGGCTTGCATCAGGCAGCGGCTCGGGGTCGGTGACGTCGACCGCGGCGCCGGCAAGGTGTCCGGACTCAAGAGCGGCAACCAGATCGTCGGCAACCACAAGATCGCCGCGGCCGCCGTTGGCAAAGAAGGCGCCCGGCTTCATCGCGGCGAAGAACTCGGCGTTCGCCAGGCCGCGGGTCTCGGGTGTGCTGGGCATAAAGGATGCGACGACATCGGCCTCGGCCAGGCGCTCAGACAGGGCATCCATGCCGTCCATGTCCTCAAATACAATGGGGTAGACGAGCGGATGGCGCTTGATGCCGCGGACGTGTGCGCCCATGCTGCGGCAGAGCGTGGCAAAATGGCCGCCGATATCGCCTGCGCCCAGCACCAGCACGTTGGCGTTTTTGAGTGAGGTGACCGGCCCCAAATCCTTCCAGCGATGCTCGCGCTGCAAGTCGTGATAGCCGGGCAGGTGCTTCATCATGGAAAGGACCATGGCAAACATGTGCTCGCTTACTGCCTGACCGTAGGCGCCGATCGAGCAAGACAGCTTGGCGTCAGCCGGCACGGTGCCGGCGGCAAGGTAGTCGTCATAGCCGGCGGTCTGCAATTGCAACAGCTGGAGATGCTCGCATGCCGTGAGCATGTTAGGGTCGATGTTGCCCAGGACCACGTCGGCGTTGGCGACCTGCTCACGCGTGATGGCGTCGGCGCTCGTGTAGATAAAGTCCTCGCCCGGAGCGCTCGACTCAAGAATCGCGCGGTGACGATCATTGACGGGCAGCAAAACCAGGATGTTCACAAGCAGTCCTCTCCGCTCGACCTGCCAAAAGGGGACAGGTTAATTTTGGCAGGTTTTATCAGGCAAAACGTTCAAATAAAAACGCCGGATGCAAGACGAGCGTACCCGTCAGCATCCGGCGCATCCGCAGCTACCAGCTGAGCAGCTCGTAACCGTCCTCGGTCACCACGAGCTGTACCTCGCACTGGGCCGAATCGCTGCCGTCCTTGGTGCGCACGCACCAGCCATCGCCCTTGCTGATCTTGATGTCGGGCGCTCCGGCGTTGACCATGGGCTCGATGGTAAAGACCATACCCGGGGCCATGATGGTGTCCACATCGGGTGCCTCGGTGGTAAAGCCCACAAACGGGTCCTCGTGGAACTCCTTACCGATGCCGTGTCCGCCGTACTCGCGCACCACGCTAAAGCCGGCGTCCTCGACCGTCTTTTGCACGGCCTCGGCCATAACGGACAGCGGCAGCCATGGCTTGACGGCTGCCAAGCCCGCCTCCACGCTGGCGCGGGTGACGTCGACCAGGCGCTGGCGCTCGGCAGAGACCTCGCCGATGCAGAACATGCGGCTCGAATCACTAAAGTAACCGTCCAGGATCGTGGAACAGTCCACGTTGATGATGTCGCCCTCGTGCAGCACGTCCGTATCGCAGGGGATACCGTGGCAGACGACGTCGTTGATCGAGGTGCACACGCTTTTGGGGTAGCCCTCGTAGTTGAGGTCTGCCGGTGTGCCGCCGTGCTCGACGGTGTAGTCATAGATCATCTGGTCGATCTGGTTGGTGGTCATGCCTGCGGCGATATGCTCGCCAACATAATCGAGCATGCCCACGTTGATGGCTGCCGAGCGCTTGATGCCCTCGATATCGGCGGGCGTCTTGTAGAGCGTGCGGGGCAGGACCTCCCAGCCCTCTTCCCACAGGCGCTCAAGGCGCTCATCAAAGGCGCTATGGCATTTCTTGTATTTCTTGCCGCTGCCGCACCAGCAAGCGTCGTTGCGTCCGGGTACGGGTCCTTTGTCATACATGGCTAACTTCCTTTCATCCGCAGCTAGTATAGCCCACCCATGCGTCCATAAAAGTTGCGGTGATATAGTTCCGATTTAAGCGGTTTAACAGCATAAACAGGAACTATATCACCGCAACTGATGGAGCGGGGTGGCGGGCACTAGCTGCTGCGTGGTTTTGCTAGTAGCTCACCTGGCAGGGAATGCCGAGGGCGCGCACACGCGCGGCAATGGCGTCGAGGACGTCGGGTGCTGCTTTGGCAAGGCCGGTGACCGGTGTCTCGCGCGCCACCGTGTAGATGGTCGCCTCCTGCGGACGAATGCGCTCGAGTGCCGCGAGCCAAGGGCCAACGTACTCCTCGCCAGTGTTGTCGATGAGCTTGCCCTGATACTCGCCGGTCAAAAAGATCGTCTGGATAATAACGTGACCGTCAAAGCTTGCGAACGTCTCGATCTGGTGCTCCACATCGTAGGGGCCAACAGGCTGGTCGAGCAGCTGGATAAACGCCGGGTCGACGGTATCGAGCTTGAGGATATTGTCGTCGACCATCATGAGCGCGTCGTGCACCTCGGGGCGGTCGGCGCGCGTGCCGTTGGAGAGCACGGCGATCTTGGAGTTTGGGGCAAACTCGTCGCGCAGCGCGACAGCGCCGGCGATGGCCTGCGGAAACTCCGGTGCGGCGGTGGGCTCGCCGTTGCCGGCAAACGTGATTACATCGGGCAGCTCACCTTCGACTGCCATCTCGCGCAATTTGGCCTCGAGTGCATCGAGCACCACGGCAGCCGTGTTATACGATTCGTGACAGGGGCGCTCGGCATTGAGACCGTTCTCGCAGTAGATGCAGTCGAACGTGCAGATCTTGCCGCTTGCCGGCATCATGTTGACACCGAGCGAAAGGCCCAGGCGACGGCTGCGAACGGGCCCAAAGATGGGGCTGGCATTTAGAAACGTAGACATAGGTAAAAGCTCCTCAAGACAATTAACCTTAAGCATAGCATCGGCTCCAACGTATGGTCCGGGCTTGTGCTTTGCAGGTTTCGTTTTTTAACTCTGCCTTCGATGCCGCGTCATGAAAGGTATCGGGTCGGGTACAGTTAATCTGTTAACAAAACGCAAGACGATGGGGCACAACATGGAATTTACGGTCGAGAATGCGGGCACCACGATCGCCTGCCGCGAGTATGCCAGCCCGGTTGTATCGTCCGATGCACCCGCCTTGGTTTGCGTGCACGGTGCGTGCGTCGACGGCGTCTTTTTTGACGCCATCGCCCGCGAGCTCGCCCGTGACTGTCGCGTCATTGCCTACGACCGCCGCGGTTGCGGTGAGAGTGGCGACGCTGCAGACGGACGCTACGACCTCGCCGCCCAAGCCGCGGACCTGCAGGCCGTTATCGAGCATATTGGCGCTCCGGCAAACGTGCTCGCGCACAGTGCCGGTACGCTGGTGGCGCTGGAGCTTCTCCGTGCAAACCCCGCCATAATCTCGCGTGCGATTCTGCATGAACCCGCCGTGACGGATGAGGGCGCCGGCCTGGGTGCGGCCCCGGTTTTGCTCGAGATGATCGCCGCGGGAAAGGTCTCCAGGGCATTACGGGCCTTCTTGGGCGCCGTCGGCGATTCGGACCCTGAGGCCCCCAAGTTAACCGAGGCAGAAGCCAAGCATGCCCTGCGCAACGGCCGCAGTTTCATGGCGAACGAATACGGGATTACTATGACCTGCATTCCCGATTGGGATAGTGTTCGTGCGTCGAAAACGGTGGCCGCCGTGCTTTTGGGCGAGCTCTCGATTGGTACGCCCCGCGAGGCGGGAACGAGGATAGCGGCTGAGCTTTTGGACTGTCCACTCGTAATGGTTCCCGGCGCGCACAACGGCCTGCGCGATCGCCCGGCAGCGGCTGCTCAGACTGTCCGTGGCATCTTGGGGTTCTAACACCCGCAATAGCCAAAACAGGCTTCACCCGCAAACGTTTCGGCTGTGTTAACAAATGTGCTCAAAACCTTACGTTTGCGGCTCCAATTGCGCCGTCTGCCAACTCATAAAAATGTAACGGCATTCACGTGCTTACCTGCATCGGCAAGGTGTTACCCTTGTAACATTTGGAACCCACCGCTACTATGCGAAGCTATCGAAAGGGCCCCATATGCTCAATAATCACGAGGCCAATCTAACCGACGAGGAGGCTGCCGCTGAGGTCGCCCGCGTCGCGAAGACCTACCCCGTGGTACGTTTGCTGTCGGCCGATCAGATTAAGAGCGAGCCTAACTGCTTGCTCGCCGGCGATCGCTGCCCTTGTCTGCGTCAGTCGAGTCTTGAGGCCTTGGCAGATTCGGGTGAGGTGTCGGAGCAACTGCTCAACGATGGTGTTGAGTACCGCGCCCGTCTGCGCCCTCTAAAGGTCGAGGGCGAGCCTCATGTCTTGCTGATGGTGCGTCCGATCGATGGGCAAGAGGCTGCAGAAGAGGACCTTGTCTACACCGACGTGCTGACGAGTGTGCGCAATCGTCGATATTACGAGGAAAAGCTCCGTAGCGCCCGCATGAATGCCGGCGTTGCGATGATCGACCTTGATGATTTTAGGGTCTTCAACGATACGTGTGGCCGTCATGCCGGCGACCTTGCACTCGGTGCTGTGGCGACAGCCATACGCAGCGGAATTCGTTCGACTGACGAGCTTGTGCGCTATGGCTGCGACAAGTTTGTGGTCGTCATGCCCGATATTCCCTCCGATGACTTCGCCCGTCGCTTGCATCAGGTATCCGAAGCCGTTCATTCCACGATTATTCCGGGCCATGAGTACGTGAGCTTGACGGCATGTGTTGGTGGCGTTCGCATTCATGGCGAGACGGTCGATGAGGGCGTTGGCCGCGCTGTCCAGTTATTGAGCCGCGCTAAGGCAAAAGCCGGTACGGTCGTGACCGATGCCGATTCCATCGAGGCCTTCCAAAGCGAAAAGCCTTTGGTGCTTATTGTCGATGACTCCGAGATGAACCGAGCCATTCTCAGCGAGATGCTCAAGGACGAGTATTGCATCCTCGAGGCCGACCACGGTCGTGCGGCGCTCGACATGGTCGACCGCTATGGCGATGAGTTGTCGCTCGTGCTGCTGGATATTGTCATGCCGGGCGTAAGCGGCTTTGAGGTGCTGGCCGATCTGTCGCGCCGATCGGTTAGTGACAATCTGCCCGTCATCATGATTTCGAGCGAAGATTCCGATGATATGGTTCTGCGCGCGTACGAGCTGGGCGCCTCGGACTATATCAACCGCCCGTTTGACTCCCGTGTCGTGCGCCGCCGTGTAAGCAACACCATCCGCCTATACGCCAAACAGCGCCGCCTGACGAACCTGCTGTCCCAGCAGTACAACGAGCGCGTCAAGAACAGTCGCATGCTCATCGACATCATGGCCGGCGTCATGGAGCTTCGCAACGGCGAGAGCGGCAGGCACGTTACGAACATCGAGAAGCTGACCGAGCTGCTGCTTGGCTGTCTGGTCCGGCGTAGCGACACGATCTCCCTCGACAATGAGGAACGCTCCACGATCGCCCTGGCTTCGGCGCTGCACGATATCGGCAAGATGTCGATTGACGATGCGATTCTCAACAAGCCCGGACGCCTTACGCCCGAGGAGTTCGAGATTATGAAGACGCATACCACGATGGGCGCCGACATGTTGCTTGAGCTGAGCCGCCATCACGTCGGCAATGCGCTTATGGAATATGCGTACCAGATTGCGCGTTGGCATCACGAGCGCTGGGACGGCAGGGGTTATCCCGATGGCCTTAAAGGCAACGAGATTCCCATTGCCGCGCAGGTGGTCTCGGTGGCCGACGTGTATGATGCGCTGACGAGCGTGCGCGTGTACAAGGACGCTATCCCGCACAAGGAGGCGATCCAGATGATCCTGGACGGTAAGTGTGGCACCTTTAACCCGCTGTTGCTCGACTGCCTGCTCGAGGTGCAAGACCGTATTGCCGAGACGTTGGCACGCCCCGCCGACGTTGTCGCGTTTCCCACGATTTAGTTTGACCAAAGGAGTTTTAATCCATGATTTCCATGCGTGAGGCGTATGAGAAGATTGGCGCCAATTATGATGACGCGTGCGCTCGGCTGATGGGCGAGGAAATGCTTGCCCGCTTTGCCCTCAAGTTTTTGGATGACGAGAGCATGGACAAGCTGGAGGCCGCCATGGCGGCAGGAGACACCGAAGGTGCGTTTATGGCAGCGCACACGCTCAAGGGCGTGAGCCAGAACCTGGGATTCGATAATCTGTACGAGCCGGCGGTTGTGGTGACCGAAGCACTGCGCAGCGTCGATGCCGTTGACGGCGCTCGCGAGGGGATGCATGCGCTGCAGCAGCAATATGCGGCTACGATGTCGGCCCTGCGCGAAGCGGCTGAATAAGAGCTTGCGGGCCTTGATGACTATGAGAGTGGATAATCTCCCGTTTTAGGCCCGGTGGCGGCCTCAAAGTGGGAGATTATCCACTCTCGTTCGATACGTGTCCAAAAATCCACTCTCACCCCTTCTGATTAGTGAATGGCCTATGCGCACTGGCGGGGCTTTCCGCATGCAATCCATATCGTTGTTCGATAAACTATTCGGATAACGATAGATTCGATGAGGGTGAGTGTATGTCCAACAGCGTTCAGCGTATGGCCAAGGCGGGCGAGACTGTAAGGAAGCTTGGCTTTTGCATGGCGGTCGTTTTTGCGGGAATGCTCGTCGCTTTCGCCGCGTTGGTTGTTTACGTGATCTGGTATGCGGTTGCAAACGCTGCTTCTGTCGATTCTTTCGGTGTTGTGACGCTTCTCAATGGCGGGTGCATCGTTATCCCAAGCGGACTGTGCATGGCGCTTGCCATGGGTATTTCGCTTGTCGTTTTGTGCGGAATCAGCCGCGACATTTCGCGGGGCGTATCGCCCTTTACCAGGGCGCATGTGCGGCTTATCCGTGTTCTCGCGCTTGCCTTTGCTGTTAACGCCGCGGTTTCGCTTGTTGGTGCCTATGGATCGGTCAATCTCACCATTGGCGGACTGGAGCTTTACATCGTGCCTCATTCCTTTGTTATTGAGATTTGCCAAGGCGCTACCTTTGATGCGGGGTCGTTTATCGGCGCAGTTGTCTGTCTGTTTATCTCGGCGATTTGGAGTTATGCCTCGCTGCTCCAGGAGCAGTCTGACGAGCTTGTGTAGGAGGAAACATGAGCTATCTCATCATCGAGCTTGAGACGCAGCTGCTTAAGACCGGAAAGACCAGCTCTGATCTGATTCGTGCCACGGGGCATACTCCGGCTAATATTTCTAAGCTAAGAAACGGAAAAATTAAAGCTATTCGTCTTAAGACGCTTCTTGAAATCTGTGATGAGCTTGATTGTCAACCGGGAGATATTATTCAGCGCGTGAGCGAGAAAGAGCTCGAGGAACTTATTGTCGAGCGCGCGAAGAATGCCGTGAGGCAGATGCGGGATGGCAGAGGCAATGAGGCGTCGCTTCCGACATCGGTCTTCGCTGTAGATTTGAGCGACGAGTAGCATAAAAAAACAACTATAACGAAATATCAGTGTAGCGGAACCCGTGTCTAACACGGGTTCTTTCTTTTAGATTACCTTGACAAATATGAGTTATCGAAAAACAATAACAACTATGAAAAACGATAAAGGAAAGAAGGAACGATATGAGCGGTTTTGCTATCAAGCAGAACGGGAGGCCAATGAGCGCATCAGCGATAAAGCTATCAAAGGTGTCAAAGCGCTATGGAAAACGGCGTGTGTTGCATGACGTTTCCTTCGAGGTGAATCAGTCTGAACTTTGCGCCCTTGTTGGTGCAAACGGGGCGGGCAAAAGCACGCTTATTAAAATAGTGCTGGGCCTCTGTGAGCCATCGTCGGGGAGCGTGGAGCTCTTTGGAGGCAAGTCGAAAAAAGAGCTGAGCCTGATGCGGACGCGTGTCGGCTATGTGCCAGATTCCAGCGGAGCATACCAATCCCTCAGTGCGGTGGAGAATCTTCGGATCCGATGTGCGGAATGGGGGCTCGATGAGACACGTGAGGTTCCTCGCGTCTTGGGCCTAGTCGGGCTGGACGTCGATGAGAAAAAGAGCGTGAGCAGTTTTTCTCTGGGAATGAAACGGCGACTGGATATAGCTACGGCTTTGTTGGGCGACACCGACGTACTAATTTTCGATGAGCCGGCAAATGGGTTGGACCCGCTGGGCATCGAGAGTATATGGGCCCTTATCGGCCGATTGAATCGAGAACAGGGTAAGACCATGCTCATCTCTAGCCATGATTTGGATGAGTTGGCATCGGTTGCAACAAGTTGCGTGTTTATTCATGACGGTGAACTGCTGAAAAAGGAATCGATGGATGTCATAAGGGATGAGGCGTCGTCCCTAAAAGAATATTACAGGCGCTTGATGAACGCGGTCTCGCTATGAAGCGGGCGATCCATCCCATAAAGGCAGATATGATGCGTCTACACAGGATGTTTCCGGCGCAGTTTGGTCTTACGCTTATGTTGGCGTGCGGTCTTCTCTTCGGTGTTTTTCTAAATAACGGAGCAACGTTGCTAGGCTTTGGCTATGGCGTTTGTGGGGAGGATATTGGTTTCCTCTGGAATGCAATCGATCCTTCTGCGCCTGATGAGTCCCTTGCGCGCAGCGCTTTTGCCGGTACATCCCTGTTCGTTCCACTCATCGTTTGTTTGGTGCTTTTACAGGAGCATGGCTATAAAGAGGGATACCGAATTTCTTCAGCAAGAGGTCTCGCCCGCTTTAATGGGGCTCTGGCACATGTGCTTTCGTCTGCTTTAATAGTCGGTGCAGCTTATAGCGCACTTTGCCTTCTTTTGTTTGCAATAGCCATAATGCGTGGGGGGCAAAACTACACGCACGGCATGCTGGCTGCATTTTTGCCTGCGATGATAATCAACGCCGTATTGGTGATATCGGTTGCGTTGGAGACGATGACCATCTATCGGATTACAGGCAGCGCTGTATTGAGCGGGGCTGTAATAATAATTGGATTTGTCATGAGCTTGACGCTCTACGGAACCTTCCTTCAGGCACCTATACCATCCTTGCGATGGATCTTCCTCCTTCCGGGGCCGTACCTTGGAGCCGGATGTGCCCTTGGGTATAGCGATATGGGGCAGCTGACGCTTCTGGGATATGGCGTGGCAGCTGGCTGTCTATCGGTATTGATTTACGCTCTCGTGACCTGTCGTGTCGGAGGTGTGCTCAATGGCTCGTCAGATTAAAAGGTTCCTCCATTCAGAATTGAAGCATGTAAGCGAATGGACGTACGTCTTAATCCTGGCAATTTATGCGTGTATGGTGATATTGCAGCTTAATTCTTTCCCGATGTGGTTCTGTAGCCTCCGCGAGGGCAGTTTCTTGGGCTTTTTCCCAGACCCGACGCTTAAACTGTCGGCAGAGGACGCCCTTCTATTTGGTAATGCAGAGGTTTTTCGCGGCTTGCTGTTCAATGTGGCCCCGTTGGCTCATGCATTGTTCTTTCCGCTTGTCGCGCCTTGCGTTGTCCCACGCTTTGTCAGTTCGAGCTTTGTCGAGGAACCGTGGGGGCTGTCGGAGGCTCGGGGAGGGAAGCGGGCGTGCGTTACCGTTGCGCGAGCGATGCTGTCTTCTTTCGCCCTATTGGGCGCGTTTATCCTGTCAAGTGTCGTTTTGTACTGTCTTAACTGCGCAATCGTTTTGGATGCTCAACAGTATTTCAACCTGAATATGTTTTGCGATCGACTTCTTCTGACGAGTGCGGTCTGCCTTGCATACGTGGTCTCTTGCGTGATCGTTGTTTCCTATTTTGGATCCGGCTTCGGTCCGATTGGCATGCTGCTGCTTGTCAATGTTGTAGCGATCTACATACAGCTCGAGGCCAATTCCATGCTTCCGCTTCCGTCCTCGATGCTCATGTGGATTTGCGGTGTGACCCCGTTGGGGGACGGCCAATTCGTTTCGATTTTAATTGACTGCCTAATAAACGTAGCAAGCGTTTTTACCATTTGCTTCACTATCGACCGATTGCGGTCGAGATTTATTTGATTGTTTGTGAGGGATAATCATACCGAGCAAACCAAATGCAGGCGGGCGGGCACCGTGGCTGGTGTTCGCCCGCCTGGCATAGGAGGCTTTAACCTGAGTGGTTTGCGGGCTAGCGGGCCTGCTTGACCTTTGCCGCTGCCTCGACAAACGACTTCCACAGGTTAAAGTCGGTCTCGAGCGTCTTCCACGTGTACTCGGGGTGCCATTGCACACCCAAGCAGAACGGCTGGCCTTCGACTTCGATACACTCGGGAACGCCGTCGGTTGCCTTGGCGACCAAGCGCGTGCTTTTACCCAGACGCTCGACGCAGCAGTGGTGTGCGGAGTTGGTCTGGATCAGCCTGTGCCCGCCAACCGCGCGCTCCAACAGCGAACCCGGCACGACCTCGACGGGATGCACGGGGTCGTTGAGCACGTGGGTGTGGCGCCACTGCGTGCGGCCCTCGCGAGCGCCCAGGCTCGGCACGTCCATGCACAGGGTGCCGCCAGTGGCGACGTTGAGCAGCTGCGTGCCGCGGCAGGTGGTAAAGAGCGGCTTCTTGGCGCGAAGCACCTCGTTAACCAGCTTAAACTCAAAACGGTCGCGAATCTCGCAGCACAGCGTGGGATCGTAAGGACGCTCGTCGCCCCAACGTTTGGGGTTGACGTCCGGGCCGCCGGGAATAGCGACACCATCGGCGATTTCCACGTAATGACGGATGACCTCAATGTCCTCGGTGATGGACATCTGCAGTGGCAGGCCGCCGGCGGCAAGGATGGCATCGACAAAGACGCTTGCGATTTCCTCGTTGGGAGAGAGCGTCTCGCTTAAAAACGGCTTTGCATCTTCCCAGCGCGGCGCGACGAGGATGAGTGGGCGGTCGGCGGGGGCGACGTCGACGTGCGGGGTGTAGGACGATGAAGTGCGAGTTCCGATCATAGGTGGACTTTCGAGTTTGGATGGGCATGGCTGGCGGGTGGGCGGTCTGGTTAGTGGCCCTTGATGGAGTTGAGGAAGTCCTGGGCGCGCTTGGTCTGGGGGTGGTCGAAGAACTCGTCAGGCGTGCTGGTTTCCACGATCTGGCCGTCGGCCATAAAGACGACGCGATCGGCCACGCGGCGGGCAAAGTTCATCTCGTGGGTGATGACAATCATCGTCATGCCCTGCTGGGCCAGACGGACCATGACCTCGAGCACCTCGTTGATCATTTCGGGATCGAGGGCGCTTGTGGGCTCGTCAAAGAGCATAGCCTTGGGCTGCATGGCGAGTGAACGAGCGATGGCCACGCGCTGCTGCTGGCCGCCCGAAAGCTGCGCGGGCACCTTGTCGGCCTGCTCGGCCACGCCCACGCGGCTCAGCAGGTCCATGGCGCGCTCACGGGCCTCGTCCTTGGACACGCCCAGCACGTCGACCGGCCCCAGCATGACGTTCTGCAGTACGGTCATATGTGCGAACAGGTTGAACTGTTGAAACACCATGCCCAGCTCGGCACGCATGCGGGCAAGATCCTTGCCTTCCTGCGGCAGGGGCTCGCCCTCGATGAGGATCTCGCCCGAGTCGATGGTTTCCAGGCGGTTGATGGTGCGGCACATGGTCGACTTGCCCGAGCCCGAGGGGCCAATCACCACGACGACCTCGCCCCGGTCGACCGACAGATTGATGTCGTTGAGGACGTGCAGGTCTCCATAGTGCTTATCGACGTGCCTGAGCTCGATCAGCGGCTGATTGCCGGTAGAAGAGGTGCTCTGTGCCATGGTGCTCGGCTCCTTATGACTCGAAATGGTAAAGCGTTAGCGGATGATGGTCGCGCCGGTCTTGTGCGAAACATAGACAGCGGCCTTGTTGATCGCGACGTTGATGAGGATGTAGATGACCGCGATTACCAGGTAGACCGATACGAGTGCATCATAGTTGGTAATGAGCACGCGGGCATTTTGCATGAGGTCGGGGTAGCTCACCACATAGGCGACGGTGGTGTCCTTGACCACGACTACAAGTTGTGAGATCAACGACGGAATAATAAACCGAATAGCCTGCGGCAACACGATTTTAAAGGTGATTTTAGCCTTGGAGAGACCGAGCGCCTGGGCCGCCTCGACCTGGCCGCGCGGTACGGCGTTGACGCCGGCGCGGAAAATCTCGGCAAGTACGCCGGCTGCAGCGAGCGCGACGGGAAGCGTGAGCATCCAAAACGACGGCAGTGCGATCTTGTACTGGGGCAGCACCAAAAAGAAGAAGTAGATGAACAGCAGGCTCGGTACGCCACGGAAGAAATCGGTGAGCACGCGGCAGACCAGCTGCAGCGGCTTAATGTCGCTGGTACGGCCGAGCATAAGGGCTAAGCCCAGCACCAGCGCGATGGCGCCAGCGGTGAGTGCGACCTTGACGGTGCCCTCAAAGCCGGCAAGCAGGAACTTCCAGGTGGTGAGGTGCGTAAAGAAATACCAATAGTGGACCGAAAGCTGTCCGGTCACATAAAAGCGCTGCAGTACCAGGGCGACGAGCGCGGCGACGGCAACAAGCGAGATGGCGGTGCCGATGCGAATCTTGGCGCGCATCTTGGGGCCGGGAGCCTCGTAGAGCGCATCGCGCATGGTAAGCGCAGGGGAGGAGTGCTTGCTCATCGGAGGATCCTCACCTTCTTATCGATGTAGTTGCCAATGTGGCTCACCACAAAGGCCGTGCCCAGGTAGCCGAGCGCCGAGATAAAGAACGCGGCGACGCCGCCGAGCGAGCGCGTGTTGATGTAGCTCACCACGCCGGTGAGCTCCTGCGGTTTAAGCGGCACCTGGCTGCCGAGCGCGGTGGTGAGCATGACGGCGATAAAGAGGTTCGTCATGGGCAGCACGCTTGAGCGTAGCGCCTGTGGAATCACGATCTTGGCGAGGATGCGGTTAAAGCTCATGCCGAGCGAACGGGCGGCTTCCACCTGGCCGACGCCGACGGTGTTGATGCCGCTCATAAAGTTCTCGGAACCAAAGGCCGAGCCCAAAAGGACCGTGGCGACGATAACGCAGGTGCGGTAGGGCAGGACGACCTTGAGCGGCGGCAGCGCATAGACGACGATGATGAGCAGTGCGATGCCGGGGATGTTACGGAAGACCTGGACATACAGGTCGCCAAAGACGCGCAGCGGCTTGAGCGGCGACACGCGCATCACGGTGACGGCGACGGCCAGCACCATGGCGATGGCAAACGACTCAAGCGTCATGCCCCAGGTTGCTAGCAGCGCGTCGATATAGTTCTGGCCATAGAGCGACCAGAGCTCGGAGAGACTCATGCGGACCTCCCGCCGATAAGGAAAGGGGCTCCCGCGTGTACGGAAGCCCCGACAACTCATTGAGAAAACAGTTTATCGCAATAAAGCACCTCGTGCGTTTCCATATGGTTTCGCAGCGGCTGATGCCATGCTTGCGAGCTTAGGCACCGACCTCGGGCAGATCGGGAACGTTGGTGTCGCCCGTGCGGTCGCCGATGCAGATCTGCCACAGCTCGGTCCAGGTGCCGTCATCCTCAATCTTCTTAAGGAAGTCGTTGACGAAGGCGACGCCGTCGGAATCGAGCGGCAGGCCGATGCCGTAGGGCTCCTTGCTGCCGAAGGGCTTGCCGGCGATCTTGTACTTACCGGGCTCGCGGACCAGGGCGCTCTGCTGCATGTTGTTATCGATGACGTAGGCGTCAACGCGGCCCTGCTGGAGTGCCTGGCGGGCCTCCTCGTCGGTCTTGAACTCCTGCTGGCTGGCCTTGGGGGCGAACTCCTCCAGGATGGCGGGGCCGTTGGAGCCGGACTGGACAGCGACGTTCTTATCGGCCAGGTCGTCGACGCTCTTGATGTCGTCGTTATCGGCAAGCACCAGGATGGCCTGCTGCGTGTAGTAATAGGGACCGGCAAAGGAGACAAGCTTCTTGCGCTCGTCGGTAATGGTGTAGGTGGCAAAGACGGCGTCGACCTGGCCGTTCTGCAGGACGGACTCGCGCGTGTCCGAGGTCACCTGGGTGATCTCGACCTTGTTCTCGCCCAGGATGTAGTTGGACAGGAGCTGTGCGATACCGGCGTCGAAGCCGCGGGTCTGACCGTCTTTCTCGTTGAGGAGGGAGAAGAGCGTAGAGGTCTGAACGCCACCGATCTTAAAGACGCCGGCGTCCTTGACGGCCGTGGCCCAGGTGCTGGCGGCGATGGCGTCGTCATCGGCCTTGGGGCCGTTGTCGACGAGCTTGTCGAATGCCTTAGCGTCGAGCGTGGTGGAAGCCTCGGTATCCTCGGAGTCCTTGGAGGAGCCGGCGGCGGAACCCTTGTCGGCCTCGGCGCTGGTGTCGGAGCAGCCGGCAAGACCAAGGCCGGCGACGGTTGCGAAGGTAGCGGCGACAAAGCCGCGGCGGTCGAGAACGACCTGCTGGGAGAGGTTCTTGCTCATGGTAGAACACCTTTCTCAATAAAATCCCTAGCGGTTGAGTAGAGTTATACCCTATCGCGCTCAAATGGGTCAACACGAAATAACTCAGAAACATACTTACCTTATGGGTAATTCTACCTACCAAAAAGGGACAGGCACCTTTGTGGTGGTTCTTGCAGATGTGGCGGCCCGCCTCGCTGTTTTGTCTCGATCTGTAACAGTTAGACGGGAATTCAGGCCATAGATGTTACAGATTGAGATAATCGCGTCGCGAAAATAAAAACCTCCGCAGGGATGCTTTCCTTGCGGAGGTTTTCTTACTCGTTGAGTAGCCTTACGGCTTCGGCGGCCATGTTCTCGACCGTCATGCCGTTCTGCGCGAGCAGTTCGTTGGGATCGTAGCGGTCGGGAAAGCCCTTGGCGATGCCAAAGGTGCGCGTGCGCAACGGCGTGCATGCCAGATAGCATGCCACGCGCTCGCCCCAGCCGCCGTCCAAGATGCCGTCCTCGAGGGTGACGACGACGCGATGCTCGGCGGCAAGACTGTCGAGGAACTCGCGGTCGAGCTCGGTTGCAAAGCGCGGGTTGACGAGCGTGGTCTCGATGCCGTACTCGGCAGTCAGACGGTTTGCCACGCGCTCACCCAGCTCAAAGAAATCGCCAAGCGCGAGCACGGCAACGTCGCGGCCCTGACGCACCACGTTGTAGCGAACGGCGCTGTAGTCGGTGTCTTCGGCGGGCGCAAGGTCGGGGCGGCTTACCAGGCCGATGCCCGGTACGCGGATTGCCACGGGATGCTCGCGGTGGTCGAGCGACCAGCTCAGCATGGACAGATATTCCTCCATGCAGGCCGGCGCCAAGTAGTGCATGTTGGGAAGACCGCCCAACATGGAAATATCAAAGAACGAGAGGTGCGTCTCGGACGTGGTGCCAAAGATTGACGCACCAAACACCAAAATGGTTGCCGGGGCGTCGTTGAGGCACAGGTCGTGCCAGAGTTCGTCGTAGGCGCGCTGCAAAAACGTGCCGTACACACCAAAGACTGGCTTGGCGCCCGAGCGCGCAAGCGCGGTGGCAAAGGTCACGGCGTGCTCCTCGGCAATGCCCACATCGACGAACTGTTTGCCGGCGGCAGCGCGAAGCTCGGGTGTAAAGCCCATGATGTAGGGTGTGGCGGCCGTGATGCCCACGACCTGCGGATCGCGCTCGATGGCGGCGCTGAGCGCCTCGCCCGTAATGTCGGCGTAGGTGCGCGGCGCAGGCTCGCTCGGATGGCCCGGGCAGAGCTTGCGCCCGGTCGCCATGTCAAACGGACCCACGTGGTGCCAGCGTTCGGGGTCGCTCTGGGCCGGCTCAAAGCCCTTGCCCTTGGCGGTGGAGACGTGCAGCACGATGGGATGATCGATATTGCGCAGTTCCTGCAGCGCGTCGACTAGGGCCAACACGTCGTTGCCGGCGTCCAAATAACGGTAGTCGAGTCCCATCGCGCGGAAAACGTTGCGCTCACAGGTGCCGTTGCTGGCGCGCAGCTCGGCCAGATTGCGATAGAGGCCACCGTGGTTCTCGGCGATGGACTGGTCGTTATCGTTGACGATGATGATCAGGTTGCTGTCGAGTTCGGCGGCATTGTTGAAGCCCTCAAACGCCAGGCCGCCCGAAAGCGAGCCGTCGCCAATGATGGTGATGACGTTGTACGCATCGCCCGCCAGATCGCGGGCGTGTGCCAAGCCGCAGCCCAGGCTCACCGATGTGGAGGTGTGGCCCATGGCGAACAGGTCGTGCTCGGACTCGTCGGGATTGGCAAAGCCAGAAGCCTCGCCAAAACGTTCCGGATCGATATAGGTATACGCGCGCCCGGTCAGCGCCTTGTGGGCGTAGGTCTGGTGCGAAACGTCAAAGACAATCTTGTCGATAGGGGAGTTAAACACGCGATGAAGCGCAACCGTAAGCTCAACGACGCCCAGGTTGGGGGCAACGTGTCCGCCGACAGCGGCGGAGCTTTCGAGGATGGCGTGGCGAATCTCGCCGCAGAGCAGCGGAAGCTCGGCGCGGTCGAGAGCCTTGACGTCCTCGGGCGTTGTCGTTTGCGTAAGCAGCATCGTTGTGGGTTACTCCATGCGAATCGAGCGCCGGCGCTCCCTCGGCCGACACAATTGCACAAGACAGTCTCGCACATTTTGGCGTTTGATATGTGACGGCGGCGCGGTAATTCGACAACTGGTGGGGCAAAACGTTTTGTCCGATGCCATACTGATAGATTCGATGATGATTTTTTCAATACGTGCAGGCTGTGGCTTGCCGCCGTGAGCCGCTGGAGGGAGGCAGCATGTCCGATGCCGTTCGTGCCGAGAAAATCGCGCGCGAAGTAGACCATGCTGCCCGTCAACTGGCACAGGCGGGCCGTCTGGACCTGACGCGCGAGTTTATCCAACATGGCGATGTGACGGTCTATGCGCACGTGACTTCGGTAGCGCGGGCGAGCCTGTCCTTTGCCGAGCGCCTGGGCCGCGTCGGTGTTTCGGTCGACCGCGCCTCGTTGCTGCGCGGAGCCTTGTTACACGATTACTTTCTCTACGATTGGCACGACCCCGACCCGAGCCATCGACTGCACGGATTCCGGCATCCATTTTTTGCTCTGGCGCGTGCCGAGGAAGATTTTGAGCTGACGCCGCGCGAGCGGAATATTATCGTGCGGCATATGTTTCCGCTGGTGCCGGTGCCGCCGACGTGTCGCGAGGCGTGGATTGTGTGCCTGGCGGATAAATGGTGTGCTCTGCGTGAGACGGTCGCCGGCCGCCTGCCGCGCAAGGATGAGACGGACGATAGCGTGAGCAAAGCATCGAGTGAAAAGAGGAGAGGGTAGACGGTGGAAACCGCGATTGATATGGCGTTTGGCGGCGCGACGCTTGCCGCCTGCCCACTCTCGGCACTGGTGCTCTCGTTTGCCTTTTACGGGTTTTGCGGTTGGGTATGGGAGTCGACAGTATGCGCCATGCTCAATCACGGACGATTTGCCAACAGTGGCTTTTTGCTGGGGCCGTGTTGTCCTATCTATGGTGTGGGCGGCATTGCCTGCTGGCTGCTGTTGCGCGGGATTCCGGATGCCTCGAGCCAGTTTGTCGCTGCAGCGCTCGTTTGCAGCGTGATTGAGTACAGCGTAGGCGTGCTGTTGGAAAAAACAACGGGCGCTCGCTTTTGGGACTATTCGCACCTGCCGTTTAACCTGCACGGACGTATCTGCCTGTACTGGGCATGCGCGTTTGGCCTGGGTGCGCTGTGCATTTGCCGTTTAGTGGAGCCGGCATTGCTGGGGCTGCTTGGTCATCTGCCGGTGCTGATTGTGCGGCTGTCCTCCTTTATCGTCGCGGTCGCGATGATGGTCGACGCGGCGTGCTCGTTGGCCAGCTGGCGCCGCCTGTCGGATCAGCTGGAGCGTGTGCGCGCCGACCTTGCCGACCGCATCAACGAGTCGCTTGCTGATGCGTCCGACTCCATGCTCGAACGTATTCCCGATTCGGCGATCGACTCGGTGACACAGACGCATATCCGCAGTCGTGCCGTTAACGCGTGGCTGGCCGAGCTGGGCGACGCGACGCTCGATGCCCTGCGCGAGAAGGCTTCGATGCCGACGTTTATCGCGGACGGTGCTCGCGGCCTGGCGCTCGCTGCCCGTCGCGTGGCCGATGCCGCGCCGAGCATGCCGCGTCCGTCGCTCAGCCGTCGCCTTGCCGGTAAGCGCATGAGCCGTCCGGTGCCGAGCGTGTCACTCAGTCGTCGTGACCTGCGCTTCTTTAACGCCTTCCCGCGTCTGCGCATCAACCACTACGAAGGTGTCATCCGAGCAACTAATCTCCGCGACCGCGCCCACGAGCTGTTTCGGCGCTAGCCGGGACGGGGCGCTCGCGGCTCCCTTGCTCGCGTATTTCCCGTTCGTTTCTCGTCCGTTGCCGCGCCGTTTCCAAGATTGCGGTGCCGTTTCCATTCGACAACGCAGCGTTTAACAACGCCGTACCTGGTCTACACCAGTTGCCCCTCGGTCGCATCATGGGCGCCGACAACGTTCATGCGACCAAGGGGGAGCGAATGTACGATACGGGATCGACAACGTTTATGCTCATCTGTACCATGCTCGTGTTTTTAATGACACCGGGTCTGGCGTTTTTCTATGGCGGCCTGTCCAGGCGCAAAAATGTCATCAACACCATGCTTATGTGCTTTGGCGCCATTGGCCTGGTTGGTGTGCTGTGGATTGTTGCCGGCTGGTCGCTGGCCTACGGCGGCAACGGCTCTAGTCCGTTTATTGGGGGCTTTGACCAACTGCTGTGCCTGCCGGTGCTCAACCAGGTGCTTCAGGCGGCCGAGAGCAATGCTGCGGACGGTGCCGTCTACCCTCAGATCATCAACATCGCCTTCCAGATGGCATTTGCCATGATCACGGCCGCTATCGTCACGGGCAGTCTGGCCGGGCGCGTTAAGTTTGGTGCCATGACGGCATTCCTGGGCATTTGGCTGCTCGTGGTCTACGCGCCGCTCGCCCACATGGTGTGGGGCGGCGAGGGCTCCTTTATCGGTGACATCATCGGCGCGCTCGACTTTGCCGGCGGCGACGTGGTGCACATCTCGTCCGGTCTGACGGGCTTGATTCTCTGCCTGATGCTCGGCCGTCGTCGCGGTTTTGGCATGGTGAGCTATCGCCCGCATAACGTACCGTTTGTAGCGTTGGGCGCCGGCCTGCTTTGGTTTGGCTGGTTTGGCTTTAACGGCGGCAGCGAGTTCAAGGCCGACGCCGTGGCGGCGCTTGCCATCCTCAACACCGTGACGGCCAGCGCGGCGGGCATGGTCTCGTGGCTTGCCGTCGAGCGCGTACACACCGGTCGTCCCACGCTGGTGGGTGCCAGCACCGGTCTGGTCGCGGGCCTTGTGGTTGTCACGCCGGGCGCGGGCTTTGTCGAACCGTGGGCGGCGCTGGTCATGGGCCTGATCGTCTCGCCCGTCTGCTACCTGGCCATCAGCCATCTCAAGACCAAGTTTGGCTACGACGATGCACTCGACGCGTTTGGCTGCCACGGCATCGGCGGCATCTTGGGCGGCGTGCTCACGGGGCTGTTCTGCGTGCCGGAGCTCTCATGGACCGGTAAGGGCGGCCTGTTCTACACGGGCGACGTGTCGCTGCTCATCTCGCAGATTTTGGGCATTGTGGTGACGGTCGCTATTGTGTTGGTGCTCGATTTGGTGATCGCCGCGGTGGTCAAGGTGCTGTTCCACGGCAGTCTGCGCGTGGACGAGGCCGACGAGGCGCTGGGCCTGGATGCGAGTCAGCACGGCGAGAGCGCGTATCCCTCCTTCTCGGGACTTGACTAGCGGCACGGCTTCCCAGGCACCCGACCTTGCCCCTCAAACCGTCGCTTGCGTACCGAAGTACGCGGCGCTCCTCTTTCGGGGCAATCTCGGGCACCTGGAAAACCCGTGCCATGTGAAGAACAATCAATTTCTTTTATTAAAGAGAGGAATTCACTATGAAGAAGATTACGGCGATTGTTCGCGCCGAGAAGCTTGAGGTTCTTAAAGATGCGCTGTTTGCTGCTGATGTTCGCGGTATGACTATCAACCAGGTGCAGGGCTGCGGTGCGCAACATGGCTGGAAGGAATACGTGCGCGGCAACGAGTTGCTTGTTAACACGATCCCTAAGGTGCAGTTCACGCTCATTTGTGCCGATGAGCATGTCGACGGAATTGTCGACATCATCTGCAACGCCGCTCGTACCGGTGCCGTTGGAGACGGCAAGATTTGGGTCGAGCCGGTCGAGGAAGTCATCCGCATCCGTACCGGCGAACACGGCCCCGCCGCGGTGTAGAATCGACCGCCTGCCATCCGCAACGTTAAAATGCTGCAATGAGGCACAAGACTTGCGTTGCGGATGGACGGATTATGGGTCGTAATAAATATCCCGAGGAGACGGTCGCGAAGATTCTCGACGCGGCGCTGGAGCTATTCTGCGTACAGGGTTATGAGGGGACGAGCATCCAAGACATCGTCGACCGCCTCGATGGCATGACCAAGGGTGCTGTCTATCATCACTTTAAGAGCAAAGAGGAGATTTTCAACGCCGCATTTGATCGGGCAACGGCTCCGATTGCTGAACACCGTCGCGCGACACTCGGTGCTGGCAATATGACGGGAGCTCAAAAGCTCAAACGACTTTATGCGCCCGAGTCCGTCGTTCCGCAAATCGAGCTATGGGCTCGCATGCATCCTGCGGCAGATCCGGTAAAAAGCTCGCGGCTGCTGGCGATGCAGTACCAAGGTTCGTTTGACGAGTCGGCCGATGGCAATCTCTTGCCAGTAATCGAGGAGGGCATCGCCGACGGCTCCATTGCGTGCGAATGCCCGCGCGAAGCAGCGGAGGCCGTATCGTTGTTAGCGAATCTTTGGCTGCTGCCATTGTTCCGTCCGCTCGAGCCCAAGGAGCGAATGCTCGCTCGCGCACAATGTTTGGCACAGATGGCGGCAGCGGTGGGGCTCGATTTGGGTAATGAAGTGCTCCAGACAACGGCCCAGATTTGGGACGTATGGAACCGTGCCGGGTGGTAATATAGATACCAACGGTATGTAATTGATTTGTGAGGGTAGCCACGGCTGCCCTTTTCAAGTCATTAAATACATACTGACAGTATGTATTTGGGGGCAGGCTTATGGCTGGGATGCGAAGAATTAGCGTTTCATTGGCGCCAAAAACAGTGCGATCTATCAGGCTATTTGGTCTTCTTGTTGCACAGCTGTGTGCGTATTCGATGCTGTCGGCACTGTGCTTTGCGTGTCCGCTCTACTTGTTCGATTGCAGCGGCTCCTCAACGTTATATGGCGCCGTCGCGGCGATAGCGTTCATACCGGGCGTGCTCGCGACTCCGGTTGGCGGGATTTTGGCGGATCGGGGAAGACATCGCGGGGTTCTTGTGGTACTCGGCATTGTTCTGATGGCTGCATCACTGTTGTTTATCCCCATGAAGCGTTCGCTGCCTCTTGCGGTTGTCGTGGTAGCAATGCTTTGCGTCCAATATAGTATCCAATCGCTGCTGAAACCGATCCTTCAAATTGAGACGGTACGCATGACGGGCCCAGAAAAGGTTGAGCGTGCCACTGCGTTGGTCTCGCAGATAACCATGGCGAGCAATATCTTGGGGCCTGTAGTCGGGACAGCAGTCTATGGGTGCCTCGGTATTGATGCTCTGTGCGAAACCGCGGCGTTGACGTTTGCGATGTCAGCCCTACTGTTCGGGGGCGCACTCAAGCAAAATGCCTCATCTGGAATGACAGGGGACAGTACGACTTGCTCGACATGCCGAAGCGATTTTCGGGAGTCGATTCGGTACCTGTTTCAAAACGCATCATTGCTCGTTGTGTTTTTGCTTGCGGCTATTTTGAACCTTGCGTTAGTTGGGTTAACGATTGGTGCTCCCGTTATTGTTGCAAAGCATCTCGGAATGCAATCATCCTTTGTTGGGATTATTGAGGTGGCTATGGGCTTAGGTGGTCTTGTCGGCAGTGGTTTGGTCGGTATTTGGCCGCATCGTTTTTCCTTCAAGGGCATATGTCGATATGTTGCGATGATTTGTTTTGGAGTCGTACCGATTATTGTCACGCTACTGAGCGGTCCTGATGAATTAGCGTTTGCCGCGCTTGCGGCCGGCTCGGCATGGGTCATGGCGTGGGCAAGCATTGCATCGGTCGAAATCGTTTCATTTGTTCAGCGGTCAGCGCCAAAGGAACTCTGCGGAAAAGTGCTGGCACTCGTTTATATGATGCTTTCCTGTGCAACGCCTATTGGCCAATTGGTTTACGGGCTCGCATATGATCGATGGGCTCCGGCGATTGTATTCGCAGGAATGTTGGCGGTGCTGACATTGACGACGGTGCAGTTTTATCGGCTGAAAAGTTGCTTGTGGCAATTGTCTTAAGGCGTAGGGACACCGTGAATTTGTGGAGGCGGTGGTACGCCGCGCCGGGACGGCATTGTTTGGGCGTGCCTCTCCTTCGTCTACAATATCGTGCAGACGAAGGAGAGGCATGCCCATGATCAAGATGTTCGCGAGTGACTTAGACGGAACGCTGCTGAACGCCCTGCACGAGGCGGATGGGACCATCCGCCGTGCCATTCGCGAGCTGACCGAGGCTGGCCTGCATGTGGTTCCCGCGACCGGACGCTCGACGCTGCCGATCGGCGAGCATGGCTTTACGGGCCTGGCGCTTGACGCCTGCTGCTCCAACGGATCTATCGTGCGCAACAGCCATGGCGAAGTGCTCAAGACCTGGACCATCGATTCGCAGGTTACCGAGGAGCTGCTCAAGGCGTTCCCGGACATTTGCTTCGACTGCTCCACGCCCGATGGCATGTTCTCGAGCGGATCGTTCGAGATGCACCAGGCGGGCTTTAAAAAGGACAGCCCTATCAAGCGCATCGTGATGCGCGGCATGCGCGCGCGTGGCGGGTATCACGAGGAGCAGTATTTCGATCAGTCGATCGGTGACATCCTGCGCCACGATGTGTGCAAGATTAACTGCCGCGTGACCTCGCCCGAGCTGGAGCGCGACCTTAAGGCGTATTTGGCCGAGCGCTCGGACCGCGTGGTCAACGCGCCGTTCGATCCGGTGATGTTCGAGATCACGGACGTGGCGTGCAACAAGGGCGAGAGTGTGGCCTGGCTGGCGGGCTACTACGGTATTGCCGAGGACGAGGTCGCGGTCTACGGCGATGGCGGCAACGATATCGCCATGCTCAAGCGTTTCCGCCACAGCTACGCGACCAAAAACGCAAGCGATGCAGCCAAGGCCGCCGCGAGCGTGACCATCGGCAGCTGCATGACTCATGCCGTCCCCAAACACATGCTCGCCACCATGCGCAAGCAGATTTCCCGCACCGTAATCAAATAATGTGACAAAGGGGCAGTCCCCTTGCTGCATCCAAAATATTGCCTTTACGTGTTGATGCACACGGTGTGCAATAATACTCGCACTGTGCAATAGCGCACAGGCTGAGTAACAAGGAGGACGCTTGTCCCAGCTCGAGAAATGCGACCGCCGGTCCCTTCGCTCGCAGCGTGCCCTTCGCCAGGCACTTGCCAGCGAGCTTGCCGAAAGCGGCGACCTTTCGCGCATTAATGTCGCGTCGCTCACCGAGCGCGCTGGCCTTACGCGCCGCACGTTCTATTCGCACTACCGCGATATCCCCGACTTTATCAATCAAATCGAGGACGGCTTGCTGGCTGAGATCCGTGAGCGTATTGAGCTCATCACCGCAGCTCAGCTGCCCGATCTCTATCACAACATCGATGAGCTCGAGCCGGCACCCGGCTCGGTTGAGCTGCTGCGTTATCTTGCGACCAACCGCGATTTGATCGGATCGCTGCTGGGCCCGGGCGGCGACCAGGCTTTCATCAAAAAGATTATCGACACCGCGCGTGAGGCCGTGGTGCCTCGTGCGCAGACGGGCATTTTGGGCCTGGCGCTGGGTACATTCTTTGACTACTACGTTACCTACGTCGTGAGTGCCGAGGTCGGCCTGATTCAGCGTTGGTTTGAGCGTGGGCTCACCGAATCGCCCGAAGCCATGGCGCGCATTATGACGGTTATCGCCTTTGTGCGTCCCGGCGACCTATATGGCCAACCCATCGATATCAACGTGCCGGAATACGGCATGAAGCTATTGAACCTGCAGCTCGAGGACGCGGCCGACACCGCCGCAGCCGTCGAGTCCAACAACTAAGAGGAGAGACAATGAGCAAACTCGTCGAGGGCATTAAAGACCGTATGGTCGCTGTCGCGCGTGAGGCTGCACCCGCCGTGGTGGATGCCGCGCAGAAGGCCGCGACCGCAGCTGCCGAGAAAGTTGCCGAGGCAGTTGCCGATGCCAAGAACGCGGCAGGGGAGACGTCCGTCGCTACCGAGCCCGCCACCGCCGTTGAGCCCGTAACCGTTACCGCCGCCCACGCCCCCGAAGGTGCGATCTTCAACCCCGAGAACGCTCGTGGCAACCTGCACTTGGGCATCGACGTGGGCTCCACCACCGTCAAGCTCGCCGTGCTCAACGACGACAACCAGATCGTCTACGCCAAGTACCAGCGCCACCACACCGACGTCCGTGCCTGCGCCCGCGATCTGTTCGAGGGCGCTGCGACCGTGCTGCCGACGGCCCAGATGACCTGCGCCATTACCGGCTCGGGTGGCCTGCTGCTGTCCCAGTGGCTCGACCTGGAGTTTGTCCAGGAGGTCATCGCCAGCAAGCGTGCCGTCGAGACCCTCATCCCGGCCACCGACGTCGCCATCGAGCTGGGCGGCGAGGACGCCAAGATCATCTACTTCGACAACGGCATCGAGCAGCGCATGAACGGCACCTGCGCCGGCGGCACGGGCGCGTTCATCGACCAGATGGCCACTCTGCTGCACACCGACGCCAGCGGCCTTAACGAACTCGCGGCCAATGCCACCACCATCTATCCCATCGCCAGCCGCTGCGGCGTCTTTGCCAAGACCGACGTCCAGCCGCTGCTCAACGAGGGCGCCCGCCCCGAGGACGTGGCCGCCTCCATCTTCCAGGCTGTCGTGACCCAGACCATCTCGGGCCTGGCGTGCGGCCGTCCCATCCGCGGCAACGTCGCCTTCCTGGGTGGCCCGCTGCAGTACCTCTCCGAGCTGCGCCACCGCTTCTACCTCACGCTCAACCTGGACGAGGAGCACCGTATCGTGCCCCAAAATGCTCACCTGTTTGTGGCGAGCGGCGCCGCCATGGCGCACGAGTCCAACAAGCTCAGCACGTTCCCGCAGCTCATCGAGGCTATCGATGCCCTGGGTGACACGCAGGGTGCCGAGGTCGAGCGCCTGGATCCGCTCTTTGCCACCGACGAGGACTTTGCCGAGTTCAAGACCCGCCACGACCAGGAAGTCGTTCCCAAGGGCAAGCTCGGCGGCTACACCGGCCGCGTGTTCATCGGCATCGATGCCGGCTCCACCACCATGAAGGCCGCGCTCGTGGGCGAGGACGGCCAGCTGCTGCACACCTGGTACGGCAACAACAACGGCGACATCCTGGGCACGGCCAAGGTCATCATGGCCGATTTCTACAACCACATCCCCGCTGGCTGCACCATCGGCCACGTGACCACCACCGGTTATGGCGAGGCGCTGCTCATCGAGGCCCTCAAGGCCGACTCGGGCGAAATCGAGACCGTCGCGCACCTGCGCGGCGCCAAGGCGTTCCTGCCCGGCGTCGAGTTCATCCTGGACATCGGCGGCCAGGACATGAAGTGCCTGCGCGTCAAGGACGGCGTCATCGAGCACATCATGCTCAACGAGGCTTGCTCGTCGGGTTGCGGTAGCTTTATCGAGAGTTTCGCCGTGTCTATGAACATGGACGTGCGCGCGTTCGCCAACGCTGCCATCCATGCCAAAGCCCCCGTCGACCTGGGCAGCCGCTGCACGGTCTTTATGAACTCGCGCGTCAAGCAGGCGCAAAAGGAAGGCGCCACGGTGGGCGACATCGCGGCCGGCCTGTCCTATTCCGTCATCAAGAATGCCCTGTTCAAGGTTATTAAGCTGCGCGGCCCCAAGGAGATCGGTAGCCAGGTGATCGTCCAGGGCGGCACCTTTATGTCCGATGCCACGCTGCGTGCGTTTGAGCAGCTCACCGGCGTGCATGCCGTGCGCCCCGACATCGCCGGCTGCATGGGCGCCTACGGTGCGGCCCTGCTCGCCCGCGATCGCGCTGGCGCCGACGGCACTTCGACCATTCTTTCTGCCGAGGACATCGCGCACCTCACCGTGACGCAAAAACACGTCCGCTGCGGTCGTTGCTCTAACAACTGCCAGCTTACCGTCAACGACTTTGGCGGCGGCAGGCGCTTCATTACCGGCAACCGCTGCGAGAAGGGCGCCGGCCACAAAAAGCAGAAGACCGAGGCGCCCAACCTCTTCAAAAAGAAAAACGAGCTGCTCTTTAACCGCGAGGTCCTGAGTCCCGACGAGGCCCCGCGCGGCACCGTCGGCATCCCGCGCGCGCTCAACATGTACGAGAACTACCCCTTCTGGCACGCGTTCTTTACGCGTCTGGGCTTTAGCGTGCAGCTGTCCGACCAGTCGAGCAAGAAGACCTATCAGGCGGGCATCGAGTCCATGCCGTCCGAGAGCGTGTGCTATCCGGCCAAGATGAGCCACGGCCACGTGATGAACCTCATCGACCGCGATGTCGACTTCATTTGGATGCCGTGCGTGCGCTGGGAGCGCAAGGAGGATCCGACCGCCGGTAACTGCTACAACTGCCCCATCGTCATGAGCTACCCCACGGCGCTTGCGCTCAATATCGACGAGATTCGCGAGCAGAACATCGAGTTCCTGTACCCGTTTGTGCCCTATCACGATAAGACCGAGCTCAAGCGCCGTCTGTACCAGGTACTCGCCGTCGACCGTGTGGCCGATGCGCAAGCCGGTCGCGGTCGCGTGCGCGGTCCCAAGATCACGCGCTCCGAGGTCGATGCCGCCGTCAACGCTGCCTTTGAGGCCGACGCGCGCTTCCACGAGGACATCCAGACCATGGGCGAGGAGGCCCTTAAGTGGGTCGAGGACCACGGCGGCCACGGTATCGTACTCGCCGGCCGTCCCTACCATAACGACCCCGAGATCAACCACGCCCTGCCCGAACTTATCTCGAGCTTTGGCTTTGCGGTCTTTACCGAGGATTCGCTCGCGCATCTGGTAAAGCCCGAGCGTCCGATTCGCGTCGTTGACCAGTGGATGTACCACAGCCGCCTGTACGCCGTCGCCCGTTTTGTGACGATGCGCAACGACCTGGACCTGATCCAGCTCAACTCTTTCGGCTGCGGCCTCGATGCCCTGACTACCGACCAGGTGCAGGAGATCCTGGAGGCCAGCGGCAAGATCTACACCGTGCTCAAGATCGACGAGGTGTCCAACCTGGGCGCCGCGCGCATCCGCATCCGCTCGCTCATGGCGGCGCTTAAGGACCAGGAGGCCGAGCGCTTGGCCGAGGCCACGGCCGCGGGCGAGGCCTACGAGCAGGGCGATGCCGCGCCGGTGGCACCTTCCACGGATGCCCCCGCGTTCGCGAGCCGCAAGTACACGTTCGAGGCGCAGCGCGAGAGTGCTTCGACCGCGTGGCCCAAAGTGCCCTTTACCGAGCAGATGCGCGACGAGGGCTACACCATTCTGTGCCCGCAGATGGCGCCGATCCACTTTGACCTGGTCAAAGAGGTATTCCGCGGTGCCGGCTACAATTTGGAGCTGCTGCCCTCGACCGATCACGACGCCGTCGAGGCCGGCCTGCGCTATGTGAACAATGACATTTGCTACCCGTCGATTCTGGTGACGGGCCAGATCATGGAGGCCATCGAGAGCGGTCGATACGACCTGTCCAAGACAGCCGTGGTTATCAGCCAGACCGGCGGCGGCTGCCGTGCCACCAACTACATCGCGCTCATCCGCAAGGCGCTGCGCGAGAGCGGCCACCCCGAGATCCCGGTGATTTCGCTTTCGGCCGTGGCGCTCGGTGAGGACAACCCCGGCTTTAAGATTACGCCGGCGCTGCTCAAGCAGGCCGTGTACGCGGTGCTCTTTGGCGACGTGATGATGCAGATGCTCTACCGCTGCCGCCCGTACGAGGCCACGCCCGGTGCCGCCAATGCGCTCTACGAGGAGTACATGGCGCGCGCCCGCAAGCTGGCGCCCAAGTTTAACCGCCACAACTACACCAAGCTGTGCCGCGAGGCCATCCGCGCGTTCGACACCATGCCGCTTGTGGGCGAGGGCGCCAAGCCGCGCGTGGGCGTGGTCGGCGAGATTCTGGTCAAGTTCCATCCCACGGCCAACAACCACGTGGTCGATGTCATTGAGCGTGAGGGCTGCGAGGCTGTGGTGCCGGGCCTGCTCGACTTCTTCCTGTACTCCATGAGCAACGCCGAGCTACAGAAGGACGAGCTGGGAAGCTCTGCTACCACGCGCGCTGGTATGCAGGCGCTCATCAAGCTGGTGGACTGGATGCGTACGCCGGTGGAGGAGATGCTCGAAAAGTCCCGCCGCTTTGAGGCGCCCGAGCGCATCGGCACTATGGCCGACAAGGCTCGCACGGTGCTCTCGGTGTGCAACAACATGGGCGAAGGCTGGCTGCTCACGGCCGAGATGCTCGACCTGATTGACCATGGTGCACCCAACATTATCTGCACGCAGCCCTTCGCGTGCCTGCCCAACCACGTGGTGGGTAAGGCCGTGATCAAGGAACTGCGCCGTCAGCACCCCGAGAGCAACATTGTTGCGGTGGACTACGACCCCGGTGCATCCGAGGTCAACCAGCTCAACCGCATTAAGCTCATGATCAGCGTGGCCAAGGAAAACATGCGCGCCGGCAAGGGCTTTAAGCTGGAGAAGGTGGCGCCGCTCGCGATGGACGAGGTTACCGGCCAGATGCGTGCCCACGATGGCTGTGTGAGCTGCGGCTCGGTCGACGAGAGTGCCGTGGCGTCGGTCGCTGAGCGCCTGGGACGCAGCATTAAGAAGTAACTGGCCTGCTTTGGGCTAGATATGAGACAAACGGGTGGTAGCCGTACCGGCTACCACCCGTTTTTGTTGGACATATGTTGCGTAAATCGTTTTGTTGCAGCCTTCTGTGCACTCGAATTTCGGAAGTGCGGGGAAAAACGCGAACCTCCTGAGCACACCGCCTTTTTAGACTCTCACGACCTGCGGTTTTGTTGTAAAAAAAGCCGGTCTGGTCGGCGAATCCCGATTTTTCCCCGCACTTCCGAAAACAGCGGTTCAGCAGCGTCAAAAAATGCCCTCAAAATCGAGAGTTAATGAACAGATGTAGCCGTTCGCCGCAAATTACCGTCCGTTTATAGAACCCACCCCCAGCGTGCAGTCCCCTTACGGTTGAATAAATACACATCTATGGAATTACGTAAGAGAGGACTGTTCCTATGAGCTACAAGACCGTTTGTGTTGCCGGCGGCGGCGTGTTAGGAAGCCAGATTGCCTTTCAGGCTGCCTACTGCGGCTTTGATGTAACGATTTGGCTGCGCAGCGAGGGCAGCATCGGCCGCACCCAGCCCAAGATCGATCATGTGCGCGAGGAGTACATCGCGGCAATCGAGGGTATGGCGGACGGTACGGGCGAGTGGTGTGCCGGTATCGCCGATAGCGACCAGACCTTCGACAGGGAGGCGGCGCTCGCCGCCGTTGAGCGTGCCTACTCCACACTCAAGCTGGAGCTCGACCTCGCCAAGGCAGTGGCCGACGCCGACTTGGTCATCGAGTCTATGGCCGAGGACACACAGGCAAAGATCGACTTCTACAAGAAGATTGCCCCGGTTCTCCCGCAAAAGACCGTCATCGTCACAAACTCTTCCACGCTGCTGCCGAGCACCTTTGCCAAGTACACCGGCCGCCCCGAGAAGTACCTGTCGCTGCACTTTGCCAATTCCATCTGGAAGAACAACATGACCGAGGTCATGGCACAGGACCAAACCGACAAGCGCTACTTCGACGAGCTCGTCGACTTCGCCAACGACATTCGCATGCTGGCGCTTCCCGTCAACAAGGAAAAGAATGGCTACCTGCTCAACTCCATGTTGGTACCGTGGCTGCTTTCGGGCCTCGACCTGTATGTCTCGGGCGTCAGCGACCCCAAGAGCATCGATCTCGCGTGGACGCGCGGCACCGGCGCTCCCAAGGGTCCGTTTCGCGTATTCGACACGGTGGGCATCCAGACGGCCTACAACATCGTTATGCAGTATCAGAAGGTCCCGGGCCTGGTGAGCCCGCTGCTCAAAAAGATGATGATGCCCTACAACTTCAAAGCCATGGCATCCGTCCTCAAGAAAATGCTCGACGAAGGCAAGCTGGGCGAATGCTCGGGCGAGGGCTTCTTCAAGTACTAACAATGATCCCTCGGGGACGGAGGAAAACGGATCATTTTTGGTCGCCAGCAGTGAGAAGATGGACCCAGAAATAGAAAGGAGTGGCAATGGGCCGGCTCGGGCTTTGAGGACAAGTTACTGCAGGCCCAGGGCGTTTTTTCGCTCAACGCGGGTCAGCACAGCGTGACGTATCTGCCGAGTTCTGACACGGCAACGACCGGTCGCTATCAGGTGCTGCTATACGACAACAACTTTGGTGCGGCCGAAAGCTATCCCAAGTTCGACTGGGGCCAGCTGGGCTCCGCGGTGGTGACCGACTACAACAAGGGCACGCATTCGTTTGGGCGCATCTTTACAGTGGACGAGACCGCGCGCACCTACGAGCTTGTGGACCAGATCGCCGTGCCGTTTTCGGGCTATGTGAGCAGTGCGCAGCGCGTCGGCAATTCGAACAGCATGCTCGTGGCATCGGGCATGGCCAAGACCTTTATCGAGTACGACCGCTACGGACTGCCCATCGCCACCTACGAGATGGAAGCCGAAAAGCACATCTACCGCGTGTACAAGTACGACCTGTAGGGCCGCGCTTAGGTTTGACCAATGGAGTATGAAAACACGCCGTTCACCGATGCCCCCTCCGCGAGTGGCAGCCATATGGTTTGATGTCAGAAGCATATAGTTGTCACCAGCCTGCTGGCGACGTTCCCCCTGATATCGGAGGTTCCAGGTATGTTTCGCGCTCCGTTAAACAACTATCGATTGGGCTAACATGGGCCGCCGTGCTATTTCGATAACCCTTGCAGTGATCTGCCTGGCTGTGCTCCTGGGCGCTACAGGGCTGTTTGCTATAAGCCGAGAAACGTCCTATATGCAGGAATGCGCTTCCGAAGGGTTTGCCATTGATGGTTACTATCGGGATGACAAAACGAGTCGGGAAACCCTGGCTTTTCTTGAGGAGGATGGCTGTCGATGGCAGCTGGTCGACCAAGACGGAATCTGCACAGACGGGCAGTTTAAGCGTACGGATGACCCCAACATCCTGATATTAAAGAAGGAAAACGGCGAAGAATTCGGCACGATTCACGTTGCGTATATATCGCGCCGACGCAATCAGGGGCAGATTTACCTAATTAGAAATACTAAGGTGACCCGATTTTATCTGGTGAGCACCGATCCGGCGTTTACAGTGGAATCTGGCGATGTCGATGCGGACGTTTGATTCACGGCAATAAAACAGCGAGCGGGGCGCGGGTGAACTGCACCCCGCTGTTTGCTCGTGTCCGTATCGCGTCTGCGTCTCGCCGTAACTTGCGTCCGTGCGCGCATTCATCCCGCGCCGGTATCACTTCACATCGAACTCCACGCGATCGAGTTCGGGCACATTGAGGTCGATGAGCTTGCGAGCGACGTGACGGTCGTGTGCCCCAAGCGCCTCGCCTGTCGTCACATGGGCGACAATCTCGCGCTCGACGATGCCCTCTTCCTCGCCTTCGGTAGCCGAGGTTTCGACGGCGACGGTGTAGTCCTTAAAGCCCGGTAGCACCGCCGCAAGCTCGCGCGTGGTTTCGGTGACGCCGTAGCCGTCCTGCACGCCGGACTGCGCCGAGCCAATAGACCCCGCCGTCATGACGATGCAGGGGATGGCAAAGACTACCGTGCCCACAATGATGCGGCGGCGCACCTTGCGTGATAGCTCGTCGACCTCGGCATCTTCCTCGGCAGTCACAATGCCGTCGCCGTTGAGGTCGCGCTTGAGCGGCACGCGCAATAGAAGCAGCACGGCTTCGGCAGCCAGCGCGATAAAGACCACGTTGATGCCAAATTCATAAAGCGCCGAGAGAAACAATGACCCGCTTGCGATGGCGATGCCATAGCCCGCCGCGCACAGGGGCGGCATGAGTGCGGTCGCCACAGCCACCCCGGCGATGAGCGTGGCGGGTTCCTGGTCGCGCGAGTTGCCCAGGCCGCCCGCAAAGCCGCCCGCGAGCGCGACGGCAAGGTCCCACACGGTCGGTGTCGAATTGTCGATGATGGCGGCCGTGGTGGTGCCAAGGGGCGAGAGCTTAAAGTACAACGTGGACGTGACCAGGCAAAAGACCATCTGCAGCGCGAGGCCGGCGACGGCCTCAAGGGTGATCTCGCGGTCGAGCGTGGCGATGCCGTATGCCATGGCAAGGACCGAGCCCATGAGCGGGCAGATGAGCATGGCGCCTACAATGGCGATATCCGAGTCGATATCGAGGCCGATGCTCGCGATCAACATGGCAATGATCAGGATGCACAGGTGAGAGCCAGTCAGGCGCGCCCCGTTTACAAAGCGCTTGCGAATCACGTGATAGGGCGCGCGTCCCTCGCGAATGTTGAATGCCTGCTTTAGAAAGCGGCTTGCGTTCTCCATGGCCTCGCTGTGGGCGGGGCGGATGCCATGGCGCCGATGATGGCGCTCGCGCAGTCGCTTGAGCTGTTGTTTATCGAGTTCCATGTCCACCTCGTATTGCCGTAGGAACGCGGGTGCGTTCGCAGCATGTACTCTACACCGTGACGGGCGGGGCGGTCATCTTGACATGGAACTTAGGCGAGCAGGCAAAGGAAGACACGCCACATGCGAGTACTGCTGAGGGTTTCGGCAGATACAAAAAAGCGCGGGGCCGGATGGTCTCCGACTCCGCGCTCTGTACGGGTACGTTGTTGTTGTTGGGTTTAGCCCAGCAGGCTCAAACCGACAGAGATGAACGCCAGGATAACGCCGACTATAGACTCACCGCCCAGCAGACCGCTGGCAACGACCAGGCCCTGCTCCTGGAAGGCGGCATCCTTGGCGGCCTTCTCCTCGTCCGAAAGGCCGGCGGCGGCGTCGCGGTGTGCGGCCCACTTGTCGTAAGCGAGCTTAACGCAGGAGCCCAAGAAGGCCGTGAGCGACATATAGAACGGCAGGTACACGCCCAGACCGATCATCATGGCCGGAATGCCGAGCCAGTACATGATGATGCCGGCGATAAAGCCGCCCGCAAACCACGGCACGCTCGGGATGCCCGAGACCATGGTGGCGACCACGCTTGCCTGCGCGGCCACAAAGCTCTTGTCGGGGCCGAAGGCGTCCGGACCATAGGCGGTTACGAGCGCGACCATGACGGCGGCAGCGACCAGGGCGCCCACGATGCCGCCGATGGCCTGGCCGACCCACTGTGCGCGCGGGTTGGTGCCCAGCACGGCGCCGGCCTTAAAGTCGTTCATGACGTCGCCCGCAAGGCCGCACGCCACGGCCACGATGCCGGCGATAAAGAACAGCTTGACCTGCGCGAGCTGCGCGAAGGCTGCCACGATGAGCATGACGATGAGGCCAAAGATCTCCATGGGGTCGATACCCGTCTGGCCGCAGCTCTGCGCGCTCATGATGGTGGTGACAAAGGTGAACAGCGTGACAATGACGGCCGGAACGGGGCCAAGGTCGAGCGCGATGGCGACGACCACGGCAATGGCTGCGGTGCCTAGGCCGATGATGCCGGCGTCGAGCTTAAGGGAGCCCGAGATGAGCGACTGCTCGTCGGTGTCGGTGGAGCTGTCGGCGGTAAGGCCGCGGATGATGCCGGCGACCTGCGGCAAAATGTCCTTAAGGACGACGGCGACGCCAAAGCCCATCATAAGGCCCATACCCAGGGACTTGACGATGCCCTGTGCGGTCACAACATCGAACAGGCCGGCAGCGGTGCCGCCGACGATGATGCCAAAGTTGCCCAGCAGCGCGCCGGCAAACCAAAAGGCGACCGGGGCAAAGCCCACGAGGAAACCGATGGACAGCAGCATGGGCGAGTTGTAGATGGCAAAGGTCACGCCGGGGATATTGAGCGTGCACAGCATGCTGGGCACCACGCCCAGAGCGTCGCGCAGCACGCTGTAGATGCCCGCGATGGCCATGGAGCCAAAGAGCTGCTTGCCGGTCTTGCCGCCAGCCTCGGTCGCGCGTAGGGTCTGGGCTGCGGCGTTACCGGTGGGGAACTCGAGTGCGGCGTCCACGATAAAGTGGCGATGGATGAGTGCCGTTGCGAACAGACCCAGGATGGTGCCAGCGAGTGCCACGATAAACATATCGAGCCAGCTGATCTGATCGGCGTAGCCCAGCATCCAGGCGCCCGGGATGGTAAACGCCAGGCCGCCGGCGACCATGGCGCCCGCGGACATGATGGTGTGGGTGACGTTGGCCTCGTTGAGGCTGGCGTTGCCCATGAGCTTCAGGAAGAACAGCGAGATGACGGCAGCGAAGATGATCGGCCAGGGGAGTGCGCCCATCTTGAGGGCAGTGTAGGCCGAGCTTGCCGTGATAATCACGCAGCCAAGGACGCCGATGACGACGCCGCGCAGCGTGAGTTGCCCGCGCATCGAAGCGCGGTTCGAGGGATTGCTCATATAAAACTCCTTTGCGTATATCCGCTTCCCCCGGGAGCGCCGCTACGGATACGGCGCGGGAAGTCGGGTTACCAAGGGCCGCCGCGTGAGCTCGCGCACGACCGCGCACCAGTATAGCCGCAAGCTAGTCATTTTGGGATGACTGGTTTAGGTAGGCGATATACTGCTGGGCAGACGAAAGGAGCGCCGACGATGCTTAATGGGTGCGCATATATATTGACGGTCGACGTGGGCAACACGTTCATTCGCTTTGGCCTGTTTGCAGAGGATTCGGCCGCGGCGCAGGAATGCCCGCTTGCGACGTGCGAGATCACCACGCCGTCGAGCATCACGGCCGACGAGGCGCGCATGAGGCTCGCGCAGGTCATGGGCGCGCTGTCAGCCGATGCGGGCATGCCGGGTGCGCTCGTTCCTGCGGCCGCAGTGCTGAGCTGCGTGGTGCCGGCGCTCGAGCGCCCGTGGAAAGCGGCGCTTTCCCGCACCTGCACGGGGCGCGTGCTCACCGTGGGGCCGGGACTTAAGACCGGCATGCCCGTGCACTACGACGACCCGGCCGAGATCGGCCCCGACCGTATCGCCGATGCCGTGGCGGCCCGTGCCGTCTACGGCTCTCCGTGCATCGTGATCGACTTGGGCACGACGACCAATATCGAGGTCATCGACGCGCACGGTACCTTTGTCGGCGGCGTTATTGCGCCGGGGCTGGCCCTTGGCGCCCGCTCGCTTTCGGCTGCTGCGGCGCGCCTGCCGCAGGTCGAGCCCTCGGCACCTACACATGTGATCGGTCGCAACACGCGCGAGGCCATGCGCTCGGGCGTGGTTTTGGGCGAGGTGGCGCGCATCGACGGCATGCTCGACATGGTGCTTGCCGAGATGCGCTCGACCAAGGCCGCGGGGGAGGGCGATGTGCCCATCGTCATTACCGGCGACGATGCCGAGGCACTTGCGGCCCTTGTCGGCCATAGCCTGACGGTCGATGACGCGTTGACGCTGCGGGGCCTCGCCGAGCTCTACCACATCAACCAAAAGCCCCGCCGCGCGTGAAAGTGAGGGCGCCGGTGGGATAAACGCCCCTACCTTCCACCTGCTACAATGGGTCAAACTATTGCGATTTCGGAGGTGTCTGGCATGTCGGACGATCTTCATCAAACTGCGTCGGGCAAGCGCCGCGACGTCATTAGCTGGGATGAGTTCTTTATGAGCGTGGCCATCGCCGCGCAGCGCCGCAGTAAGGACCCCAACACGCAGGTGGGCGCGTGCATCGCCAGCACCAACCACCGCATCCTTTCGGTGGGCTACAACGGTACGCCCTCGGCGCTCAACGACGACTTTTTCCCGTGGGGCACGAGCGATGACCCGCTGCAGGACAAGCATAACTACGTAGTCCATGCCGAGGCAAACGCCGTGCTCAACTACCGCGGCTCGCTCAAAGACCTCGAGGGTTCCACGGTCTACGTCACGCTGTTCCCGTGCCACGACTGCGCCAAGATCCTGGCGCAGGTGGGCGTGGGCGAGGTCGTCTACCTGGACAACAAGTATGCCGACACCGATGACGGCCGTATCAGCCGCCGCATTCTCGACTCTTGCGGCATCAGCTACCGCCAGGTCATCGTCGATGTCCAGATTGGTACCGGGGGACAAGCTCAGCAGTAGTGCGTGCCAACGCCAGCTGGCGGCAAAACAGCCAAAAGAGCCCCGTCCCAAATTGACTACTCGTGAAAGTCGCGTCTGCGCGCATGGACGGCTCGTGAGCGGGTACATGGCTGTAGTAACATAGCTTCTGTCCGCGGGCGTGCCCGCGTTATTGTGAGAAAGGAGCCCCTGTGGCTGTTAACGAAGAGCTGCTTAAGAAGGTTCTTGAAGAGATTCGCCCCAACCTGCAGGCCGACGGCGGCGATATGGAGTATGTGGGCGTCGACGACGAGGGCGTCGTTAAGCTGGAACTGCAGGGCGCTTGCGCCGGCTGTCCCATGAGCTCGCTGACCCTTTCCATGGGTATCGAGCGCATCCTGAAGGAGCACGTGCCCGGCGTTACCCGCGTCGAGCAGGTCAATGCTTCCGGCGAGGCCGAGGACCTGTACGACGAGTACGCGCCGTTCTAAGATGCGAAAGCTGCGGACGGTACGCTCCGCATAGACGTTACGTCCAAATATGCGGCTGCGAGCGCAAGGCCCGCGGCCGCATTTGTATGTAGGGAGCAGGGGGATCGATATGCTCAACGACCTCTACCATATGCTTGACCCCGTTGCGATCTCGGCGGGATCCATCACGATCTACTGGTACGGTCTGGCCTATGTGGTCGGCGCCCTGCTCACGGCGGTCGTTATGTACCGCACGCAGCGTCGTTGGGGCTTCGACATCACGATCGATGACCTGACGAGCGTCGTGGTCGGTGCGGTCTTTGGCCTTATTATCGGCGCGCGCCTGTTTTACGTCGTCTTTTACGGTGATGGCTACTATTTGGCCCACCCGCTCGAGATCTTTGCCACCAACGAGGGCGGCATGAGCTTCCACGGCGGCCTGGTGGGCGGCATCTTGGGCGGCATCATCGTGTGCCGCATGTATAAGCTCGACGCCTGGACTATCGCCGACCTTGCCGTGATCGGTGCTCCGCTGGCGCTGTGCCTGGGACGTTGCGCCAATTTCGTCAACGGCGAGCTGTGGGGCAAACCGACCGATCTGCCTTGGGGCGTGGTCTTCGGTGGCACCGCGGGCGATGTGCCGCGCCATCCCTCCCAGCTCTATGAGGCGTTTCTTGAGGGCATCGTGCTCTTTTGCATCCTGCAGGTACTCAGCCGCAAAAAGCCGCCGCTGCCCCAGGGTACGTTTATGGGCGTGTTCGTGATGGGGTACGGCATCGTCCGCTTTCTCGTTGAGTTCGTGCGCGTGCCCGATGCCCAGTTGGGCTATCTGCTGGGCGGCGTCATCACCATGGGTCAGCTGCTGAGCCTGCCGCTCGTGATCGCCGGCCTGGCGCTCATCATCTTCGCCCGTCGCCGCAACCAGCCCCAGCGCGTCTACCTGGACGCCTAACCAAGACCACCACAAAGGGGACAGGCACTTTTGTGGTGGTCTTGCCGAGTTTGATAGGTTTCTAGAAAGGCTTTCGGACTGTGAAGGATTCCGACCTCTCCACAACGGCTGCGCGCGACGCTGCCCGCATCGTCTGGTTTAAGCGCTATCCCGCCAAGCAGACGCTCATCGCATTTTTGCTCGCGCTGTTGGCGACCACGGCGTTTTCCATCGATCCCGCCCCGGTGTCGAGCAACGCGGTCTTGGCGATTGACCCCAAAGCCTCGGGCATGCTGTACGTGTGCTACGAGGTGCTCCTCTCGTTTGCCGGCCATACCGACGCGGTCATGCTGCTTGCGCTTGCCTGCCTGCTTACGCTGCCGTTTCGCTACGTATTCTTTGGCCGCGGCGACGCTTGGCGTCCCTCGGTGATCCTTCCGTCGCTGTTCTTTGCCGTCTGCATGGTGTTTGGCCGCAGCTACGACCTCACCGATTCGGCCGAGATCGTGCTCGGCGACAAGGCCCGCATTATCTGTGCCTGGATAGGCGGTGCGGGCTGGATGCTCTTGGCGGTCGTTGCTTTCTACCTGGCTTTTGAGTGTCTAGATTGGTTGAGCTCTCGGCGCATTCCGTTTTCCGAAGCGCACTTTGGCCGCGTATGGCGTGTGGCTCACGCCGTGCTCTCGGTCCATCCCTTTGCCGGGCCCTTCCTGGTGCTTATGGTCGCCTGGGCGCCCACGCTCATCGCTTCGCTGCCCGGCCTTTTTATGGGAGATACGGGTGCGCAGATTCGCCAGTGGTTCAACTACCCCAACGGCACGAGTGACTACCTGCGTCTGCTCAATCCCAATGTGTTGCTCAACGGACATCATCCCGTGGTGCACACGGCTATCATCGGTTCGTGCGTCCAGCTGGGGCTTTCACTGTTCAACAGCGCCAACGCAGGTCTTGCCATCTACACCTGCGCTCAGTTCGTCATTACGGCCGCCTGCATGGCCTATTCCATCTCGTCGCTGCGCAAGCTGGGCGTGAGCCTGCCGGTCCGCGGCGTGATCTTGCTGTTCTTTGTGTTTATGCCGATGTTCTCTAACTACGCGGCGTTGCTCACCAAAGACGTGCTCTTTGCCGACGCGTTCTTGGTGCTGCTGGTACAGACCGTCAAGCTCGTGGCATGTGGCTTGCCCCGTCGTGATGCCAATGTCGAGCGAACGGGCGAGAAAGCCCCCGTGCTCTTTGCGCGCCACGACTGGCTGCTGCTTGCTCTGGGCGCCATGGGCTCCACGTTTCTGCGTAACGGCGGCCTGGTGTTTCCCCTGGCGGCATGCGTAATCGCGGCGGCGCTTTGCGCATGGGACGTGCATGTGGCTCGTCGTGCAGCCAAGCAGGCTGGTGCTGCGCCTTCGGGCGCCACCCCGCGTTTCCGCTGGGTGGGAGTTCTTGCGGTGCTTGCGCTCTGCCTTGCCTCTAATATGTACTTCACCAAGGTCTTTATGCCGGCACACGACATCACGCCTGGTTCCAAGCGCGAAATCCTCTCGATTCCGTTCCAGCAGACGGCTCGTTTTGTCCAAAAGCACGACGGCCTCAACTCGGGCGTCAACCCCACGGTTAAGGAGGACGGCACCATCGTGGAGGCTCCTTGCGACGGCTTGGTGACCGACGAAGAGCGTGCCGTGATCGACCGTGTGCTCAAGTACGAGAATCTGGGGCGCCGTTACAACCCGGATAAGTCGGACGCCGTCAAAAATTGCTTTAACGAGTACGCCTCGCAGGAGGACATCAAGGCTTATTTTGAGGTGTGGGCCCAGATGTTCAAAAAGGATCCCGAGTGCTATATCTCGGCGCTCATCAATAACTACTACGGCTACTTTTATCCGAGCGCCCGCGATGCGTGGGTCTACAGCACGGCGCGCAGTGCCGAGATTATGGCGAAGCCCGATAACCTCAAGTACTTTGACTTCCATCCGGTCGATAGCAAGGTCGTGCGCTGGTGCGACCACCTGATCAACCTGTATCGCGTGGCAGTACAACGCATCCCGTTTATCTCGCTCACCATGAGCTCGGCCACCTATGTGTGGATCATGATCGCCGTGGTGCTCTATCTGCTACGTCGTCATTCGTGGCGCGGGCTGGCCATTTGGGTGCCGCTGCTGGGCGTGCTCGCCGTGTGCCTGATCGGTCCCTGCAATGGCTCGACCTACATGCGCTACCTGTATCCGGTCATCGCCTGCATGCCCTTTGCCATCGGCGCCACCATCACCCGCAGCGACCTCCTCTGGTCCTAATTTGGTGCATTGGGGTCAGGTTGCTTTGCACCAAAGGGTGGCATCATCACGACGCCTTCATTTTGGGGTTTATCTCGCAGGCCAGTAGGTATATCATAACGACGTTTGTTTATATTGCCCGAGCATCTGCGCTGGGCTTTAGGTCGAAACCGATAGGAGACACGTATGTCCGGACACTCTAAGTGGGCCACAACCAAGCATCGTAAGGGCGCGCAGGACGCCAAGCGTTCCGCCCTCTTCTCCAAGCTGAGCCGCAACATCACCGTTGCTGCCCGTCTCGGCGGTGACCCGCTGCCCGAGAACAACGCCAGCCTCGCCGCTGCCGTTGCCAAGGCCAAGGCTCAGTCCATGCCCAAGGACAAGATCAAGTCCGCTATCGACAAGGCCTTCGGTTCGGGTGCTGACGCCGCCGTCTACGAGAACATCGTGTACGAGGGCTACGGTCCTGCCGGTGTCGCCGTCTACGTCGACTGCCTGACCGACAACCGCAACCGCACCGCCGCTGATGTCCGTTCCGCCTTCTCCCACGCTGGTGGCAACTTGGGCACCTCCGGCTCCGTCGCCTTCCAGTTTGAGCGCAAGGGCCAGATCGTCGTCGCCAAGGAGATCCTGGACGAGAACGCCAAGAAGGAGACCATGATCGCCAACGGTGCTGCCGGTGACGAGGATGAGTTCATGATGGCCATCGCCGAGGCCGGTGGCGAGGACTACGAGGACGCCGGCGAGGAGTGGATCGTCTGGACTACTGCCAACGAGGTCATGGCTGTCTCCAAGGCGCTCGAGGAGCAGGGCGTCCAGGTCAAGGGTTCCGAGACCACCATGGTCCCGACTACCCCGACCGAGGTCTCCGGCGCCGACGCCAAGAAGGTCCAGCGCCTTATCGACCGTCTCGAGGAGCTCGACGACGTCCAGGACGTCTACAGCACCATGGACATGACCGACGAGGTCATCGCTGCCCTCGAGGAGGAGTAGCGCCTGCACGGGTTAAGCCGTGCATATCTGGGCATAATGAAGCGAGCATGCAAGCCTCGTGGAATAGATGAGCCGGATCCGCGTGCGTATGGCACCGGACCCGGCTCTTTTATAATGATGCGAATCGTTTTGCATTCTGTGGACCGAAACCTGAAGGGAGCGCGCGTGCGCGTACTCAAACGAGCCCTAGCGATCGTGTATCTTGCCGCCTCCATCGTGGCGCTGGGTACGCTTGTCTGCCAGTTCTGGGGACCGTATACGTATCGCTTTATGCTGCTGTTGCGTGACACCATGCCTCGCGTCGTCGTTACGGTGTGCGCCGCTATCGTGGCGCTTGGCGTGCTCATCGGTTTTTTCCGCCTGATGTTCGCGCGTCGCGAGCCGTCCTGCGTGCATCCGGCGGGGGAGCGCAATATCGAGGTCACGCTCGCAGCGCTTTCCTCGTGCGCCCGTGCCGCGGCGGAGTGCGATGATCGCGTGATGGTTGAGCATATCGAGGCGCGCGTTCAAGGCTCCGACGAGTCGCGCGTTCGTTTTAAGGTCGAAGCCATCGCGCTCGACGACCGGGACGTGGCCTCCCTTGCAGCCGCGATGCAGCAGCGCATCGAGAAGGCCTGCGACACCATGCTCGGCACGCCGGGCACGACCGCGCGCGTCCGTTTTTTGCCGTCCAAGACTACCGTCCAGACCGTGGAGGTTTCCGGTGAGTGATACCAACCAAGACAAGACCGCCCGCACGCCGCGCCTGACGATCGACCAGAACGCTACGCCGGCAGGCGAGTCCGCCGACGCCAAGCCCGAGGCCGGCGAGCAGCACGACAGCGCCGCCAACGACTTCGACGAGGCCATGGGTCTCATCAAAGGTACGGGCGCTGCTATCTGGAGCTATGCCGTGCGCCATCCCAACACTACGCTCGGCGCCGTGGCAGGCTTTATCCTCGCTGTGCTGGTACTTACGTTGGGCCTGTGGGACACGCTCGTCATCGCATTCTTTGTGCTGATCGGCGCCGTGATCGGCCAGATTCGCGACGGGGAGAACGGTATCGTCAACTTCTTCGGCCGCCTGTTTAGCGGCCGCTAATACGTATTCGACTGTCGCATCCGCGGCAGGCATAAGGAGGAACCATGGCTTTTAACACGAAGGTCGATGTGGCCGATACCGAGCTCGAGGAGAACGAGGCGGTCGTCGCCGAAGCTGAGGATGTAGAACTCGAAGGTCAGTCCCTCGCCGAGACAGAGGCAGAGTCCGATGCGGACGAGGACGACGAGGAAACGGACGAGTCCGAGGACTCGCTGACCTATTCCAACGGCGTGATCGAGAAGATCGTCGCCATGGCCACCCGCGAGGTACCGCACGTTCTGGGCATGAAGGGTAACCTTATGCACTTTGTGCAGGAACAGTTTGGTGCCGAGAACCTGACCAAGGGCGTGACGGTCGAGGTCACCGACGACAACCGCGTGGTCGTCAACATCTCGGTCATCATCGAGTACGGTGCCTATGCGCCTGCGATCTTTGACGACGTTAAGGCGCGCGTCACCGAGCGTCTGGCCGCGATGACCGGCCTTGAGGTGGCAGGCGTCAACCTGCGCATCGAGGATGTCATCACCCCCGAGGAGTACGAGCACCGCACCAGCCAGCACGAATAACCTTCCAAAAAGGGACAGGTTTGTTTTGGCAGGTTTTATCTGCGAAAACGTTAAACGGCCGGTCGCACGGATGTATGTGCGGCCGGCCGTTATTTGTATGCCCCCGATGCAGGCATACCGCTCGTCTAACTAAGGGTTGCATTCGTTACGTTCCGCGTTACCCTAATGGGCGCATTGTTTCTAAATTGTTAACGAGGGGTTGCCGTAATGGCTGACGAACACGAGACCGAAAGCAAGGCATGGGCGATTGAGGCCGCTGCGGCAGAGGCGGCATCGCGTGCTGCCGAGGAGGTGCATCGTCCTCCCGTGGTGCCGATGGAGCGCGTTGTCGGTCGCGAGGATATCGAACGTGGCGAGCGCGCCGGCCGCAAGCGCAGCCAGGAGCCAGACTTTCCGCGCTTTTTTGCCGAGCTCAACCTGGGCCTGATCCTCACGGCCTTTGCCATCGTAGCCTTTAAAACGCCCAATCACTTTGCCTTCGGCGGCACCTCGGGCGTGTCGGTCATTCTTTCCACGCTGTTCCCGACTCTGCCCGTCGGTGTCTTTATGTGGATTATCAACGCGGTTCTCGTCGTTTTGGGCTTTATCTTTTTGGAGCGCAAGGCAATCCTGTGGAGCGTCTTCGCCTCGTTTGCGCTGTCCGCCTATGTTTCGTTTTTTGAGCTCTTTATTCCGACTGATGTTTCGATGACGGGCGATATGTGGCTCGACCTGTGCTTTGCCGTGATACTGCCGGCGCTCGGCAGTGCCATTGTCTTTGACATCGGCGCCTCGACGGGTGGCACGGACATTCTTGCCATGATCCTCAAACGCCGCACGACGCTCGAGATTGGCCGCGCTCTGCTGTTGGTCGATATCGGCATCGTGACCATCGCGGCCTTCTTGTACGGCCCGCGCGTCGGTCTGTACTGCGTGCTCGGCCTGTTTGCCAAGACGCTTGTGGTCGACAAAGCCATTGAGAGCATCCATCTTCGTAAGGTCTGCACGGTCATTTGTTCCGAGCCCCTTAAGGTCGAGGAGTTTATCGTCAAGCATCTCAACCGCACGGCGACTATCAGCCGCGGCTACGGTGCTTTCTCGGGCAAGTGCGTGACGGTGATCATGAGCGTGCTGAGCCGTCGCGAGGCCGTGCAACTGCGCCGTTACGCGCGCGAAGTCGATCCGGGTGCCTTTATCACGATCGTCGACAGCTCCGAGATCGTCGGCAAGGGCTTCCGCGGAACGAACTAGCGCGGACACACTCATCAAACAATCGAAAAGCGCCTTGCGCGTTGCAAATACGTCATCTAAGAGTATTTGTCCTCACATTGGGTGATAATGATGCCAAAGACATCGTTTGCGATCCAGGTGATTCGCTCTAGATGCGAAGGGATGATTCTATGTTCTGCTCGCAGTGTGGCGCCCCCATGGGCGATAACGACAAGTTCTGCGGTGTGTGTGGTGCTCCTAATGCCGGTGCCGCTGGCCCCGCTCCCCAGGGACAGCCTCAGCCCCAGCAGTTTGTTCCGCAACCGCCCGTGGCGAATGCGCCAAAGGGCTGTGTGGCTCAGGCGTTCCAAGATATGACTAAGACTCCGGGCGTGCTTCAGCGTGTATGCCAAATCGCGTTTTTGCCGGCGCTGATTTGCGTTGTGTCGGTGCTCGTGTTGTTTATTCCCGTTATTGGCGGCATTGCGGCTGCCATCGGCTTTTTGGCAGCTTGCATTGCGAGCGTGTGCGGTTCCGGCTTTGGTATCGAGTGGGGTCGCGATCTGTCGCTCAAGGTTGATGACGGCATGGATCGTCCACTCATGCGTTCCACGTCGTTTGGCCTCGGAGTCTTTTCGAGCGTTATCTCGGTCGTGCTCGAGGTTATCGCTGCCATTCCCGTTATCGGTGTAGTGCTTTCGCTGGTGGAGGGCGTGGTAATTGGCGCTGCGGGCTCGTATTCTTATTACGGCTCTTATGCGCTCGAGGCTGCGCTGTTTGGCTCGCTTGGCCTGCTTGTCCTGGCACTAATTGCCTCGGCGATTCTGGGTGTCTTCTTTAAGATGTTCGCCGACATCGCCGTGATGCACTTTGCGGTGACCGGGCGTGTCGAGAGCGCGTTTTCGCTCGATAAGGTCTGGGCGGCGTTTAAGCACAACAAGACCAAGCTGTTCTGTGCTTCGTTCCTTCCCGAGTTTTTGACGGGCCTGGTCGCCAATGTTGTCACATGGATCTTGACGGTCGTCTTTGGCGCCATTGCCTCTGTCGGTATGTATAGCTACTACTATCGTCCTACGGGTATTGAGGCAATTGTTACCGGCGGTGGCGTCACGCTCGCGCTGTTCTTGGTGCTGGTCGCTTTCGTCACCGTATTTCTTACGGTCTTTGGCAAGATGCTCAAGCACCGTGCCGTTGGCTATTGGGCCGCACGCTATGCAAGCGAGTGGGCCGATGAGGATAAGGACGACGTCCTGACTTTTGTGTTGCCCTTCGAGAAGAAGTCCGCTGCTTCGGGTTACAGCGCTCCGGATGCCGAGCCCGCACCTGAGTCCGAGCCCGCGCCTGAGCCTGAGCCCGAGCCTGAGCC
>DBEZHA010000010.1:0-55062 GCA_048189585.1 Collinsella sp. | reverse complement strand
AGGCCAGGAAGATGCTCGAGTCCGGCCTCGAGCTTGCGGACAGGGTCGAGGCGGCATAGGATATCAACCGTATTCCAGATTCTAGGACGCCGGGCCGACTCGCTTCGGATGGGGCTCTACACCAACTTTCTCGACACTACCCGAGTGCAAGAACTGAAGGATAGTACGCAACATCAAACTGTTTTTCTACATGTTCGAAGCTGCTCTCATAACCGGCTAGCAGCTTAATCTCGAACGTCCGTGCGATACGTGATGCTATGGAGCTGAACAGGAACCCATCTTCCTCTTTCTTTTGAAATGAAGCGGCAAGCAGTGAAGGTTGAAGCATAAGCACCATAATGCAATACGCCCCAAGAAGCGTTATGCCGACGGTGCATATCGATAAATCGAGAGAAGCGATTAGCAAAAAAAACCGCAATCATTGTAATCGCATTCATGAACAATGGAATCATGTTTATGACAACAAACGATGTTATTTAAGAGGTGTCCGAGTTTATTTTCTGAGCAGAGTACAACGGGGAAGTCGACTCTATGTCCGTAAGTGGCAAATGTTGAAAGTCTGACACGATTTCTTTTAAAAAACTGAAATACGAGAGGTTCAGGACTGACGTCTGGAGCATCTTTGCAAAGTAAGAGAAGACCGCCGAAATAATCCCCAATAATGCTATAGCAAAGGCTAAAATATAAATCGAATGCATGTCCTGACCGTAAACGAGCATATCAACAAACTGTCCGTTCAAATACGGTGACAGCGATGTCAGAGCATAGCTCACCAGAACCATGACCATCAGCATCTTTGCACCGTGGCATGACATCGTTGTTTTGACCGCATGCCAGAACAACGCGCACTCGTCTCTCCGCCATTTGAAATGCATCATTATATCAACCACGCCTCTGAACAGGGCCTTTTATTTGAGTTGTCAATTATATTCAACCCTCTATCCAAAGAGCTGTCCTTTCGCAGCCGTAACACATAGTAATAAACGCCTGCAGTGTGGTCATTTCGATAGAGTTCGTAAACATCATCAATTGCCTCATCTACTGATGTCCACCTTGTTGGATTAGCCAAATACGCACTCCATGCAACACCCTCAACAAACGAAGAGCATGGATAGACCTCGTCATATCCCAGCAAAGACATCGTTCCCGACAACTCGCTGCTCATTATGTCTTGCACTATTGAGACTGCATCCAGGCTGTCCTTATCAGCACAAGCCATCATTCCCACCATCAACGCGGTACCATCATCGCTTAAATAATCGGGGAGCTTTTCGATAATCTCGTTGCTAACTCGGCATCCATCAAATCCCCCATCTCCGACAAAAGGATATTCAAGTCCATTGGGAATGGGGACCAGCGGAGGATTTGCAACAATATAGTCGAATTTACTATCAGGTTCGAGCTTCTCATACAAATTCCCTTGAACCGTTTTTATCGCACCGTCCAGCCCATTCAACTTGGAATTAAGCATGTTAGTTGCACAAGTTTCGGCGTTTATCTCCACCGATGTAACCGTCATGCCACCCGCTGCCATGATCAGCGACTGAATCCCAGAGCCCGCACACAAATCAAGCCCCTTCTTCCCGAGCTGAGGAGACAGCCGCCTGGCAAGTCCTAATGAATCTGGGCCGAAATATCTTTTAGGGTTTGGCCGTGGAGCATCCGCGACAATCCAGACACCTCTATATCGATTTAAAACCAGACCCGTTGAGTGGACAATCCCGTCCTCTAAAATAACGATGCCAGCGTCCACTAATAGTTTAATCAGCTCAATAAATGGCTTCATTTCAGCTTGCGCCACAGACTCTCCAAGATACAGAAGCCTCACTAGTCCTCGATATTCTTGGTTTACTTTACCCGATGCAAATAAGTGCTCAACAACATAAAACCTATCCCCCGTCACGGATATGCCCTCGAGTAAATCTGTTAAGCCAACCCTATCAAATTCTTTTGACAATTGACTGTATTGGTCCATTTTGTCGTCCATCCCGCTTCCGCTGGCTATCGTCTCATAAACACAAACCTAACTAGCCGCACGAACGACAAAGAAGCCAAGCTGAAAAGAAGTAGAACCAAAACTTCAAAAACACTGGTATTCCAATCGCGTACCCAGCCCTCTACCGCCAACAAAAAAAACAGCAGCCCCATCCATAACGTCACAGAAGAAATCAACTTTGCGTAAGGGCGTATATCAATCCCGCTCTCCCTTTTTGTGACATCATATCCAGCAATTGAGCAGAGCCATCTTCCTCTTCTGTATTGGATTGAAAGGATAATCAGGGCAATCGAAGTCATCAAGCAGACAGCATCCCCTGTTTCCATAGAACTTCCTTTGCTTTCCGTCCTAGTTTCGCATTCACAATCGAATCAAACCAAGTGTGAATTACTCGATAGCAACCGCCTTCGTATAAACCATAGCCGCTGCAGCAGCATTAACGACTGCGCCGTAGTTAACACCAACTACGATGTCATAAACTGCAACTGCCCAAACTGCAGCCGGGAATATAGCAACTCCCACCGCTGGCTCCGGATCTTGACTGCCACCATTTAAGTTAACTGGACCAACCCGCGGATCAAAATCCATTTTTTACCTTCTTTCTAACTTGGCAATAGTCTCCAAAACTACAGATCAATCTGCAATTCTCTAATCTCCATATCACCTTCCATTAACTCATCAGGTATCACTCCCTTCAAGAGAGTGGGCGGCAAAAGACACCGATCTGTTTCGCTCACCGAATAGATCAGGTAATTCAGATCTCGCATTCCATCACTTTTCAAATCCTCTTGAGTCGTTTCGTTCTTAAAAACAAGCTCGAAGACCGACATGTAGTCACGAATTCCCTGCCATTGCTGCAAGTTTGGAATTACGCCAAATATTGAATATAGGAAGTAGGCATCTTCAACAATCGTTCTTACAAAAGCAATTTGCGTCATACACTCTTGCTGGTTGTCCTGAAGCTCCAATACGACTGATGATGAGCCGAAGTTATCCGAGATGTCATTGACCGTTTGAACTATAGACCCATCAACAATCGGAGACAGATACGAACATCTCAGTGAAGCGGCTTTCGCGTAGTAGGGAATATACATGATATTGTTACGCTGATACAGAAACCTAGGTGCAAGATCGTCTAAATCGCCCTCGAGAAATAAGCCTGTTTTCCATATTTTCAAAATTGTATTTAGAACTTTATCGGCAACGATTGACCTATCGCTGCCGGACAACTTCTTATTTGCGCAAATTTCGTTAGCGATATCTTTAATGCACCGCCCTCCATCTATCAAATTAACGATAGCGAGCGCATCTTCATTGAGACGAATATAGTAGCTGTTCGCGGTCAAAACGCTACCGGTCTGAGTGTGCCTTACGCGTACGGCATACCGCATTCTCGGAACAGCACCCAGCATCTCTCTTTTCTTCATATTTCCTTACCCTACCTCTAGGAAATAGTAATTCATGCTTCCGTTCGCAAGTTCTACCGCCACCGACCATTTAAACCCAAACTGCTCGAGCCCAGATTCGCAGCCATCCTTAGTGATAGCGGCTACTCGACATGGCGTTTCCGAACCTTCCCAGCGCAACTCCGCAATTTGAATCCCCCTTTCCAATATAAATAAAACCAAACTGCTAGACCTGCCTCTTAGTGCAGCGCCCTTAGCCGTAATCAGCATTCCGCAAGGTTCGATGGAATCAGCCCTGATCAGGCAAACCTGATAACGCCCATCAAATAGAGTCTGCCTAATTTGACGTCCTCTCATCTTTCCATTTTGTATAGTTGAGAATGGGTCAAGCACGACATATTGATCCATGCTTTCATTGGCTCTATAAACAAAAGACAAAACCTCTTTGCAGTCGCTCTCTTTAGCCCTAACTGCTTTTACGCAACTTACCCCCGTGCACACGTGCAGCATCCTCCAATTCTTGAGATATATCTATGTTCCTTTCTTTGAAAAGAACAGGAAGCCCCTGTTGGATACTTGTGAAGTCCGAAAGCTCCTCTATACGAGCTAGGCACTTCTCGACAATTGGGTGCCGTAACGCATATCTATCTATTTCGAGATCAATATAGTCCCGCAGAGTATTTCGATTTAGATTCCAAATGGTAATCGGCAGGTAAGGAGACACCGAGAGCTCCCCATACGCATTGACGCATATTTGCGGAATTCTCCCTGTCTCCCTATACATATACAAATGATCTACGGGGTCACCCCAGGTAATCTGCATTTGAGAAACAGCATTGCGCGCGCTCAAATATGCAGCAAGCGCATCATTTTGCTCGGGCGTTAGGCACAGATCCTTATAATTCAGCTCACCTCGTCCGAGCGGCATCAAAGGCTGTGCTCTAAAATCACTTACACCTTCTTTTTCGCAAAAACTTATTATTGAAGGGTATTCCTTTATATTCCTAGCATGGGGGAGAGAAGCAACTGCGACCCTTATTCCGTGTCTTCGTGCGATCTTAATCGCATCCAGTACTCGATGGAGCTTACCGTTGCTCAACCTCACATGGTCATAAGACGCATCTGAAAGCCCATCGAGGCTAAACTGCACTAAATCCAGTCCATCTCTTTTTAGGGCGTCAGCAATTTCTTCTGTCCAAAGAATGCCATTGCTGACCATTGACACGAGAGTGCCTTGATTAAGCTCCTTAACTAACCTCACGGCGCGACGAATCAAATCAAACCTAAGAATGGGCTCTCCGCCACAAATGCAAATCGACGAAAGATCAATCAAGGCAAGCTGTCGAAAAACGCTGATCAGTTCGTCATCATTCATTTCCTCATAGGCACATTCCCCGCCGAAATCAAAACAATGCCGACATCGCAAATTGCATCGATAGGTCACATCAACTGAGGCCGAGCTAAGATAATTCATATACAATCCGCTCTCTTTCGTGCTTACGAAATACTTAATTGCAATTATGGACCTAGCAATTCTCGTTTATTTCTAATTATCTGTAATGAGTATGTAATGGATTCAAAAGCTGTAAGTTTGAGTCCTACATATTAAAGACATTGGCGGCTTCCTCGGACCTAAAGTGGATGGCAGATTCCCCAATCATGAAAACCGTTATATAAGCCCACATTAAAACTCAATTTGATGTTTTTATTATAGGACAATCTTTCGCCTCATCTTTGTCTGTTTAAAGAAAAAGGACGATATGAAAGAAATAGGAGAATTTGTACCCTTTGGCTTGCTCTTTTGCAAACGTATTCCCAATACGTTTTAAACATGCGGCACTCGCCTTAAGGTCGAAATATAAACGGGGCGAGGCCGGACTACATCACATACCGCAGGACGGGGGCACAGATCAGATTCACCTATCATGAATTCATCTGCGCGATAAAACTGCGCATGCAAATTTACCGCACTATGAACTACATCGTGCGGGACATGAAGGTGTCGACGACCCGCTAGCTTCACCCGCTTGAAAACACCCGCAAGCGACGGCAGCGTGAAAAGCAATTGGCCTCCGGCGAAACCTCTGCGGAGTTTTCGATCTCCGTATTTGTCGAGCTGCCAGTTCTGCCACGCCGCCACTTCCTGCCCGCCGAGATCGTTCCTCAAGCCGCACAGTAGCCCGCCTTCTAAGACCTCAGAGTTCGCCATCGAAGGCGACCTGCCCAGACTCCTCACAATCGGCTTGCATGAGGCCCCGCGCTCCAACATCCTCTGGACCGTGTCCCTCTCGTACCTGGTGAGCGAGCCCGCCGTTGGCCCTCGGATGAAGCTACCGATCGTGACGGGGCGTATGATGGGCGGTCGCTGGAATCGTGCCCCGCGCCATCTACCCTCTCGTGCGATAATCCTCCGCAGAAGTCACCAAAAGCAGAGGGAGTTTGTGATGAAGGTTCTTTTGGTCAATGGCAGCCCCAAGGCAAACGGCAACACCGCCCGCGCACTCGCCGAGGTCGCCGAGCAACTCAATACCGAAGGCATTGATACCGAGGTGTTTCAGCTGGGCGCCAAGCCCATTCGCGATTGCATCGGTTGCGGCCAGTGCGGCAAGCTTGGCGGTCGTTGCACCTTTGGCGACGACGTGGTGAACGAGCTCATCGCTGCCGCCGAGCAGGCAGATGGCTTTGTCTTTGGCTCACCCGTCTACTATGCGCACCCCAGCGGACGCATCCTCTCGGCCCTCGATCGCGCATTCTATGCCGGAGGCAAAGCCTTTGAGCACAAACCCGGCGCTGCCGTCGCCGTCGCCCGTCGCGGCGGTACATCGACCACCTTCGATGTGCTCAACAAGTACTTCACTATCAACCAGATGCCCGTGGTAGCCTCCACGTACTGGAACAACGTCTTTGGTGCCATGCCGGGCGAGGCCACCCAGGACGCCGAGGGCCTGGCCACCATGCGAAACATCGGCAAGAACATGGCCTGGCTTCTGCATTGTATCGAGGCGGGACAGGCCGCCGGCATCAACGCACCCGAGGCAGATCGAGCAACGACCAACTTCATTCGATAGAGCGGCGGAACCATGAATATTCAAATCTTCGGGACTAAGAAGTCCTTCGACACCAAGAAGGCGCAGCGTTATTTTAAGGAGCGCCGCATTAAGGTGCAGTTTATCGACCTTAAGGAAAAGGAGATGAGCAAAGGCGAGCTCACGAGCGTGATGCAGGCGGTCGGCGGCATCGACAAGCTGCTCAACCCCAAGGCTAAGGACGAGGAGACGCTCGCGCTCATCCAGCACCTCACCCCTAGCCAGCGCTTCGATAAACTGCTCGAGAATCAGCAGGTTCTAGCCGAGCCCATCGTGCGCAACGGCAAAAAGGCCACCGTCTGTTATTGCCCCGATGTGTGGGGAGCCTGGGAGTAGCCTGTGTTATTTGCCGGCGCGTGGGTATAAGAGCAGGCGTTTGGCATAAGATTTAACTGTAAGCCATGTCTAACAAAGGAGGGCACATGCCCAACAAACCCGTGAAGATCATCATGCTTACCGGATACCTCGGTGCCGGCAAGACCACGCTGCTCAACCACATCCTCGCTAACGACGGCGGCATCCGCGCCGCCGTGATCGTCAACGATATCGGCGAGATCAATGTCGACGCCAGCCTTATCGCCGACGGCGGCCTTTCCGAGACCGACGACCTCATCCCGCTCACAAACGGCTGCATCTGCTGCACGCTTTCGGACGACCTGGCCAACCAGCTGCAGGGCATCGCCGATTCGGGCAACTTCGACTACATCATCATCGAGGCCTCGGGTATTTGCGAGCCTATCCCCATCGCCTACACCATCTCGAGCTTCTGCGACGAGGCCAAGGTGGGCGGCGAGCCTAAGCTCGCGCTCGACAACATCGTGGCCGTGGTCGACTGCGCCCGCATGTACGACGAGTTCAACGGCGGTCGCGACCTACTGGCCGAGGATATCGACGAGGACGACATCGAGAGCCTGCTCATCCAGCAGATCGAGTTCTGCTCCACGCTCATCCTCAACAAGACCGATACCGTGACGCCCGAGCAGATCGCCGAGCTTAAGGCCATCGTGCGCAGCCTGCAGAAGGACGCTGTGATTGTCGAGGCTCAAAACGGCGAGGTCCCCATGGAGGAGCTGCTCGACACCGACCGCTTCGACTTTATGCGCGCCTACAACTCCGCCGCCTGGATCGATGCCATGGAACATCCCGAGGAGCACGACGACCCCGAGGTGCTCGAGTACGACATCGAGACCTTTGTGTACTCGCGCCGCAAGCCGTTTGACCTGCAGAAGTTCACCGATTTTGTTGAGCAGGAGTGGCCCGACGAGGTCATTCGCGTCAAGGGTCCGCTGTGGCAGACCGGCGATCCGGACATGTGCTACATGTTTGAGCAGGCCGGCCACCAGATGCGCCTGATGGAGAACGGCCTGTTCGTTGACTCGGCGCCCGAGGGCGAGAAGCAGAAGATCATCGACGAGAACCCCGAGATCATGCAGATTTGGGACGACGAGACGGGCGACCGCATGACGAGCCTGTGCATCATCGGCCGTCACATGGACAAGGATGCGCTCATCGCCTCCCTCGATGCCTGCCTGACCGACTGGCACCGCGCCTAGGTTTATCCAAGCGGGCATTTTTCTGTCTACGTAACCGCCAAACCACCACGAAGGTTAACTTCGTAGTGGTTTTTCGTTCTGAGCCAAGGAGATTCATGTTCAACATCGTGCTGTATGCGCCCGAGATTCCGGCCAATACGGGCAATATCGGCCGCACCTGCGTGGTCACCGGCGCCCGCCTGCATCTGGTGGAGCCGCTGGGGTTTTCGCTCGACGACAAGACGGTACGTCGCGCCGGTCTGGGCTACTGGCAAAACTTGGACGTGACGACCTATGCCGGCTGGGAGGATTTCCTTGCGCGCAACGATCTCTCCCCCGCCGATGGTCGCCTGCATCTGCTGACCAAAAAGGCACGCCGCACCTATGCGCAAAGCACCTACCGCGATGGTGACTACTTGGTCTTTGGCAGCGAGAGCTCGGGCATTCCCGAGCCACTGCTTGCCGCGGCGCCCGAGCGTTGCGAGCGTATCCCCATGCTGCGCGATTGTGACTCACTCGATAACGCCGAGGCTTGGGAAGCTCACGAGGAATCGCTGGGGCATACCGAGGACAGCCACGAGGCCATCCTTCAACAGGATATCTGCGGCAACTTCGTCAATCCGGACGACTACCGCATCAGCGCCCTCAACCTCTCCAACAGCGCCGCCATCGTCCTCTACGAAGCCCTGCGCCAAACAGGCTTTCCGGGAATGTGATAAAGGGACTATCCTTTTGTCACATTCAAGCGCCATATAGTTAAACGTAATTAATCGCTTTTAACTGAAATTAACTAAAATAAAATGAAGTTAACTCGAGACGCTGAAGGAGAGCACAGTGGAGTATCTCGAAAACCCGTTTACCCCCAGTTTTGGTGAGGTTCCTGCCCATCTCGCTGGCAGACAACAGATTATTCGGGATCTGGACCGTGCCTTCTTGAGCCAGCGCAGGCGCCCAGAATTGACCTCGATCTTCTCAGGCGCGCGTGGAACCGGTAAAACCGCTCTCATGTCGTCGCTCGCGACAAGGGCGGAATCCCACGGCTGGATTGCCGTAAAGACGACCGCGCTCCCGGGAATGCTTGAGGAAATCGAGTTCGGGGCGAAACGTGCTGCCGGCCATCTTATCGACCCGTCTAACAACTTCGAAGTCACCGGTCTCGGAATTGCACCGCTCGGCAGCATCGAGATCAATCGCGTTCACGATGCCTCAACATGGCGTTATCGCATGAGCGACATCATCGACCAGCTCAACAAGGCGGGCACCGGTCTGCTCGTCACGGTTGACGAGGTGGACCCGACACTCGACGAGATGATTCAGCTCGCAGCGACGTATCAGCACTTTGTGACCGATGGGAAACGCGTCGCCCTGCTCATGGCGGGACTTCCCAACAACGTATCGACGTTGCTGAACCACAAGACGGTCTCGTTCCTTCGCCGCGCCCAACAATATCATCTGGGTCGCATTGCCGACTATGACGTACGCGAGGCCTTGATTCGCACGATCCAGGAAAACGATCGCCTGGCAGATGCTGAGGGAATCGATAGAGCCGTTCGCTCGATCTCTGGTTTTCCCTTCCTATTGCAACTCGTAGGCTACCGTGCCTGGGATCTCACAAGCGATTCGAAGGAAATCTCGTCACGCGACTTTGACCTGGGAATCAAAATCGCGCGCGACGAGATGGACGACCGAATCCTCGCGGCAACCTATCGGGAACTCACTGCAGAGGACAAGCGATTCCTCATCGCCATGCTCGATGACGAGGAAGAGTCCACCACCGCCGACCTTGTCGAGCGCCTTAAGCGTTCGCCGCAGCAGGTCTCCCGCTACCGACGCCGCATGATAGATGCCGGCATCATCGGGGAACGAGGACGAGGGCTCGTCGCATTTGAATTGCCATTCTTCCGCGACTATCTCGCGGCTCGATGCGTGAAATAGGCATCAATAAGGCAAAGGGACAGTCCCTTTGTCGCATCGCCTATAGGTAGCGACCGGTGATGCTTGCGGGGCAGGCCGCGATGTCACCCGGCGTACCGGCGCAGACGATTTGCCCGCCCGCGTCGCCACCGCCCGGGCCCATGTCGATCACGTAATCGGCGTTACGGATAAGGTCGAGATCGTGTTCGATCACGATAACAGTGGCGCCCTTGGCAACGAGGCCGTCAAACACGTTCAACAGCACCTGAACATCGAGCGGATGCAGGCCGATCGTGGGCTCGTCAAATACGAACACGGCATCATCCTGCACACGGCCCATCTCGCTCGCGAGCTTAAGACGCTGGGCCTCGCCGCCCGAGAGTGCCGGTGTGGGCTCACCCAAGGTGAGATAGCCCAGGCCCAGGTCGTGCAAGATCTGCAAGCGCGCCTGAACCTTCTTGAGTCCCACCGTGGCGTCGAGGGCCTCGTCCACGCTCATGTCCATGAGCTGCGGCAACGTAAGGAGACTCCCGTCCTTGCCCTCGCGATGGATATGCGAGGCGGCCTCGGCGTAGCGCGAACCACGGCATGCCGGGCAGACGATCTCGACGTCGGGCAAAAACTGCACGTCGAGCGATATCGAGCCCGTGCCGTCACACGTAGGGCAGCGCAAGGCGCCAGTGTTGTAGCTAAAGGCGCCCGCCTTGTAGCCGGCTGCCTTGGCTTCGGGCGTACGGGCAAAGGCGCGGCGCAGCTCGTCATGGATGTCGGCATAGGTCGCTACCGTCGAGCGAACGTTGGCACCGATGGGCGTGGCGTCAATCAGGTTGGCGCGGACAATGCCTTCGGCATCGACCCAACGCACGTGCCCTGGCAGGCGCTCGCAGGCTGCCTGCGCCTTAAGCGCCGGGATGAGCGTCTCAAGCACCAACGTCGTCTTGCCCGAACCCGAAACGCCCGTCACCGCAACAAGGCGGCCGCGCGGGATATCAACTTCGAGCGGATTAACGGTATGGATGGCATCGGTTGCCATTCGAATATGCCCCTGGTCGAACATTTCCTCGTCAGTCACCTGCGGACGCAAGCGCTTGGGCTCGGCGCGCAAAAACGGCGCGATACGGCTGTCCTGCGATTGCTCAACCTCGTCTACCGTACCAGCGGCGATTACATTGCCGCCGCCTGCTCCGGCAACGAGGCCCATCTCGACCAGATAGTCGGCTTCCGCCAGTACGCGCGTATCGTGGTCGACAACAACCACGGTGTTGCCGTCATCCACCAGATCGCGCATCACGCCCACCAAGCCGTCGACATTGGCAGGATGCAAGCCGATCGAAGGCTCGTCCAGCACATAAAGCACGCCTGTCGATCGGTTACGCACCACGCGAGCAAGCTGCACGCGCTGGCGCTCACCCGTGGAGAGCGTGGCACCGGCGCGGTCGAGTGAAAGGTAATCGAGACCCAGGTCGACCAGGCGACGGGCCGCACTCAAAAACGAATCGCAGATATCCGCTGCCATGGGCTGCATCTCAGTCGGCAAGGATGCAGGCACCCCGCGCACCCACTCAATCGCCTCGCCTAGCGTCATGGCCGCGGCCTGCGCCAAATTGATACCGCGCACCTGAGGCAGGCGCGCAGCCTCGGAGAGACGCGTGCCGCCGCAATCGCGGCATGGCCCCTCGCGCAAAAAGCGCGCAACGCGTTTTAAACCCTTATCGTCCTTAACCTTGGCGAGCGCATTCTCGACGGTATAGACGGCGTTGTAATAGGTAAAGTCGAGCGGCGTGGCGCCCTCGCCGTTTTTGGGGACGTAGAGAATGTGCTTCTTAACCGCCGAACCATGAAACACGATGTCGCGCTCTTGAGGCGTGAGCTGGTTAAACGGCACGTCGGTGCGCACGCCCATCTCGCCGGCCACCTGCTTCATCAGATCCCACATGAGCGTGCCCCAAGGAAGCACCGCGCCCTCGTTGATAGTCTTTGACTCGTCGGGTACCAAGCTCGCCTCGTCCACCTCGCGCATGACACCGGTGCCGCCGCAGGTGGGACACGCACCGCCGCTGTTAAACGCAAGGTCCTCGGCGCTCGGCGCGTAGAACTCACGACCGCATGCAGGGCACGCGAGCGACAGGCCTGCGGCAACGTTAAGGCTCGGCTCCACACGCGCCCCGCAATGCGGGCACACATGATGGGCGCAACGGCTAAAGAGCAGACGCAGGCTATTGTTGAGTTCAGTCATGGTGCCAAAAGTGGACCGCACGCCCGGCACGCTGGGGCGCTGATGCAATGCGAGTGCCGCCGGCACGTGCAGCACCTCATCCACCTGAGCGTGCTCGGCCTGCGTCAGGCGACGGCGGGTATAGGTGCTGAGCGCCTCCAGGTAACGGCGCGAGCCCTCGGCATAAAGAACCCCCAGCGCCAGCGAACTCTTGCCCGAACCCGACACGCCGGCAATGCCCACAAGCTTTCCCAGCGGAATATCGATATCGATGTCTTTAAGGTTATGAACGCGCGCGCCACGCACCTCGATAGCCTGCGGGCTCATCTTCTGTTCCGTCACCTTTATCACCCTACTCATGCCATAAAACTCGATCGCGAATGTACGCGCCCAGCATGGGCACGGTAAATCGGACGAGGCCGTATCCGGCAGCCTCGATGACGCGCTCGCGAATCAAGCTTGCGCGATATTTACTCGCCCAGCTTTGGGTACGATCACAACGCTCAATGATATCCGCCATGCGCGTCGGCTTGCCCTCGTCAGCCGCCATGGCTTCAATAAAGAGGCGCTGTGGGCTGCGCAATCCGTAATACAGGGGCGCGTCAACCGCTTCGTAGAACTCGGAGACGGCATCCGCATGGCCATCCTCGACATCGCGCCTTTCGATGACCTGCGAGCTACGCCGGACAGCAGACCGCCACATGTAATATCCCACCAGCTGAACCATATAGGGATGCCCCATGCTCTTGCGCGCCGCAAGGTCCGCCGTCTCCGCGTCAACGTAAAGACCAGCATCTTTGACCGCCTGGATATATGAATCACGCACCTTGGGCAAGGATATCGCCCCCAGCGTACGCTGCTGGGCACGCCGCAAAAACGTCACGCTCGGCTCTTCGAGCAGGTCGTCAACCATACTGGGTAAGCCGACGAACACCAGCGCAAGACCGCGCTGCTCGCTATCGGGCAAGCCCGTGGCATCCTGGTCTCCGAGCACCTGCTGATAGAGAACGGCAAGGGCCGCCAGCTCCTCGATAGACGCCGATTGCGCCTCGTCAATCGCAAACAGTATGCCTTTGCCTGGACCGAGCTTCTTAAGGCGCTCGTTGACCAGCCCTCGCAACATCTCGCCCTTTGCCCGCGCCGCCTCGACCGACATCCGACCAAACGACGGACCGAACTCCATTGACGTCACAACGGGTTTATTCGAGCGAAGCGCGTCGGCCAATCGGTCGCATAAGCCAAGCGAAGCGGAATCGGAGACAACCGCCCATCCGCGCTCGCTAGCTAAACGCTGCAGCTCCCGCAGGAGAACCGTCTTGCCGCAGCCGCGGTTTCCCGTAATGAGCATGAGCCTACCCGGCGCTCCGGCGCCGTTATCGAGCCCTTCCTCAAAATCTCCGATGACCGACTCGCGACCGATGAGTATCGGAGGCCGCTTGCCAGCCGTGGGCTTAAAGGGATTTGGATTCATGTCGGCCTCCTCGGATTAGCAAACCCTGGTAATAGTTATACCAACTTATACCGAGTTATACCAATAGCATGTGACAAAGGAACTGTCCCTTTGTCACATGTGGCCGAAAAACTCGGCGTCTGCTGCTCGCCAGGGGCGGAAGGTGGCGGGATCGATCTTTACGTGCGCCGCGGCGGGTACGTCGTACCATTTGACCGTGTAACCGGCGCTGTGAGAGCAAAAGACCGAGTCGGGCGTGTTGGGCAGATCGGCCTCGGGCTCGTAGGCGGCCGTCTCGATTACGCGCTCGGCATCATGGCAAGCCGCATAGCCGGCGAACTCTAGGTACAGATGCCCGCGACCGCTCGTGTAGGCGGCCACCTCCAGCGCGTAATCCTGCACTTCGGATGCCGGCACGCGACCCACAAGCTTCGCCCGGTCTCCCGCCATCGTCGGCGGCTCGTACTCGGCACCCATACGCGTGGCATCCGAGAGCGCCCGGCCCACGCACTCCCCCGGCACCTCGAGCTCAAAGCGATACCACGGCTCCAACAGTACCGCCGCGCCAGCCTCACGCGCCTGCATGAGCCCCTGGCGAATCGCGCGGTACGTGGCCTGGCGAAAATCGCCGCCCTCGGTGTGTTTGGCATGCGCACGGCCGCCCGTGAGCGTAATGCACACATCGGTGATGGGCGAGCCGGTCAGCGCGCCCAGGTGATCGCGCTCCATGGCGTTGGTGAGTGCCAAACGCTGCCAGTTAAGATCGAGTTCGTCGGTCGAGGTCACGGTGCCAAACTGCACGCCCGAACCCGCCGGCAACGGCTCCAGACGTAGATGCACCTCAGCATAGTGACGCAGTGGCTCAAAGTGGCCCACGCCCTCGACCGGCTGCGAAATAGTCTCCTTATAGAGGATGCCGCCGGGCTCAAACTCGACCGCAAGGCCAAAACGATCGGCCAGCACGCGCTGCACGACCTCGAGCTGCACGGTGCCCATCAACTGCAAATGAATCTGCTCAAGATGCGTATTCCAGCTTACGCCGAGCATGGGGTCTTCGTCCGCCAGCTCAGTCAGTGCTTTGAACACCGCGTGGACATCGTGTTCGCCCGGAAGCACCGTATAGGTGAGAACTGGCGCAATGACGGGCGCATCGCCCGCGGGCTCCGCGCCTAGGGCGTCCCCTGGGCGAACGTGTGCAAGACCCGTCACGGCACAAATACCGCCAGCAGCAACTTCTTGGGCAAGCTCATACTTCTCGCCGTTATAGATGCGTACCTGGTCGACCTTCTGCTCCCACGCCTCGGCACCGGAACGTCCGTTAATCATCTGCTTGGCATGCAGCGTGCCGCCGGTCACTTTAACCCAAGCCAAGCGCTCACCGCGATCCCCGCGGCTCACGCGGTAGACGCGCGCGGCAAACTCCGGGAGCCATGCCTGTTCACGCATCAGTGTACACATGCCATCTAGCAGCTCGTCCACGCCTTGGTCCTTGAGCGCCGAGCCGGCAAAGCAGGGAAAGAGCTTGCGCTCGGCAACCATGCGCGACAGCGTCGCGACGGAAAGCTCGCCCGCCTCAAGAAACTCCTCGAGCGCCGCCTCGTCTAACGCAGCAGCATCCTCCTGAACGGTGCCGCCCGCCAGCAGTTCGTTGGCATCCAGGCAGCCCTCGGAAAGACGCTGCCCAAGCTGTGCCAGCAAAACATCGCGGCCGGGATTCTCCAAATCGATCTTGTTGATAAAGATGAACGTCGGGATGTCATAGCGCGCAAGCAGGCGCCACAGGGTTTCGGTGTGCCCCTGTACGCCATCGTTGGCGCCTACCACCAGAATCGCGTAGTCCAGGGCACGCAGCGTGCGCTCCGCCTCGGCAGAAAAATCGACATGGCCGGGAGCGTCCACGAGCATAACGTGGGTGTCACCATGGTCGAGCACAGCCTGCGACGAGAAGATCGTGATACCGCGCTCACGCTCAATCTCGTTCGTATCCAGATGCGAGTCGCCATCGTCAACGCGGCCGCGCTTGCGAATGCGGCCCGCGTTAAACAGCATGGCCTCGGCCAGCGTGGTCTTGCCGGCATCGACATGCGCCAAGATTCCAACGACCGCTTGCTTCGACATGGCTCTCCTCTTATTGCAAGCCCATCGCACGCGGCAACGGGCACCCTCGTTCCACACTGGATGATACAATTTACGGGCCGGCGGGCGAAGCGGGCCCTATCCCCCGACCGAGCTCATCGCCCCGCGTTGCCGCGCGGCGATTTTCGTAGGTTCGCGCCTTGCGAAAGCCGGCTTTCAAAACGGCGCAGCGAACGAAAATGGCCCCACCCGGAGCCATTTTCGTTCGCGCGAATTGTTGATACGCGTCTCCGCTCTTATGCCTCGCGCAGCCAATCGAACGCGACACGCGCCGTGCCGTCGGACACATAGACGATACCAGCGCGCTCAAAGCCGGCCTTTATGATGGCACCTTGCATGGGCAGGTTGTCCTGATGCGTGTCGATGCGCAGTTGATCGGCACGCTCCTTGGCAAAGGCAAACATCGCAGCCGCGATACCGTGCACGGTGCCATCGGACGCCACACGGTGCAGCACGGCGTACGGAGTGTCGCTGCGCCATTGACCATCCTCAATTACGTCATAGCACTCGTCCGGGCCCGGCAAAAAGGCAAACGTCGCCACCACGCGACCGTCGACTTCGCACACGTAACTGCCACCAGCGGCAATATCGGCAGCCAGTTGCTCGGCCGAAGGCGTGCCCTCGGGCCACTGCGTGGCGTTGCCATGTGCGCGCATAAAGGCGCGGGCCGCGTCATAGATAGCCATGACGGCGGGAATGTCGGTATCGAGGGTTTTTCTGATCATCACGCGGCGACCTCACGTTTATTGGTATCACTTTGATTGAGCAATGATACCAGCGTTTGAAGAGGGGCGCGAAGCAGATGGGGAGCAAAAAGCGAGCCGCCTGGTCAAAGGCCAAAAGCGAGTTTTTGGGCGCTGCTACGGGCGGCGACATGAGCGACCTGTTTGCGCGCGAGGATGAGCGCCGCGACGCCCTGGATGCCGAGCGCGATGAAGCCTGGCGCTACAAGTCGTGCGGGCGCAAAAACCGTTACGGCACACGCGCCGAGGCCGAAGCCGTTATGGCCGACTGCGAAAACCGCGGGCGGCGCGGTTTGGCCTGCTACAAATGCGAATACTGCGGCGGCTGGCACCTGACGTCGCACCCATGGAAATAAGCACTGCATCAGCACGGCACTGACGGAGCACCAGCCATCGCGCGCAAGCTACGGGCGCGGCGGCACTAAAACATCGTAACGAACTGCCTTGCCCGCAAGTTGATAGCTCGGCTTAACGCCGGCAAGCAGCGGCCCCTTCACCGGCCGCTTGATAACGACCTTGCGCGGATGCACCGCAAGCGCAGCTTCGACCAGCGTCTCCTCATCGGCGCACGGCTGTTCCAGATGATGTAGGAGCTGGAACTTCTTTTTGACCGCCGCACTTTTAGTACGCTCGGGAAACATGGGGTCCAGATACACCACGTCGGGAGCCGCGAGCTCGCCCTGCCCGATCAGCTCAGCTGTATGGCGAAGGCCGGTAATACTGTCCTCGCCCGCATGTAAGCGCATGCGCGCCACGGCTGTCGCAAGCGCCGGATCATCTGCCGCGCGATCCAAAGCATCCTTGAGGAGTGCCGCGATCACGCAATCCTGCTCATACAGATCGACGGTAAAGCCCGCGGCCGCCAACAGCAGCGAATCCTCGCCAAAGCCTGCCGTGGCATCAATCGCCCATGGGCGCTCGATACCTTTTGTGCGCGCAGCCTTTACCAGCAGCTCTTGCTGCAAACGGCCCTGCTTGAGCCGCGGATGCATGCGGGTGAAATCGGCGCGCAGCTCCATCGTGCCGTCGGTGAGCGTGAGTCCCTCGGACTTCCCGGTCAGCTCAAGCCCCGCGGCCCGAACAACAGAAAAGGGATCGACTACGCCCATGAGTACTCCTTAGCAAGCAAAACGAATACGTGAGCGCCGTTTGTGTCGGCACCCCACCGTCCGCTATTGTCCCACATGCGACATGGCCCACAGCATCCCAATGCAAAGCACCGCCATCAATCCCGTGCACACGGCAGCGATCACGGAATCACTCATGCGCCTTCCCAACGACCGCGGCTCACGCACTTGCCCTGCTCCGTACATCATGGCTCCTCCTTCGGTCCAGCTCTTACCATGGCCCCATCATCGCAGCGCCGCGCATACGCTGCCATCGATTTGACTTACGCCCAGCTTTCTTTTTTGAAAGGTTGGACCGTGCGGGCAAGAGACGCTTTCAAACGCATGCATCGCTGCGTTGAACTACAATGTGCTTCACCATATGTGCAGTACATTGGGTGCGCCAAGTTGGCGTACTCGTATCGAAAGGACCAGCCATGAGCTTCACTCGCAAGACTCTCAAAATCCTTGCTCTCATCTACTTTGTTTTGGGCATCGCCAGCCTCGTCACCGCCGGCGTCGGTATCGCCACGGGCGGTCTCGATTCCACGTACGGTTCGTACGCCACGCTCGCAGCGGTCGTGCTTATCGCCAAGGGTCTCGTCGACCTTGCCGCAGGCGTCGCCGGTATCAAGGGCGCCAACAAGCCTTCGCAGGTGGACGGCGCGTTTAAGCTCGGTATTGTTGCCGCGGTCGCCACGCTTGCCCAAGCGGTGCTCACGCTTCCCGCGTTTGGCGGCGACGCCATCAACTTTGGCGCCTTTGTCATCGTGGTGTACGACCTGTTCTTTGTTCAGCAGGCACACGCCGTTAAGGCCGAGAACAAGGACCGCCTGTAGGCACCTGTCTCCCATAGCCCCTGCTATCAAGCAGCTAAAAAGGGCCGATCGCGCATCTCCGCGGTCGGCCCTTTACGTTTGCCCAGATAAAACCTACCAAAATAAACCTGTCCCTTTTTGGCAGGTTGTTAGCTGTGGCGGTACTCGGCGATGATGAAGTCGATGTCGGTTTGAAGGGTGTCCAAGTTTGCCAGGCGCTCTTTGTCGGCAGGGCGCGTGCGGTAGTAGTACGGCGTCATCTGGAACACCGCCTCGATGTCTGCCTGAGTCTGGAGCGTAATGTTCGCAGACACCCGCTGCGTTCCGACTAACTCGAGCTCGGTGGTCTTCGGCAGCTTCTCATCGTTAAGGTACGGCGTGTCGTAGAGCACCTCTTTGAGCCCAAAGAGATGACGAGCACCCGGTATCACGGTATAGAGTGAACCCTCTGGCGCCAGCACGCGGGCAAACTCGCGCTCGTTAAAGGGAGCAAAGAGTTCGGTCACCATATCGAAGGCGCCATCGGCCACGGGGATATCCTTCATGTTGGCTACGAAATAGGCTGCATCGCCGCGCTTGGCGGCCAGGCGAACCATCTCTTTGCCCAAGTCGAAACCGTAAGCATCCACGCCCGGCACCGCGCCCATGGCGCTGGTGTAGTAGCCCTCGCCACAGCAAATATCGAGCAACGTCATGGGGCCGTTCGTAGACGCGGCGCGCCCAGACACCTGCTTGCGCACCAGCTCAACCATCGCATCGCGCAACGGCGCGTAGTATCCACGGTTCAGAAAGTCACGACGGCTGCGTGCCTGCGACTTGGGATCGCCCATGGAGTCGCCGCTCTTGGACGAGCGCAGCAGATATAGATAGCCCTCGCGCGCACGGTCAAACCGGTGTCCGCCCGCGCATGCAGCACCGCGCTCATTGTCCACCAAAGGCTCATGGCAAATGGGACACAACAACATGGCAACTCCTTAGCGCGAACAACACAACGCCCACCATTGTCGCACGCCTTCCCCACCTAGTCATTGGGGACGTTCTTGAATGACTAGCTAGAAGAGATAAGGAGTGTCCCCAGCTGTCGGCAGAAAAGGTACGTCCCTAAGTGCCGGATGGTTGCATTAGGAGTATCATCGTCTGCGCAAATAAGCACGAAAGAGCATGTTAGAGGTTGAGAGCGTATGGCTGATACCGCATCTAAGCACATTGACATGACAACCGGCTCGCTGTGGCGCAATATTCCCCTGTTCGCCTTCCCCGTGGCCGCCACGAGCATCTTGGAGCAGCTATCGAACCTCATCGCCACGGTCATCATCGGTAACTTCTCGGGCGACCAGGGAACCCTCGCCATGGCGGCGGTCGGCTCCAATGTTCCGCTTACCAGTCTTATGCTCAACCTGTTTATTGGCATATCGCTTGGCTCCAACGTGGTCATCGCCAACGCTATCGGCCGCAACGATCAGAACATGGTCAAACGCGCCGTCCATACCTCGATTTTAATGGCGCTCGTGGGCTTTGTCGTCATCGCTTTGGGCGAGATCTTTGCCGAGCCCATGCTCGCCGCGCTCAACGTTCCCGCCGAAACCATGCCGCTCGCTTCGCTCTACCTACGCGTCTTTTTGCTCAGCATGCCCTCAATCTTGCTCTACAACTTTGAAGCCGCGATCTTCCGCTCCGTCGGCATCACCCGCATGCCGCTGCAGGCGCTTGCCGTGTCCACCGTCCTCAACATTGGCCTGGATCTCATCTTTGTCCCTGTGCTCCACTGGGGTGTCGCGGGCGTCGCCATCGCCACCGCCATCGCCTACACCGTCAGCGCCGCCACGCTCTTTATCCGTCTGCTCAAGACCGACTCCGTCGTCCGCGTCACCCTACGCGACCTGGCTATCGACCCCGTCGCCCTCAAGCGCATCGTCAAGATCGGCCTGCCCGCCGGCATCCAAAGCGCTGTCTTTGCCGTCGCCAACATCATCATCCAATCCGCCATCAACAGCCTTGGCACCGAAGTCATGGCGGCCTCGAGCGCCGCCATGAGCCTGGAGTACGTGTGCTACAACCTGCTCAACAGCTTTAGCCAGGCTTGCACCACCTTTGTGGGACAAAACCACGGTGCCCGCCAGATCGACCGCTGCACCAAAACGCTCAAGGTCTGCCTGGTCGAAGGCGGTATCGTCGCGCTCACCACAATTATCGTTATTGTCGGCCTGGGGCGTGAGATCTTGTCGCTGTTCAACAGCGATCCCAACATCGTCTCGATCGGCTATATCCGCGTGTGCTCGATCTTCCCGGCGTACGCCTTTAGCATGTTCTACGAAAACATGTCAGGCTACCTGCGCGGCTTTGGTATCTCGCTCACGCCCGCCCTCATCACCATGATCTGCGTCTGCGGCATCCGCTTCTATTGGGTGTTCTGCGTGTTCCCGCACTTCCGCACCTTTGCGAACATCATGATGGTCTACCCCATCAGCCTGGGCACCACGGCGTTCTTTATGGTCGTAGCGGTACTACTCTGCCACCCGGCACGCACCTATCGTGTCACCCAAGCCAAAGCGACAGCCCGCTAAACGCCGCACTCAACGCCACGCCAGTCATTAATTGACAATATGCGAGCTCATATAGTCGATAAAACGCCTCGTGGCGATGGGCATGGTGTCCCAGCTGCGCCAGGCGGCCACCACATCGCGCGAGGGGGCATGCACGATGGGACGTACGCGAATATCGGCACGCATGCCCTCCACAGTACGACGGTAGAGCATACTCACACCTAGGCCCTCCTCCACCATCGCCATGATGGTGTAGTCGTCGGTTACCTCGCTCGTCACGTGTGGCGACAGTCCATGCGCCGCGAATGCATCGAGCACCAGGCTCTGTTCGCCCTCATCCAGCAGCACAAACGGCTCGGACGCCAGGTCGGCGAGCGTTACCTTTTCCTTTGCCGTCAGTGGATGCGCGGCCGGCAGCAGTGCCACCAACTCGTCGTGATAGACCACGCGTTTCTCGAGCCCCGCGGTAAATCCGCGTGCCGTAAAGCAAAAGTCAACTACGCCATCGTGCACCCACTGGGCGTTGCGCGTGTAATCGCCCTGCTTAAGGGTAAAGTGCACGCCCGGGTGCAGCGCACCAAAGTCGCGGATCACACGCGGCAGCACGGTACGACTCACGTTGGTAAACGTCGCAATGCGAATATCGGTCGACGAAAGCCCCAGCAGCTCCTGGCGCTTGCCCTCGAGCTCGGCCTCGGCGGTCACAATCTGGCGCAGGTACGGCAGATATTGTTTACCGTCGCGCGTAAGCGAAACGCCCTGCTTACCGCGCTCGATAAGCGTGGTGCCCAGCTCGCGCTCGAGCGCCTTGACGGCCTGGCTCACCGCACTTTGCGTATAGCCCAGCTCGTCCGCTGCGCCTTTAAGGCTGCCGCGATCGACCACCATACAAACAATCTGATACCGCGATGCCATCGTGCCTCCACATCAATGCAGCCGTAAAACGTTTTGCCAGGGCTTTTTCTGCCAACATTAGCGTTTCTTAATCATACTGAAGATACATTCGCTTTACTACATCCAATTCTGGGAGCAGAATCCTTTTTGCGAAACCGTTCTGTAACAAAAGGAGTCCCATGGATCGCAAAAAAGCAATCGCGCTCTCATTTTCCGTTCCCGTCGCATGGGGCTTTTCGTATCCCCTCATGAAAATCGGCATGGACAGCATGAACGCCACGAGCATCGTCGCGCTACGCTGCATCATCGCCTTTGTGGTCTGCCTGTCGCTCTTCCACAAGCACGCGTTGCGCATCAACCGCGACCTTATGGTCCGTGCCGCCATCATCGGCGCCATCATGGCAACCGAGCTCACCTGCATGTGCCTGGGCTCCAGCCTCACCTCCGCCTCCACCGCCGGCTTTTTGCAGAGCCTGACGGTCGTGATCGTGCCGTTTGCCAACGCCGCCCTGCTGCGTCGCGCCCCCGAGCGCAAAGTGCTCGTCGGCACCGCCATCGTCACCTGCGGTATGTTGCTGCTCTCGGGCGCAGACTTTACCAGCCTGAATCCCGGCGCGATCATCATGCTGCTCTCGGCCTTTGTCTACGCCGGACACATCATTGTCGCCAAGCGCTTTGTCGAAGAAGTCGACCCGCTGTCCCTGGGCGTTTGGCAGCTGGGCTTTGGCGGCCTGTTCTCGGGCATCGCCGCATGCGTCTTTGGCGGTTTCACGCTTCCCGGCACGCCGGGCGAGATTGTGGTCGTCGTCGCGCTCGCACTCATCTGCTCTGCCTATGGCTTTATCACCCAGACGCTCGTGCAGCCCCACGTGCCCGCCGAGACCACCGGCTTCGCCTTCTCGCTCGAGCCGGTCTGCTCCGCCGTCTTCTCGTTTTTCCTGGTCGGCGAGGTCCTGAGCCCCATCGCCTTCTTTGGCGCCGCCCTCATCCTCCCCGGCGTCATGGTGGCAACCGTCGAGCTTCCACGCCTTCGCGCACATGGACAGGCTAGCATGGCAGGAGCGCCCGAGCACGTCTCGTAGACCCCACTCTTCATACAGCCGTGGCATAAAGGTCTCCGGACGTCTTTACAATAGATACCGACAGAGCATCTGACGTAAAGGAGCCCCATGGACGCCGCGACCCGCGACCGCAACATAGCAACTTGGTTGGGCGATGCACCGCAGCCGGTACGTGACACTACGAACCAGCTGCTCGAGCGCATCGCCCTTTTGCGTGCCGAGCAGACTATCTACCCGGCACAAGACGACATCCTCAATGCCCTCGCCTACACGCCGGCCGACCAGGTCAAGGTTGTCATCTTGGGTCAAGACCCCTATCACGGACCCAACCAGGCCATGGGGCTGTCGTTCTCGGTCCCCGCGACGCAAACCAAGTTGCCGCCGAGTCTGCGCAACATTTACAAGGAACTCAAAGCCGATCTGAGTTGCCCCATTCCCGCCACGGGAGACCTAACCCCATGGGCACAACAGGGCGTCCTGCTCCTCAACACCACGCTCACCGTGCGCGAACATGCCGCGAACTCGCACGCCAAACTGGGCTGGAGCACGCTCACCGACTACGTTATCGAACGCTGCTGTCAGCTGCCCCAGCCGGTAGTCTTTTTGGCATGGGGTCGTTTTGCCCAGCAGATGGTCGAAGGCAAGCTCGCCGCGACCGGCGCGGGCAAGGCAACCGGCAAGTTCTGCCTGGCCTCTACGCACCCTTCGCCGCTTTCGGCCAACCGTGCCACGGCAGAACTCCCCGCTTTTATGGGGTCGCGCCCCTTCTCGGCAGCCAATCGGCTACTCGAACAGCACGGCTCGACCCCCGTCAGCTGGACTTGCCTCGGCTAAAAATCGATATATCAAAAACCCGCCCGACGGCTTTCCATCGGGCGCGTTTCCTATTCGGGCCAAATAAATTGTGTGCGGCCGGCCTCGCCGCCATCGATCAGCAGACTCTGCCCGGTCATAAACCGGTTGGTCACGCCCACAAAGTAGATCCACTCGGCAATCTCTTGGGCGGTAGCCCAGCGCTTAAGCGGCGTGAGCTCCATAATCTGGTTCCACAGGTGCTCGTCTTCCATCACGCAACGGTTGAGCGGCGTGATAACGCCGCCCGGGTCCACACTGTTGGCGATGGCCTGCGGTGCCAGGCGGTTTGCAAGGTTCTTGGTGTAGGCGATAACGCCGCCCTTGCTGGCGGCGTAGGCGGGAAACTCCGATCCCGTATGCCCGCTCGCCGACCCCACATTGACCACGGATTTAATAGCCGGCGCCGGCTTGGCGGCAAGCCCCTCTCCCACAAAGGCGTAACGCTCGGTCACGTTGATGGTGCCACGCAGGTTGGCGGCGATGTCATCGGCCGAATCCTGCGTACCGGCAACGTTCACGATTACCTGGGGTTCAATATCGCCTGGAAACGAGTTAGGCTCGCGTACATCAACGATCAGATGGCGGTAGCGCTCGTGTTCGATCGCCGCCGGCAGCAGGTCAAAGCCCACGACCTCGTGGCCCTCGTCCAAAAAGCGCTGCACGCACGCGGCTCCGATACCGCCCGAAGCGCCCGTGATCAAAACCCGCATACTTGCTCCTTAGGCGGTTGCGTGGCGCTCGAGGTACTCGGCGCCCACATTCTCACGCTCCCAGCCACGCACAACCTTGTAGCCCACGGGGCTCAGGAAGACCTCGCACAGCAGCTCGGCAACAGCGCCGGTCAGCGAGCACATAAGGACCTGCACCCAGGTCCAACCAAAGAACGTGTGGCTCACCACAATGGCAAAGACCAGGTTGTCGATAAACTGGCCAACGCCCGTAGACACATAGGAGCGGAAGGCAAAGCTCGCAAAGTTATTCTTTTTGAGCATACGGCCGAGCGACTGGTTGAGCGTGGAGTTAACCACGGCAGAAACGAGCATTGCCAGCGAAGAGCCCAGCACCACGTACCAGGTGCCGCCGATGGTGGCGTTAAGGGCGGTGTTGACCTCGATCATGCCCGTGTCGTAGTAGGCGCCCCACATGCCGGGCGTGAGCGAGCATGCCCAAAAGCACAGGCTCACGGCCAGGTTGACCAGCAGCGCGAGGATAGAGATTTTGATGGATGCCTTGGCGCCAAAGCGCTTGCAGATCATGTCCTGGCACAAAAACGAGACCCAGCTCACCACAAAGCCGCAATCGAGCGCCAGATACGGCAGGCTGATAAGCTCTTTGTTGGCCAGCAGGTTCATCATGATGACGCTCACGAAAAACAGCGAAACCGTTGCCGCGGGAATGCTCCGCAACAGGACCTTGTAGTCCTCCATGACCTTCTTGATCATTATGTACTCCTTTGGTTTTAGGTTTAACGAGCAGGATATCGGACCCGAACTGCTCGGACGCCCCGGTCTTGAGACGACGGTGGGTATGATAGCCGCTCACACGGCATCAGGCAAGCAAACGGCGCGGCAGCCCCGCAGGGCCACCGCGCCGATGCGTTAAAAGGCCACGTTGCCAAACTCCGACAGGATAAGGTCGGGGTTGTGGTCGGTTGCCCAATCCACGTTCCACGGGCTCGTGAACAGCAGCAGCTTGCCGCCGCGCATGTCCTCGACGCGCAACGTGTCGCGCGTAAGCGAAAGGCCCGGGATATCGATGGTATCGGGGTCGTTCTGGATCCAGCGGATGTCCGTATAGGGCAGCGGTTGGCGACGAACCTCAACACGGTACTCGGCCTTGAGGCGGCGCTCGAGCACCTCAAACTGCAGCACGCCGACCACGCCCACGATGACGCTCTCCATGCCGGCACCAAGCTCGCGGAAGATCTGGATGGCACCCTCCTGGGCAAGCTCCTCCATACCCTTGACGAACTGTTTGCGCTTGAGCGTATCGACCTGCGTAATGCGAGCGAACATCTCGGGGGCAAACGTCGGGATCTGCGGGTACTGCACGTGGCGCTTGCCGGAGCACACAGTGTCGCCGATGCTAAAGATACCCGGGTCGAACAGGCCCACGATATCGCCCGCGTACGCCTCGTCCACGATGGCGCGGTCATCGGCCATCATCGAGGTACCCGTGGCAAGCTTAAGCTTGCGGTTGCCCTGCACGTGGAAGGCATCCATGCCGCGCTCGAACTTGCCCGAGCAAATGCGCACAAAGGCGATGCGGTCGCGGTGGTTCTTGTCCATGTTGGCCTGGATCTTAAACACAAAGCCGCTAAAGTCGTCGCGGCAGGGATCGACCGGTTCGCTGGTGAGCGTATCGGTATAGGCGCGCGGCGTCGGGGCCAGACGCAGGAACTCCTTGAGGAAGGGCTCCACGCCAAAGTTGGTAAGCGCCGAGCCAAAGAACGCCGGGCTCAGCTTGCCGCAGGCCACGGCATCCAAGTCGAGCTCGTCGCCGGCGCCATCGAGCAGCTCGATATCGTCCATTAGGTTCTTATGGTTCTCCTCGCCAATGAGCTCATCCATGGCGGGATCGCCCAGCTCGGCCTCGACCTCGGCGACCTTCTTGGTGGCGTTGGCGTGGCCGTCGCCCTCAAAGGCAATGACGCGACGGGTCTGACGATCGAACACGCCGCGGAAGTTGCGGCCGCTGCCGATCGGCCAGTTCATGGGATACGTATTGATGCCCAGGACGTTCTCAATCTCTTCCATGAGCTCAAACGGATCGCGAGCCTCATGGTCGAGCTTGTTCACAAAGGTGAAGATGGGAATGTGGCGCAGTGTGCAGACCTTAAAGAGCTTTTTGGTCTGGGCCTCGACGCCCTTGGCGCCGTCGATGACCATGACCGCAGCGTCGGCGGCCATAAGGGTACGGTAGGTATCCTCCGAGAAGTCCTGGTGGCCGGGGGTATCGAGGATGTTGACGCAGGCGCCGTTGTAGGTGAACTGCAGGACCGAGGAGGTAACGGAAATACCGCGCTCCTTCTCGATGTCCATCCAGTCCGAGACGGCATGCTTGGCCGAGCTCTTGCCCTTGACCGAGCCGGCGGTCTGGATACTGCCGGTATAGAGCAGCAGCTTCTCGGTAAGCGTGGTCTTACCGGCGTCCGGGTGGCTGATGATCGCGAATGTGCGGCGCGACGAGATTTCATCCGACAGGCTTGCCATGCGGATCCTTTCTTGCATTGAGTGCATTACGTCGTTGTAACCGCACTATTGTAGCCGCGAAATCTCGCTCTAGGGCGCCTATCAGGACAAATTCATCAGTTAGGGCCTAGGGTAGCAGTCGATGGCGACACTCCGCAGCAGTTTGTCTCGATCTGTAACATCTAGACGGTTTTTGAACCTCTACCTGTTACAGATTTAGACAAACAGGTGGGCGTCCCAGAAAGATCTCGATCTGTAACATCTAGCAGCCAAAATCTTCTCCAGTTGTTACAGATTGAGACAACCAGGTGGGACCCGCCAGCAAAATCTCAATCTGTAACAGGTAGCCGTCCAAATCGGTTCCAGATGTTACAGATTGAGATGAATGAACGAGCGGACAATCCGAATTTGTCTCTTGCGCAACTGTGCATAGTGTATATATACTGTGCTTACCGGTTATATACACGTGTAGCCCAACAGCTAAGGAGCCGCTGTGGACATCATCCTATCCAATTCGAGCGACAAACCCATCTACGAGCAAATAGCCTCGCAAGTCAAAGCTCAGATCCTTTCGGGCACGCTCGCCGCGGGAGCAAAGCTCCCCAGCATCCGTGCACTCGCGAGCGATCTTGGCGTGAGCGTCATCACCACCAAGCGCGCCTACGCCGACCTGGAGCAGCTCGGGTTTATCTGCACCGTGCAGGGCAAGGGCTGTTTTGTCGCCGAGGGCAACCAGGAGCTCTTGCGCGAAAACCAGCTCTGCCATATCGAAGAGCTACTTGCGAAAGCGGCAAGCCAAGCCGAAACCCTGGGCGTCACACGCGACAAGCTGCACGAGATGCTCGACCTGGTAGCCCCCGAAACCATGCAGTAGCCATCTGCAAGAAAGGCTATACCATGCAAAACTTGCTAGAACTCAAAGGTATCTCACGCCGTGTGAGCGACCGCTTTTCACTACGCGATGTCACGCTCGCCGTGGAGCCCGGCCAGATTGTTGGCTTTGTGGGCGCAAACGGCGCCGGCAAAACAACGACGATTCGCGCCGCGCTTGGGCTTATAAAGCTCGATGCCGGCGAAGTGTACCTGTTTGGGCAGCGCTGTGGCGCCGACGCGCCCGATGAGTCGCAACGCCATCTACGCTCCCGCGTCGGTCTTGTCCTGGACACGTGCCCCTTCCCCTCCACGCTCAAGGTGGGCCAGATCGAGTCGCTCGTAGGCCCGGCGTACCCCACGTGGGACCGCGAAACGTTCGCCGGATTCATCAACCGATTTGGCCTCGATCCCAAGACAAAGGTCAAGGACCTCTCCCGCGGCATGGGCATGAAACTTCAGCTTGCCTGCGCACTCAGCCACAAGGCCAAGCTGCTCGTTTTGGACGAAGCCACCGCGGGGCTTGATCCCATGGCACGCGAGGAGCTGCTTGATGAGCTGCTTGCCTTTGTCGCCGACGGCCAGCACAGCGTGCTGCTCTCGAGCCACATTACGTCTGACCTCGATCGCGCCGCCGACCGCGTCATCTGCATCGATAACGGCTCGATTGTGTTTGACCTGCCGCGCGAGGACATTACCGACCGCGCCGGCATCGCCCACTGTACCCAAGCACAGGCCGCCGAGCTTATGGCTTGCGTCGAAGGCGCCCGTGCCGTCCACCACGCCTATAGCGTGGACGTGCTCGTGCCCAACCGTCGCGAAACGCTCGAGGCCTTTCCCGAGATTCCCTGCGATCGGGCAACCATTGATGACTATCTGCGCCTCATGCTGAAAGGGGCTTCGAAATGAAACGCGCCTTTATGTCCGAGCTCGCCATCGTTCGCACGCTCACTCCGAGCATCGCGGGCGTCGGCCTGTTCATCTTCGTCGTGCTAACCCTTGCCAACGCGTCGGATGGCGATTCCGGCATGAGCGCCGGCGCCTGCGCGGTCAGCGCCATGTCGCCCATCATGGTCATGAACTCGCTGGCCGGCTTCGACAATCAAAACGGATGGGAGCGTTATCGGGCAACGCTGCTTCTCACGCGCAAAGACATTATTTGCGCACGCTACCTGAGCATCATTGTCTTCTCGGCTGTCATGGCGTGCGCCGCCGCGCTTCTGAGCATCGTCTCCATCCCGCTCTTCAACAGCGTGGGTATCCCCTCGACGGGACAGACCGTCTTTGAGACCGCAATCGCTTCGACCGCGTCCATGCTCATTTCCCTCATGATGGTGTTTCTGGCACAGCCGCTGTTCTTTCGATTTGGACACATGGAGGCGCTGCGCCTTTCCGTCGGCCTGTTTGCCCTGCTCGGATGCCTTGCCATGGCCACACTGAGCTCCTCCAGCCCCATCAGCAACTGGCTCATGTCGATTGCTGGGGCGAATCCCGATCCCGCCGTCCTCGGCTGCCTGTGCGCAGGCATCGCGGTATTGGCCCTCGTGCTATGTGCACTGAGCTGCATCGTCAGCACCAAGGTCTATCGGGCACGCGACCTGTAGGCGGGCGAATCTCGACCCACGCAGGTCGTAATCGGCCACAATCGCGCCCCTCAAATCCGTGACAAATGGCATTTCCCCGGCCCGTGCGCAACGTTCTATAATCAAAGCGTCACGGGCCTCGGCCCAATTTCGATCATCCAAGGGGATGTCTTTTTGGTCATTGTTCTTTAGGGAACGGTCAATCGCATACAAATTGAAAACGGCCGTCTTGCGGCCGTGGTTTGTTGCGCCGTTCCGCCTCCGTCATCTGCCACATATGCACCTGATAGGAAAGAACAATGAACTCTGCGAAATCTCAATCCTTCCCAAAAGCCACCAGCTTCGACGCGGCACTTGTACGTTCTAAGATTATGGGGCCGAACCCCCTCAAGCTCTGCGAAGAGCTCCTTTGCGATGTGCATATCCCCCGCGGCGCCCGTGTCTGCGACCTGGGGTCGGGCACCGGCATTACCAGCGCCCTGCTTGCCCGCGAATACGGGTTTGACACTTATGCTGTCGACCTGTGGAGCGATCCTGTCGAAAACCGCGCGTTCTTCGATTCACTCGGTATTCCCCGCAACACGATTCACCCTGTTAAGGCGGACGCCTCACAGGGACTGCCGTTTGAGCACGACTATTTTGATGCGGTCGTGAGCATCGACTCGTACAACTACTATGGTCGGGACCCGCACTATCTGGGCGAGCGCCTACTCCCCTACGTAAAGCAAGGCGGGATGCTCTACTTAAGCATTCCCGGCATGGTTCGCGACTGCCACGACAACCTGCCCACTTGCCTGCTCAAATCCTGGGCACCCGAGCAGCTCGACTATATGCACGACATAGCCTGGTGGCGCGCCATGATCGAGCCGACCCCCGGCGTCGAGATTGTCTCGATGCAGCCTATGCTCTGCACGGACGAAGCGTGGGAAGACTGGCTCGCCTGCGACAACGAGTACGCAGCAGGCGACCGCGCTGCCGTTGAATCCGGCGCGCTCGAATACCTCAACACCATCGCCATTGTGCTGAGGAAGCTCTAAACAATAGCCGCGCGAGGCCGTAAACAAACGGCCTCGCGCGGCTTCTTTAAAACAAGTTCTGAACAACCGTAAAGCGCAATACGCTACTTGTGCAGCGGCTTGGGCAACGGAATGCCGGCGGCGATGACGGCCGCGATGATCATGCAGACGATACCCTTGAGCGGGAAGCACATGAGCAGCAGGCCCACAACCATAACAGGCTGGCGCATAACGGCGCCCATCGTCGATGCCGTGCAGACGGCGACGCAAAAGACCGGATCTGCGCCGGTGAGGATGGCAAGGCCGTAGCCCAGGCTCACGCCCGAGAAGATAACCGGGAAGAAATGGCCGCCACGCCAGCCCATGTTGATGAGGGCGGGTGCCAGCATGGCCTTGACAAGACCGGTCGCGATGAGCACACCGGCGGGGATGGTGAGGTAGGTCTCCATAAGTACGTCGGCCTGGGTCTCACCGGCAAACATGGTATAAGGCAGAACTGTGCCGCAGATGGCGAGCGCCAGACCAGCCAGCATGGCCTTGACGACGGGGCGCTCCCCTATGGCATGGGACAGCGCCTCGCTTGCATGCTCGGAGACAAAGTACAGCCAGCCACAGACCGTACCGACGAGAGACAGGGGGATAAGCCAGGCAAGCTCCAGGTTGCCCACCTCGGCGGACTCGAACCTGGGCATGCCCATGCCGCCGCCCACAAGCTGGCCAAGCAGCAGGTAGGTGCCCAGACCGCCGGCAATCGCAATGCCGTAGACCACAGTCTTTTGCGCCTTGGGGAGCTTGATGGTGATCTCATCGGATGCGGGGTCCTCGTCGCCGTCGGCGCTACCGGCAAGCGGTGCCACAAAGCCAAAGACGGGCGCGGTAAAGAGTGCCGTCAGGGCAGCCTGAGTGCCCAGCAGCGTGAGCTCCCTAAACTCGGCGCCAAAGCGACGCATGCGGTCGCCGACCCAGCTGCACAGACCCGCGATAACACCGGTCAGGCCGGCCTCCGGTCCAATGCTTCCGCCAAACAGCAGCGGCAGCAATGCCGCAAGCGAAAGCTTGCCGAGGTTGTCGTACGGGTAGCGACCGTCTTGCTTAACCTTGGCCATCACCTGGTTGAGGTCATCGGTCTTGGTGCCCGTCATCTTTTCGTACAGACCGATCAGCAGGCCGCCCAGCAGGCAGACGAAAAACGGGTACGGCAAAAAACCGAACGGACCGCTCGCGAGCTCGGGCGAAGCGACGCCCAGCATATGAGGGATCTCGGTCCATAGATAGTCGATACCGTGCTCCATCGCAAAGAAAAACAGCCAGACCGCGGCGCCCGCAAACGCACCGGTCACGGCCACGCTAACTAAAAACAGTGCACGGTTTTTGGGTTTTGCAAGGTTATCCATCGGGACCTCCCGTGGTCAAAATCGACAAAGATACGTTTTATTGTAGAGCGAGCGTTGCCCGAACGAGCCAACCATCTGCGCCGCAAACGGCACCATTGGGAGTCATAGTGGGGCAGGCTCAAGACTTATCCGTTGATAATCGAGGCAATCTCGCACAAATCGTCGGCAAAGTAGATGCCGTGCTGGCGCCTCGGGGTCGAAAGCCCCTTATCAATCATGTGCTCGAGCAGCGCCTTAAGATCGTTGCAGTAGCCCCCGAGGTTGTACAGGATGCACGGCGCATCGAGATGCCCCAACGACACGGCGGACATGACCTCGGCAATCTCCTCGAGCGTACCCGTGCCACCGGGAAAGGCAATGAACGCATCGCCGAGCTCGATCATCTTGGCCTTGCGCTCGGCCATATCGCTCGTCACGATAAGATCGTCGATACCGTCATGTTGAAACTCGGCCTCGATAAAAAAGCTCGGCTCCACGCCCGTCACATGACCACCAGCATCAAGTACGCTATCGGCGAGCGCACCCATCAGGCCCGATTTGGACCCGCCGTATACCAGCGCGTGTCCGTTGGAGCCAATCCAGTTGCCCAGTTCTTGCACCGCAGGCAGAAATGCTGGGTCATTGCCGGCGCTGGCACCCAGATACACGGTGATGTTCATATTCAGTCCCCCTCATCGTGACGCGCGGCACCCGCTCTAGCGTTGGCGTCGACGATACTCGCGCACGCGGCGCGAAAGATCGGCGAGCTCGTCGCGATCGAGCTCTTCCAAATGCTCAAGATCGTCCATAAAGCGCGCCATGGTGTCCTTTTGACGCATCTTGATAAGCGTATTGCAGTAGTTCACCGCCACGCCCGTGAGCATGGCGATGTAGAAGATGCTGATGACGCTCAGAATGACGGTAATGGCGCGGGCAACCGGTGTCTCGGCCGGAATGTCGCCAAAGCCGATCGTCGAGACCGTCTCAAAGCTAAACCAGAGACCATCGCCAAACGTGAGGGTCGTGGGCTCGGACAGCCAGACAGCCGTCGAGCACAGCAGGTAGAAGACGAGGAACAGGCCCGTGATGCGCGCAAAGCCAGCCTGGCGCAACACGTCGGCAAGCGTCCTCAACTTGTTCATCGCAACCCCTTTTCCCAGACGCCCAATCACATTCGCTCGGTATTGTCCCACGCCTCCCCCGCAAACGGAACTTGTCATTGGGGACGTTCTTAAATGACTAGTCAAACAAGAACGTCCCCAATGACTAGTCGCCGATGCCGGGCGGGACCGTTTTGCGGTGCAGCTGCCGACCAGGTGGGCTGAGCTGGTATCCTTATGTGAAATTGTCTCGACTCGATAGGATTGCATGTGAAACCTTCCGCCGTCCTTCGCTTAACCCTATATCGCACCCTGGCCGTCGCGCTGGCCGCACTCGCCGTACTGAGCGCCGCCATGCCCGCCCCCGCCTTTGCCGCCGACTCCGACCAGCAGGCCAAGACGGTCCGCGTTGGCTGGCTCGTCAACAACAAGGGCTTCCAGGAAGGTGCACCGGGCGAGCGCCTCTCGGGATGGGGCTACGAGTACCTCCAGACCCTCTCGTATTACACAAAGGGCTGGCAATACGAATACGTCTCCGGCACCTTCACCGAGCTTATGGACATGCTCGAGGCGGGCGAAATCGACCTCATGCCCAACATCTCGTATTCACCAGAACGCGAGCAAAAGCTGCTCTTTTCCTCGAACCCCGAGGGCACCGAGCGCTACTACATCTACGCCAAGCCCGATCGCGACGACCTTGCCAAGGGCGACCCCCAAGCGCTCCAAGGCCTTACCATCGGCTGCAACTCTGGCGTTATGCAAACTATCGTCGGCCAGCAGTGGCTCGCCGACGAAGGCGTTACCTGCACCTATAAAGAAATCGACACCGGCAGTGCCCTCTTTGAGGCGCTTGCAGACGGCGAGGTCGACGCCGTCATCATGAACGACACCATTTCGTCGCCCGATGCGTCGCCCATGTTCTACGTAGGCTCGAGCGACTACTATTTTGCCGTTCCCAAAAGCCGCCCCGATTTGATGAATGACATCAATGCCGCCATGACGGCAATCGCCCGCGTCAACCCACGCTATAACGACGAAGTCAAATCGAGCTATTCGGCCCAAAACAGCGGTTCATCATCGCTCAACGGCCCCGAATGTTCTTGGCTCAAAGCAAACAACAACGCCATCACGCTCGGCTACATTACGGGCAAACTCCCCTACTGCAACGAGGACGAAGACGGCGAAATGGAAGGATCGCTCGCATCGCTTGCGACGACGCTACACGATAAATTTGGCATTACGGTCAAAACCGTCGCCTTTGATAGCTACAAGATGATGTCAAAGGCTCTGTCAAAGGGAAGTATAGACGTTGCGCTGCCGGTATACCGAGATTACTGGTTTGCCGAGCAAACAGGCGTTGTGCAGTCGATATCGTTGGGGACCATATCCCTCACCGCCATCCACACCGGCAGCAACCTGAACAAAGACCTTCAGAACATCGCCTGTACCAAATCATCGTTTGTCAACAAAAATGCACTTGAAAGTCTGTTCCCCACAGCGACCGTAACCGAATACCAATCCGACGATGAAGCGTTCGATGCCCTCAGGAAGGGAACGGCGCACTGCATCGTCGCTCCCAGTTCACGTGTAAAAACCATCGGTGACCGTTACGATCTCGAGGACTGCGAGACGACCGAGCTCCCTGACACCTGTGAGCTCTCGTGCTGGATTTCGCGCGGAAAACCCGAGCTGTTGGGAATCATCAACAAGGGCATCATCAATGCCGGAGAATCGCTCTCCGCAAGCAATTTCTCCTCCACGTCGTACACGGCCCAGGAATCCAACACGCTTCAATTCCTTTATCGCAACCGCACCGCCATTGCAGCTACCCTCATCGGTATGTTGTCGGTCGGCGTCGTCCTGCTCATCTGGGCGCTCGTGCGCGCTCGAACCGAGCGCAAAAAAGCCGATGCCGCCAACGCCGCTAAGACAGCATTCCTCACGCGCATGAGTCACGACATCCGCACGCCGCTCAACGGCATCCTGGGTCTTATCGAAATTGAGGAATTGAAAGACGGCGATATGCAAGTCGCCCGCGAAAGCCGCGCCAAGGCGCGTGTTGCCGCCAATCACCTGCTCTCGCTGATCAACGACATCCTCGAGATGGGCAAAATCGAGGACCGCAAGCTAACACTGGAACATGCTCCTTTTAACCTCAAAGAGCTCTGTGACGATGCGCTGGTGCTGTGCAAGCTCCGCGCGTCCGGTAACGGCATCACAATGCAGGACAATAGCCTGCCGTACGCCACGGGGCCATACATGATCGGCAGTCCCACCCATATCCGACGGATCATAATCAACCTGCTAGACAACAGTATTAAGTACAACAAGCGCGGCGGCTCCGTCACCTTTAGCTCACAGACCAAGCCACTCGATGATGGGCGCGCGCTCTTTTGCTTTAGCGTTTCGGATACCGGCATTGGCATGGCTCCCGAGTTTTTAAAGCATATCTATGAGCCGTTTGCCCAAGAAGGTAACGATGCGCGCAGCAAGTTCCAAGGAACCGGCATGGGCATGCCAATCGTCAAGTCGCTTATTGAACTGATGAGCGGCACCATCGAAGTCAGCAGCGAACTCCACGTGGGCACCACGTTCTACGTGGAAATTCCGCTCGATATCGACAAGAACCCCCGGGCGCGGGCGAATACGGTCGAGAGGGCGCTCGACTGCTCGCTCGCCGACATGAACGTGCTGCTCGCCGAAGACAACGAATTGAATGCCGAGATTGCCCAGACGCTGCTAGAATCCGAGGGCGTCGTGGTCACCCGCGCCGTCAACGGCAACGAAGTCGTCGATCTGTACCTGTCTCATCCCGCCGGCAGCTTCGATGCGATCCTGATGGACATTATGATGCCGGACATGGACGGTTACGAGGCAACCCGCGCGATTCGCCTGAGCGAGAAGGTCGATGCAGCCGATATCCCCATCATCGCGCTCACCGCCAATGCCTTTGCCGAGGACGCCAAGGCGGCACACGACGCCGGCATGAACGCCCATCTGTCCAAACCGCTCGACTTTAACAAGCTCAAAAACATACTCGCCCGCATCAAGAAATACGGATCAGTTTCGCTATAGTTTGTGCTCAACCACCATGCACGGCCAGAAAGGAAACCAACGATGTTTAGGCCCTTACGTCGAAAGAAACGCGCCATCACCGACGAGGAAGCGCGCGAGTTGCTCGCCACCTGCAAGCGCGGCGTCTTTGCCGTCAACGGCGACGATGGCTACCCGTACGCCATTCCCGTCAACTACTTCTTCGACGCCGAGCACGACAAGATTTATTTCCATGGCGCCAAAGCCGGCCACAAGGTCGACGCACTCAAGCGCGATGACAAGATCTGCTTTACCGTTTACGGCAACGAGTGGTACAAGGACGATGACTGGGCTCCCTACGTTATGAGTACCGTGGTCTTTGGCCGTTGTCGCCTGGTAGATGAAGCGCCCGCGTTTATCGAGGACAAAGTCCGCCAGCTCGCGCTTAAGTACTACCCTTCCGCCGAAGAAGTCGAGGAGGAAATCGCCAAAGACATCAAGGGCGTCCAACTCTACGAGATTACGATTGAGCATCTTTGCGGTAAGCAGATTCACGAAAAGTAAGCCCCTCAGCAAGCCTCATCAATAGCAATATGGCCCGGTTCCAACCAACCTTGGAACCGGGCCATATGCTTATGAAGCGTCGGCGGCTATGTGCGCAAGCGCCTCAACGAGCTCCTGCGAACTCACTGGTTTACTCAGGTGCGCGTTCATGCCCGCCTCACGCGAAAGCCTGCGATCGTCGGCAAAGGCGTTGGCGCTCACGGCGATAATCGGCGTGGTCGCGGCATCCTCGCGATCGAGCGCTCGAATCCGACGCGTGGCCTCAAGGCCATCGATACCGGGCATCATGATATCCATCAACACCACGTCGTACTCGTGCGGCGCACTCGCGGCAAATATCGACGGCAGACTCACCATCCTTAGCATGCGTCACGACGGCACCGGCGCGGGCGAGCGTAAACTGTGCGATCTCGGCATTCAGGTCGTTATCCTCTACGAGCAAAACGCGCAAGCCCTGGAGCGCATCGCCGTCGCCCGCATTCACGCGCACTGCCTGAGGAATCTCGGAGCACTTGCACTTCTCAAACGGCAGACGGATGGTAAACGTCGTCCCCTGCCCCAAGATGCTCGAAAAGCTCATGGTTCCGCCCATAAGCTCGACCAACTGTTTGGCAATAGGCGCACCCAGGCCAGTTCCCGATGAAGCGCCTTCCACCTGCTGCTCCTCGCGACAAAACGGCTCGTAGAGGTGCTGTTGAAACTCCTCACTCATGCCAATACCGTTATCGGCGATCGTGTATTCATAGACAGGAACGCCATCCGCTGGCTCCACCTCGCGGCACGCCAGGCGAACATAGCCGCCCCGGCGATTGTACTTGACGGCATTGCCGGCAATATTGAGCAACAAGCGTTTGAGGTGCGTCACGCTCACCCGCGCATAGGGATGATTAAGCGTCTGCTGATCGCAGATAATTGTCACCAGGCGCTCCTCGGCCTGGCGCTCCAGAATATCGCGCACCTCGTGGTTGAGGGTCACCAAATTTGTGGGAACAAGCTCCAGGTCGACCTGCCCGCTCTCCAGGCGACTCATATCGAGCGCCTCATTCGCAAGGTCGAGCAGCAGTCCCGATGCCGTCCAGATCTCTGAACGACACTCGGTCTGCTTTTGCAGATCGTCCGCATTGGCATCGCCAACCTCAACCATACCGCGGATGCCGTTGATGGGCGTGCGCAGATCGTGGCTCATGCGACGCAGGAACTCCGTCTTTGCCGAGTTGGCAGACGAGGCCTCACGCGCCGCCTTTGCCAGCTTGTCGCCATAGTCGCGCTCCTGCTGCAGCAAGTCCGTCAAACGTCGACGATCAGCGCGGCGACGCACCATCACAACAGTGGCTACAACACCGCTGTAGAGCACCAGCACGCCGGCAGCGACAGCCGCGACGACCTCAAAGTAGCGCTGCGCCGAGGCATAGGTGTACACGTAGAATTTTTGCGCTTTGCCGTATGTGCCCAAATACCACTCGCCGTTGACGTTGACCAGTCGGACTTTGCCGGGCAGGCATCGATCCTTAATTTCGTCGACAATAATGGCGTCCGTCGCGGGCAGGTCGAACACGCCCAATACGGTGGGTTCGACGGCATTGGTCGCAACGACCTTGCCATCGTTTTCGATCACGATATTGCCGCTATCGATGGTTTCATAGCCTTCGAGCAGGCTCTGCAGTTTGAGTGTATTGCTTGCAACTGCCTTCGCGCTCTGATGCCTTACCGCGATAACGATACCCTCGCCATCCTGCCGGGTCACGCAACCGATGTCTGCAACCGAATCATCCGCAAGCGTAATACGATCGGTATAGGACTTAAGCGGATGGGTTGCCACCTCCAGCACGGGCGCTTCTTTGAGATACGTAGCAAGCGATTCGTAGCCCACGTCATCCGTCGAGGACTCGGACATCAAGTTGCCCGATGCGTCCGTCACGATCAGTGCGCTCACGTTGAACTGGTCAGCATATTGCTCCAGCGCGGCGTTATCCACCGAGCCGTCGCGCTTTATATCGCGCGCCACCTCTCCGGCAATCTCCATCACGCGAGTCAGGTTTTTGGTCGCATAGGCGCTGTTAAACGCATCGTAGGAAAGGCTCTGCGTCGCCACGTAATCGACAACGTCGGCAAAGCGCTGCTCGGCCTGGGCCGTCGTGTAACCGTAGCTCATCATGCCGGCGACAGCCGAGAGTGCTACCCCCACCAGGGCGGCAAGGAGCCATACCCAGGTCGAATGATTGCCCTGCTCCTGAGCGGTGTAGTCGGGCGCATCGATCACGACAGGCCCTCCATATTCAAAAATGGTGAGGGGTCATCAAAGTACTTTGACACCAGGCGTTCCATGATGCCATCGGCAAGCATTTCTTGGTAGGCATGGGTGAGTTTAACGTCGATACCGCGCGTGTCGTTGATATCGAAAGCGGTGCCCAAACCAACCTCCAGCAGCGGCTCGTTCAGAATGCGATACGTCACGCCATAGTCTTTTTCATAGGTGAGCAGCGAGGACTCATGTGCGGCGATAGCGTCGACCAGGCCCTCGACGAGCGCCGGGTTCAGGTATGAGCGGTCCGAGAAGCTGTAGAGCCCCTTGATTTGCGGAACCTTTCCATTGGTACGGTTGAGCAAAATGCCCTCGGGCTTGGTGGTGGACTGCACCCCCACGACCCTGCCCTCAAGATCGGCGAGCGTGTAGATGTCGCTTTCGGGATTGACCGCGACCACCTGGCGGCTCGCAAGGTACGGACCGGCCCAGCGATACTCGCTTTCGCGACCCGTCATACTAAAGCTACCCATGACACAATCGAGCTCGCCGCTCGCCAGCAGCTCTTTCTTCTTTTCCCAGTCGATCAGCTGGTATTTTGGCTTGTAACCAATGCGGGCCAAAGCCTCGGTCAATATCTCGACATCCAGGCCAACGATATCGCCGTACTCATCGGTATACACAAACGGCGGATAGAGGTCGCTTCCGACGTTGAGCGTCTTAAGGTCGTCGTCTTTGACTTGCGAGGCGTCCAGTTCTTCTAATGCAGACGTCGAGGCTCCGTCATTCGACCCGGAACAGCCGGCTATCGCTACGACAAAGGCACACACTACCGCAAGCGCACCAAACAACGATATGGCAACCGAGCGGCGAGGTCTTTTCATCGAGCTCCAAACGATCCTGCTTACAGACTCAAATGGTTAAAAATAATAGCAAATGAAACCACTCGAGCGCCCAATGGTTACAGACGCTTTACCCTGCGGGGCCTTCTAGCCGACTTGGCAGAAGGCCCCGCATGCAGCGCACACTTACCGTGCGTTAAAAACGTAGCGGTCCAGGCGGTCGCACGCTTCCCTTACGCGCGAAAGCGGCAGCGCCAGATTCACGCGAATGTGGCAGGGCCCGTGGAACGGGCGGCCGTCCTGATACCCCACGCCCACGCGCGCCCCCTCGTCGAGCAGCCACTGAATATCGCGGCCATGTTCGCGACACCACTTGGTGCAGTCCAGAAACACCATGTACGTGCCCTGCGGACGCGAATAGGACACGCCCTCAAAATGCTCGTCCACGTAATCGCAGAAGTACTCGATATTGCCGTCAAGCACCTGGTTGAGCTCGTCCACCCACTCGTAGCCCTGCGGCTGGTAGGCACCGATAAGCGCATGCATAGAGAGGACGTTCATCTCGTTGTAGTGGGTCTTGTTGGACACGGCGCACACGCGGTCGCGCAGCGTCTCGTTATAGATGATGTGGTAGCTGCCGACCAGGCCCGCCAGGTTGAACGTCTTGCTGGGCGCATAGAGGGCAACCGTGCGCATGCGGGCATCCTCGCTCACCGACTGCGTCGGGATATGCTTGTGACCCGGCAGGATGATATCGGACCAAATCTCATCCGAGATCACCACGCAATCGTGCTGGCGATAGATATCCATGACGTGCTCGATCTCGTCGCGCTCCCATACGCGGCCGCAGGGATTGTGCGGCGAGCAGAACACCGCGGCATGGATATGGTTTTGGGCGAGCTTTTGCTCCATGTCCTCAAAGTCCATACGCCACACGCCTTGGTCGTCGAGCCTAAGCGGGCTGTGGACAATGCGATAGCCCGCAGCCTCGATGGACTTGGTAAAGCCGATGTAGGTGGGACTGTGGACCAGCACCGCATCGCCCGGCTGGACATATGCGCGCAACGTCGACACGACACCGCCCAGCACGCCGTTTTCGTAGCCGATATGCTCCGGCGCCAAGCCCTCAACGCCATTGCGACGGCTCTGCCATTCGATGATGCGGTCGAAGTACTCGGGACGCGGATTGAAATAGCCAAACATGGGGTGCTGGGCGCGCTGAATGATGTACTCCTGGACCGTGGGCACCGTGGCAAAGTTCATGTCCGCCACCCACATGGGGATGCGGTCGAAGCCCTCGTCGGGTGCGTTCGGAGCCATGTCGGGAATTTCTCCCCAGGAGTCAACGGCGATGGCGTCCATGCCGTGGCGGTCGATAAGCGAGGTAAAGTCGTATTTCATGCTGAGCTCCCGTGCAAAGCGGATTGTTTTGGTAGGCGTTATTGTCCACCAGCGTGGGCGGTTTTAGAGCGGGGTTTAGCGCTTAATTTGACGGGTGCGGACGAATGGCTGGTTAGTCTCGCGCGTCGTTGACGGCGACTACGGTTAGCTGGGTTTCGTCGACCGTAAACGATATGTCGAGTCCGGCGTATGCCAAGTGATAAACACGGTTTGGCTCGTGTTTGCTACCCGCGCGGCGTGGATCTTGGCGAAGGACCTCGACCAAACCGGGGAGCTTTTCGGGCGGGACCATATCCTGCAGCGCTTGCGGAAACTCGACGTCGAGCTCTTGCCACGGCGCATCCTCAATCCAGCCGCCGGTCGCATCCGGGTGACAGTCCGCAAACGGAATGTAGGGTTTGATGTCATAGATGGGCGTGCCGTCGCGCAGATCGGCCCCCAGCACATGGATGATGGGGCCATCGTCGGTAAGCTCGACACGGTCGAGCTTGACGCAGGTGAGGCCGATGGGATTAGGACGAAACGGACTGCGCGTGGCAAAGACGCCCACACGCTCGGCCCCGCCCAGACGCGGCGGGCGCACGGTTTTCGACCATTTTGCGTTGGTGCCGGACCTGTCCTGCTTTTTGGCATCGGCGGCTATGTCCTGAGCCGTGCCGCCGGGCGTTCCGTTTTCGAAGCACCACAGCAGCCATAGGTGAGAGAAAGAATCCAGGCCCTCAACCGCTGCGTTGGAGGCAAATTCCGGCTCAAAGACGATGCGCCCCTGCAGATGGGGCGCCAAAAAACTGTTGCGCGGAATGCCGAACTTCTGCGGCAGGTCGGTATGTATGTATGCGATAGGTTCCATGCCGGTCATTGTACGGCATGGAGGTGTGGGGCGTTGCGCGCAATTCTTCGCCGCGGTCCCCCGTCGTGCAACCAACGGTTGCTTGGAAGGGCACATGCCGCCGCGTATGCTTAAGCCATCAACCAGCAGAAAGGAGCCGTTATGGCCTTTGCAGAAAAGCTCATTGCTGTCCGTCGCGCCCATCACCTTACCCAGGAGCAGCTCGCCGCCAAGCTCTTCGTCACACGCCAGGCCATCAGCCGTTGGGAACGCGGCGAGGTCACACCGGGCATCGACATGATGAAGCTCATTGCCGCTGTGACCGGCGAGCCACTGTCTCACCTGCTCGAAATGCCCGAGCACTATTGCCAGAGCTGCGGCATGATACTCACGCCCGACGACTGCGCCACCGATGCCGCGGGCACCGCGACCGACCATTACTGCAAGTGGTGCTACGACCACGGCAAGTACACCTACGAGACCACGATGGAGGCCATGATTGAGGATTGCGCCCCGCGCCTGGCACAAAACACCGGTATGTCGCTCGACGAAGCCGTCTCGCTCATGGGCGCCGTGCTGCCGCAACTGGAGCGCTGGCGTACCGTGCAGGAAAACGAGGAGCGCTACGGTGCCGAGGCGCGAGCGCGCTATGGCGACGAGGCCGTCGATGCAGCAAACGAGGCACTGCTGGACATGGACCCCAAGACATGGAACGACATGAAGGAACTTGAACGCGCTATTCTGGGCCAGCTCTCGATCGCCATGGGCGACGGCGAACCGGATGGAAGCGAGGCGCGCAAGCTTGTCGCAATGCACCGTCGATGGATTGGCCTTAACTGGGGACACGAACCCCAAGACGAAGCATACCTGGGCCTCGCCCACGGCTATCTTGCCGATCAGCGCTTTATCGACTACTACGACAAGCCCTGCGGCGCCGGCGCCACGGCGTTTCTGGTTCAGGCGATCGAGTCGCCGTCGGCTCACGCATAGACCGCAGCGGCTTTGGGTATTTCAATCGAAACCTCAACCGATTGGAGACACCATGGCTACTGATCATGAACTCGCGCTCTACGTTATGACTGGCTGCCCGTATTGCATAAAGGTCAAGCGCTTTTTGGCCGATAACGACGTGACCATTCCCGAGCGCAATATCTCGACCGATTCCGATGCCGAGCAGACGCTCATCGCCGTCGGCGGAAAGCGCCAGGTTCCCTGCCTGTTCATTGACGGCGAGCCACTCTACGAATCGAGCGACATCATCACCTGGGTACAGAAGAACCTGCTCTAGCACTCATTGGGGACCACTCATTGGGCACTCATTGGGGACGCACTTAAATGAGTAGTTTCACTCATTGGGGACGTTCTTAAATGACTAGTCGTTAAAGAACGTCCCCAATGACTAACTAGCCGTGAAAGCGGGCTATGGGCGCAAGTGGCTGTTCGCGGAAGACACGATCGACGGCGGCGCGGTATTCGTCGACCTTTTTGGTCTTGCGCACGATCTTGTGAACGGTAGCGGGATCGGCGAAGGCGCACTTGGCGTAGAACCACCACTCCTTCATGCGAAAGACCGCGTTGCCGCCAATCTCTTCTGCATACGCTGCAAACAGCGTGTCGTGGAAGCGCTGCAGTTCAGCTGCCGTGGCAGCAGAACCGCCGGCAACCATGCGAGCCAGCGCGGGGTTCGCAAGCAAGCCGCGCCCCAACATTACGTGGCGCGTTTCGGGATAGGCCTCCACCAGCGCATCCATGTCCTCAAGATCAAAGATGTCGCCGTTGTAGGCCACCGGGAACGGCGCCCGCTCCAGCGTCTCGCCGTAAAATTCTTTGCGCGGCGAGCCCGTATAGCGGTCCTTTTGCACGCGCGGATGCACGATCAGCTCTGCCAGCGGCATGCGGCAATAGATGTCGAGCACGCGCTCGTACTCCTCATCGTTCTCCAGCCCCAGCCTGGTCTTGACCGAGACGGGCAATGGCGAGCGCTCGCACACGTCGCTCAAGAACACCTCGAGCTCGTCCAGATTGCGCAGAAAGCCCGAGCCCTTCCCCTTGGCGACAACCGTGCCCGAGGGGCAGCCAAGGTTGAGATTGACCTCGCGGTAGCCCATGTCGGCGAGCACCTGCGCCGCCCACACAAACTCGTCCGCGTTTTTGGACATCAGTTGAGGCACCACATTGAGCCCCTGGTTATTGGCGGGATCGACCTCTTTAAACGCCTTGCCGCCAAAGCGGTTGCCCACCCGTGGCGGAGGCAAAAACGGCGTGTAATAACAATCGAGCGCACCGAAACACTCCGCATGCACGCGACGGAACACATGCCCGGTAATCCCCTCCATAGGGGCCAGCGATAAATACATCAACATCCACTCTCAACTCAATGTGACAAAGGGACAGTCCCTTTGCCACATCCCATTCAAGCGGTTCAGGAACTCTTCGCAGGCGCGAGAACGCAGGCGATATTTTTTCCACACCAGATACGACGCAATGGTGAGCGGCGGCTCAAATGGGACAAAGCGCAGGTCGCTGCTTTCATCTATCTGCAACAGGCTTCCAATGCCAAGCGCACACGCGGTACCCGAGCGCACCAGATGCGACGCGTTGCCAATCAGATCGAAATGCCCCACGACGTTGAGGTCGTCAAAGCTGAAGACGCCGCCCGACCATGCTTCGAGGTCGAACGCTCGATTCGAGGTACGCGAACTCACCAGCAGCGGCATCTTTGCCACGTCCGCAGGCGTTAACACGTCCAAGCCACCCCATGGACCGCTCGTGGCGACAACGGCACCGACTCGGTCCGCCTCGGGCATGCGGATCCATTCGTATTTCTCGACGTTAACGGGTTCCAGCAGCAGCGCAAAGTCGAGCAAGCCGCGCTCCAAGCGCTCCTCCACCGCATCGGCATTGCCGGTATAGAGCTCAATCGTCACTCCGGGATGACTCCGATGCAGCTCCGCAAAAGTATCGAGCACCAGCCGCATCGATTTGGTTTCGCCGGCTCCAATGCGGATAACGCCCGCAATGCCGAGCTCCCGATCCGCCAGCTCCAACTCGGTCTGCTCCACCAGCGAGACGATTTCCTCGGCACGCTGGCGCAGACGCATGCCGTCGCCCGTGAGCATGCACGATCGATTGGTGCGCTCAAAAAGCTCGGCGCCCAGCTCGCGCTCAAGATCGGCAATCTGACGTGACAGCGTAGGCTGCGTCACGTGCAGCACATTTGCCGCCTCGGTCATGTTTTCCTCACGCGCCACCGCCAAAAAGTAGCGCAAAGTCCGTAGCTCCATTGCACCCCAACTCAGCCGAGGTTTCCCACTTGCTAGTCATTTGGATTCCATATATCCAGAAAGTCGATATAGGCAATATACATCATAGGCCTATCAACGTACGCTATAACCGTCCCCTCAAGAATAGGGAGAACGACATGCAGTACACCACCCTTGGACATTCCGGCATCAAAGTCTCTAAGCTCTGCCTGGGAGGCACGAGCTTTGGCGAGCCCAGCCCCGACTTTCACCAATGGACCATCGGACCCGACGACACGCGCGCCGTCATCAAGCGCGCGCTCGACACCGGAATCAACTTTATCGATACCGCAAACTGCTACAGCTTTGGCACGAGCGAAGAGTATATAGGCGCCGCCCTGCGCGATCTGGGCATCGCTCGCGAGAACGTCGTGCTTGCCAGCAAGGTGTCCTTTAACGAAGGCGGCCTTTCCGCCAAAGCCATCAAGCGCGAGATCGAGGGTTCGCTCAAGCGCCTGGGCACCGATTACCTGGACCTCTACATCGTCCACCGTTTTGATTACGACGTCCCCATAGAAGAGACCATGGAAGCGCTCGATGATCTGGTGCGCGAGGGCAAGGTCCGCGCGCTTGGCGCCAGCGCCATGTATGCCTACCAGCTGCACAACCTGCAGGTTGTCGCGCGCGACCACGGATGGACGCCTTTTACGAGCATGCAGTGCCACTACAACCTGCTGTACCGAGAGGACGAGCGCGAGATGATCCCGGTGTGCCGCCAGTTTGACATGGCCCTTACGCCATACAGCCCCATGGCTTCGGGACACCTCTGCCGACCCACGTGGGAAAGCACGAGCGCACGCGGCACCACCGACACGACCATGGCCAACAAGTACGACCATGATCGCGCCATCGACATGCCCGTCATTGAGCGCGTGGCCAAGATTGCCGCCGATCACGACGCGCCGATGTCGCAGATTGCACTGGCATGGCACTGGGCGCGTGGCGTCGCGGCCCCATCGTGGGTTGCTCCAAGCCCGAGCGCGTCGACGACGCTGTGGCCGCGCTCGATGTAACGCTCTCCCCCGCCGAGATCGACTTCCTCGAAGAGCTCTATCAGCCGCACGCGCTCGTTGGCCCCAAGGCCCGTCCCGGCGAAAAACCGCTTGCCGGCACCACTAAGGTCAAAACCACAAAGTGATGCCATGGACGATAACATCATCGACGGCTTACGCGACGTCGGTTGCAGCGAAGAGCTTATCGAGCTATACGGCACTGCTGCCAGCGACTGTGCGCGCATTTGCCTACTAAAACGGCATCGCCGCGAATTGCTCAACGATATACACGCGGAGCAACAGAAGCTCGAATGCCTTGACTATCTCATCTATCGGCTACGCAGCGCCTCAACCGGATGCTGTTCAAGCCGCTCAGCATCGCAACCATGAGGCGGCACTTAATAGCACCTCACCATAAAACCTAACCCTCAGCAACGAAAGGGACTCCAATGGCTAAGACACTTGTGGCATATTTCAGCGCATCGGGAACAACGATGGACGTTGCGAGCCGCTTGGCTCGCGTGACGGACAGTGACCTGTTCGCCATTGTGCCCGCCAATCCATACACAAGCGCCGACCTTAACTGGCGCGACAAGCAGAGCCGCAGCACACGCGAGGCTGCCGACCCCTCCTGCCGCCCTGCCATAACCTCTAGAGTGGAGCACATCGAAGACTACGACACCATCTTTTTGGGTTTTCCCATCTGGTGGTACGTGGCACCGGCGATTATCAACACATTCCTTGAGTCTTACGATCTGGCAGGCAAGACGGTCATTCCGTTTGCCACCTCGGGCGGAAGTGGAATGGGCAAGACGGCGTCGGTCCTTAGGGCATGCGCTCCGGGCGCAAAGATCGTTGACGGCGGCATTCTCAACAACGCAAGCAACGCCGACCTCGAGAAGTTCGCGGCAAGGTACCTCTAACGCGACAAAGGCCGACAAATCGGCGGCGCGGCGAGCACGATGAAAGCGGCATCATCGAGTGGATAGAGGAGCGCCTGCCCTATTCCAAAGTCGCCACCCCAACCTTTCATCCACTCCAAAACATGTACGTCAACATCCAAAGTCAACATTTTTTGACATCTTTGGATGCTGACGTACAGCTTTTTGTATGGGCCGGAGAAGGCACAAATGGCGAACCCATCGAGCCGTCAAGACACTTTAACCGTATGACCATGCACTCATCGATGGCGAGATTCTCTATACTGAGTCACATATGACGGTATCGCGCCAAAGGAGAACGCCGTGACCACGTCGCAGATATCCCTGCTCGCGCTCATCTCGGTTGGGGGCATCGGCATCCTGCTTATCGGAATGAGCACGCTCACGAAAGCCGCCGCTCGCAGGAATGCCAAGGCATGCACCGCTATGATCATGGGAACGGTCATTGACCACCGCTTTATGGGCGAAGGCAGGATGTATCCCGTTTTGGAGTACACCGTCGACGGCACGCAGTACCACGTGAGAAAACAATTCCGCGGCGTAAAGACCAAAAGCTTGTCGGGGCTCCCCGTCCGCACGCAAAGCGCGGCGTACGAAGACGCCAAGGGCTGGTTGCACATACAGACAGGACCCATCGCACGCCTAGATACTCTCGCAGAGCAGCTTTGGCCCCTCGGCAGCCAAATGACTGTGCACTACAACCCCAGCAGCCCAGACAAGAGCTATGTCGAGCGCCCTATCGTGGGCGACTTTGCCACGCTGATGTTTAACATCGCGGGTATCTTGCTCATCGCGCTGAGTATTTTGCTCTATGTTCTTATCCAGCGCTAGCTCAGACTGATACATCCCGCGCGCCGTAATGACCGCCACGACACCAAGGACCAGCCATGGCAGCACTCTCCGAACAAGAACGTAAGCGCATCCAGCGATACTGCATCTGCCCCAAGGTTGCCGGCGCGGCGCTTGCCATGGCATTCGTGCTGCCCTTATCGATCATTCCTTTCGAAATGGTCGACGACATCGTCTTCCATCACGAAGGCTTCCAAGAGACGGGCATGATGACCGCCTTGGTGCTCACCGCCATCGAGCTCGTCATATTCTGCTATTGCGCTCTCGCCCCGCGCTTTGGCATGCGTGGCAAGCAGTGGAAGGAAATGCAGCACCGGCTCGCCGTCGAGCAGAGCGAGAAAGACCGCTCGGCACAAATCGCAGGCGTTGTTGGCACGCAGGCCGCCGCGCGCCCGCTCAAGAACAGCGACAACGAGACCGCGCGCAACCTGGGCGGCGCGGCAGAAGTCGCCGCTGCCGTAGGCGCCGTCGCCACCGCGGCAGACGTGCTTACCGAGAGCTTCGCCAACGCGAAGGCCATGGCAGAGGCCTGTGGCGTACCTATCCCCCATGCAAAAAAGTGGATCGTCGCGCTTGTGGCGCTGCCCCTCGCGATCGTATGCGGCGCCTATATCCCGCAGCTGGCGCAGGGAAACATCGAGATGCAAGAAAACGCCGCGGCCGCGGCCGAGCAGATCGCCATCGCTCGCAAGGCGCTCGAGCCCTCATGCGAGTACGTGTCCGCCGATGACCCCTACGAGCGATATCAAGATTACGGCTATCACGTCCGCGGCTATCTGCACGACGGCGACTCCGATGCCCAGAAGACCTATACGTACCTGGATTTTGACAACAAGGGAACGCTCACGGAAGTAAGCTACGCGGCAGAGGTCGACCCCGACGCGAGCCTCGAGGACAACCTTGCCCGTATCGAGCTCGACCTTGACGCGCTTTCCTCTGTTGTCCAAACCATAGACGTCAAGACCGCAAGCCCCGAGCTCCTAGCACCGCAGAAGCTCCCCGAAGAGTTTAGGCAGACTTTTTTGAACGGCTCGCTCTACGAGAGAATCTCTATCAGGACGAGTGACAACCCCATCAAAGCGTATTACTCGTTTGACACGGATCCCGAGGACGAGTTTGACGAGTACACCCACCCAACCATCCGCATCACGTTGATGGACAAAACGAACTAGGTGCAGGAGAGAAATGTGACAAAGGGGCTGCTCCTTTGTCACATTCGATGAAAAAAGGGCACCGACGTTAGTCGATGCCCCAAAGCGGCTGCAGGTTAAGCCCTACAGCGTATGTCTAAGACGAATCGAACTATTCGTCCCAGGAGAGGTTCTTACCAGTCTTTTTTGCCAGCAGCAAGAACAGGCCGATAATAATGTTGCATGCGATGCAGAAGATGAAGACGCCCTGGAAGGAGCCGACAAGCTCATAGACCTTCATCATAACGGGCATGCCAAAGGCGCCGACGATATAGCCCACGGAGCAGATCAGCGCGAAGATGCGACCGAAATCGCGGGAGCCAAAGACATCCATAACCAAAACGGTCAGGGCAGTGCCAGCGATGACGTACATTACGTCGTTCACGCCTGCTGCGAAGATGCTGAGCGTCGAGTTGCCGCTGCTCATCATGAGCATGACAAAGGAGAGGATGGAGACAGCGAGCCAGCCCAGAATGGCCTTCGTGCTGCCGAACTTATCGCAAGTGGTGCCGACGATCGGATTGAGGAACAGATCGAAGAGCGATGCAGCGGATACCATGAAGCCGCCCACCATGGGGCTAAAACCAACCTCGGAAGCATACGTCGGGAAGAGCTGGTTCATGCAGCAAGTGAGCTGAACGAGGCAGAGGAAGCCGATGCAGAAGAAGAAGGCAGGCGACTTAATGGCGCGCGCATAGCTAACGCCACGCGTGCTATCCTCGGTCGTCTCCTCGGTCTCGGCGACCGTCTCGCCCTCGACGTAGCCATAGGGCAGCATGCCCTTGTCCTGAGGCTTATAGCGGATAATCAGGACGGAAGCGGGGAGAATGAGCACGGCGGAGACGCCAGCGAGCACCAGATAACCAGTCCTCCAGCCAGCGGCCTCGATGACAGAGGTGATGACGGGGCTCATGATGAGCATGTAAATCGAGTTCACTGCCCAAGCAAGACCAATTGCCAGGCCACCAGATTTTTTGAACCACTGGTCAATAACGTCGGACATGGCGACGCCGGTGGTGAAGGCGAAGCAAATGCCAATCAGGGCGCCAGCGGCGATGAACATCCAAACTTCGGTGTAGAAAGCCATGCCTGCGCCGGCGGCGAGCAGAATAAGCTCGACGACGGGGAGCCAAACCTTGCCAACAACCTTGGGGATGAGTTTTCCGACAAACGGAAGCGCCGCCGCAAGACCGATGAGCGTCGCGGTGAAGTAATACGAGAAGATTGAATAGTCAAACCCGAACTCCTCGCACACGGGCGCGACGAAGGAGCCGGCGATTACGCTATAGGATCCGGTCGTACCAGCAGACATGAGGCCAAGCGCGATTACGAGAACCCATGCGTAGACCTTGCTGCTCTTTAACTTTGCATTTTCCATTGATACAACTCCTAGAGACCTAGAAGGGCACACATAACGGCCTTGATGGTGTGCTGACGGTTCTCTGCCTCACGGAAGATGACCGAAGCGTTGGCCTCAAAGCACTCGTCGGCAATCTCGAAACCCTCGGTGATGATCTCGCGATGGAGGTCGTTCTTGCACTGGTCGAGGAGCATCTTGCCAACACGGTGATCTGCGTTGTGGACAGAAGGAAGCTCATGCATGCAGAAGATGTCGGGATTGTTGGTGCGCTTGCACAGCTCGCTGGTGACGCGATAGGGGTACAGAGACTCGGCATCGCCCAGCCAGGAGTTGTAGTCGTCGGGATCCAGAACCTCTTCGCCGCACTCGGGGTTGATGTAGCGCCACTCCTCGGTAACGATAACGTCAACGCCATCCAAGGCATCGAGGTCAGAGGTGATGGTAAAGGTCCTATTGGGAGCGTACTTGGCGTAGCAGGCCTCCACCTCTTCGACCATTTCCTTGCACATCTGATGACGGAGGTCGTCGGGACCGATGGCGAGGAAGTCCATGTCGAGCATAGCGCACAGACGGCCATACCACACCGGGGCGCCGGCGCAGTTGCCAACGAAAGCCATCTTCTTGCCGCGGCTCGTACGCAGACCGCCCCATTGCTCTTCCATCGTAAGAGCGTCAGCGAGCATCTGAGTCGGGTGATCGCCGAGAGTAAGGGCATTGATGACCGGGATGTCAACCAGGTCGGCGACGTCATAGAGGAACTGCTCGTCCTTCTGTGCGCGGTAGACGATGAGATCATACATGCCGTTGAAGACGCGCATGGCATCCTTGACGGTCTCGCAGTCACCCATGTGGGAGTTGGTCAGATAAGTGAAGCCCATGCCCAAATCGTTGCAGGAGGTCTCGAATGCGCAACGAGTACGGGTCGAGCCCCACTCAAAGTTGGCGAGGACGTTTTTGCCGGGGAAGTAGCGCTGGTCGACACCAGACTTCTTCTGAGCCTTAAGGTTCCAGGCAAGATCGATGAGATAGCGGAAATCCTCGGAGGAGAGATCATGGATGTTGATGTAGTCGCGACCGCGGAGGCTGTTGTTCATGCCTATTTTCCTTTCGAATTATTATCAAAATTATTGCTAAATGTGTCCCCGAAGAAAACACGGATATCCCTCGGGGAGCGGTACATGTGGCGCCTAAGCCAAAGAGCGCAGGCTCTAAGGCTCACTAACGGCTGGCCGCCACGTCCTTAGTCCAGCAGTGCACGCCGCCGCCGGACAGGTTAAGCGCGAGGGAATCAATCATGATGACCTTGCGATCGGGGAAGCAGCTCTCAAGAACCGCCTTGGCCTGCTCGTCCTTCTCTTTCACGACCTCGCTCATGCCCTCGTGGTAATAACGCTGGCCAAGAACGACGCCGTTGCAGATCAGGAAGTTGCAGTAGCTCGCTGCAGCGTAGAAGTGGACGGGGCCCTCGGGCCAGGGGGTGCCATCCATAAACTTGCCGCCCATTTCGTCGATGAAGCCTTTATAGAGCTCGTAATCCTCATCGCCAGGGGCGATAACGACTTCAATCGGCTCGGCGGTGGGCATACGAACGATCTCGAAGGGCTTGCCCTCCCAGTCCGTTTCGTTGCTCAGGATCTCGTAGGCCGCCTCAATGCGGCGACGAGACTCTGCGCCAGCCTTGCTCGAGGCTGCCTCTTCATCGGACACCTCGGCAAGAAGAATCTTGTTCGGAGTGATAAAGCGACACATCTCATCGATGTGAGCGGCAAAGCTCATGCCAAAGACGGGGGTTCCGTCTTCCTTCTCGTCGAGGATGCCCAGTCGATAATCGTCGTCCTCAAGCATGGGCTGCGGAAGCCAGATAACCTTGTTGAGGTTGTAGATGCGCTTATACTCGGCCTCTACTTCCTCTTTCGTGAACTCGGGATTACGCTTGCGGCATTCCGTGTCCTCGATGGCGATCAGAGTGCCGTGACCGTCAAACTCGCGGTCGCCGCCCTCCGAAACCATTTCGGAATTGACGATATCGAAGCAACCGAGCGCAACCGCCATGTGAACGGCTGCCTTACGTGCGGACTGGCACTCCGGGGAGTTCTTGTCCCACACGCCGTAATAGGTCCAAGCGGGGTTGACCATATAAGAATGGCCCTTGTCGTCGACCATGATGCTGGGACCGTTGTCGCGGACATAGAAGTTGGAGTCTTCGAACTGCGTAATCTCGATGCGATCGAGATCAACCCCCTCCTCCTTCAGGCGCGAGCAAGCCTCCTCATAGGAGCCGGGGGTGCCGCAATTGAGGTTGACCGTAACGTCGCCATACTCGAGCAGAGCCTTAATCACGTCGACGCAGGGCTGACGGTTATCGTAGCCCTCTGCACGGATGTAATCGGGAAGCCATGTCACATAGACGTTGGAGCGCTTCTCGAACTCGCCCGGCATACGATAGTTCTCGTACATGGTTGGTCCTTCCGTCGGGTTTCCCGCGATGCTGTCCGGCCGCGACAATAGCGGGGTTTCACCTGTTATAGTACTACTATACCTACCGTTCGGTAGATAGTTTTGAATAATTGCCGCTCGCCTACTGATACATACCGTTCACCGTATATAGTGGTCATGTTTGGACACGAATTAATGTTCCGTTGCCATCCTTAATAATGTTGGTAGTGCGGAAGTGATTTGCAATGGAGAAATGCAGCGTGAGCACGAGAAAAAAAATATTGGACGCAATGTACGATCTTGTGGCAGAAGTCGGTTATGACAAAGCGTCTATCGGAAAGATTTGCGACTTTGTCGGTATATCCAAGCCGTCGGTGTACTACTACTTTCCCTCTAAAGAGGAGATTTTCACTACGCTCTTGGACAGCATGTTTCCGACCATTGACTATCAGCGCGACTACTCGCTAATAGTCGATAGGGACGGGTTCAAGGCCGCGCTTATCGAGCTCGGCAATTCAGTTATAGGTGGCTATCGAAGCGATGAAAAACGCCGGCGCGTGCTGGCCGAGGTTAGCGTTCAAGCAAATCGAATTCCTGCAGTTCAGGAACGTCAAGCGACGGCGACCAAACGAACCATGGATGCGCTTAAAGACATCCTTCTTCATGGTGTAGAGATTGGCGCGTTTTCCGATAGTGCCGACGTGATGCTCTACGTACAAATTCTATATACCGTTCTGGAGGGAGCGAGCAATACGGTCGCTCAAGGTGAGGATATTGATGAAAAAGCGGTTTGGGCGGGAATAGTCGAGCTTATGTTCAAATAGACCAGCCAAGCTGAAACGCATGTTGGCACACATGGTGCCTGCGGGCAACCTTTAAACGAAAACAGGGGCCGACTCCAGTCTGGCTTGGAGTCGACCCCTGTTGCGTGGCAATCTATGCCGATGCAATCGGCGCTTATTACTTTTCAGCAGCCTTACTGAGAAAGCCGGAAACGATAGCAAACGCAGCAATCATAAGGTTGCAGGCAATGCAGAAGATAAATACTCCCTGGAATGACCCTGCCATGCCGTAAACCTTCATCATGACCGGCATTCCAAAAGCACCGACGACATAGCCCGCTGAGCAAACGATCGAATAGATCCTTCCAAAATCGCGTGATCCAAAGAGCGAGAGGAGAAGCATCGGCATTGCGGTTCCAACAATGGCGAACATGGCATCGTTTACGCCAGCTGCAATGATTGAAACAGTCTCATTGCTTCCGCCAATGATGAGAAGCAGGAACGAAAAAATGCTGACACCTGTCCACGCGACCGTTGCTTTAATAGAGCCGAGCTTGTCACATGTTTTGCCTACGAAGGGATTTAGGAAGATGTCGGAGAACGAAGCTGCCGAGACCATTAAGCTTCCTACGATGGGATTGAAACCGACCTCGCTTGCATAGGTTGGAAACAACTGGTTCATGCAGCAGGTGAGCTGCGCCACGCAAAGCAGGAGGACACAGAGAATAAAAGACGGCGTTTTCGTGGCATCACGTAGTGCCATGCCCGAAAGGGTATCTTCCCGCTCATCGACGCTGTGTCTCTCATGGGTTTCAGAGGCGGTCTCTCCGTACGGAAGCATGTTGCGATCAGAGGGTTTAAGGCGAATGATAAATGCACTCGCAGGTAAAATCATAGCTGCAGAAACGGCCGCAAGTACGATGTATCCCGTACGCCAGCCTTGTTGCTCGATAACCAGCGTAATGACAGGGCTCAACAACAGCGTACAGAGAGAATTAACGCCCCAAGCAAGGCCGATGGCAAGACCGGACGATTTACTGAACCATTGGTCAATAACATCGGACATGCAGACGCCCGTTGTGAATGAAAAGCAGATGCCGATCACCGCAGCGGAGACGATGAACATCCAGACTTCGGTGTAGAACGCCATTGCGGCGCCGGCGGCAATAAGGACGAGTTCAACGCAAATATGCCACGGTTTGCCTATTACTTTTGGAATGAAACGGCTCAAAAGTGGAAGTCCAAGTGCAAGGCCAAGAAGAATCGCAGTGGTAGTGTCGAGAAAGTTGGTGTAGAGCCCCATCCGAAGCGAGTCGGCCCGGCGTCCTAGAATCTGGAATACGGTTGATATCCTATGCCGCCTCGACCCTGTCCGCAAGCTCGAGGCCGGACTCGAGCATCTTCCTGGCCT
>DBEZHA010000009.1:0-4370 GCA_048189585.1 Collinsella sp. | reverse complement strand
GAAGACGGCGTCGTAGCCCTCCTCGTGCACGCGGTCGGCCAGGGCGGTCATCTTCTTGCCGGCCTCGTAGACGTTCCTGCCGTCCTCGAGGTAGCCCTCCTGGTCGAAGTGCATGATCTCGATCTTCTCGGTCTCCTTCATGTGTGTCCTCCCATCACATGTGCGCAATTCTATACATCGCGCTTCTTGCTGATACCAATTATAGCCATACGATTGCTTGTTATTTAATACCAATCCAAACTCACGGAGATTTGCGGCGAACGGTCGGTTTCCTCGCCCGAGTGGTATTACAACGCCAATAGTTGTCTATTTCGAGCGCTACTGCCAACGGGTTCCCCACAACTCGCCAGCTATAAAAGCGTTGCGCCAGACCCGCCCAAGCGTTTCCGGCGCAACCGCGCGGTTTAGTTATTCGGCTTCCATCTCCGCTGTCACACGGCGATACATCTCGATAACCTGAGTCGTCGCCTTGGACGGATCCTGATAGTAGCGGCCATCACACGTCTCGGCCGAGACATAGCCCGTATAGCCGTGGCGCATGAGTGCCTCGAGGTCGGCACGCATATCACGCTCGCCGTCGCCCCAGGCAAGATGCGTCGTGCCGCCGCCCACATCTACAAAGTGGGTGTGAACGATCTTGTCGCCCAAAACCTCAAAGTAGCCGTCGATCGTGTCGCCGGCAACTTCCATGGCGCCAAAGTCGATACAGGCCTTCAGGTTGGGACGATCGACCGCCTCGAGGATGCGCGCGACATCCTGTGCGGTGTTGACCAACACGGACTCCGACGGCTGCAGGGCCTCGAGCGCGACGCGAATACCGCGCGTATCGGCGTAGTCGCACACCGAGCGCAGCATGGCAACGCTGCGGGCCCAGGCGTCCTCAGCCGGCTCGTCCAGATAGGCCCAACCACTCGTCACCAGAATCTGCGGCACGCCCAACTCAACGGCAACGTCGATCACATTCTTAAAGTACGAGAGGATGCGTTTTTGGCCCGCCTCACCGCGCACCGCGACGTTCCACGGCTTGGGGTTGTTCTGCTCGGGGCACACGCACACGATCTTGATACCGTATTGGGCGGCAAGATCGCGAATCTTATCCACCGAATCGTGCTCATGGCAATCCACATACAGGTGCATCGAGCCGGTCCACAGCTCGATATTGCGATAGCCGGCCTCACCTGCAGCCTTAAAAAACGTCTCGATGCTGTAGTAACGATGGTTGATGTTCATGAGCGAAAGCTCGGGTACGACCATAGCCCTCCCCTTTCGTACGGAGTTTTAAAAAACAGGGGGCCGCCGCAGATGCGACAAGCCCCCCAAAGATCGACGCAACCGTTAGACGCGATGGAAGCGCGATTCGAACATATTAGGCAAGCACGCCAAAGTAAGCGCCGATGATGCCCACGACCATGGTGCAGAGGATCAGGACCATCGGGTTGATCTTCTTGGAGAGCAGCCAGTAGTAGAGCCAGAAGGCGGCCATACCGAGCATACCGGGCATGATGCCGTCCAGGATGTCCTGGAGAGTCTGGGCGGAGTCGCCCTGACCGATGGCGATGGGCAACGAAGCCCAGAACATGTCCTTGCTCATGGCGCCGACGACCATAACGCCGACAATGCCGACGCAGGCCATGATCTTTTGCATCAGGCCGGTCTTCTGAGCCTCGTCGAGGAAGCCAATGCCTAGCTCATAACCCTTGATAGCGCCAAAGATACGAATCAGGAACGCCGGGATGTTGTAGACGAGCAGGAAGGCGATGGGGCCAAAGACGTTGCCGGCCTGGCACAGGCTGATGCCCACGCCAGCGGCGACGACGCGCAGGGTGGACAGGAAGAAGGAGTCACCCAGGCCGGAAAGCGGACCCATGAGGGCGGCCTTGATGTCGTTGACGCTCTCGGGCTCAACCTCGCCACGAGCGACCTTTTCTTCCATGGCCATCGCGATGCCACCCACGAAGGGAGCGAGCTGCGGGGTGATGTTGAAGAATGCGCTGTGACGGTGCAAGGCCTCGGCGTAATCATCGGGACGGCCGGCATAGATCTTCTTGAGCATGTTGGCGACCATCAGGCAGAAGGCAATGTTCATCTGCTTGTAGTAGGTCCAAGAGAATTCCATGCCCAGGGCGCCGGTGTTCACGGCGCTCTTAATGAGGTCGGAGCGAGTAATCTGGTTCTCGGAATTAGAAGTCATCGTCCTCATCCCCTTCCACAGAAAGCTGGGACTGGGCGCCACCAAGGCCCAGCAGGTCGTACTTGTCGATGCCGATGATGATTGCGATCAGGGCGACGCCGAGGACGGGCACGTTGGCATAGGAGCACAGCAGGAAGCCCAGGAAGTAGAACGGCACGAGCTGCTTGGTAAGCACCAGACGGCCGAGCATGGCGAAGCCCATGGCAGGCAGGATGTTGGCTGCGACGCCAAAGCCATCGAGGACGAACGTCGGGATGAGGTCGAGCAGGCCCTGAACGGCGTCGGCACCCAGATAGAAGGAGACCGAGCACAGGATAAAGGCCAGGACGACAATCACGAGACCGATAATCCAGTGCATAGCGTAGATACCCTTGAGGTTACCCTTGCTGGCAAAGACGTCGGCACGGTCGACCAGAAGGGGCATACCGGCGTTGACGACGTTCTTAATGGCCAGGCACAGAGTGGCGATGGGCATCGCGAGCGCGATAGCGGCCTCGGTGCTCTGACCCAGCTGAATAGCGAAGGCGCAGGCGAGCACACCGCCAATACACTCATCGGGCGGCACGTAAGCGCCGATGGAGATTGAACCCATGAAGAGCAGCTCGAGGCTCGCACCGATGGCGAGGCCGGACTGCAGGTCCCCGAGGACTATGCCGACGAGCGGGCACAGAACGATCGGGCGGAACGCATAGAGCGTACCGAGCTGATAATCGAGCTTACCGAAGGCAGCGATAAGTCCGATGAGGATCGCTTGAACAAGCATTGTTCCTCCCTTTGATCCCTCTTGGATCCGCGCGGCGATTCCCGACTTGTCAGCGCGCCCTTTTCCATGCCGACAATCGCCTAGACAGATCCAGCTTGTACCGGTGTGCTGTTAACACCTAAACCGGTGCAAATGATTTGATACCAATTATATAGTCATGAGAAAACTATTTAATACCAATCGCTCAACGGGCGTGTACTCCCGGTGAACGGTAGATGGGGGTAACGGGTAAAGCGTTTATCCGGTACGCCCACGAATAGGGGCGGCGCCGTGCGCGCCGCCCGTGGTTCCCAATTAGAGGGCGCTTAGGGCATCGACCTTGGGGTCGTCGGCCAGAGCGCGAATCTCGACCTCGACACCGCGGCCGACGAGCTCACGAATGTCCTCTTCCTCGGCAGCAGTCACAAAGATCTGGCGGGAGATCTTACGGGCATCGGGACGCTGCTCGTCCTTGGACTTGGTGTTGCCCAGGTTGATGGAGGTGATCTGCGGGCAGCCGTCGACAAGCTGCTTGGCCTCGGCGATGCTGGCGACGCAGATGATCATCTTGTACTTATCGGTAACACCGGAGTTGATGGCCTCGATGGCGTGCTCCATGTCCTTGATGACGAGCTTGACGTTGGCCGGCTTTCCCATCTTGAGCGTAGTCTTCCAGACGGGATCGTTGGCAACCTTGTCGCCAACGCAGAAGATGCAGTCAGAGCCCAAGCCCTGGACCCAAGAGACGGCCACCTGGCCATGAAGCAGACGATGGTCGACGCGAAGCAGTTGAATCATGATTGACCCCCAAAGGTCTCATGCCGGAAACCCGGCCCCATTAATAGCAGGCGGTGACTAGAACTCTTCCTCGTCATCCGCATCGGTCAGCAGGTCGTTGACAAACTTGACGCGCGTGTCGTCAGCCGCGAGGATCTCGCGGATAACCTGATCGGCGGGAGCCTCCTGGTCCGAAAAGAGCAGCTGGATCAGCAGCGGCAGATTCATGTTGGCAACCAGGTAGGTGTTGGGGCGCGTCTGGACGATCTTGGTGAACTCGTTGTTGACGCTGCCGCCAAACAGGTCGGTGCACACGATTACGTCGTCGGCGGGGTCGAAGGTCGCCAGGAGCTTGGCGGCCTCCTCGGCGACGTCGGTGCGGCCGTCGACAAACATCGACAGGTCGTGGACGTTATCGCGCGCGCCCGAGAGCAGCTCGGTGCTCTCCTTGATGCCGGTCGCAAAATGCGCGTGGCTGGCGAAGATGTATTGCCTCATTGCGGTTTCCCCCAAATGAAATTAGTAGTCGAACTGGTGGTAGTAGCGGCGGTACTTGAGGTTGTGCTTGGTGACCAGCTCGTAGTTGCGCGCGAGGCGGTCGGTGGTCAGCACGGACAGGATCCACGGCGACACGATGACGCGGAAGTCGTCGTCCAGGCC
>DBEZHA010000008.1:0-2560 GCA_048189585.1 Collinsella sp. | reverse complement strand
GAAGACGGCGTCGTAGCCCTCCTCGTGCACGCGGTCGGCCAGGGCGGTCATCTTCTTGCCGGCCTCGTAGACGTTCCTGCCGTCCTCGAGGTAGCCCTCCTGGTCGAAGTGCATGATCTCGATCTTCTCGGTCTCCTTCATTCCCGCTCCTTTCACGAGCAGTTTGAATTGTCGCACGGAATGAACGGGCTTGCCGCCCCGTCGCACCGCTTAACCTTGTGGACATCTTGGCCCCAAGCTCAACAATTCAAAGGTTCTTAATACCAGTGAACGATTACAGGTTAGCCGTTTTTAATACCGATTTTATGATTTCATCCTCCCCTCTCGGTAGACGGTCAGTTTTTGCCGCTCATCGGTCAAGCGACATATATCCGTAAAAACGAGCGCCCCCGCCATGCGCAGGGACGCTCTAGACGCTAATAGTTGTAGGTATATCCGCCGGCGTCGCCGCGGGTAAAAGACTTGGCATGCTCGATTGCCTGCCCACTCGAGTCATAGGTCAGGCCTTCCAGCACGAGCGCCAGATCGCCCGGCTCAAGATTGAGCAAACTCGCATCGCGTGCGCCCAGCGCCTCGATATCGAGTTTCTCTACCGACTGATCTGGCTTGCGTCCCAACATATCGTAGGTCTCGAACAGGCTGAAGACCGAAATGTCCACGTCTTCGATGCCCGGAAACAGCAGGCACGGAATCAGTGTCATCTCGATCGATACGGGCTCACCATCGATGCAGTTGAGGCGGCGCACCGAGTAAAGCAGATCGTCCTCGGCGATGCCAAACAAGTCGGCATAATACGGGCCGGCGTAGCGTTTGGAGCGCGCCAGGATGCGCACCGACGGCGTCGCGCCCGATGCCAAAACCGACTGGCGGAAGCCGCCCTTGCGTTCGTGCTCGTCAAACCACTTATGTCCCACAAAGGCGCCTTTGCCCTGCACGCGACGAATCTGGCCACTTTTGACCAGCTCGTCCATGGCGCTTCGGATTGTCAGGCGTGTCGTGCCAAACTCCTCGGCCAGCTCGTTTTCGGACGGAATCATCGAGCCCGTCGGGTAGTCGCCGCGCTCGATTCGCTCCGCAATGCAGCGGCGAATTTGTTTGTAAACCGGCAAGTCTTCTACTGCATCAGCCATTCGACACCCACCTTCGTCGCAACGCCGTCTGCCTCGCCGTTATCGGCAAAACGATACTTGGTCGGCAGAATCACGGACTTGCAATACTCGACAAAGCCATCGGTCTCGTCGCGCTCGTGCGAAGCCTTGTAAAACACCGGCGTGCCCTCCTGAGCATTCAGCAACTTGGCCTCGTCGGCGTTCAGACGGCTGATGGAAATATGCTCCTTGCCGTGCGTCACATGGACATTCCCCTCCTTGAGCAAAACGTCGTAGAGGCTTTCCTGCTCAAAATCGTGATCGGGAAGCGAGGGGCACAAAGACAGATTGACGTAAGCCGTCTCGATCGATGCCGGGGAACCGTTGACCACACGCACGCGCCGAATGCAGAAGAGCGGCATGCCCAGGTCGATCTGGGCTTTTTGGGCAAGATCGATATCGGCATACACGACCTTGGACCAAACCAGGCGCGCGGTCGACTTTGAGCCAATCCTCTCCACCGCCTGCGTATAGTTCCATGTTTCCTGAAAGATGTTCAGCGGTTTGGGAGGACACACATAGGTGCCCGAACCGCGGCGGCTTTCCAAAGTTCCGCACGAAATAAGACGCGTGATCGCAGCGCGCAACGCCGTGCGTGACACGCCCAGCTCTTCACAGAGCACACGCTCGGCGGGCAGCCGGTCACCACCCTGCAGGTCATAATGTTTGATATACCAAAGAATGCCCTCAAAGGCGCGATCTTTGGGCGGAATCGCATATGGTTCACTCGACATGGGCAAGGCTCCTCAACCGCTTGATGCTGCGGGCATCATTGCTCCGGACGCCCCATGGCGTCGAAGGCTTCTTTGATCTGCTCCGCAACGTTCCGATACGATCGATATAGGCCGGAGTCTCGCTTGACTTCGCCCACGGTCACCGGAATCTCAAGCTTCGAAATCTCATCCTCGCCGGTTTGCACGGCAACGATGACACCCATACCAAGGCACATATTACGCTTGGCAGCGTTGTTTTTGGTAGCCTGAGCTGGATTAATCAAAATCTGCTGAGCTAGTTCGCGCTTGCTAACCTCCGGCACATCCTCGGGATTTCCGGTCTCGACAATCTCGCACTGCAGCACGTCCGCATAGTCAAAAATCTTCGGCTCGCCGCCGCGCTGATGCACGGCCCACTTGCGGCGCGTGGCATCCTGGTAGATGGCCGGCAAAAATGTAAACCGCGGCGGGTCCAAAATCGTATCCGTGATGGTAAACACATCGGGATCAAAGGCATCCTGCGGGTTTTTCTTCTTGAACAGCCCCATATCAGCCTCCCGTACTAGCATTAAACAACTCAAGCTGAATATAGCACCAATTTCAAGCCGCTGCCTTACCCTATCGGTGCGCGGCGTCTAAGGCTCGCCCATCGGAAGAGTTAACGGACGAGGGCCGGGGTGCCTGCCTTGTTTTGAGAAG
>DBEZHA010000007.1:0-231047 GCA_048189585.1 Collinsella sp. | reverse complement strand
TCCTGCGCAAGACGGAAAGCACATTAAGTGCTTTCCTTTGCGTGCGGAACTCGCGACAAACTTAACCGCCCCGCCCGGCGGGCGAGCTGCGGAAAATCGGTCGGTCCAGAGCAATATCGTGCAAACGGAATTCAGGCTGATGAACCGTTCGCGACAAAGACTCGATAGGTAGCCCCCTCTATGACATTTTATAAGTTGCGGTGAAATAGGGACTAAATTTGGGGTTGAATCGTTTAAACAGTCCCTATTTCACCGCAACTTATGGGAGGGATAGAAAAAGGCGAAGGCCCTGGAGAGGGACTCCGCCTTATATACAGGGGGCGATGGTATTCGCGTGTTGCGGGATTAGACCAGGCGGGCGTTGATCGTCTTGGCGATCTTGGCGGCGTCGGTGGAACCCTTGACGGTGGCACGGAAGTCCTCGTCCATGAGCGCCTCGGCGACCTTGGACAGGATCTTAAGGTGCGTGGTGCCGGCCTGGGCACCCGGGATGAGCAGCGCGATGGCCACGTTGACGGGAGCGCCGTCCATGGTGTCCCAACCGGTCACGCCGGACTCGTCCTTGACGACGATGACGGCAGCCTCGGTAATGGCGTCGGACTTGGCATGCGGGATGGCGAAGCCCTCCATCATGCCCGTGGTGCCCTCGGCCTCGCGGGCCAGGAAGGCGTTCATCACGGCGTCGGCGTCGCTGGCGATACCGGCCTTGACAGCCTGGTTGGAAACGAAGCTCAGAGCCTCGTCACGAGAAGCGAAGTCCTCGGCGACAAAGACATTCTCGACCTTCACGAAGTCGGCAGCCTCGGCCTTGGGGGCCTCGACGGCAGCGGCCTTGGGAGCCTCAACCGGCTTGGCTGCAGGAGCGGCCTTCTGATTCTTCTCGAAGTCGTACTTCTTGAAGGCCACGAACAGGATGCCACCGACCACAGCGCCGATGAGGATCGCGAGGACCCAAAGCGGACCGTTCTCGACAACGGGCAGGACCAGGAAGCCACCGTGAGGCGCCGGATCGTGAACGTTGAACATAATGGTCAGGATCGAAGCGATAGAGGAACCGAGCATCATGATGGGCATGACGGGCCAGATGTTCTTGGTCATGAACGGAATGGCGCCCTCGGTGATGTGGGTGCAACCAAGGATGAGGTTGACGACACCGGCGTCGTGATCCTCCTGGCTGAAGTACTTCTTGCCGACAACGACGGCAAAGGTGGTGATCAGCGGCGGAACGATGCAGGCGGCGGAGACGGCAGCCATGAAGTTGGTGCCGAAGTTGTAGGTATCGGTGCCAACACCGGCGGCCAAAGCCTCGGTGAGCATAGCAGTACCGGTGACGTAAGCAGCCTTGTTGACCGGGCCGCCCATGTCAAAGGCGCACATGCAGCCAATGGCAAGACCCAGTACAACGGCGCCAGAGGCGGACAGGCCCTTGAGGAAGTCCATCATGGCGGTGTTGATGGCAGCCATGGGGCCGGAAATGCCGAGCATGACCAGGCCGACAATAGCCGTCGAGAACAGCGGGTACAGGAAGATAGCCTTGAGGCCGTCCAGGTTCTTGGGCAGACCGGCAAAGACCTTCTCGAGCAGCAGGATGACATAGCCAGCGAGGAAGCCGCCGACGATGCCGCCTAGGAAGCCAAAGCCCACACCTGCGCCACCGGCGTCGATCATGCCGGTATCGGCGTTAACAGGCAAGCCCTGGATGGCAATCATACCGGCGACGAAACCGGGGACGAGCGCTGGGCGCTTGCCGATGGACTCGGCGATGTAAGCGGAGAGCACCGGAACCATGAGGTTCATGGCGATACCGCCGATAATCTTGAGCATCGCGGCAAAGCTGTTGTAGTCGGCAGCCGTCGAATCAAAGGACGTGATGCCCCACAGGAACGAAATGGCGGTCAGAACACCACCGGCAACGACGAAGACCAGCATGTGGCTGACGCCGTTCATGAGGTGCTTGTAGATGACGTGACCGATGGACTCCTTCTCCTCGACCTCGTCCTCGACATCGGCGGCAGCGGCAACCGTGTCGTCGCCCTTGGCGGCGAGCGCGCGGTCGATCAGCTTACCAGCAGCCTCGACAGACAGGGCCTTGGAAACACCAACGGAAACCATGGGCTTACCGGCGAAACGCTCAGCCTGGACATCCTTGTCGGCTGCGACGACGACGGCCTTGGCACCAGCGATCTCACTCTTGGTGAGCTCGTTCTCGACACCGACCTGGCCATGAGTCTCGACCTTAATGGTCAGACCGCGCTCGGCAGCTGCCTTCTCCAGCGCCTCCTTAGCCATGAAGGTGTGCGCAATGCCGGTCGGGCAACCGGTCGCGGCGATGATGTCAAACTTAGCCATGTGTCCCTCCTTCTTGAGTACAGCGCCCGCGGGCGCTCCCCTACACGCGCTTCAATGCGCGTTTTTCCACAACTGAAAGATACCAACCTACCGTCCGCGTGAGAAGAGACAAGGTGCAATTCTCCGGTGAAAGGTTCTTTCATAACCGTAAACGGTAGGTGAAAGTTTACCATCAACACTTGAAACAGCAAGGTGTATCTTGTAATTGAAAATGCCCGTATACTATGGCATTGCAAATCGAGTTAGATTTTCATGCCAACCAGGAGCCATCCATGACCGATAGTAGCAAGAGCGCACTTTCCCTCATTAGTACCCATCAGGGATACAGCGAGTCCGAGCAGCGCATTGTCGACTATATATTGGAGCACCAGTCCGAGGCGCCACGCCTCACGGCGGCTCAGCTCTCGCGCGCCGCTGCCACGTCCGAAGCGACCGTTTCGCGCTTCTGCCGCAAGCTGGGCTTTGGTAGCTTCCGCAGCTTTCAGTTTTCGTTGGCGAGGGATTTGGAAAGCCAGCGCAACGAGGGCCTGACCGACGAGGTCTCGCTCGACAATATGGAGCAGAGCCTCAAGAACATCCTGGCTGCCAAGGTAAGCGAGCTTAATGCGACCATCGACGGAATCGACCACGATACGCTGGCGGCTGTTGTGCATGCCTTTAAGCATGCAGGGGTTATTGAGTTTGCAGCTGTGGGCAATACGAACGCGGTCGCGCTCGATGCGACGTTTAAGTTTTCGCAGCTGGGCCTGCGCTGCATGGCGAGCACCATTAGCGAGACATCAATCGGCTTTGCGCTCACGTTACGCCCGGGTGACGTCATCGTGCTCATCTCAAACTCTGGCAAATCGCGCCGACTGAATCGCATGGCAAAAGCGGCTCGCAACTGCGGCGCAACCGTAGTCGTCATCAGCAGTGACAGCAAATCCCCACTTGCGCGCCTCGCCGACTACACCTTTAATACCGTCAATCACGAAGCGTTGCTGACAACGGGTGACTTCGCGTTCTCCAAGATCAGCGCCACGATGATCATCGAAGTCATCTACAACTTCCTGCTGCCCGAGATTAAAGACGCGCGTGAGCATATCAGCTACTACGAGGAGCTCATCCAGCCGGATAAGGTTGTGGAGTAAAACGCGTAGTGGGACAAAAATTTCAGTCTATTTTGTCCCACCAACACCGCTGATACGACCTAACCTCGAGCTTCTTCGAGCATCTGCTTTGCGTGGGCCAAGCTTGCCTCGGACTGATCGCCGCTCAACATGCGGGCGATCTCGGCAGTACGCGCTTCGCCGGTTACCTCGCCCAAATGCGTCTGGGGAACATCGCCCGGTTCCTTGCTGACGACATAATGCTTGTCAGCCATGACGGCGACCTGCGCCAAGTGGGTTACGACAATCACCTGATGCGTAGCGGCGAGATCTGCCAGCACGCCCGCGAGCGCACGCGCCGTGGAGCCACCGACACCAGCATCGACCTCGTCAAACACCAGCGTATCAACACCGTCCGCGTTACCGAGGACGACCTTGCTTGCCAGCATGACGCGGCTGAGCTCGCCGCCCGACGCAATGCGGCGCAGGGGACGTGGCGTCAAGCCGGCACCGCTGCGGTATAGCAGCTCGTAGCTCGAAGGACCAACGGGCGTCCACTCAGCACGGGGAAGATCGCGCGACTCCCAGACGAGCTCGGCGCCGCCCATCTCCAAGCGAGCCATCTGGCGGCCGACCTCGTGGCAGAAGCGCGGGGCCGACGTATTGCGAGCGCGCTTAAGTGCCCTGGCAGCAGCGAACAGCTCGCGCTCGGCGCTCCCGAGTGCCTCACGCGCCTTTTTGATCTGTTCATCGCCATCATCGACCAGCGACAGCAGCTCTTGTGAGCGGTCGCGCATGGCAAAGACATCGTCCATGGTCGGACCCCACTGACGCAGCAGGCCCTTGAGGTCGGAATACCGCTCGCGCATGCGAGCGAGCTCGCGAGGATCGAAGGCGACCCCATCGCGATAGGAACGAAGCTCGTTCGCGCAATCCTCAAGAGAGATGCAGGCATCCGAAAGTGCATCGGCAATGTCGCCCAGTTTGCGATCGACGGTAGCCATTCGGGAAAGCTCCGCCACGGCACTGTTCACGGCATCGAGCGCTCCCCCTTCGGCGGCAAGCGATGCATGGGCATCGTTAGCCGTGGCAACCAGTACCTCGGCATGTTCGGAGCGCGGCAGCAGTTCCTCGAGTTCCTCATACTCGCCTGGCTTGGGGTCGACCTCGCCGATGCGCTCGAGGGCAAAACGCGCTTCCTCGACGCGACTCCCCTGCGCACGCGAGGCCTCCTCGACGCGACGGACCTCCTTGGCAGCCGCGCGCGAGGCTTTAAAGCAGGCGCGGTACACATCCAGCGCCTCAAGCGCAGAGCGCCCCGCCCAGGCATCGACCATCGCAACGTGATGCGCCGGATCGAGCAAGCGCTGGTGCTCGTGCTGGCCGCACAGATCCATCATCACGCCAACGCGCTCCGAAAGCTCGCGCACACTGGCGATGCGGCCGTCAATCTTCACGCGGCTGCGGCCCTCGGCAGAAAGGCTACGCTGGACCGTGAAACCCTCCGTGTCGTGTGGACCGTCGAACAGCCGCGCCTCAACGCTAGCAAGCGCCTCGCCCTCGCGCACCGTCGAAGAATCCGCGCGCTCGCCCAAAATAAGCTTGAGGGCCAAGAGCAGCGCGGTCTTGCCGGCGCCGGTTTCTCCGGTCAGAACCGTTAGGCCCGCGCTCGGAACCAGCGTCGCCTCGCGAATGAGTGCAATGTTAGAAACCTGCAGCTCATCGATCATGACGGACTCCGTAGAAAACGCGGCTCACCGAGTTATAGAAGCTCTCGGGGCCGTAATCGAGGAGCAGCACATCTCCGGGCCCGCGGCGCACAGCCACGCTCTCAACGGTGCCGTCGCAGGTAATAAACTGTCCATCGATAGCAATCGCCGGAACACTCGGACGGTCATCAGACATAAAGATCTCGACGACATCACTCGGCGAAGTCAAAAAGGCACGAGCCTGAATGGTGTGCGGCGCAATGGGTACGCAGACCATGCCCGTATAGTCGGGGCTCACGATAGGGCCACCGGCACTGAGCGCGTAACCCGTAGAACCAGTCGCCGTGGACACGACCACGCCGTCGCCACGCAGACGGTCGATATGATGGCCGGACACCGTGATGTCGAACTCGACCATATCGGACAGCGGACCGCGGGTAAGCGCCATGTCGTTGAGGGCGAAGGTGCGCACGACATCCTTCGTACCGTCTTCGCGCACGGACACGATATCCGCGGCGATGGTGGCGCGACGGCTCACGTGCAGCTCACCGGACAGGGCGTCGCTCACGACCTGCAGGATGTCGCGCTCCTCGGGGCTCGCAGCAGTTAGAAAGCCCAGGTGACCATAGGAAAGACCGAGGATAGGAATCTCACGATGGTTGAGGATGCGGGCAGCGCGCAGCAACGTACCGTCGCCGCCGAGCGTAATGACCAGATCGGAGCCGTCAATATCAGGCGTGCTCTGAATCTTGGATCGCTGGTCGGCAGCCCATGCGACCTCATAGCCCTGGCGAGTCAGCCAAAGCTCGAGCATCAGGCCGCTCTCGACCGCCTCTTGCTTGTAGTAATTGGGAACCAGAAAGACCTTCATAGCGTTGCAGCTTTCTCGCTCATAACCGATACCTGGGATTGCAGCTCGTCTTGCGAGCGATCGCCGGGGTCAAATCTCGTGCCGTACAGGAAAAACTCAACGTTGCCCTTGGCACCATGAATGGGCGACACGCACACATCGACCGGGAACAGGCCCTTGGCAGCAAAGAGTTCAACCGCCGCCACGAGTGTATCGCGGCGCACGGCGGGATCGGTCACAATGCCGCCCTCGCCCACCAGCGCCGCCGGAGCCTCAAACTGCGGCTTTACGAGCGTGCAGAATGCACCCGTTGGCGCCAGGCACGCCAGTACCGCATCGATAATGTTCGCGATGCTGGTAAACGAGACATCACACACAGCCAGGTCGATAGTGCCGGCATAGCCAAGCTCAGGCAGCTGCGTCACGTTTGTGCGCTCATGCAGCGTCACGCGATCGTCCTGGCGCAACGACCAATCGAACTGGGCGCGACCCACGTCCACCGAGACAACGGTCGCAGCTCCGCGCTTGAGCAGACAATCGGTAAAGCCGCCGGTAGAGCAGCCCACATCCAGACAGGCAAGGCCCGTCGGATTGATGCCAAACGCATCAAGCGCGCCTTCGAGCTTAAGACCGCCGCGGCCAACATAGGGAATGCGCCCCTTCACATGCAGCGGCAGCCCCGGGATCACCTTAAGGCCCGGCGAAGTCAAGCGCTCACCGCCACTCGAGACCAAGCCGGCCATAAGAGTGCGAAGGGCATCCGCGCGATCGGCGCAGATGCCCTGTGAAATCAGTTCGTCATCAAGACGCACGCGTTTCATGAATGCCATCAACCATTCGTATCCGGAGATGCGGCCTAGCTATCCTGGGATTCGTTTGCCGCATCCTCATCGTATTCCTGCTCGAGCTTGTCGGCCTCACGCGGCGTCAACTCAAACTTGTCGACCATATCGACCGCGCGGGAGCCCAGCTCAATCGCTTCGTCAAACAAATCGAGCGAACGCTCCAAGGAGGTATCCTTGGAGCGAACGGTAGCGATGATCTGATCCAGACGGTCCGAAATCTCATCAAAGTTACGGACAGAACCCTCTGGCATGGCTACTCCTCGACGGAGTCGGCCTCGACGGCCTCAGCAGCGTCCGCATCCTCGGCCAACACACCAGCCTCAGCCTGGGCAACCGCAACCTTAGCGGCAGCCTCGGCAGCCTGTGCCTCCTCGCGAGCGCGATCCTCGGCCAGCAGCTCTTGGTACAGGTCATCGCCCGGCAGTTCCTCGCTGCGAGCGATCTTGCCCAGCACGCCGTTGACAAACGATGCGGACTGGTCGGTACCATAAGCCTTGGCAAGCTCGACCGCCTCGTTGATGACGATGGCGTCCGAGACCTCCTCGTCGGTGAGGAAACGCATCTCGTAAACGGCGATACGCAGCAGATTGCGGTCGGCACCGGGCATGCGCATAAGATCCCAGTTCTTGGCAACGGAGCGCAGAGCGCAGTCGATGCGGTCGATATGCTCGTAGGCACCGCGGCACAGCTCCAGCGCATAGGGGTCGAGGGGACCCTTCGAGATCAGGAAATCACCCTCGAGGACGCGCTCGAGCGGGCTGTCCGTGGCCTCGGCCTGGAACAGCAGCTGCAGCGCCTGACTGCGGGCAAGCGTACGCCCGCGATAAACCTTAAGGCTCAAAGGTTACTCCTTGGGGAAAACGAGGCCGTCGATGCAAACGTCAACACGCTCAACCTCAACGCCAACCTGGGCATCGATGGCAGCGACCACGGCAGCGCGAACGGACTCGGCGAGTTTCTTGAACGGATAGCCAAAGAACACCACGACACGCACGGTGAGTGCGAGCTTGTCGCCAACGACCTCGGCCTCGACAGCCGGCTCGGAAGCCGGGGCCTTGGACGAGAGCATCATGGAGACAAGATTAGTGGCAAGGTCCTTGACGCCAACGGAGGCGATGCCCTCGACATCGGACACGGCGCGCGAGACGATGGCGGTCAGAACATCGGGCGAAATGCCGATGCCGTCAATCTTGATTTCTTGGGGCATGAGTCCTCCTAGAAGAGTTGGTTGCTAGACGCGGGAGACGAACTTGCCGTCGCGGGTGTCAACCTTGATGACCTCGCCCTCGTTGAGGTACATGGGGACCTGGATGACAGCGCCGGTGTCGATCGTGGCCGGCTTGGTGGAACCCTGGACGGTATCGCCCTTAAAGCCCGGGTCGGTCTGGACGATGGTGGTCTCGATGAACATCGGCGGGGTCACGCCCATGAGCTCATCGTCGGCGAAGAGCAGCTGGCAGATGTCGTTCTCGCGCAGCCACTTGGAGTTCTCGCCCACCATGTCCTCGGGAACGGGAACCTGCTCATAGGACTCGTTGTCCATGAAGATGTAGTCGGTGCCATCGTTGTAGAGGTACTGGAACTCACGGGTGGTGAGCATGACGCTCTCGAACTTGGTGCCGGCGTTGCAGGTGTTCTCGACGACGCGCCCGCTCTTGATGTCGCGGGTCTTGTAGCGCACAAACGCGCCGCCCTTGCCCGGCTTGACATGCTGGAACTCGACGATGGTGTAGACCTTGTCCTTGATACGGAGACCGAGGCCGTTCTTGAAGTCGGCGGTAGAAATGGTAGGCATAGCGACCTTTCTTGTTATGGGCAGAACGCACAAGCGTCCAAATTACATACGACAGAAATTATACACTTGCAGACGGCGCCTGCGGCGAGCGCATAAAAAGAGAACGCGGGGCGTCCGAATCGATTCGGACGCCCCGCCCCAAAAATCTATCGAAATGGGCTAGCAATCGATGACGTGCAGGTCGTGCGGGGTCTTGGTGAAAGGCTCGTAGCCGTTCTCGGTGACCACGCCGTAATCCTCCAGGCGCACGCCGCCCACGCCGGGCAGGTAAACGCCGGGCTCCATGGTGACAACCGAGCCGATCGCGATGGTGTTCTTGCTGCGGTTGAAGTTGGGCAGCTCGTGGATGTCGATACCGACGCCGTGGCCCAGGCCATGCTTGTAGTAATCGCCATAGCCGGCATCGCCGATGATCTTCTTGGAGAGCTTGAAGATGTCGTTACCCTCAACGCCCGGATGGATGGCGGCGACGCACTCCTCGTGCGTGCGGCGCACGAGCGCGTACAGGTCGAGCTGCTCCTGCGTGGGCTCGCCCATCACGACGGTGCGCGTCATGTCGGAGCGGTAATCGCAGTAGCCCGCGCCGTAATCCATGAGAACGAAATCGCCCTTCTCGATCACGCGATCGCTCGGCACGGCATGCGGGTTGGCGGTGTTGGGACCGCTCGCCACGATGGAGCCGAAGGCAAGGCTGTCGGCGCCGTTGGCGAACATAAAGTTCTCGAGCTCGTTGCGAACCTGCTTCTCGGTCATACCGGGCTTAATAAAGCCGAGCATATGCTGGAAAGCGGCATCGGTGATCGACTGAGCATGGCGCATAAGCTCAATCTCCTCGGCATCCTTGATGGCGCGCATCTTGCGGATGTCGTCGTGCATCAGCGGTAGGATGCAGGCGACGGAACGGTCCTCCAGGCCGCGCTGAATACCCTGGTAGAAGTTAATCTGCATATCGTCCTCGACAGCACAGACACGGCACTTGTTAGCCGCAATCTTGCCGGCGACCCAGCCGGGGATGGTACCCTCGTCCATGTCGTAAACCCAGGGGCTGCCGGCGGGCGTGTTCTCCTCAAAGCTGTTGAGGTAGCGCGAGTCGGTGTGGAACAGGCATTGATCGACCGTAATAAACGCGGCGTGCGGGAACTCGAAGGTGTAGTCGAAGACGCCCTTCACGCCCGTGAGCCAACGGAGGTTAGCCTCGTCGCGTACGACAATGGCGTCGTAGCCGCGCTCGGCCATCAGGGCACGGACACGCTCGATACGACCGGCAGGACCGGCAGCAAACTCAGACATGCAGATTCCTTTCTTGTTGTCTCTATATAGACGGGACGGGTCTCAACCGAACGACGGAATCGCATGCGATCCGCAACCGATTGGAAACCCGCCCCTCAACATGATACGAAAGACGATGGAAGTCAATAAATCTTAGAGAAGTTCTTTACGAGAAGCCAAGTAGGCGTGAGCATGGCGCTCAAGAACCTCATCCTCAACGTTCGTTAGGCGAATGGCGCCGAGTGCTGCGGGCAGCGGCAACATGCTGCGGTTCGAGCGTGCAAACTGCTGCTTGCGGAACTCCTCGATATATGCGGCAGGCTCCAGATCGAAGGCAAGTTCCTCGATACCAAAGTCCTCCAAGCAGTCATCGACCTCAAAGACGTAATCGATATCGAAATCGCAGGCATCATGTGCTAGGCGTGCCTCAAAGCGAATGCCCTCGGACAACAGCTGGTAGGCAGGGGCCTGCGAAGCGGCATCGCCCAAGCAGGCGCGCAGGGTACGCTCCCCCGTCTTGCCAAAATCGAGCGCATGGCGAGCGCTCGGGTTCGTGGCCATCAGTACGTCCTTGCGGGCAGTCTGAGACCATTGAACGGCATTGACGAGCGCGACCTCCTCGCCCGCGAGAATCTCGGGGACGGTCTCAGTAAACTGATTCCAACGGGACTTACTGCTCGAAAGCATGGTGCCAACAAGTACCACATAGCCGAGCTTGAGGTCCTCGGGGTCCGCCTCGCGAACAAGGTCGAGGTCACACACGACCAAGCCCGGTTCGGGACGGAACGCGATAGCGGGAAGCGCATTGGCCGACGAGGCAATGAGCGGCTTCATGGTCGTCGCGACCGTGAGCATGGCGTCGAAGGTCGTCGGCAGCAGCGCGCACTCGGTTCGGCCACACCACTGGTTGGCGCACCAGCTAACAACCGAGCAGGTTGCGGCATCGCCAACGGCGACAACCAGATCGTCGCAGGTAATGCCGTTGGCAGACAAGGCGCCAAAGATAGCATCGGCATCGGCCAGCGTGGCACCAGCAGGCGAAACCTCAAGGGAGAACTGCGACACGGCAAAACCGGCGTCGACCAGCGCATGCTCGACGACTTCACCAAAACGCTCGGATGTGGCGGTGTTCCAAACGACCATCGCGCGCTTAGGCTTGCCCACGGCCGAGGCAAACATACGCGACAGTTCATCGAACGCGCCCAATCCGACGCGGACATCGACGCTGCGGTTTTGGAAATTGATCAGTTGACGGCGAATCATAGCAGCCCACGCTCCAAAAGCATCTCGGCACAAAGGTAGGAAACGTCCTCGAAGGACTTGTTGCGAATATCAAGGGTAAGGTCGGCGGCCTGGCGATACAGCGGACGGCGATGCTCAAACAGGCGCGCAGCATGCTCGGGCGAACGGAAATCGGGGCGCGTGTCGGACCGACGAATCTGTCGAATCGAATCCTCGAAGTCGCCCTCGAGGTACACGCACGTACCCATTTCGTGCATCAGTTCAATATTCACCGGCGTTTCGACGATACCGCCCCCGCACGAAACCAACAGGCTGCGCTCGCTTTGGAGCGAACGGAGCGCCGAGGTCTCGAGCTCGCGAAAACGATCCTCGCCCTCGGTCTCAAAAATCTCGGTTACCGACTTGCCGCAACGGCGCACGACCAGACGGTCGGTATCGATAAAACGCCGCTTGAACATGGTGCCCACGTTGCGCGCAAGCGTCGACTTGCCCGCGCCCAAAAAGCCGATAAAGAAGATATGGTCGCAGCCGTGTTTGATGTGCTGGGACATGACGAGACCTATTCCTCGCAAGGAAGGTCGCGCAGGGCCCGGCGCTCAAAGATACGGAAGATCTGCGTATACCACAGGTCCTGCGTCGCCTGCGGCTTTACCAGGATGGTATCGACGCCGGCGAAGTTGCCGCTCCACACGTCCGTGTAGAGCTGATCACCGATCAGCACCGCCTCGTCAGCCGTGGCGCCGAGGCGCTTAAGACCCGCCTTGAGGGCAAACGGCGCCGGCTTCATGGCGTGGCTGATGGCCTCGAGTCCCAGCTCGCGTGCCGACGCCATGACCTGGTCGCGATGCCAGTTATTGGACACCATGCACAGCTTAAAGCCTTTGGCGCGGGCGGCGTCGAGCCAAGCGGAAACCGCGGCGGGGACCTGCTCGGTGTCGCGCGGCACCAGGGTGTTATCGCGATCGAGCAGAATGGCGCGTTTGCCGTCGGCCCACAGGGTATCGAGATCGATGCGATCGACCGAGGCAACGTATCGTTTGGGGCTAAAAATCCTCATGCTAATTCCAAGACTGTTGATGCTCTTCGTAGGTTTGCGAGAAGTACTCCTCGTCCTGCGTAATGTAGAAATACAGGTCATCGGAGTCGGTCGGCTCAAGCGTGGCCTTGAGTGCCTCGAGCGACGGAGAGCAGATGGGCGTGGGCGGTAGGCCCTCGTGCTTATAGGTGTTATACGGACTATCGCTCTGCAGGTCGTCGGCGGTAACCTCGCCACCGGTGACATACATCATGGTCGCATCGCTGTTGAGATAGCGCAGACCGTCGAGTTTGCCGGCAAGGCGGTTGTAGAAGACCGAGGCCACGTGCGCACGTTGATCGGCGTTGAGGCCCTCGCGCTCAACGATAGAGGCCAAGTTGACGATGTCGTAGTCGGACATCTCCACGCCGTAGCGTTCCTTGATCTTGGCTTCGCAGCTCGCAAAGTCAAGCGACTTGTACTCGGTCTTAAACTGATCGAGCATGGCGCGAATCACGTCATCGGCCGTCGGCGAATCGCCCAGCGAATAGGTCTTGGGGAACAAGAAACCCTCGAGCGAATCGTTGGCGGCGCCCTTAAGGAAGCTATAGTCGTCAACGTAGTTGGAGGCCTTGGCCTGGTTGAGGAAGTCTTCCTTAGAGATGCTGTCGTAGGCCTGGGCCACACGGTCGGCGACTTGATCGACCGTTAGGCCCTCAGGGATAGTCAGCGCATTGGAGCCCGCGTTGGGGCCTTCCATGAGCTGCTGAACAACCTTGGTCGCATCCATGAGTGTGGTGAACGAATAATCACCAGGCTTGAGCGACATATCGGCGTTGAGCTTTTTCACCGCCGCATAGTAATCCTTGGGATTTTCGACGATATGGTTCTCAGAGAGAATCGAGGCGATAGTATCGCCCGAGGCACCGTCGGGAATCGTGATAGTAACTTGCTGGCCAGCAGCGACTTTCGCATCCTCACCGCCAAAGAAGCCCTTGACGGCTGGCACGATAAAGAAAACGATCGCGACAAGCGCAAGCACGGCGACGACGCCACCGATAATCATAGGCACCGGGGAGCTTTTCTTTTGTGTACCACGGCGGACGTGCGTGTTATAGCTCGAGCGCGTAGCCGGAGCAACGCCGTGGGAACCGAGAGCGTGATGCGAATGCGACTGGGGGGCCTGCACTCGCTGGGTAGATGCCTGCTGCTTAAAGCGGGTACCGCCTGCAGGCTGGGCCGAACGAGCAGAAGGCTGCTGAGCCGTCCGCTGAGCAGGCTGGGCCGAACGAGAGGAGGACTGCACCGGAAGCGCGGCAGGCTGAGCTGCGCGCTGCGTCGGCTGCGCAGGGCGCTGACCAGGCTGAGTAGGGCGCGACGAGGGCTGACCCTGACGACTCTGCCGGCGCGGATCGGAAGCGCTAGGCATGCGAAACCTCCTCGTTTTTACGATCGAGCCATGTCTGCAAGAACAGGCTGGCGGCGATCATGTCAATCTTGCCCCTCATCTGCTTTTCGTTGAGGCCCTGCTCGCGCAGGATACGCTTGGCCTCTTGCGAGGACAGACGCTCGTCCTCAAACTCCAGCGGAAGATCGAGCTCGTCGGCAATCTTTTGCGCCACGGCGGCAACGCGCTCGGCCTGGGGGCCGGGCTCACCAGCCATGGTCAAGGGACGTCCGCTTACCAGGATATCGGGCTCATAGTCCTCGACCAAGTAGCGAAACGTCTTTGCCATGCCAGTGACCTCGGCAGCCGGAAGCACCTTGACGGGCATCGCCATCTTGCCATCACGGCTCGAGACGGCGATGCCGATCCTGGTCTCCCCTATGTCCAGCGCAAGCGCGACCACAGCGACTACCTAGATTCTTAGGCGCCGAGCGCGGTCTTGGCGGCCGCGAGGGCATCGGCGATGCCGGCGGCGTTCTTGCCACCAGCCTGAGCCATGTTGGGACGGCCGCCACCGCGACCGTCGACCAGGCCCGCGATCTGCTTGATCACGTTGCCGGCGTGGAAACCGGCCTTGACGGCGTCATCAGAGCCGGCGGCGAGCAGGGCCGGGGTGCCCTTCTCAGTCACGCTGGCGACGACACAAGCGACAGGGCCGGCGACCTTCTGATGCACGGTATCCCATACGTTGCGCAGGTCGGCAGCCTCAAGGCCCTGGAGCTCAGCGACGACTAGCTTGTAGCCGCCGAGCTCGACAGCACCCTCGATGGCACTGGAAATGGCGTCGGAGGAGCCACCGGTCAGAGCCTTTTTGAGCTTGTTGGACGTCTCGCGCAGCTCGGCCTGCAGGTTCTCCACGCGGGCGGGAACCTCGTCGACGCGGCACTTGAGCGCAGCGGCGGCGGCGTCAACGAGCGCCAGGCGGTCGGCCATGTAGTCGAGGGCACCCTTAGAGGTCACGGCCTCGATACGGCGGACATTGGAGCCCGTGGAGGACTCGGAAATGATCTTGAACAGGCCAATCTCGGCGGTATTGGCGGCATGGGTGCCACCACAGAGCTCGCGGGAGAACGGCTGGTCCTCGGCGCCCACGGAGACGACGCGGACGACATCGCCGTACTTCTCTCCAAACAGAGCGACAGCGCCGGCAGCCTTAGCCTCGTCGATGCCCATGACACGGGTCACGACCGGCTTGGAAGCGAAGATCTGCTGGTTGACCAGGTCCTCGACAGCCTTGAGCTGCTCGAAGGACAGAGCCTCGAAGTGCGTAAAGTCAAAGCGCAGGTGCTCGGGCGTCACCAGCGAGCCGGCCTGGGAGACGTGCTCGCCCAGGACCTGCTTAAGGGCGGCGTCGAGCAGGTGCGTGGCGGTGTGGTTGCGGCGCAAGAAGCCACGGCGCTCGGCGTCGAGCGCGGCGGTAACAGCGGCACCGACAGTCAGCGTGCCCTCGGCAACGTGGGCGACGTGAGCATACAGGCCGTTGTGGTTCTTGGTATCGGAAACGGTCAGCGAAACGCCCTCGGCGGAAAGCTCGCCGGCATCGCCCTGCTGGCCACCCATCTCGGCATAGAACGGGGTGCGGTCAAGCACGACCTCGACGTCCTCGCCGGCGGCAGCGGACTCGACGGACTCGCCGTTGCGCACGATGGCGACAACCTTGGCGCCCTCGATCACATCGTTGTCATAGCCGTCGAACTCGGTCGCTGCGACCTTGTCGGAAAGCTCGACCCACACGTCGTTGAAGCTGCCCCAGGCGTCGCCCTTGGCATTGGCGCGGGCGCGGGCCTTCTGGTCCTCCATGCAGGCAGTGAAGCCGTCCATGTCGACGTCGTGACCAGCGGTGCCGGCGATCTCGACGGTTAGGTCGATGGGGAAACCAAAGGTGTCGTGCAGCTTAAAGGCAACATCGCCCGGAAGCACAGCGCCCTCGGCAAGCGCTGCCAGCGCCTCATCCAGGTAGACGCGGCCGTTGTCGAGCGTCGTGGAGAAGCGCTCCTCCTCGGAGGCAACGATACCCTTGACGAGCGCGACGTTCTTGAGCAACTCGGGATAGGCCTCGCCCATCTGAGCGTTGACCTCGTCGATGAACTTGGTCAGGAAGGCACCCTCGATACCCAGCAGGCGACCGTGGAACACGGCACGGCGGAGCAGACGGCGAAGGACGTACTCGCGACCCTCGTTACCGGGGAGGATGCCGTCCGAGATCATAAAGTCGACGGCACGGGAGTGATCGGCGATGATGCGCAGCGAGCGGCTGACGCCGGAGTAGTCATCGGCGTCATAGGTCTTGCCGCTGATCTTCTCACCGAGCTTGATGAGGTGCTGCATCAGATCGCCGTCGTAGTTGGCGGTCTTATGCTGCATGATGGCGGCCATGCGCTCCAGGCCCATACCCGTATCGAGGTTGCGATACGGCAGCTCCGGCATGGAGCCGTCCTCCTGGCGGTCGTACTGGGTAAAGACGAGGTTCCAGAACTCCAGGAAGCGGTCGCAGTCGCAGCCAGGCTTGCAGTCGGGGCTGCCGCAGCCGACCTCCTCGCCCATATCAAAGTAGATCTCAGAGCACGGACCGCAGGGGCCGGTGGGGCCAGCGGCCCAGAAGTTGTCGTCCTCGCCCAGGCGAGAAATGTGATCCTCGGCAACGCCCAGGGAGCGCCACACGTCATGGGTCTCATCGTCCTCGGTAAAGACGGTGAAGTACAGGCGGTCGAGCGGCAGTTTGAACTCCTTGGTAATGAGCTCAAAGGCCCAAGCGCAGGCCTGCTGCTTGGAGACGCCGCCAAAGGAGAAGTCGCCGAGCATCTCGAAGAAGGACAGGTGACGGCCGTCCTCGCCGATGCAATCGATGTCGTTGGTGCGGACGCACTTCTGGCAAGAGATCGCGCCGATCTCCTTCATGGTCTTCTTGCCCTGGTAGTACTCCTTAAACTGGTTCATGCCGGCGTTGGCAAGCAGCAGCGAGGGATCATCGGGGACGAGGGACGAAGAAGGATAGAGCTTAAGACCGCGCTCCTCAAAGAAGTTGAGGAACTTGGAGCGGATCTCGGCCGTAGTCATTGACGGGTAGTCAGCACTCATAGAGGGAATCTCCTCGGTTTCACATCGAAACAGTTCAAACGTAACGATATTACCATCCCGCCGCACACATGCAAAAAAGAGGGCCGGCACAATGCCGGCCCTTCAGCGAAATTGCATGTTAGCGCGTATGAATGTTGACTCAAATTACCCCGCTAGTTGTCATCATCGTCCATGGAGCCGTCGATGCCGGTATTGGTATCGTCGTCCGAGTTGGAATCATCGTCTTTGGCGAAGGGGTTCTTGAAGAAGCCCGTGGCATCGGGTTGCAGGCGCGAGAGCTTAATCCAGGGATTATCGAGCTCGGGCTTGGGCATGGCCTTGGCCTCGGGCGCAGTCTCGTTACCGATGAGCTCGGACTCATAGATGAAGGTGCCGTCGCCGAGCGCGTCGTAGGCGGCGACCGGATTGCCATCGGCATCGCGGTACGGCGTGCCCTTAAACACGGCTCCGTCATAGGCCACAAGCTGACGGCCGGTCTCATTCTCGAAGTAGTACACGAAGATGCCCTTGAGGGCCGCACAAAGCGGGATGGCAATAATCATGCCGATGGGCCCCATGAGTGCCGAACCAATAACGAGAGCCGTGAGGCTCATGATGGGATGCACCTGCACCGAGCTCTGCATAACCTTAGGCGAAATCACGTTATCGGTGACGTTTTGCGCGATCATCGTCACGATAAGCGTCCAAAACGCCAACATGGGGCTGAACATGAAACCGAGTACCGTGGCGATTGCTGCGCTCACCCAAGGACCGACGACCGGAACCAAATGCATGATGCCGGTAAAGATAGCCATGAGCGCCGCATACGGATGGCCGATGATCATAAAACCGATAAAGGCGAGGAAACCACCGCAGATGGACGTCACGACCATACCGCGCATGTAGCCGCCGACAGAGCGAGAAAGAATGGCGACCATAAAGCGGTACGAGGTCTCCTTCTCCTGACCGATGATGGTGCAAATCTCGTGGTGCATGCGAGGGTAGTCGCAGGCCATCCAGTAGGCAAGCACCAGGCCAAGGAAGATAACAAACAGCTGCGACGCTGTATTGGTGATGAGCGGGAACACACCACGACCAAGCTCGGCGGCAATCTGAGACACATACTTCGATGCCACGGCAACCAGCGACGAAAGATTATCGTCCAAATACTCCTTGAGCGGCGTGTTGTTGAGCGTCTTGGCATGCGAGATCATCTCGTTGAGATCGCCACCAGCAACACGAAGCTGCTCGGGCAGGCGGCTCAGGACTTCCATGATCTGGCCAAAGAGAATCGGCGACAAGATGCAAACGACACCGACGAGCACGGCAACAACAACAATAAGCGCGATAAGCGAACCGATGCCGCGATTCACGCCATGGTGCTCGAGCCAGTTGGTGATCGGGGACATCACAAAGGCAATGATGGAACCAACAGCGAGAAACTCGATAACCGGTGCCAGGATGCCCATAAGGTTAAAGATGACAGAAGCAATAACAATGCAGCCGACAACAGCCCAAATGCGCAGCGTCAGAATGCGGGTGTCGCGCAGCACGCGATCGGTTTGTTGGGGGTGATCACTCATGAACGAATCATCACTCCGTCGGGGTCGATCTTGTCCTGAATCTTCTTAAGCGTGCGGCGCAGCAGACGCGAAACCTGCACCTGAGAAATACCAAGCTTCTTGGCGATCTCGATCTGGGTCATGCCCTTCACAAAGCGCAGCTCGATCACCTCGCGCTCGCGCGGCGAGAAATCACGGATGGCTTCCTCGATCACTAGACGGTCATCGGTAAAGTCGAGCTCGTTGTCGTCGTCGGCGTAACGGTCGAGAATCGAGGGGGCATCGTCGGAATCGGACGCACCAGGAGCCTCGATGGGCACCGAGGTATAGGCCGAAGACGATTCCATAGCCTCGAGGACCTCATCGACAGTCACATCTAGATACTCAGCGATCTCCTCAACCTTGGGCGAACGCTGCAGCTCGTTGGTAAGTTTGTCAGTAGCCTGGTTGACCTTGGCCGAGAGCTCCTGCAGACGACGCGGTACGCGCACGCTCCAGCCCTTGTCGCGGAAATGGCGTTTGATCTCGCCCAGGATAGTGGGTGTCGCAAACGTCGTGAACTCGAGTCCGCGCTCGGGGTCAAAGCGGTCGATAGCCTTGAGCAAACCCAGATAGCCGACCTGCATGAGGTCGTCGAGCGGCTCGCCGCGATTCTTAAATTTGTTGGCAAGAAACCTTACCAGGTTCATATGGGACATGACGAGCTGTTCGCGGGCGTCCGGATCACCGGTCTCCTTGTAGCGACGAAACAGCTCGCGGGTTTTCTCCTTGTCCCAAGCGGTCTTACCGCTCCGGGAACGTTCGGTCATATTAGATATCCGCCTTGAGGTCGAGGGAAAGCGTCAGGGGCGCCGCAGTCTTTTCGTAGGAATCACACACGCTCGCCAAAATGAGCTCGGCATACACAGCGGCCTGGTCATCCTCGTCGACGGTGGCCTGGTCGCCAAAGGTAAAGGTCATGCCAACGTGAGATTCGTCGGCATCGAATTTGATCGAGATGTCATCGGAATCAATAGCCGTACAGCCGAAAATAAATGCTTCCTCTGCAGCCATACGAATGTCCTCGATGCGATCGACGGACATGGAGCAGAGCGCACCGACATTTGCCGCCGTCATGCGCACAAGGCGCGCCAGACGCGGGTCGCCGGCAACGGTCAGCGTAATGGGGCAAGTTGCTTCGCTACTCATCGCAGGACTCCTCAGTGGTCTCGGCGGGCGTGTAGGTGTAATACTGGGCTGCTTTAGCAGCAGGCTTCTGTGCATCATTGTCACCAGCAGCGACATCGTCCCCGGCTTCGCCAATCAGGACACGCTCGGTCGGCTGCTCGGCTTCTTCGGCAGCGGAAAGCTTGCGCTCGGCGTCGGCCGCGGGAGTCTTCACCTTGTTAAAGAGTTTCTGCACGGCACCGGCAGCGGAGTCGGTCACACTCGACACGGCATTGCTGGCCTCGGCCATACTGCCGGTGACCTCGGAAATATCGCGAACCACGGCTTCGACCTCTACGAGATTGGAGGTAAGGGCGTCGACGGCGGTCTTGCTCGACTTGAGGAGCGGCTCCATCTGGGCAAGCGCCGGCGTAAGCTCATCGACAGCGCCATCGAGCTTTGCCACCACAGGCTGAGCCTCGGCGATGGTGTTGTTGAGGTCGTTCACGGTCTTATCGAGCGAGTCGACAACATTGCGGGTCTTGCGCAGGGTAAGCGCGAGCTCAGCGATGGCCCACACGCCGGCAACGGCGAGCAGCAGCAAGGCGATTTGAATGGGACTCATATAAGCCTCCCGGAAGAATCGAAATACAGACGCTTTTCATGGTACCCCAAAGGGGGCCGAACATGCCAAGAGCAGCAACGTGGGACAAAATTATCAGCAGCTACTTCGGTGCATTCCCGCTGCGGTCGCGTTCGCTTTGCTCTACGCGCCATTCTTCCCAACCGCGGCCGGCAGGCTGCCAAAAGGCACCACGCTCCAGGCCTTCGGGCAAGTAGCGCTGATCGACCCAGCCTTCGGGATAATCGTGCGGATACTTGTACACGCCGTACTCATCGCTACCAGGGCGGTGACGATCGCGCAGATAGCTGGGCACCTCACGAAGGCCACTGCTATGGATATCCGCCAGAGCCGCATCGATCGAGGCCTCGCAGGCATTCGACTTAGGCGCCAAGCACACATAGAGCGCAGCTTGTGCCAGGTTAATGCGACATTCAGGATAGCCAATGACCTCGGCAGACTTAAACGCGGCATGCGCCACCAAAAGCGCCTGCGGGTCGGCGTTGCCAACATCCTCAGAAGCGTGAATCATAATGCGGCGAGCGATAAACTTAGGATCCTCCCCAGCATCGATCATGCGCGCGAGCCAATAGATCGTGGCATCGGGGTCACTACCGCGCATGGACTTGATGAACGCACTGATGATGTCGTAGTGCATGTCGCCGTTTTTGTCATACGTAAAGCCGCGACGCGGGTTGGCAATCTTCACGTCATCCACGGTGATGGGATAGCGCTCCCCCGCCGCAGGCGCTGGCGTTCCCTCGGTATCGGGACGCGTGACGGCAATCTCGCTCGCAAGCTCGAGCGTCGTGAGCGCCGAGCGAGCGTCACCCGCTGCCAGCGTGCAAATGGTCTTGACCGTATCCTCATCGGCCGAGAACTTTCCGTTCAAGCCCTGTGGTGCCTCGAGCGCACGCTCAATAAGCGTGGCGATATCCTCATCCTTCAGATGTTCAAGCTCCACCACGCGCCCGCGCGACAACAGTGCCGAGTTGACCTCAAAGTACGGGTTCTCTGTCGTAGCGCCAATCATAATGACGGTACGGTTCTCAACTGCATGCAGCAGGGCATCCTGCTGCGACTTAGAGAAGCGGTGAATCTCGTCGATAAACAGGATGGTGCGACGGTCGTACGTATTCAGGCGCGTCTTGGCCTCGTCAATCAGGCGGCGCAAGTCCTTCACGGTACCCGTCACGGCACTGACCTCGACAAACTCGCTCTTGGTATGGTTGGCGATAATATGGGCCAGCGTCGTCTTACCCGTACCGGCAGGCCCGTACAGAATCACGCTCGAAAGCACATCGTGCTCAATCGCGGCACGCAGCCATGAACCCTTACCGACGGCCTTTTGCTGGCCCACGTACTCGTCGAGCGAATTGGGTCGCATGCGCACCGCGAGCGGCGCATTTTTAAAGGAACGCTCGCGCGTCGAGGCAGAAAAAAGGTCGTCCATAGCCATCCCGTGCATCAATCAAAAACGTTTTCAACTAACCAGTATACCGAATATATACGAACTACCGTTCGTTAATATAGGTACGGTGCGGAAACTCCAGACCAGGGAACAGCTTGCTCGTCAGTTCGCAGAAATAACCGTCCGTCATGCTCGCGATATAATCCACCACGGCTTGATCCTTGTCGTCCTGCCAGGCATAGGTGCGATCGTAGTAGAAAAGCTGCTGCTCAATGCGCGAAATATGGTGCTTAAAGATGTACGAAGACTCGTCGCCTTCATTTATGTCCTGCAGGCAACGGTCGTAGAGCTTTACGAACGCCTCACGCAGCTCCGCCTCGGAGTCGCCTTCGATACCGCCCTTGCTATAGATCTTCTCGTAGTTCTCGCGCTTGGCACGGCGGATCTCCTCAAACAGGTCCTCGCTCATCTCGATGCGTGGCTTACCATAGCTATGCTCCACGATATCGACGGAAGCGTGCGTAAGGATCCAACTGTTGTAGGCACCGCCCCGGCCATCAACAAAAGCGTCGGGTGACAGCAGGCCCGCCGCGATCGCATCCTGACGGTCACGACCGACGTAGGCAAGAATATCCGAAATGCGAACGACGCAGCCCTCGAGCGTCATGGGACGCAGATGCTCAATTGCGCTATAGCCCGTGGCAATGCAATCCTCAACCGTCTGGTCAAACTGGTCAAAGGAGCTCATGTCCGAGAGCTCAAACACACGCTGCTCGTACTCGCCGTTATGGCATAACATGCCGTCGAGTGTCTGGAGCGACACGTTGCGGCCATACAACGCGTCGAGCACGCGGACCGACTGCACGTTATGGAAAAAATAACGCCCCGTACGCTCATGATAGATATCGTTGAGGAAGCGCTCGCCGGCATGGCCGAAAGGCGTGTGTCCCAAGTCGTGGCCCAGGCCAATCGCCTCGATCAGATCGCAGTTGAGCCCCAGGGCGCGACCGATATCGCGCGCAATGCGAGACACAAGCTGCACGTGCAAACCGCGGCGTGACAGATCGTCATTGCTACGGAAGCTAAAGACCTGCGTTTTACCTGCATAACGGGTGTACGCCGGAAGATGAAGTATCTTTTCAGTATCGCGCATAAACGCCGGACGCATAAGCGTGCCTTTGTCAGCGGCGCGATCAATACGACGAATGACCTGATCATCGTTGCAACGATACGGGTTGACATAGCCCGAAGCACGATCGGCGACAATGCGCTCGACTAGTTCGGGCGACAACGCCGAGGGAATACGGTCCATGCGCGCCTTAATGACGGCCGTTTCTTGATTAGATGCCATGGCATGCTCCTTAAGAAGGATGCGCAATCGGTTATAATGTGCAGCCCACGACCTCGATTATGGCAAAAATCGGCACTAAAAACGGGAGCAATGGCAGGGAGCGCGATTTTGTGAAGAGGCAGGAGAGGGCCAGGGCCAGGAGTGCGACGGCAAATGCCACGATGCCACCCATAGGGTCGAGCGTGCAAAGCGCGAAGAGCGCCTTGGCATCCCCCATGCCGATGCCCGGGGCGTGGCGAAGGCGCCGCCAGAGCGACTCAGTGAGCACAAGGGCAAGGTAGACGATGACCGCAAGACCGGCGTGGTCAAGCGCTGTGTTCAAACCGAGGTCGAGCCAAACGCCCGCCAACGCCGCCACGGCACATGCGCCGGCAAGCCCATTGGGAAAACGTCGCTCTCGGGCATCAATTGCCACGCCGGCAAAGATGCAAATCCAAAACGGGATATAGACCATCGGACTCCTCCTCGAGCTGCATCGCAAAAGCAAAAACCACCACAAAGGTGCCTGTCCCCTTTGCGGTGGTTTTGGTGGTGGTTATTTGGCGCCTTGCATGACCTCGTCAAGGGTAACGTTGACGGCGTGCTGCGTCGGCACCCAGTCGACCTTCAGGAACAGCGCGGCCACCGTGATGGGGATATAGCTGAACATAAAGATCGGGAAGGTAAACAGGTTAGTCACCAGACGCCACTTTTGCGCGCAGTGAATGTGCTTGTACTCAAAGATAGTCGTGAGCAGCGCCAGGATAAAGAAGGTCTGATACATCATGGCGAAGGTCATAATGAGCGAAGCGGCGCACGCCTGCATCTCGACTTCGGTAGCCAAGAAACCATGCGAAAGGCCACCCACAATCAAGAACGTCGCATTAGCGAGCATCGAGATGAGCGACAGCAGCATACCCGGGGCGATCGTCATGAACATGTCGTAGGCGGCAAAGCGATGGTAGCGGAAGGTCGACTTGACCAGGTGCTTACCGTAAGTAAAGAACACCTGGTAGAAGCCCTTGGTCCAACGCATGCGCTGTTTCCAGGACGCCTTAAACGTCACGGGTTGTTCGTCAAAGAACTCCGCCGGCGCATAGCCAATGCGAATGCCGTGAATGGCGCAGAACGTGGTGAACTGAATGTCCTCGGTCAGCGTGTGGAACTGCCAACCGTGCATGCCCTCGATAACGCTGGCGGAGATGAGGTAGCCCGAACCCGAGACAGCGCAAGAAGTCTTGCAGATATTGCGCGCGTTGTTGAGAAAGCGCGCCTCACGCAGGTACCAAGTGGCATTAGCTGCCGAGATCCACGAGCTGCCGAAGTTCTTGGAGTTACGATAGCTCGTGACCACGTGGAATCCCTGGTCAAAGGCATCGTTCATCTTGGACACGTAATCGCGGGAGATGACGTTATCGGCATCGAAGATAAAGTAGCCCTCAAACGTGTCGGGATACTCGTTAAGGATGCGGTCGAAGCCAAAGTCCATGACCCAGCTCTTGCCCTTGCGGGCCAGGTCATTGCGCTCGTAAACAATGGCACCGGCCTCGCGCGCGAGCTGCGCCGTGTTGTCGGTGCAGGCATCGGCGACCACGAAAACCTCGATGAGCTCGGACGGATAATCCTGGTCCTTGATGGAGCGAACGAGGTTGGCGATCACGGCCTCCTCATTATGCGCCGCGATAAAAAAGGCATAGCGATGGAGTTTTTTGGCCTTGGGAGGCGCGACCTCGCCACGAAGAGCGCCAATGACAAAGAAGACCACCTGGTACAGAAAGCAGACCGTGAGCAGCGTGACGACAATCTGGTTGAAGATCACGATGGGTGTGTTGGTTTGTAAAAAGGCGAGCATGCAGGCTCCCAGCAACGCGTAACGTAAACAATCGTATATCTTACCGCAGGCTAATCGAGTTCAAGAAACCACCTAATACTGGCTAGACTTCGAGAAGACCGAGCTGCGGAACGATTTCATCTCCAACGGCCGTGCGACCGAGCGAGCGCGGAGCCAGATCGTCGAGAACCGCAGCGAGATCCCACGGCAACTCGTCGCGGCACTCAATGCGCTCCCCCGTCACGGGATGGTCGAACGCCACGCGCCAGGAATGAAGGAACTGCCTGGTCAGGCCCTGGTCGGCGCGCGCATCGCACTTGCCGTAGAGTGGATCGCCCACGCAGGCGTGGTTGATATGACGCATATGCACGCGAATCTGGTGCGTGCGACCGGTAAACAGATGGCACTCAACGAGCGTATAGCCGTCGTCAAAACGCATGGAATCGAAGCGCTCGAGGACCTTAAAGGTCGTAATGGCCTGGCGGGCGAAAGGATCGTCAGAAACCGCCATCTTGACACGGTCGCGCGTCGATCGGGCAATACCGGTATTGATGGTGCCCTCGTCCATGGCGATGTGCCCGTGGACAAGCGTGATATAGCGGCGGTCGAGCGTACGCGTGCGAATGAGATTTTGAAGCGCGCGCTGGGTGTCGTCGTCTTTTGCCGCGAGCATAAGGCCCGAGGTATCGCGATCCAGGCGATGCACGATGCCGGGGCGGTCCTCACCCTGCACGGTACCAAGATGATCGATACCGCAGTGGTAGACCAAGGCGTTCGCAAGCGTGCCGCTCTCGTGGCCGTGGGCGGGATGGCACACCAGCCCGCGCTGCTTGGAGAGCACAATGAGATAGTCGTCCTCATAGCGAATGTCGAGCGGGATGGCCTCGGGAATCACATCGGTGGGATCGTGCGGCTCGGGCAGGTCGACCGAGATGCGGTCACCGGCGCGTACGGCATACTTTTTTGACAGACAGGTCTCGCCGTTCACGATTACGGCGCCGCCCTCGATCAGATGCGCGCAGGCAGAGCGCGTGGGGCAGCCGTCGTTGGCACCCAGAAAGGCGTCGAGACGCTGGCCAGAGCAATCGTCGGCAACAAGAATATGGATGTCGGCCATTAACGCTCATTCCTTTCGCGAATCTTGCGGGCACGCTCCCCACGCTGCTTGGCTTTGCGCTTAGCGCGGGCCTCATCACGGGCATTGAGCTCAGCAGTCGCATCGACCTCGCGAGCGGCGGGACTCAAGAAAATGTAACCGATAAGCGCCAGCACAACACCGACCGTAATGCCGATATCGGCCACATTGAAGACGGGAAAGTCGATGAAGGTGGTGGCAATAAAATCGGTCACGAAGCCAAAGGCCAAACGATCGATAGCGTTGCCGATAGCACCGCCCGCAACCATCGCCATGCCCACAACCTCAAGATGGGCGAGCTGAGGTGCACGAACGAGGTACACGGCAATAGCGACAATGACCGCCAGCGCCAGCACGGCAAACGCGATGCCATGCCCCTCGCCCATGCTAAAGGCAGCGCCGATATTGCGGACAAACAGGAAGTCGATCACGCCGGGGATGACGGTCACATGCAGTGCATCGCCCACGGCACGAACCGCAAGCTTGGTCAACTGGTCAACAAGCAGCACAACCAGCGCCACCCCACCAGCAACACCCAACCGCCAACCCAAAGGCGGCGTCATATCCCCAGTACGACCCAAATCAATCCCCTGCCCTCAGAACAATCGGATTCCGTTGAACGCAATTAACCATCTTATATTGCCATACGCAGAGCGCACGACATATCCACCAACGCAAGCGAAATAACCAGCACAAAACGAAAGCGACATTCCGAAAAACAGAATGCCGCTTAAATATGACACAGGTAGTCGTTGGGGACGTTCTTGTTTGACTAGTCGTTTAAGAACGTCCCCAACGACTAGGTCCATAGAAACGCCGCATTACCGTCGCCAACAGCGAAAACGTCCCTAAGCGAGCAAGGTGACGTGAAAGAGGAGGGAAGCGTACTTTGGTACGCGACCGACGATTGAACGTCAGATTGCCGCTTAGGGGCGTTTGCAGCGTCGGTAGGTTACGGCGTTCTACGAACGCCGTAACCTACAGCGCATCAGCACAACGCTTGCAGATGTGAGCATGGCCGTTGTACTCGCCGACGGTGGTGCGGTAGTTCCAGCAACGGTCGCAGCACTCGCCCTCGGCAGCCTCGATAGCGACGGAAAGCTCCTCGCCCTGGGTCAGCTCAACATCGGAGACGATGTAGAACTCGGCCAGATCGACGGCCTTGTCGCCGGTCAGCAGCGCATACATCTCGGCAGGAACGACCGCCTTGACGCGGACCTGCTGACTCTTGGTGAAGGTGCCAGCGGAGCGGGCATCCTCAAGGGCCTTGGTCACGGCGCTACGGAGTTCGAGCGAAGCCTCGAGCACGCCCTCAAACTCATTGGCCTCGTCGACCGTGATGGGCGACTTGTACCAATCGAGCAGCGCGGCGTACTTCTGGTGATCAACGCAGCCAGCGGGCGCATAGGCCATGGCCTCGTCGACCGTGTAGGACAGGATCGGCTGCAGGTCGCGCATGAGCATCGAGAAGAGCTCGGCGAGCACGGTCTGGGCGCTGCGGCGCTCGAGCGAGCCGGGCTTGTCGCAGTACAGACGGTCCTTCAGAGCGTCGAGGTACACGTTGGAAAGCTCGGTAACCACAAAGTCGTAGAGCGCACGGTAAGCGCGCGGGAACTCGTAGCAGGAGTAGGCGTCGTCGACCTCGGCCTGGACCTGGGTCAGACGGGCAACCATGAGCTTGTCGAGCGGCAGCAGATCGGCAAAGGCGACGCCGTCGGTCTCGGGCTCAAACTGGCCCTCGAGCTCGGAAAGCAGGAAGCGCAGCGTGTTGCGGAAACGACGGTAGGAATCGGACGTACGAGCGAGAATCTCGTGGTCGATGGAGACGTCGGAGCTAGTGTCGACGGAGGCAACCCACAGGCGGATAATGTCGGCGCCCATCTCGTCGCAGACCTTGTTGGGGTCGATGACGTTGCCGAGCGACTTGGACATCTTGCGGCCCTGGCCGTCGAGCGTGAAGCCCTGCGAGACGACTGCCTTGTACGGAGCGTGGCCGTTGGCACCCACCGAGGTGAGCAGCGAGCTCTGGAACCAACCGCGGTGCTGGTCGGAGCCCTCGAGATACACGTCCGCCGGGTACTCCAGCTCGGAGCGATACTCGCAGACGGCCTTCCAGGAGACGCCGGAATCCCACCACACGTCGAGGATGTCCTTATCGGCCTTGAGGTGATGGCCGCCACACTTGGGGCAGACGCAGGCCTCGCCCAGGTAGCTCTCGGGAGCGTCGGTGAACCAGGCGTCGGAGCCCTTCTCGTGGAAGAGCTTGATGACGGCGTCGAGCGTGGCGTCGTTCATGACCTTCTCGCCGCAGTCGGCGCAGGTGTAGCTCGGGATGGGCACGCCCCAGTTGCGCTGACGGCTGATGCACCAGTCGGGACGCTGCTCGACCATGGCACCGATGCGGTTGGCCGCGTGGGCCGGATACCACTTGACGTTCTCGCGGACCTCCTTGCCAGCCTGCTCGCGCAAACCGGTCTTGTCCATCGAGACAAACCACTGGTCGGTAGCACGGAAGAGCACCGGGTGCTTGCAGCGCCAGCAGTGCGGATAGCTGTGCGTGATCTTCTTCTCGAGGACCAGGGTGCCGCGCTCGCGCAGGAACTCGATGATGTGCGGGTTTGCCTCATCGGTGTCCATGCCGCTGAAGGGGCCACCGGTGCCAAACTCCTCGCCGGTGTAGAACTTGCCGTCGTCATCGACCGGCATGCAGATGTCGGTGATGCCCTCCTTGAGGCAGGCGAAGTAGTCGTCGACGCCGTGGCCGGGAGAGTTGTGGACGATACCGGTACCGTCATCGACACCGACGTAATCGGCAAGTAGTGCCACGCCCTCAACGCCGTCAAAGATCGGCTGCTTGTAGTGGATGTGGTGGAAGGTCTCAGCGGGAACCACATAGGGCTTGCCGTCGACCATAACCGGGGTGTACTCCCAGCCAAACTCCTCGCAGCACTTGGGAGCCAGGTCCTCGAGCATGACCTCGGCACGACCATCGTGCTCAACGGCGACGTAGGCGGCGCCGGGCTTGAGGGAAACTGCCTGGTCGGAGGGGATGGTCCACGGCGTGGTCGTCCAAATGATGAAGTCAACCGGGCCGTCGAAGTTCTCGAGGCCGGCGGGCTTGGAGGTCATCTCGAAGCGCACGAAGATGGACGGGCTCGTCTCGTCGGAGTACTCGATCTCGGCCTCGGCCAGCGCGGTGTGGCAGTGCTTGCACCAGTGGACGGGCTTGTGACCGCGATAGATCATGCCCTTGTCGAACATGGCCTTGAAGACCTCGATGTCGGCAGCGTCGTGCTGGTGATAGAGCGTCAAATAGGGGTTGTCCCAATCGCCGAGCACGCCCAGGCGACGGAAGCCCGCCTTCTGCAGCTCAATGTTCTCGACAGCGAACTCGTTGCAGAGCTCGCGGATCTGAGCCGTAGAGGTCTGGTTGAACTTCTCGGTGCCGAGCTTCTCCTCGACCTTATGCTCGATCGGCTGGCCATGGCAGTCCCAACCGGGGACATAGGGAACCTCATAGCCCTGCATCATCCAGTAGCGGTTGATCATGTCCTTGGAAATCTTGTTCATGGCATGGCCGATGTGGATCGGACCGTTGGCGTACGGAGGGCCGTCGTGCAGCACGAACTTCTTGTGACCCTCGTTCTTCTTCAGAACCTGCTCGTAGACCTTGTTGTCCTGCCAGTCCTTGAGTCGCTTGGGCTCGGACTTGGAAAGACCGGCACGCATGGGAAATCCGGTTTTGGGCAAATTCATCGTCTGCTTGTACTCGTTTGCCACGGTACCCCTTTCATGTCATGGGCGCGCACGCCCTCTGGGCACCAAAAAAGCGCCCGTCCCTACAAGCTGGGACGAAGCGCCGCAAAACGGGCTGCACGCCCGCAAAAGCTCTTCGCTTAACCACCCAGCTTAGATGCCCTCGCCCGCGTATTCGCGCGCTCGCATCCGTTACTCGGCTGGCCTGTATCGACGACCATCTCGGCGATGTCTACTAAGACGAACCTGCGCGGCACGTCCGTTGGGACCGCAGCTCCGGGGTGATTTTCATCGGTCGCATGCACGGGATCTCAGCGCTCCCCGCTCTCTGTAACATGCGGACGGCCGACTACTCGTCCCCATCAACGCTTATGCGGAGTATGCTAGCACGTTCCGCGCCGGCAAAAAACCCTCAACACTGGTTTTATACGTTCGAAATTTCTCGCTATGACAGCCCTTCTCTAGGAGCAAAATACCTGAAAGCACTCTATCGAACGAAAGAAGGTTGCTATGCGCACGATTGGAATGAGCGACTACACCGTTGGCGAGGATTGCTTTACCGAGCTGCCAACCGCACTGGCGGAGTACGGCGCGAAGAAAGTCGCCATCATTGGCGGCAAGCGAGCCCTGGCTGCGGCGCTGCCGGGAATCGAGGCGGCACTTGAAGGTACCGATGTCGAGGTCCTGGAGACCCGCGTCTATGGCACCAACAGTACGCGTGCCAATATCGCCAAGGTCGTGAACTCCCCTGCCTGCCAGGAAGCCGACGTGCTCATCGCATGCGGCGGCGGCAAGGCGCTCGACACCGTCAAGACAGCTGCCATCGAGCTCAAGAAGATCGTCTTCACCGTCCCGACGATCTGTTCTAACTGCTCCGCCGCGACCGCCATTGCCGTCGTGTACAACGACGACGGCTCGCTCGAGGGCTATTCGTACCCCAACCGACCGGCGCACATCTTCATCAACCCCAAGATCATCGCCGAAGCTCCGGCGGAGTACTTCTGGGCCGGCGTGGGCGATGCCCTGTCTAAGCAGCCTGAGGTCGAATACGCCACGAGCGCCGGCAATTTGGAGCATACCGCCGGTCTTGGCCTGGCACTCGCCCACACCTGCTCCGAGCCGCTGTTTACTTATGGCGTCCAGGGTCTTGAGGACGTGCGCCGGAATCTGTCGAGCGAGGCCGTCAAGCAGATCGCGCTCGACATCGTGGTCAACACGGGCTATGTCTCGAACCTGACCAACCAAAACGATTACTACTACAACTCGAGCGTGGCGCACGCGTTCTACAATGCGACGTGCAGCATTCCGCGCGAGGAAACTTATCTGCACGGCGAGGTCGTGAGCCTGGGCGTGCTCGTGCTGTTCGCCTATACGGGCGATACCGAGAACCTTGAGCGCTACGCCGCCTTTAACAAGCAGATGGGCCTGCCCGTAACGCTTGAGCAAGTCGGACTTTCCGAGGTCGACATCCCTGCCCTGTGCGAATATGCACACGCCACCAACGAGTGGAAGCAGGGAAACCCCGAGCCCTTCACCGACGAAAAGTTCGCCGCCGCCATCAAGGCCGCCAACGCCTACGGCCACACGCTCTAGGCCTAGCCCAAAACCACCACGAGGGAGCAGTGCCCTTGTGGTGGTTTTTTATTGCTCCAGCATGCTGGGATCGAACTCGCAAGCCGGGATCACACGATAACCGTGGCGGAGCAGTAAATCAACGAAGACGCCGTTGCCCGCCGTGAGGGTGCCACTGAATGTTCCGTCGTAGATGAGGCCCGCGCCGCACGAGGGGCTGCGGTCCTGAAGGATGCACGCGACTATCTCTTCCGGTCCGCCTGCCTGCTCGCACATATCGAGCGCACGTTGGGCACCCAGGCGAAATTCGCGATCAACCGAGATGCCCTCGCAGGTACGGACCTCGCCGTTCACAATCTCGGACGGCTTGCGCGGCGTGGGCAGGCCGCCAAAGACCTCAGGGCACACGAGGAGGACCTCGGTCCCCGTGCGCTCGCAAGCCTCGACCAACGCGCGGTGGTAGTTATCGAGCCCGTTATACTTGCAGCTCTCGCCCATCAAGCAGGCGCTCACCACGATCTTCATTTCCATCCCTCTCAAGCAAAACGCCCCATTTGAGAAAGCTGCTCAAATGGGGCGTCGGCGTTTACTGGTTCGACCGCGGCGTTACTGTTGCTTGGGCATCAGCGGATTCTCGCGCGTGAGGAGGTTCATGAACTCCTCGCCCGTGATCGTCTCCTTCTTGTACAGATAACGAGCCAGCTCATGGAGCTTGAACTTGTTCTCCTTGAGGATCTGCAGAGCGCGGTCGTGCGCATCCTCGATCAGCTTGGCGACAATCGCGTCCACGCGCTCGGCCGTACCGGGGGCGCAGGTGAGCGACGTGTCCTGATTGAGATACGCGTTCTGCACGGTACCGAGCGCCATCATGCCAAACTCGTCGGACATACCAAAGCGCGTCACCATATTACGGGCGAGCTTGGTGGCCTGCTCGATGTCGTTAGCGGCGCCGGTCGTCATCTCTCCAAAGATGAGCTCCTCGGCCGCACGGCCACCGCAGTAGACGGCGAGCTTGTCCAGGACCTCCTGGCGTGTGGTCAGGAAGCGCTCATCCTCCTCGACCTGCATGGTATAACCAAGAGCACCGCTCGTGCGCGGCACGATGGTGATCTTCGTGACCGGCGCAGAGCCCTTCTGGCGGGCAGCGACGATGGCATGGCCGATCTCGTGATAAGAAACGACCTGCTTCTCGTGGTCGGACAGCACCGTGGACTTACGCTGTTGACCGGCAATGACGACCTCCACCGACTCCTCAAAATCGTCCTGCGTGGCACGCTTGCGACCCTCACGGACGGCTCGCAGGGCGCCCTCGTTGATGATGTTGGCCAGGTCGGCGCCCGAGGCACCGGGCGTGGCGCGGGCAATCGCGGTCAGGTCGATCGGCGGCTGTGTCTTCACGCTCTTGGCATGCAGCTCAAGAATGTTCTTACGGCCGGTCAGGTCGGGCAGCTCGACGGGGATGCGGCGATCAAAACGACCGGGGCGCAGCAGAGCGGGATCGAGGCTGTCGGGACGGTTGGTGGCAGCGAGGACGACGATACCCTTGTGGTTATCGAAACCGTCCATCTCGGTCAGCAGCTGGTTGAGCGTCTGCTCGCGCTCATCGTTGCCGCTAAAGCCGCCGCCATCGCGCTTCTTGCCGATGGTATCAATCTCATCGATAAAGACGATGCACGGGGCCTTTTCCTTGGCCTGCTTAAACAGGTCGCGAACTTTTGCGGCACCGCGGCCGACGAACATCTCAACAAACTCAGAACCAGAAATACTAAAGAACGGCACGCCCGCCTCGCCGGCCACAGCCTTGGCAAGCAGGGTTTTACCAGTACCCGGAGGGCCGACAAGCAGAGCACCACGCGGCAGCTTGGCGCCGATCTCCTCGTAGCGCTGCGGCTTCTCCAGAAAGTCAACGACCTCCTTGAGGGACTCCTTGGCCTCTTCCTGGCCGGCGACATCCTTAAAGGTCACGCCCACGTCCTTGGAGGCGATCACGCGCGCGCCGGACTTACCCAGTCCGCCGCCGCCAAAACCGCCGCCGCCAAAGTTCATCGACGGGCCGTCATCGCCCATAGCCTTCTTCATGCGGCGGTTGAGCCACCAACCGATGAGGAAGAAAATCGCCATGGGAAGGATGAGCGTGAGCAGGTAGTAGGTCATCAAACCCGAGTTTTTATCGGGAACGACCGACTCCAGCGAAGCGCCAGACTCAAGCACGCGATCGGTAAAGCCCGCATCATTCGGCACACCGGTCGTCTTATAGGCGATGTTCTCGTCCTCGCCCTTCTTGGTGTAATAAATCGTATAGTCGTCGGTGTTGTACTCGACCTTTTCGACGCTCTTCTTGTCGAGCGCTTTGACAAACGTCGAGTAATCGGTCTTCGTAATCTGCTGCGTGTGACCGATGTTGGGGAACAGAACGGTCGAGAGCACGAGGTAGACGACGAAGGCGATGAGCACGTAGAGGATCATATTCCGTCTACGCTTGTTGTCATCCATCTCCATCTGCTTGAACTCCATCTACTGGGGTTAATAATGCTTTCTAGAATACCCAACCCGGACGGCGATAAACCGACGCCGGGCACGAAAAGACAGAGATGGCATCACTGGAAGTCGGCAAGGTTCAAATCTATACGGGCGACGGCAAGGGCAAGACGACGGCTGCTTTGGGGCGCGAGAGGATGTCGAGGAACTGATTGCGATAAAGCCCGCCACCACGGAGCTCGTGCTCACCGGCCGCGGCCTGCTGCCCCTCGCGGACCTCGCCGACCTGGTTACCGAAATGCGTCCCATAAAACATTACTTCGACGAAGGCCTCTTAGACCGCCAAGGCATCGAATACTAATTGATGCAAAGGGGACGGAGGAAAACGGATCACTTCGCCTTATCGCCAGCCAATGATCCGTTTTCCTCCGTCCCCAAGGGACCATTAGGCGGTGGCGCGGTCTAGCCAGTTGCCGCTGTGGTGGTAGATGGTGAACATGGTTGCGGTGATGAGCCAGGTTACGGGGTAGACCAGCAGTAGATGCTCGAGCGACGGATCGAAGGGCATGATCGCAAACACCCAAATCACTCTGAGTACGACGGTGCCAAAGATGGTGAGCATCATAGGCTGCAGACTCACGCCGGCGCCGCGGATGGAACCCGAGGCGTTCTCGATAATCGAGAAAATCGCATAGAACGGCGCAATGAAATGGAGGATGGTCGTGGTGTACGCCGAAATCGAAGCATCGTCGACAAACAAACGCGACAGCCGGCCCGAGAACACCAGCAGCACGGCAGACAGGCCACCAATGAGCATAAACGACAGCACGAGCGACGTATGGTAGCCCTTGCGCATGCGCTCGTAGTTGCGCGCGCCAAAGTTCTGCGCCGAGAACGTGGTGATCGACACGCCAAGCGCCTCGGTAACCATCCAGACAATGCCATCTAGGCGGCCCGAAAGACCCCACGCCGTGGTGACATCGGCGCCAAACGAGTTGACCGACACCTGAATCAAAACGTTGGAAATCGAATACGCAGCAGACTGAAAACCAAGCGGCAGACCACACGAGATCATGCTCTTACAAATGCCAGGATCAATGCCGAGTTTGGACAGTGAAAGCCGCCACGCACCCGGTGCGTGCATCATACGAATCACGATCATCGTGGCATTGGAGCAAATGGTCAGCGCCACCGCGATGCCGCAGCCCAGAGCCTCCATATGAAGCACAGCAACGAAGATGACATCCAGCACCGCATTAACAAGGCAGCCGGAAGCGATAATCACAGCAGGCCCGCGCGTGTCGCCCACGGCGCGCAGCAGTGCCGTTCCCATATTGAGTAGCAGCGCCGCAACCATGGCGGCAAAATAGCAACGAGCATAGGCCACGCCCTCGGCCAATAGTTCATGCGGCGTGTTCATAAGCACCAGCATGGGCTCAACGAACACTATGCCAAGAATCGAGAAAACGATACCGCCCACCAGCGCGAGCGTCATGGCCGTATGGACCGAACGGCTCAGTCGCTCATCATCGTGCTGGCCAAAATACTGACCGGTAATGACCGCGCAGCCGGCGCCGACGCCAACGCAAAAGCCAATGCAGAGCTCGGTGAGCACCATCGTGGCCTGGATGCCGCCCAATGCGAGCTTACCGCCAAACTGGCCGACGATATAGGTACCGATAAGCGTGTAGGCCTGCTGAAAAAACGAGCTAAAGAAGATGGGAACGCACAGCGACAGCAATTGCTGCCAAATAACACCTTGCGTTACATCGATAGCCGTAGATTTCTTAGCCACACGCCCTCCCCACAAGCATACGACAAACAACAAAACAGCAATTTAAAACCAAAGCCAAAACCAGCTTAGCGCCGACTGGCGGCGACCGAAACACCTCGAATTAGAGCGCGGTGCGGAATAACTGCCTAGTGATACAGCCCCGGCTGGTAGTGATACTCATTGCTCACGTGCGGACACAGCTGCCAAAAGGCAACGGCACTCGCCGCGGCCACGTTGAGCGAATCGACCCCGTGCGCCATCGGAATGCGCACGGCTCGGTCGCAGCCTGCGATAGTCTTGGCGCCCAAGCCGGTACCCTCGGTACCCATAAAGATTGCCAAGCGGTCAATCTCCTGCAGCACGGGATCGTCCAGCGATACGGAATCGTCCGTCAACGCCATCGCAGCGCACGAAAAACCGGCATTGTGCAGCGCAGCCAGGCCATCGTGCGGCCACACGCGCGCCTCGCTGCCAATACGCGTCCACGGCACCTGAAACACCGTGCCCATGCTTACACGAGCCGAGCGACGATACAGCGGGTCGCAGCACGTCGGACTGACCAAAATACCGTCGACATTGAGCGCAGCGGCCGAGCGGAAAATCGCACCCACGTTCGTGTGGTCGACAATACCCTCGAGCACGCACACGCGCACCGGGCGCTCGCCCGCCGCCTCGACGACGCCACCCAAGAACTCATCAACCGGAATCTGGCGCGGACGACGAAACGCCGCGAGCGCACCGCGCGTCACGTTAAAGCCCGTCAACTGCTCCATAAGCTCCATGGAGGCCACGAACACAGGAACCGGATCCGCGCCCTCGCGCACAAACAGACGCTCAAACAGCGGCATCATCTGGTCGAGCCAGCGTTCACCCAAAAGAAAGCTCACCGGCTCGTATCCGGCACGCACCGAGCGCTCGATAACCTTGGCGCTCTCGGCGATAAAGATGCCCTTTTGCGGCTCCAGCACGCAGCGCAGCTCGCGCTCGGTCAATCGAACGTAGGCATCGAGCCGCTCGTCATCGAGCGAATCAATTCGCAGAACCTCAATGGCATCAGTCATAGCAGCCAGCCCACACCCTTCTTTACAGCACATCTATACCAAACGAGGCGACGCTAAGCGCCGCCCCATACATTCAATCAACCCGATGATACCGTTCACGCCAGGCGATTTACGCCTCGATGCGACGATACGTCACGAACTCATAATTGACGCCCTCGTCACCCTCACCGGCGGCAATCGTCGCGACCCCGCTACGCTGCGCAATCTCCCACGCGGGATCGGCGTCCAAGTCGGGAAAGTACGTGTCCACGACATGCACGCAGTGGTCATGCGTGACCTCGGCCTCGACGCAATACGGCAAAAACTGCCGATACACATCGCCGCCACCGATCACCCATGCAACAGGCTCATCGGCAACCGCGGCGAGCGCTTCGTCAATGCTATGCACCACGTCGACGCCCTCGGGCGCAAAATCCTCGTCGCGCGTGAGTACGATATTGCGGCGGTTCTTGAGCGGACGCCCACCGGGAAAACTCAACAGGGTCTTGCGCCCCATAATAACCGGGCAACCTTTGGTGCACGCCACAAAATGGCGCATGTCGGCGCGATTGGACACCACCATGTCGCCCTCGCACCCAATGCCCCAATCCTCACACACGGCGACGATAGCAGATAGCTTACACGTCATGAGCACCACCTACACCGCAATGGGAATGTTCTTGACCTGCGGGCCGTGCTCATAGCCCTCGACGATCAGGTCATCGGTCGTAAACGCATAGAAGTCATGCACATCGGGGTTGAGCGTTACCTTGGGTGCCGCAAACTGCGGACGCTCGATAAGCTCGCGGACGATATCGACATGACGATCATAGATATGGGCGTCGGCGATCACGTGCAGCAGCTCACCGGGAATCATATCGACCGACTGCGCGACCATCATCAGCAAAATGGCGTACTGGCACACGTTCCAGTTGTTCGCGGCCAAAATGTCCTGGCTGCGCTGGTTGAGAATCATGTTGAGCGTCGGCTTGTCGTCCTGAGGACGCTGCGTCACGTTATAGGTCACGCTATAGGCGCATGGATAAAGGTGCATCTCGGACAGATCGCTAAACACGTACGTATTGGTCATAATGCGGCGACTATACGGCGTGTGCTTAAGGTCGTACAGTACACGGTCCATCTGGTCGAAGTCGCCCTCGGCGTAATGGCTCTTCTGACCAATCTGATAGCCGTAGGCTTTACCGATGGAACCGGTCTCATCGGCCCACTCATCCCAGATATGGCTGTTGAGGTCATGCACGTTATTGGACTTCTTTTGATAGATCCACAGAATCTCGTCCATGGCAGACTTAAGCGCCGTACGACGCAGGGTGAGCGCGGGGAACTCCTCGCGCAGATCATAGCGCGCCGTGACACCAAAGTTTTTAATGGTATAGGCAGGGGTGCCGTCCTCCCACAGCGGACGGATCTTTTGGCCCTCGGTGGTGGTGCCATGGTCCAAGATATCGCGGCACATGGTTACAAACTGCTGATCAGCTTTGCTCATTGACCCTCCTGTCAGTCGCCTATAAGCGAGATTTATTGTAGCCCAGGCGCGCGAGTGTCGAATTGGACACTTAGTCCGGCACACGCAATGCACGGCAGCGCGGCTCCGCATGCGGCAACGAGGCATCTTAGCCTTTTTCTGACATATGACAGAAATGCCTTGCGCCCAACGACTAACGCGTTATCCTATTGTTGACATATGTCAGATAAGGAGTGTGCATGGCAGGAAGACGCGAAAAACTGCGCCGCGTCGGGATCATCCCCGAATACCGCGGCTTTACCCCCGATGGCCTGGCCAGCGGTGATGCCATCGACATGACCGTCGACGAGCTTGAGGTGCTGCGCCTGTGCGACCTGGAAGGTCTCAACCAAGAGGCGGTCGCCCAGCAGATGGGCATCGCCCGCGCAACGGTGGCGGCCATTTGCAGCCGCGCGCATCGCAAGGTGGCCGAAGCGCTGGTCAACGGACGAGCGCTCGTCATCGCGGGCGGCAATATCGCGTACTCCCCCATCGCCACGACGACGGCCGCATGGCCAGCAAAGGAGGTCGGCACCATGAGGGTGGCAACGACGTACGACAACGGCAACATCTTTATGCACTTTGGCCGCAGCGAGCAGTTCAAGATCTACGACATCAAGGATGGCAAGGTGCTCAACGAGCAGGTCGTAGGCACCGGTGGCACCGGCCACGGCGCCTTGGCGGGCCTACTTGCCAACGGTGGCGTTGACACGCTCATTTGCGGCGGTATCGGCGGCGGCGCTATCAACGCGCTTGCCCAAGCCGGCATCACGGTCTATGCGGGCGCCCAGGGCAGCTGCGATGCCTGCGTTGAGGCCCTCATTGCCGGCACGCTCGCACAGAACGGCGAGGCCACCTGCGACTGCCATGGACATGATCACGAGCACATCCACGAGCATGGCGAGTCCTGCGGCTGCCACGGTCACCACGACCATGACGGGCACGAAGGCTGCGGCTGCCACTAGCGGCAAGCACCTCGTCGAGAACGCGCTTCCACGCGTGCGACAAACGGCGAACAAACGGCGAACAAACGGCGAAGGCCGCCTGGAATACCATCCAGGCGGCCTTCGCCATACACGACTCAACCAGTCGTTACTTCTTGTTGCGCATCTGCGCTTCCATCTGGCGCAACAGGTCCATATCGGACTTGGGGCCGCCCGTTCCCAGGCCGCCCATGCCGCCCAGCCCCATGGCATCCAGACCGGGAATATTGGGCATGCGCATCTTTTTGCCCTTCTTACCCTTCTTGCCCTTCTTGCCGCCGGCCTGCGCCTGATTGGCCATCGTGCGCATGCGGCCCATCATCTTATTCATCTCGCCCCACTGCTTCATAAGGCTATTGACCTCGGTGGGGGTCACGCCGGCGCCCTTGGCAATGCGGGCACGGCGCTGGCCGTTGATGATGGAGGGGCGAAGGCGCTCCTCCTTGGTCATCGACATGATGATGGCCTCGTTCTTATCGAAGATACCTTCGTCCAGGTTACCACCCATCTGGTTAAGCGCACGCTGGCCACCGGGGAGCATGCCCAGAATGCCCTTCATGCCGCCCATCTTCTTGACGGCCTTCATCTGGTCGAGCATGTCGTTCATGGTGAAGCCCTCGCGCAGCATTCGCTCGGCAGCCTCGAGCTGCTCGGCGTCGGCCGCCTCCTGGGCCTTCTCGATAATGCCGACAACGTCGCCCATGCCAAGAATGCGCTTGGCCATACGATCGGGATAGAACGGCTCCAGCGAATCGGGCTTCTCGCCCATGCTCACGAACTTGATGGGCTTGCCGGTCACCTGGCGCACGGAAAGCGCGCCGCCGCCACGGGCGTCGCCGTCGAGCTTAGAGATGATCACGCCGTCAAAGTCGGTGCGCTCGGCGAAGGTCGAGACGACGTTGACGATATCCTGACCGGTCATGGCATCGACGACCATCAGCACCTGATCGGGCTTGACGGCCTTCTTGATGTCCACGGCCTCCTGCATCATCTGCTCATCGATCTGAAGACGTCCGGCGGTATCGACGATGACCACATCGCGCAGGTGGTCGACGGCCTCCTGGATGGCGCCCTTGGCGATATCGACCGGGTGCGCACCGTCGCCGCGGAAGACCGGTACGCCGATCTCGCCACCGAGCGTGGCCAGCTGGTCGGCAGCAGCGGGACGGTAGACGTCGCACGCGGCGAGCAACGGCGAGCGACCCTGCTTCTTGAGCAGGTAGGCCAGCTTTACGGCCGCCGTGGTCTTACCGGAGCCCTGCAGACCCACAAGCATGATGACATTGGGAATGCGGTTGCTAAAGACGAGCTTGCTCTCGGTTGAGCCAAGCATCTCGGTGAGCTCGTCGAGCACAATCTTGACGACGTTTTGCGCCGGCGACAGCGACTCCATGACCTCGGCGGTCATGCAGCGCTCCTTGGTCTTGGCGACGAACTCCTTGACGACCTTAAAGTTGACGTCGGCCTCGAGCAGCGCCATGCGAATATCACGCATGGCCGAAGTAATATCGGCCTCGGTCAGCTTGCCCTTGCCGCGCAGGCGGTCAAATGTGTCGTTGAGGCGATCGCTCAGGGAATCAAACACTAGTCACTCCTTAATTGGACTCGCCCACCAGGGCGCGGCAGAAATCTTTGGCATTGAACTCCTGCAGATCATCGACCTGCTCGCCCACGCCCACGCGCAGGATCGGGAGCTTGAGTTTCTCGGCCACGGCCATGGCGATACCGCCCTTAGCCGTGCCGTCGAGCTTAGTCATGATAATACCGTCCAGGCCCAGCGCCTCGTTAAACTCGAGCGCCTGGTTCAGACCGTTTTGGCCCGTCGCGGCGTCGATCACAAGCACGACCGAAACCGGCATGGGACCGGCGGCCATATTGGCGGCGCGCTTACGGGTCACATTGACCACCTTGGCAAGCTCGCGCATGAGCTCGGGGCTCGTGTGCAAACGGCCGGCGGTATCGATGAGCACCAGGTCGCTGCCGCGCTTATCGGCCTCGTCGAGCACGTCATAGCACACGCTCGCCGGATCGGAGCCGCGGTCGCGCTTGATAACCGGTACGCCGGCACGCTGGCCCCACACATCGAGCTGCTCGATGGCGGCGGCGCGGAAGGTGTCGGCCGAACCGATCACCACGTTCTTGCCGCGAGCGGCCATGGCGCTCGCGATCTTGCCGACCGTGGTGGTCTTGCCGGCGCCGTTGATGCCGACAAACAGCACGCAGCTCGGCGTATCGGAGAACGGATCGCGCTCGATGGGCACAAAGTGCTGCTCAAGCTGCTCGGCTAGGGCACGGCGAAGCTGCGGAGCGGTCTTGAGGTTCTTCTTGGCCGCGGCATCGCGCAGGTCATCGGAGACCTTGATAGCGACCTCGGCGCCCATGTCACCCATGACGAGGGTGTCCTCCAGGTCCTCCCAAAAATCCTCGTCGACCTCGCCGCCAAAGTAGAAGACCTCGTTGAGGGCCTCGCGACTGCGCTCAAGTCCGCGCGAGAGAGCATCGAAGAATCCCATTATGCATTCACGACCTTTCCGGTTTCGCGATCGAGTTTTTGCGAGACGACGCGACTGACGCCGTCGGCTTGCATCGAGACGCCATAGAGGACGTCAGCGTCCTCCATAGTACGGCGCTGATGCGAGATAACCAAGAGCTGCGTATCGGAACGCAACACATCGAGCGCGCCGATGAGCTTGGACAGGTTGGCGTCATCGAGCGCCGCCTCGACCTCGTCCAGCACATAGAACGGCACCGTGCGCGTGCGATACACGGCAAAGAGCAGGGCGAGCGCCGTCAGACTCTTCTCGCCGCCCGACATGAGCATCATCTTGGTGATGCGCTTGCCGCGCGGCTGCGCCACGACCTCGATACCCGTCTCGGCAGGATGCTCGGGATCGGTCATCTCCAGATGAGCCTGGCCGCCCGGGAAGAGCATAGCGAAGATCTCGCGGAAGTTCGCGTCGACCTTCTCAAACGTCACCAGGAAGGCCTTCCGCATCTTGCGGTCGATGGCCACCGTGATCTTGGTGAGCGCCTTGCGCGCGCTCTCCAGATCGGCCAGCTGCTCCTCGATGTAGTCGGCGCGGCGCTTGAGCTGCTCGTACTCCTCCATGGCAACTTGATTAACGGGACCAAGGTTGTTGATCTGGCGCACAAGCTGGTTAAGTTCGCGCTCGGCGGCATCGCGGTCCGTGGGCGCCGGAAGCATGAGCGCTTCCTCGAGCACCGTCGTGCCATCGGCGGTAATGGCCTTGATGGCAGCCTCGACCTGCACCTCGAGCTTGCCACGCGCGACCTTGAACTCGTTTTGCGTGGCAGAGGCGGTATCGACTCGCTCCTTAGCGCGGGCAACCTCTGCCTTGGCATCCTCGATGGTCTTCTTGAGCGAAGCGGAGTCCGCCTCCTCCAGAGAGGCCTGGTCACGCAGGCGCGCTGCCCAATCCGACGCGCGTTCCAACAGGGCAGAATAGCGTTCGTGCATGGGATCGACGCGCAGGCGCAGCAGCTCGAGCGAGCGCGAGGCCTGGCGTGTTCCGCGGATACGACGGTCGATGCCCTCAAGACGATGCTCCAGGTCGGGCACGCGGCCCTTCAGCGAACGCAGGCGTTCGCTCGTCTGGGCTAGGCGAACCTTGGCGTCGGCGAGCTTGCCGGCAGCCTCGGAATCGTCACGGCGAACGCGGTCGAGTTCGTCGTTGGCCTCGGCAATCTGCAAGCCCAGATCGCTTGCCTGCGCGCGGGCCTCGTCACGCGAACGGGTGAGCTCGTCAACGCGCGGGCGCGCAGCATGAACGGCCTCGGAGGCCTGCTCGCGTCGCTTGGAGATGCGCACGCGCTCGACCTCGGCATTGTTGGCGCTTTGCTCCAGACGGCCGATCTCGGAGAGCAGCGAGCGGCGCTCGCCCTCAAGGCGGGCGATCTCGCCGGCGGCATCGCCCTCAGCGGCACGGACCTCCTCGACGGCAGCGTTGGCCTCAACGACCTGATCCGACACATGCTCAAACACGGCAGCCAGATCGGGCTCCAGGCCCTCCAGCTCGCGAATGCGACGCTTGCGCTCCAGCGCACCCGAAGCCTCGCCGGCATCGAGGCCCACGCGCACCAGGCCGCCGCAGGCGACGCGGGCGCCATCGGGAGTCACATAGGTCACACCGTCAACGACAGGCGCAGCCAGCGCGGCAGCCAAGTCATCGACCACGTAATAGCCACCGAGCAGCGCCTCGACAATCGGGCCATAACCGGCACGCACGGAAAGGCGATCGACCAGACGCGAACCGGCAGCGCCCTTGGCAGCAGCACCACCACTCACGCCGCGCGCCACCAGCAATGCCTCGCCCGAGGCCTTCTTTTGGTCCAGGGCGGCACGCCCGGCGCGCTCAAGCGCATCAGCGTCATCAAACAACAGGGCATCGATATCGCCGGCAAGCAGCTGCTCCACCAGGCCCTCAAGCTCGCGAGGGGCTTCGAGCACATCGCCCAGGCGACCCATTACGTCATCGCCAAGCGCACCCACCAGACGGCTCACGAGCGCCGAGCTGTCGGCCATGCGGGCATCGAGTTTCTTTTGGCTGGCAAGCTCCGAGCGCACCTCGGATAACTTGTTGCGCGCCTCGCTCTCGCGGGCACGCAAGTCCTTCAGGGCCACGCGTGCCGCCTCGGTGGCTTCACGCGCATCGACCTGGGCCTGGCGCGCTTCCTCAAGAGCACCCTCAAGCTCCTCTGCGCGGTTGCGACGGCTCTCGAGCGAGGCCGTGACCTCCTCGAGCTGCTCGTCAATCTGCTCCAGGCGCGAGACATACATGTTGTCCTCGACCTCAGCGTTGCTCAGCGAGTCCTTCACCTTGGCGAGCTCGAGCGCGGCGTTATCGGCCACGCGCTGCACATCACGCTGTTCACGCGTAAGCTGCGAAATCTGATTGTCGAGCGCCACGCGCCGCTCGTGGAGCTCAGCGGCGGCAGGACCGGCGGCGTCAACGTCCTCCTGGGCCTGCATGTGCGCACCGGTCACTTCCTCAAGCTGCGCACGCGCGTCCTCGAGCTCCTCGACCACGCGACGACGCTGATGCTCGGAGCTCGAAATCTGCCCGCGCATGTCAGACAGGCGCGACACCATGTTGTGGCCCTTTTCCTCGAGCAGGCGCATGTCTGAGTTAATGCGGCCGACCACATCTTGCATATGACGGCGCTGCTCGCCTAGGTCGCCCACAAACAGGCCCTTTTCCTCGAGCATAACCTGGAGCTTCTCGAGCTCGCGCTCCTTTTCGCCCAAGCGGTACTGCGCAAGCTCAAGCTCGGCGGCACCTTCCTTGGAGCGGCTCTCCAGGTCGTTCCACTGCGACTGCAGCGAACGCAGCTCGTCGACGGCCAGCATCTGCGTAAGCTCGTTCGCGCGCGAGGACAGCTCTTTGTACTTGCGTGCGCGATCGACCTGACGCTCCAGCGGTCGCAGCTGGCGGGCGATTTCCTTATTGATGTCGCGGGCACGCGTCAGGTGCTCGTCCATCGACTTAATCTTTTTGAGCGCGCGCTCCTTGCGGCGCTTGTGCTTGGAGATGCCGGCGGCCTCCTCGATGAGGGCGCGGCGCTCCTCGGGGCGGCTCTGCAAAATGGCGTCGAGCTTGCCCTGGCTGATGATGGAATGCGTATCCTTGCCCAGGCCGGAATCGTGCAGGATGTCCTGAATGTCCATCAGGCGGCACGGACTCGAGTTGATGAGGTACTCGCTTTCGCCCGAGCGATACATACGACGGGTGATGGCGACCTCGTCAAAATCGACGGGCAGCATATGGTCCGAGTTATCGAGCACCAGCGTGACCTCGGCGACACCCACCGGCTTGCGAGCCGACGAGCCCGAGAAGATGACATCCTCCATGGCCTGGCCGCGCAGCTGCTTAGCGCTCTGCTCGCCCAGGACCCACAGGATGGAGTCGGAGATGTTCGATTTTCCCGAGCCGTTGGGCCCGACGATGACGGTCAGGCCCGGCTCAAACGTCATATGGGCGCGGTCGGCAAACGACTTGAACCCTTTGAGCGTGAGGGACTTGAGATACACGGTTCCTCGCTTACACGTGCTTCTTGTTCAGAATCACGCCGTTGGTGGTGTAACCCATGCGGTCGAGCGCTTCGAGCGCGGCGGCTCCCTCGGCTTCTTTCTTTGAGGAGCCGGAGCCGCGACCCTGACGAATACCATCGATCAAAACCACGGCGGTGAAGGTGGGCGCATGTGCCGGGCCCTCAGAGCCAACGAGCTTGTACGCCGGGGGCTCGTGACCGTCGGCTTGCACGCACTCCTGCAAAAACGACTTGGGGTTTGCAGGATGCTCGGCACGCTCGGAAGCCAAATGCGGCTTAAGCGTACGATGGATAAACTCAGCTGCGGCATCCCAGCCGGCATCCAGGTACAGTGCGCCCACGAGCGACTCGTAGACGTTCTCGAGCGCCGAATGCAGGCCGCGCGCACCGGTACCGGTCTCGGAGGCACCAAAGATGATGATGTCGTCGATGCCCAGCTCGTGAGAAACCTCGGACAGCGTAGCGCCCGAGACAAGCGACACCTTCAAGCGCGTGAGCTTGCCCTCGTCAAACTCCGGATAGGACTCAAACAGGGAGCGTGCGACCACAGCGCCCAAAATGGAATCGCCCAAGAACTCAAGGCGCTCATAGCTCGCCGAGACGGGCTGACCTTCCACGGCAGAGGGGTGCGTGAGCGCCGCGCGCAGCAGCACCTTATTGTTGAACTCGTGGCCCAGGATTTCCTGGGCACGCGTAAGTCGTTCGGATAAAGCCAAGACCTAGGCCTCCCTGGCGTTTTCGATCGCGTCGACGGCGTCGGCGACAGAGTTGAGCGAGAGCAGGGTCTCGTCATCGATCTCGAGGTTGAACTCGTCCTCGATAGCCGTAACCAGCTGCAGGCGCTCGAGCGAGTTGGCATCGAGGTCGTCAAAGGTGGTCTCATCGCTAATTTCGGCAACATCGACGCCCAGAACGTCAGCAGCGACCTCGGCGATCTTGTCGAAGATTTCGGAGCGGTCCATAGCGCTTCCTCTCATAGTGCATGAATACCAAAAGAATGGTACCGCCCGGGCGGTACCAAGACACGGTTCTGATTCTACCCCACGACGTGCGCCCCAAGACGCATAACGCCGCTGTTATAAAACGATACCGTCCATAGAGTTGGCGACATTCTCGACCAGCCCCGCGCGCACGGCTTCGGCCGCCGCGAGCGTACCGTTTTTGACAGCCTCGACCGAGGTGGCGCCATGGCCGATCAGGACCACGCCGCGCAGGCCCAAAAGAATCGCGCCGCCCTTGGCGTCGCCCGAAAGCTTGGCCTTAATCTCGCGCATCTGCTTTTTGATAAGCAGCGCGGCAATCTTGGTGCCGAGCGAAGACATAAAGACACCCTTGAGCTCCTGCAGCAAAAACTTGGCAGCACCCTCGGTGGCCTTGAGCGCAATATTGCCCGACATGCCATCGGCAACGACGACATCGAAGTTACCTGAGGTGATGTCCGTTCCCTCGCAGTTACCAACAAAGCCGGGAACGGCGGCCTTCATAGCAGGGAAACAGGCCTTGGTAAAGTTGGAACCCTTCTCGTCCTCGGTGCCGTTGGCAAGCAGGCCCACGCGAGGATACTCAATGCCCAGGACGACGCGGGCATAGGCGCTGCCCATCTGCGCAAAGCGCACCATATCGTCAACCTCGACATCGGGGTTGGCACCCATGTCGCACAGCACCGTCAGACCGCCGGCGCGATTGGGCAGTGCATTGGTCAGACAGGGGCGCACCGGCTGCTTTTTGCCTTCGGCCTGATACCTAAACGGCGTCACGTAGGCGGTCGCAGCAGCGGTCATGGCACCGGTCGAGCCGGCGGAGAAAAACGCATCCGCGTTGCCCTTCTTGATGGCGCGGCAAGAAAGAACGATCGACGACTTACGCTTGGTCATCACGGCGCGAATGGGATCGTCATCCATGGCGATAACGTCGGGCGCCTCAAGGGCCTCAACACGTGCATGGGAAGCTGCAAAGGAATTGACGATTTCGGCGGGGCCAGCTGCCAAGACCTCGATATCGGGATCGGAGGCAAGTGCAGCCTCGATACCATCGAGAACAACCTGAGGTTTCTCGTCTCCGCCCACAACGTCTACACAAACGCGAACGTTACTCATATACATGCTCCTTATACAAAAATGGCCGACTCATTGAGCCGGCCATTGTGGTTCCATTTGGAACGGCATCGCATCCAGAGTATACCGTTACTCGGTAACGATAACCTCGCGGTCCTTGTAGAAACCGCAGCTGGGGCACACGTGGTGCGGAAGCTTGACAGCACCGCAACGGGGGCACGTGGACTGAGCCGCAGCCGAGATCTTCATGTTGGCGGAACGACGGGTGTGAGTGCGGATACGACCCTGCTTTTGTTTAGGTACGGGCATAGTGACCTTCCTTATGAACTATCCAGTGTGGCGATTACGCGCAAGTAGCGATACTACCACAGTTTTACTCATCAAGCTTGAGATTCTTCAATGCTGCAAATGGATTTTCCGTGGCAGCGGCCCATTCTGCCTCTGCCTGGGCGGCGCAATCGCATTGCTCGATGTTGAGATTGCAACCGCAAGTGGGGCACAGACCGCGACAATCGGGCTTGCAAAGCACCACAAACGGTGTGTCCATAACGACCGCGTCATTGATGGGCTCGCCCAGATCGACGATGCGGTCCTCACCCAGGAGCTCGTAGCCGTCCTCGTAGGCCTCGGGATCCTCGGGCTCCTCAAAGAGGTAGAACTCCTCGATCTCGCCAGCGATATCAAACGAGGCGGGCTCCAGGCAACGATCGCACTCGCCGGTGGCGTGCGCGCGGACCATGCCCGTGAGCAAGACACCGGTACCGGCATTGGTAAAGACAACGTCGTAGTCGATGCCGTCCTGTAGCTGGTACTCCTTCTCGCCCACCGTGTAGGTGGCGACATCGACCTTACCGGTCAGCGGATACGAATCTCCAGGAAACTCGAGCTGCTCGGAAAGATCGACGGTAACGCTCGGGAACTCAGCCATTACCACTGACCATTCTGTTGGGCGGCACCCTCGTTGAGCTGCTGACGGCAACGGGTAACGGTGCCGGTCAGGCTCTTGAGGTTCTCCTCCAGGTGCGTAAAGACCTGCTCTGCGTAGTCCTCGGCAGCATAACGCGTCTCGCGCTCGTACTGCTGGGCACGATCGCGGATGTCGTCGGCCTGCTGTTGCGCAAGGCGGACGATCTCCTGCTCACCGGCAATGGTGAGGGCCTGCTGCTGAGCGTCAGCGATGATGGAATCGGCCTGAGCGGCGGCGGAAGCCATAAGCTCCTCGCGCTCCTTAAGGATACGGCGGGACTTCTGCCACTCCTCGGGATAGCTCATGCGGATCTCGTCGAGGATGTTGAAGAACACGTCGGCGTCGATGACCTTGAACTGAGCGTTCTTGCCGAAAGGCGGCTTGGCTTCCTCGATCAGCCCTTCGAGCTCATCGACCAAGCTGACGATCCTATCGCCAGGAAAATTCTCGCCCGGCATCCGGTCTCCTTTCATAGGTAACATATCATCGTGCTAGTTTACCACATGCCACCAGGCAATAAGAAACGTCACGAAAAGCGATGTTTGAGCGCTTCGACCACGTTGGGCGGGACAAACGTCGATACATCGCTGCCGAGCGAGGCGATCTGGCGAACAACCGAGCTCGAGATATAGCCGTACTGCGGCGCACTCATGACAAAGATGGACTCCAGCTCGCTATCCAGGCGATAGTTAAGGTCGGCCTGCTGCAGCTCATACTCAAAGTCGGTCATGGCGCGCAGGCCCTTGACCACGGCACCCGCCCCCTGCTCACGAGCGAAGTCGACCAAGAGGCCGGTAAAGGGCAGGACCTCGACGCCGTCGATATCACCGAGCGCCTCGCGGGCCAGCGCCACGCGCTCATCGAGCATAAACGTGGTGCCTACACCGTTTTTACCTTGCGACTCGGCAACAGCGACGATCACGCTGGGAAAGATGCGGCGGGCACGGCGGATCACATCGATATGGCCAAACGTGATGGGATCGAAGGTGCCCGGGACGATCACGCGGTTGATGGTGTCATTCATGGGCGTCCTCCTGAAACGTCGTGGCATCGTTGTTGTCGGCATCTGCGCCGGCGTTGTCGCCTTCACCATCGTTATCGTCGACCCAGCGAAGCAGGTCGACCGAGGTAATGCCGTAGCGCTTCTCACGTACAGTCTCAAAGCCTGCCGGATGCGCGCCCGCATCGGCGGCGGCATGCTCAAACAAGGCGTAAGCGCCAGGTGCAAGTAAACCCTGCTGAGCCAGGTTCTGCAGCAGTTCCTCGACCGGCTCGGCACCAAAAGCATAGGGCGGGTCGAGCAGGACCAGATCAAAGGGGCCGCCCGGCACGCGGCCGCGCAAGGCGCTCGCCAGCACGTCACCCGTCACCACGCGCCAGCGAGCACGGTCACGGCAGAGCGACTCGATATTCTTGGTAATGAGCCGCGCGGCGTTGCGATCGATCTCAAACGTCGTGAGCGAGCGGGCCCCACGAGAGAGCATCTCTAACCCCAAGGCACCGGAGCCACCAAAGGCGTCCAGCACACGAACCTCGTCCAGATCGAAGTCGAATGCCGACATGACCATAGATGCGCACGACTCGCGCACGCGATCAGTCGTGGGGCGGGTGACATCGCGACCACGGGGCTCCTCGATCTTACGACCGCGCCATTCGCCGCCGATGATTCTCATCCTCCGCTGACCTCCTTAAAGATATGTCGATAACGCATGGCGACCGCGTCGCGCAAGGGACGCGTCGCCACAGAGTCAAGGTTGCAAGCATACCGCAAGAGCTCGACCGCGTCCAAATGGGCCCATTCGATAAGGTCCTCATCGGCGTCCAGGTCCACAAAGCGCAGGGTCACACCGCCATGCTGGCGGTACCCTAGGATTTCGCCCTCGTGACGCAGGCGCAGGTCCATCTGGGCGAGCGTAAAGCCATCCGAGGTTTTTTCGAGCGATTGCAGACGATCTTGCGCCGCCGATACGCCGCCGTTGCCCTTGGAGTGCGTCATGACCAGGCACGTGCCCGACACGCTGCCGCGGCCCACGCGACCGCGTAGCTGATGCAGCGCCGCCAAGCCAAAGCGCTCACCGTTCTCGATGACCATGACGGTGGCGTTGGGCACGTCGACGCCCACCTCGACCACCGTAGTCGAGACGAGCACGTCAATCTCGCCACGCTTGAAGGCATCGATAACCTGGTCCTTCTCCCCCGCTGGCATGCGGCCGTGGAGGCGCGCGATGGCAAGACCCGGCAACGCCAGACGCAGGCGATCGAGCTCGGTCGCCGTATCGTGCAGCGGCACGGGGACCGTCACGCGGCCCTCGTCGTCGCGGGCGATACCGGGCACGTCTTCCAGCTCATCGGCCGAGTCACTCGGCTCCACGAGCGGGCAAATCACGTAGGCCTGCTGACCCTTTTCATGCGCCTCGCGGATGGCGCCATAGGCGAGGTCACGGCTCGACTCGGTGAGCACGCGTGTCGACACGCCAGCGCCAGGGACGGGCCGATGGCGGATGATGCTCGTATCCAGATCGCCGTAGACCGAAAGCGCCAGCGTACGCGGGATGGGCGTTGCCGTCATAACGAGCAGATCGGCACCGGGTCCCTTCGCGCGCAGGGCGTTGCGTTGGCCGACGCCAAACCGGTGCTGTTCATCGATGACCACGAGCGACAGATGCTTGAACGTGACATTGTCCGAAAGCACCGCGTGGGTGCCAAAGAGGACATCGAGCTCGCCGGACTGCAGCCGCTCATGGATACGCTCGCGCTCTGCGGCCGGCGTGGCGCCCGTCAGAAGCGCCCAGGACATGCCGGCCTGCGAGAGCAGAGGGCCGGTCTTATCGGCATATTGGCGCGCCAGCACGCCCGTGGGCGCCATAACGCAGGCCTGCGTGCCGCTATCGGCAGCCACAGCCAGCGCGCAGGCGGCAACGGCAGTCTTACCGGTACCGACATCGCCCAGCAGCAGACGGTTCATCACGCGCCCGCCATCGCACATGTCATGCAGGATGTCTTGGAATGCGGCCTCCTGCTCGTCGCTCAGCGAAAACGGAAGGGCCTGTTTAAGTGCGCCCAGATGCTCGCCCGCGGTGTGGGCATAGGGCACCACATCGACCAGGCCACCGTCGTTGCGCAGACGCAGCGCCAGCTGCAGGTAGAGGCACTCCTCGTAGGCAAGACGCCGGCGTGCGATGTCGCGCTCAGCCATGCTCGAGGGAAAGTGGATCGAACGCAACGCGCGGGCATTGCTCATGAGCTTCCGCTTTGCGCGCAGCGGCGCGGGAATCGGATCGAACGGATTGCCGACGACCTCGAGCGCGCCGCTTACGATGCGGCGCATCCACGCCTGGCTCACGCCATCGCTCACGTAATGGACCGGCAGAATGGTGCCTGCGGCGCGCCCGTCCTCGAGCTTTTCAAAGTGGGGCGAGGCCATCTGCTTAAAACCGTAGGCAAACTCGACCTTGCCCATCACGGCCAGGCGGTCGCCCTGCTTAAGCTGCTGGGCAATCCAGGGCTGGCGGAAAAAGGCGACCTGCAGCACGCCCGCCTCGTCAACAAGTGAGACCTCAGTCACCTGCATGCGCGGACGCGGCTGCTTTTGGACGATACGGTCGACCGTGGCGATGATGGTACACACGGTACCGATGGGCGCCATCTCGATGGACCACGAACGGGTAAAGTCGAGGTATCGATGAGGAATATGGAGAAGGAGGTCCCCCACCGTCCGAATTCCCAGACGGCGAAGGGCCTCCTCACGTTTACCCGAAACATATTTGAGTCGCGCGATATCCTCGTCGAGCGCATTGCTCTGGGCAAAGCGCTCCGAGACGCGCGGCACGGAGCACAGCTCGGACATAGGCAGTTGCCTACTCGATCGAGAAGATCACGGGATAGAGCGGCTGCTCGCCACGATGGGCGTCGATCTCCAGATCGGGCTGAGCCTCCTCGATAGCGTCGACGATCTCCTGGAAGGCCTCATCGGACAGCTCCTCGCCGGCCAGAATCGTCAGCGCATCGCCCTCCTCTTCCTCCTGCATGCGGTTGATGCAATCGAGCGTGACCTGCTTCACGTCAGAGCCGACCACATCGATGGAGCCGGCAATGATGCCCATGACGTCACCGGAGTGAATCGGCGAGCCGTCGGAGGCGCTGGAGTCGCGCACGGCGCGGGTGACCTCGCCATCGCGGACCTCGCTGATGGCGTCGACCATGGCGGCGACGGCGTCCTCGAGCTCGGAATCGGGCAGGACCGCGAACAGCGCCGAGAAGGCCTGAGGAACGGTCTTGGTGGGAACGACGGCAACCTTCTTGTCGGTGCAGGCAGAAGCTGCGGCCTCGGCAGCCATGCGGATGTTACCGTTATTGGGCAGGATGATGACTGAGGTCGCGTTGACCTGGTCCACCGCGCCCAGCAGGTCGGCGGTCGAGGGGTTCATGGTCTGGCCACCGGAGACGACCACGTCGACGCCAAGGGACTTGAGGATGTCGGCCTCGCCGGAACCGGCGGCAACGGCGACAAAGCCCAGCGCCTTGTCGGGCTCGGCGGCCTTTTCCTGATCCTCGTGGATCTTGGCGGTACGGTCGTGGGCCTCCATCTCCATGTTGTGGATAAAGACCTCATAGATCTGACCGAGCTGCAGCATGTGCTCGAGCACCAGGTTGGGGGTGTTGGAGTGCACATGGATCTTGTAGTCGGGATAGGCGCCCACGAGCAGCTCACAGTCGCCCATGGAGCCTAGGAACTTAAGGCACTCGTCCTCGTCAAACGGGGCGTCGGCCTTAAACAGGAACTCGTTGCAGTAGCGGAACTCCGAGCCCTCCCAGTCGTCGTTAGCCTCGATCTCAACACGGCCAAGAGCGGCATCGCGGGCAGAGCCGGCGGAGTCAAACGTAGCGGAGAAATCCTCGACAACGGTGCTGCGACCAAGCGCGGCGGCAACAAAGTTCTCCAGGAAAATGGCAAAGCCGAAGGCGCCTGAGTCGACCACGCCGTTCTCTTTGAGGACGGGCAGCAAGTCGGGCGTGCGGGCGACGGACTGGTACGCCTCGACGACGATGGCATCGAGCGCATCCTCGGCCGAGAACTTCTTCTTCTTCTCGCACTCGTCGGCCTTGGTCGAGACATCGCGCAGGACCGTGAGGATCGTGCCCTCGATGGGCTTGCGGACAGCCTGGAAGGCGACCTTGACGGCGCGACGGAAGGCGAAGGCAATGTTGGCGGACGTAATGGGCTCGTCGGCAGAGACAAGGCCCTCGGCCACGCCGCGCAGAATCTGCGAGGTGATGACGCCGGAGTTACCGCGGGCGCCCATCAGGGAACCGTGGGTGATGGCGCCGGCGATGGCCTCCATGTCGGCATCGGCGGGAAGGGCGGAAAGCTCCTTGGTCACCGAGGCGAGCGTGAGCGACATGTTGGTGCCGGTGTCGCCGTCGGGTACGGGGAAGACGTTGAGCTTATTGATCTCCTCGGCCTTGTCGGAAACGGCAGCCGCAGCGATCGGAAAACAGGTGCGAATGGTCTTTGCAATCATGGGTATTTGAATCTCCGTTTTCGGATGCTAGTTCAGACGGCTCTTGAGCGCGTCGATATGGATGCCGATCTTAAGGCTGGCGGGATCGATCTGGGCGATCTCCTGCAGGGTAAAGGCAACGGAGCTCGAAAGATTGTGGCAGACGGACTTCATGTTGACGCCGTTCTCGAGCACGACGTGAAGATCGACCGTAAGGCCGTTCTCGTCGGCGGAGACAAGCACGCCCTTGCGGAGGCGCTGACCGGCAAGCAGACGCACGCTCTCGGCGCCCTGGAGCTGCTCAGCCATACCGACAACGCCATAGCACGTCATCGCGGCATAACCGGCAATATCGGCAATAACGTCGTTCGAGACGCTCAGGCTGCCGTTAATGGTCTCAGACACAAGAATCTCCTTTTCTTGGTGCTCGCGGCACCATGTCGTGGGAGCAATCATTGCAATATTCTACAACGACCGCGCCATGTTGAGGTGACGGGCCTCGGGATTACATCCTCGACACGAAATGTTGATACGGTAACGTTCGCGAACGGCGATCGCGGCATGAAAAAACCCGCCGCATAAGCGACGGGTTTTACAACCTGGCTCCCCGGGTAGGACTCGAACCTACAACAGCGCGGTTAACAGCCGCGTGCTCTACCATTGAGCTACCGAGGAATTTAAAGCCCAACGGAAAGGGCTGTAAAATTCTGGCTCCCCGGGTAGGACTCGAACCTACAACAGCGCGGTTAACAGCCGCGTGCTCTACCATTGAGCTACCGAGGAATAGGTGCGTGCTCTCAAGCAACGAAGTTTATTATACGGACGAATCAGCTCAGGGCAAGAACTTTTTTAAGAATTTTTCCGACCTAGTCATTGGGGACGTTCTTAAACGACCACTCATTCAAGAACGTCCCCAACGACTACATGAAAGCGCCCCCAAGCGGATGTGCTTGAGGGCGCCTCTTGCTTGACTAGCTCTCGATATAGTCTTTGAGCTTGCTGCTACGGCTGGGATGGCGGAGCTTGGCCAGGGTCTTGGACTCGATCTGGCGGATGCGCTCGCGCGTGACGCCAAACTCGCGGCCGACTTCCTCGAGCGTACGGGGATGTCCGTCGACAAGGCCAAAGCGCAGCTCGATAACCTTGCGCTCACGATCGGCAAGCGAGTCGAGCACCTGGGTGAGCTGCTCCTGCAGCATAGAGAAGCTGGCCGCATCGGGCGGAACGATGGCCTGGGAGTCCTCGATGAAGTCGCCCAGCTGAGAATCCTCTTCCTCGCCGATGGGGGTCTCGAGCGACACGGGCTCCTGCGAGATCTTCTGAATCTCGCGGACGCGGTCGGCACTCATGTCCATCTCGGCACCGATCTCCTCGGGGGTCGGGTCGCGACCCAGGTCCTGGAGAAGCTGGCGCTGCACGCGGACGAGCTTGTTGATGGTCTCGACCATGTGCACGGGAATACGGATGGTACGGGCCTGGTCGGCGATAGCGCGCGTGATGGCCTGACGGATCCACCACGTGGCGTACGTGGAGAACTTAAAGCCCTTCTGGTAGTCGAACTTCTCGACGGCGCGGATCAGACCGAGGTTGCCCTCCTGGATCAGGTCCAGGAACAGCATGCCGCGACCGACATAGCGCTTGGCGATGGAGACGACCAGACGAAGGTTTGCGCTGATGAGCGCCTGCTTGGCTTCGAGGCCCACGTTCTCAATGCGCGTAAGACGACGCATCTCGGCACGTGTGAGTTCGAGCTCACCAGCATCGGCAGCCTCGAGCTTCTCGGTGGCCTCAAGACCGGCCTCGATCTTCATAGCCAGATCGACCTCTTCGGAGGCGGTCAACAGGTCGACCTTGCCGATCTCCTTGAGGTACATACGGACCGGGTCGCCGGTCAGCATCACCGTGGAGGCATCGATGCCGCGCACGCGCGAACGCGAACGGGACGTGCGCACGGTGCGCTTCTTCTTGCTCTTGGAAGAACCCATCTCGGCGTCGGCCTGACGGGCCATCTTGAGCTCATGATCGTCGAGCGAGCCGGAATCGTGCTCGTCGTCGTCATCGAAATCGTCGGTATCGGTATCGTTATCGTCATCGTCGACGTCCATGGGGGCGTCGTCGTTACCGCTCGCGGAGATAATCTGGATGCCGCTGTTGCGCAGCGCGGAATACACCGCAGTGAGCTGCTCGTCAGAAACATCGATATCCTTCAGGGCGACCTGAATCTCGTCCTCGGTTACCGAAGTCCTGTTTGAGCCGTTGCCCATGAGCTTTGCAACGTAGGATTCCAGCCCAGTACCCGTGCTCTCAGTCTTTTTTGGCACAGATTCTCCCTTCATAGTCCACAGGACTCAATACTTTAGCACACACATTGACGTCTATACCCAAAAAGAGGACTGGATATAGGCGAGAATACGCTGGTTGACCACAACATCTAGGCCTGTTCGGTTCCTGCGGTCTCCAAACCAATCAAACGGAACGGGTCCGCCACGCCGCCGATCGACTTTTGCAGCTCGCGTTGACGCTGCGAATCCTGCGCGGCCTGCACGGTCAGCGCGCGACGGGCCTCATCATCGAGCGAACGGTCCTGTCGCAGCTTGGCCTGTGCGGCACGCATGCGGCGCTTGATGGTGTAGAGCTCGAGCGTATCGAGCATAAACACGATGTTCGTCTCAGTGGGGTGCTTGCTCGTCGCCGAGATGCGCCCGGCACTCACAAGCGTTGCCGCATCTGGACACACTGAGCGCGCCGCATCCATGCAGGCTGCAGGATCGGTTCCCGGCGGCGTTGCCAGAACGGCCCATGCGATAGACTCGTGACGTGGGTCAACCCACTCGATGGAGCAGATGCGGTCGGCATACGTGCGGAACAGGTCGGGGTAACTCGTGAGCATCGTCAACAGCTCGCGCTCCCCTGCCAAGGACTTGAGTTCAAGATCGGTAAGAACCATCGGCGCCGCCGCAGACGGCGCGCCCGAACCGTCAGCCGCAGGCACAGCGCCCATACCATCAGGCACATCGATCGGCGGCAGATCGCCAACGACCTCCACGGGCGCGGCACCGTAGGCATCGAGCGGGACGTAGTCGTACGGCTCTTCTTCGACCGGCGCGGACACCGGCGGCGTCGCGCCCGATGCCCAAGCACCGCGACCGACATCGCGAGAACCCGACGCCCGACCGCCCGCGCTACCGGACCGCTCAGTCTGTGCCCGTTGGCGCTCATAGTTCTGCTCACGACGTCGTTCCGCATCCTCGCGCTTGGCGACATCGCGAAACACACGACCCGAGCTCGCGCGCACCGTCTCCAGATCCAAACCCAGCAGATCGGCAATCTGGATAAAGTACGTGTCGATCATATAGCTGTTGCGCAACGGATAGATAAGCGTCAGCGCATCTTCCAGCGCCTTAGCGCGACCGCCCGGCGTGGTGATGTCACTCGACTCCTGCAGCGAACGGTAGACAAAGTCCATAAGCGGCTCGGCAGCGTCGATGCGCGTCTGCAGTGCCTCGCCACCATGTGCGGTGATGAACTCCATGGGGTCGTTGCCGTCGGGGAGCACCACGCAGCGCAGGTCCATGGAATCCTGCTCGATAAACTGAATCGCGCGACGGGCGGCCTTCTGGCCCGCTGCATCGCCGTCGAACATATACACGATGCGCTTGGCAAAGCGAGTGAGCGTCTTGACGTGGTGCTCCGTGAGGGCGGTGCCCAGCGTGGCGACAACGTTTTTAATCCCCGCCTCCCAGCAGGCGATGCAATCGGTATAGCCCTCTACCACGATGGCGGTATCCTGCGCGACGATAAACTCCTTGGCCCAATTAAAGCCGTAGAGGTTTCGCTTTTTATGAAACACGCTCGTCTCGGCGGTGTTGAGATACTTAGGCTGGCCGTCGCCCATAATGCGACCGCCAAAGGCAATGTTGTGACCCTGCTCGTCAAAGATGGGGAACATCACGCGGTCGTAAAAGCGGTCGGCAAGCTGCCCGCGCCCGCGACTCACGGCAACGTTGGCGTCGATCATCTCCTGCGGGGTAAAACCCGCCTGGGACAGGTGCGACACCAGCGCGTTACGGCCCGGTGCAAAGCCCAGGCAGTAGCGGCGGCAGACGTCGCCGCCCATGCCGCGGCTGGCAAAGTACTCGCGCGGACGGCCGTCCTTACCGCGCATGAGCATGGTGTGGTAGAACTGGGCGGTCTCGGCGCACAGATCGTAGATGCGGGCACGCTTGGTGCCGCGCTCGCGGCGATCTCCGGTGTCATGCAGCTCAATACCCGCGCGATCGGCCAAGTAACGGATTGACTCGGGAAAGCTCAGGTTCTCGCGCTTCATGATATACGTGAAAACGTCGCCACCCTCGCCGCAACCAAAGCAATGCCACACCTGCGTGGCGGGGATAATGTGGAAGGACGGCGTCTTCTCGCCATGGAAGGGGCAGCATCCCCAAAACTCATGGCCGCGAGGCTTGAGCTCGACCGTTTCCTGCACGATGGCAACCAGGTCAGACGCAGCGCGTACCTGGTCTTTTTCCTCATCGCTAATCACGGATGCTCACCCCCTGATCGCCCAAGTTGTGACGAATATCCTCGATATTACCCTCGACGGTCGCAATCAACTCATCCAGGGAATCGAACACGCGAGACGGACGCAGCCAGCGCGTAAACGCCAGCGACACGGAAGCGCCATACAGGTCGCCCGCATAGCCGATCAAGTTGGCCTCGAGATGCGCCGAGGCGGCATCATCGGCATAGGTCGGCGGCAGGCCGACGTTAACGGCAGCAGGCCATACGGTATCGTCGACCAGCACCAGACCCTCATAGACGCCATCGGCAGGCACTTGGATGCCGTCGGGCACCTGGATGTTTGCCGTGGGAAAGCCCATGTCGGATCCCTCGTGACGGCCAGCCGCCACAACGCCGCGCAGCATATAGGGACGGCCGAGAAGCTCTGCGGCCAGCTTCACATGACCCTGACCCAGCTCATGGCGGATGCGCGTGGCGCAGATGGTCTGCCCGTTAACGCAGAGCAGGTCATGACCGTAAACGTCAACCCCACGCTCAGTGCCCCAGGCGCGCATCTCGGCAACGCCTGAAGCCCCGCCGCGGCCGAGCCTAAAGTCGCTGCCTACACGAATTGAGCGAATGTCGACAACACACGACAACAGCGCCAAAAACCCGACATGGTCGAGTGCCGCCACGGCGGGCGTAAAGGGAACGGCCACCACCGCATCGACCCCGGTTTGAGCCAGGGCATGCAGGCGGTCAGCCGTCGTCATCAATTTTTGAGCGGGCAAAGGACTCACCACGACGTCCGGGTCAGGATCGAAAGTAATCACGACCGCTTTGCTGCCGTGATCATGCGCATCGCGAATAACCGCGTCGATCAGCTCTTGGTGCCCACGATGCACGCCATCAAACACGCCAATGGCGATCGACGCGGCGCCCAAGAACTCGCACCCATCAAATGCGTCGGCAAAAACGATACGGGCCTCATCCAACTCACCCGCGAAAAAGATACGCGCGAGCTCGTGGGGCGCCAGCATCATCGAACACCGCCGATCGCCTGCGGAAAGACATGCTCCATCACAAAGCGGCCGCCCTCGATACGAGCAAGCGCCTTCAGTCCACCATCGAGCACGAGTGCAAACGGCGCCTTCGCCATATCGAAATCCGCACGCGCGCGTTCAACGGGAATGCGGCGACCACAAAGCAGGTCGTCTGCAAGATTACCCGGCAAATCGACACGCGTGGCGCCAAGGGCGGCGATGGGATCCAGAGCGAAGCCGGCAGCGGACTCGGCAGAGAGCTCCTCTACCGCATGACAGGCGCCAATGGAAACCACGCCGGAGGCCGTACGGCGCAGCGCGGAAATATGCGCAGCACTATCGCAGGCGCGACCCAGATCGCGAGCAAGCGCGCGAATGTAGGTGCCCTTGCTTACCGAAAACGCCACGGTCCAGACGCACGTATCGCCCTCGCCGCCCACGGCGATCAGGTCGGCGGCATAGACCTCGACGGGGCGCGGGGGCAACTCAACCGCATTGCCCTCGCGAGCACTCTTATAGGCGCGAACGCCATTGACCGAGATGGCCGAAAACGCTGGCGGCACCTGCATCTGCGGGCCAAGCATAGCGGCCAGCTGCTCACGGGCGTAAGCGAGATCGCGCAGCTCGGGGGCAACGGGCACCGCGCGGACGGCCTCGCCCTCCGCGTCATCGGTATTGGTCTCGACACCAAACGAAATGTCGGCAACATAACTTTTGGTATCGAGGGTTAGCATGCCCAGCAGACGGGTCGCCTGGCCCACGCCCACCACCATGACACCCGAGGCCATGGGGTCGAGCGTACCGGCATGGCCAACGCGTCGCTCATGGAGGGCGCGCCGGCACTGCGATACCACGTCATGGGACGTGCAGCCCACCGGCTTATCGACGGCGAGCAGCATATTCAATTGAGAAGGCGTACGACGAGCCATGTACCATCCAAAAAGTTAGAGCTCGACGGTCACCGAAGCGGGATCCTCCCCCACCAGCTCGGCCAGCATGGGAAGTGCCACGGCGAGCGTCTCGCGAATCGTTCCGTTGTTGGAAAAGCCGGCGGCGGCATGATGCCCGCCACCGCCAAAGTTGGCAGCGATCTCGGACACATCGAGGTCACCCTTGGAGCGCAGGTTGCCGCGCACCTTGGTATCGCCCTCGATGCCCTTTAGGAACAGGCAGACCTCAACGCCCATCACCGAACGCACCACATCGACCAGACCGTCGCACTCATCCGAAGTGACGCCGCAGGCCTCGAGGTCGCTCTGGTACGCATAACTATATGCCACGCGACCGTGCGCCACGGTCTTGATACGACCCATAACGATGGACTTGAGATGCAAGAACTCTACGCGCATGCTCTGGTAGACCTCGAGCGCGACGCGCGCCGGATCGGCACCGTGCGCGACCAGGCGCGAGGCGGCATGGAACGCAGCAGCATCGGCGTTTTGGTACTGAAAACGACCGGTATCGGTCACCAGGCCGCACAGCAGGCAGGTCGCGACACCGTTGCGAGCCACAATGCCGCAATTGTCCAAAAAGCGGTCGATGATCATGGCGCAGGCTGCGGCGCCGACGCACCTCAGGCTCAGCTCGGCAAATTCCTCACGCGCCGGATGGTGATCGAAGCACACCACATGCGACGAGCGGCGGAGCACCTCGGCGGAGTTGTTCAGACGCTCGACGACCGGCACGTCCACCGAGATGAACAGATCCGGATTGCCGGTATACGCAGATGCCGGCACCAGACGGTCGGCGCCCTCCATAAAGCGGTAGATGCGCGGAACCGGGTCATCGTCTGCCAGCAGCAGGGCAATGTCCTTGTTGGGGAAAAACTTCATAAGCGATAAGCCCAGACCCAGCACGGAGCCCAGGGCGTCACCATCGGGAGACGTATGTCCCGAAATCGCAATGGAGGACGCACCCTCGATGAGCTCGAGGATGCGTCGCTGAATATCTGCAGACTCGCACGATGCGAGGTCGGCGGAATTACTCATCTAAAGCTGCCTCCTGGACGGCATCCGCTATTGGATAGCCGTCCTCGTCCTTTTCGATCGCAAGCGTGGCGGGAACGTTTTCCAGCGCACGCGTGATGCGCTCGGCCTCATCGGTCGAGCGATCGATGCGAAAATCGAGCTCGGGCGTGACGCGCCAATCGAGCGAGCGGGCCAACAGGCTACGGATGCGGCCCTTGGCGCTGGCGAGCGCCTCCATGACCTCGTCGTAGCGGCTCGCATCGCACGACACGTACACGCGCGCGAACGAGCGGTCCACCGCGACCTCGACCGCGGTCAGGGTGACCAGGTCGAGACGCGGATCGGAAACCTCAAAGAGCAGGATATAACCGAGCTTCTCGCGAAGCTGCTCGCCCAGACGGCGGGTTGCCTGCGTTTGCTTCATAGCGCTACCCCCTACTCGGTACGGGCAACCTGGTCAATGCGGTAGCCCTCAATGGTGTCGCCAGGCTTGATGTCCTGGAAGTTCTCCAGGCCAATACCGCCCTCGGAGCCGCTCTTGAGGCTCTTGGCCTCGTCCTTGTAGTGGCGCATCGAGGCGATTTTACCGTTGAAGACCACGATGCCGTCGCGCACCAGGCGTACGGAATCGGTCGCGGCGATCTCGCCCTCTTCGACGCGGACACCGGCGGCGATGCCGACTTTGGGCACCTTGAAGGTGTCCAGGACGGTCGCAGTGCCCGTGGAGACCTCAACCTCGGTGGGCTTGAGCATGCCGATACGGGCAGCGTCGAGGTCCTCGAGGCACTTGTAGATGACGTCGTAGCAACGGATCTCGACGCCCTCGCGCTCGGCGGCGGAGCGGGCCTTGCCGTCGGGACGAACGCCAAAGCCGATGATGATGGCGTTGGAGGCGTCGGCCAGGACCACGTCGGTCTCGTTGATGGCACCAACGGCGGAGTGGATCGTGTTGATGCGCACCTCGGACTGATCCATCTTGTCGAGGGAGTCCTGAAGGGCCTCGATGGAACCCTGGACGTCGGCCTTGATGATCAGGTTGAGCTCCTTGACCTCGGCGTCGGCGATAGTCTCGAAGAGGTTCTCGAGCGTCACGTGCTTCACGCGGCTCTGCTCCTCGATACGGGCCTTGAGCGAACGCTCGTCGGCCAGCGCACGTGCCTCGCGCTCGTCCTCGAACACGCGGAACTCATCGCCGGCGTTGGGGACGGACTGCAGGCCCAAGATCTCGACGGCGTCGGAAGGACCGGCCTCGGTGACGGCGTTGCCCTTGGGGTCGAGCATGGCACGGACGCGGCCATAGGTGAGGCCGGCGACCAGCGTGTCGCCCACGCGCAGGGTGCCGCGGGTCACGAGCACTGTGGCAACCGAGCCGCGGCCCTTGTCGAGCTTAGCCTCGAGGACGTTGCCCGATGCGAACGTATCGGGGTTAGCCTTGAGCTCGAGCACGTCGGCCTGGAGCAGCACGGTCTCGAGCAGGTCGTCGATACCGATCTTCTGCTTGGCCGAGATGTTGACGAACATGTTCTGTCCGCCCCACTCCTCGGGGATGATGCCGTACTCGGTGAGCTCCTGGCGCACGCGGTCGGGGTTGGCACCCGGCTTATCGATCTTGTTGACGGCGACGACGATGGGAACGCCGGCGGCCTTGGCGTGGTTGATCGACTCGATGGTCTGGGGCATGACGCCGTCGTCGGCAGCCACGATCAGAATGACGATGTCGGTCACCTTGGCGCCGCGGGCACGCATAGCCGTAAAGGTGGCGTGACCGGGGGTATCGATGAAGGTGATCTTGCGGTCGTTGATCATGACCTGCGAAGCGCCGATGGCCTGAGTAATGCCGCCCGCCTCGCCGGCAGCGACGCCGGTGTGACGGATGGCGTCGAGCAGCGAAGTCTTGCCGTGGTCGACGTGGCCCATGACGGTGACGACCGGGGCACGCGGCTTAAGGTCGGCGGGATCGTCGTAGAACGAGAAGGTGTTCTCCTCCTCGGGGGTGATGATCTTGATCTGGCGACCCAGGTCGTCGGCAACGAGCTCGACGAGGTCGTCAGACATGGACTGCGTCATGGTAAGCGGCGTGCCCAGCAGGAACAGACGCTTGATGATGTCGTTGGCCGGAACGTCGAGCGCCTCGGCGAGCTCCTGGACGGTAACGCCCTGGGAGACCTTGATGGCGTCGAGGTCCTCGGGGTTCACGCCCTGGGCCAGCGCCTCCTCTATCTTGCGCTCCTCCTGAGCCTTTGCGGCCTCGCGCTCGCGCTTCTCCTTGCGCTTTTTGCGGCGACCAGTGGACTCGCGAGAGGCCTCCTCGACGGCGGCACGAGCCTCCTCGAGCACCTTCTCGCGGCTGTACTCCTCGGCCTCGCGAGCCATGCGGCTGTAGTGGTCCTCTTCGTTGTTGTGACCGCCCTTGCGCTTCTTGCCCTTGCCCTGCTTGTCGGTGTTGGGGAAGTCCATGCCGGCAGCGACGTTGTTGCTGGCATTGGTGCGATGGCTGTGGGGACGGTTCTCGGAGGCATTGCGCTCGGAGTTGTTGTCGGAAGCGTTGCGATCGTTACGACGGCCACCGCGACGGTCGTTGTTGCCGCCACGACGGTTGCCGCGCTCGGCAGCGCGCTCGGCCTTGGCTTTCTCCTCGGCGTCCTTCTTCTCCTTGAGGACGGTCTCCTGTGCGGCGATCTGGTCGAGCAGCGAACGGAAACGCGAACCGGAATCGGAAGCGGGAACGGCGCGGCGCTGGGCCTCGCGGGCAGCCTCCTCCTTCTCGCGGGCAAGGCGCTCCTGCTCGGCCTTCTTCTTAGCCTCGGCCTCGGCGCGGGCGGCCTCCTCGGCAGCCTGGGCAGCGGCGAACTGGCGGCGCTCCTCCTCGCGTGCCTTCTCGGCGGCGATGCGCTCGCGCTCTGCCTCGGCAGCGCGTGCTGCCTCCTCGGCGGCAGCGGCCTGCTCCTCGGCCAGCTTGGCGGCCTCGACTTCCTGGGCGCGGGCCTCGATCACCGAGGCGAGCTGCTTGCGGACCATGGCGACGTATGCGTCCTCCAGAGCGGAGGAAGCGGACTTAGCGGGAATCTTCATTTCGGCGAGATGACCCATCAGTTCCTTGGAGGTCATGCCGAACTCTTTGGCCAGGGTGGACACACGGACTTTTGCCATATGACTTCACCTACCCTTTCTGGCACCTTGGGTGCCTAGAGACTGAACGAGCGTGGGGTATGCGCTGGGACCCGCCCGGCGCGACCGCGCGCTAGATCAGGTCCTCCGCATCATCGAAGGCGTCGGTGTCGTGGACACCGCAGAAACGGGAGCCGGGACGGGCCTGGTTGCGGCACTGGATGCCGTCCTCGGACACGAACTCGCAGCGACGGACGTCCTCGTCCTCCTCGTCACCGATCAGGTCGGCGGCGGGCTCCTCGTGAACGGGAACATTCTTGAGGATGTCGGCGGCAAGGGTCTCGGACTTAATGTCGATGTGCCAGCCGGTCAGGCGCGCGGCGAGGCGGGCATTCTGGCCCTCCTTGCCGATGGCGAGGGACAGCTGGTCATCGGGCACGATGACGCCGGCGTAGGCCTTCTCCTCGTCGATAAGGACACGGGTGACCTTGGCAGGCGACAGGGCGTTGGCGACGTAGACGGCCGGATCGGCATCCCACAGGATGACGTCGACGCGCTCGCCACGGAGCTCGCCCACGACGGCGCGAACACGGCTGCCCTTAGGGCCGACGCAGGCGCCCACGGGATCCAGGCGATCGTCGAGCGAGTGGACGGCGACCTTAGAGCGCTGACCGGGCTCGCGGGCGATCGACTTGATCTGGACGGTGCCCTCATAGATCTCGGGCACCTCCTGCTCAAACAGACGACGCATGAGCTCGGGGTGGGTACGGGAGATGACAATCGGCGGACGGCTGTGCTCGCCACGGACCGGCTGCAGGTTGGAGTTGGGGTCGCGAACGTCGATGATCACGGCCTTGATATGCTGGTTGTGCAGGTAGCGCTCGCCCATCGGACGCTCGTTGCGCTCGTTCTCGTAACGGCGCTGGTCGAAGTGCGGAAGCTCGGCCTCGACGCCCTCGCGAATCTTGACGATCGTGAAGTCGGGCGTGGACTGCAGCACGGTACCGCTGATGAGGTCACCGATGCGGCCGGAGAACTCCTCGTAGATCTGCTCGCGGGCGGAGTTGCGTACGATGGCGTTGATCTCGGCCTTGGCGTGCTGGGCGGCGATACGGCTCGTGTTCTTAGGAGTGACGTCGATCTCCTCGAACTCGGTGAAGTTGCCCTCCTCGTCCATGGAATCGTCGATCGGCTCCAGACGGTAGACGTAGATCTTGCCGGTGGTGCGGTCGATGGTCACCTTGGCGCCCCACTCAAGATGCAGGATCTCGGCATAGCTCTTGGCGAGCGACTGCTCCAGGCGGTCGATCAGGTAGAGCTGGTCGATGTGCTTCTCCTGGCAAAGCTCCATCAGGGCGGACATCATGTCGGATGCTGCCATCTTACTTTCCTTCCTTCGCGGGCTTGAAGTCATAGGTGGGCTTCAACTTGCACTTTTTAACATCAGAGAAATCGAGGGTGACGGACTCGCCGTCCTCGAGCTCGAGGGTCACGTTCGTCTCGGTGGCAGCGGCAATCTTGCCGGCGTACTTGCGACGGCCCTCGGTGGCGGTGGAGGTGAGCTCGCAGTTCTCGCCCACAAAACGGGCAAAGTCACTCGGGCGGCGCAGCGGGCGCGCCATACCCGGGCTCGACACCTCGAGCGTATAGCTCGAAGAGATGGGGTCGAGCTCCTCAATCACATCGCCGACCCATTTGGTGTTGGCCGTGACGTCGTTGAGCGACAGGCTCTGACCCTCGGCACCCTCGATACGCACACGCACGCAGGGGGCCTTGGTGGCACCCACGAGCTCAACGTCGACGATGTCGACATCGTGCTGGGGAGCAACGGCCTCGAGCGCGTCGATGATCGCCTGCTCGGTCTTGGTCTTGACCATTGCGGCACCTCCATCCATACAAAAAAGAAGCGGGGCCGAAACCCCACTTCTTTCAATTACAACTTCATTTGCAAGCAAACTATACCAATACCTGCACAAACGTGCAACCACAACACAAACCCGCAGGTCAGCGTGAGCACAGGTTCTCCACAAGAATAGAACAATTAACTGTAGGCACCAGGACAGGTGCATGAAAAACGAGGGGCGACCCAGCCGGATCGCCCCTCGCCTATAGCACGTCAACCATGCGCGCAGCGCTTACTTGACCACCAGGTTAACCAGCTTGCCAGGCACGCAGATGGCCTTGACGACCGTCTTGCCCTCGAGCCACTTGGCAACGGCTTCCTCGGCGGCAGCCTGCATCTCCTCGTTGGAGGCGTCGCGGGCGACGTCGATGCGACCACGGACCTTGCCGAGCACCTGTACGACGATCTGCACCGTGTCCTCGATGGACTCGGCCAGGTCGAACTCGGGCCAGGCGGCGGTGTAGGCATTGCCCTCACAGCCGAGGGCCTCATGCCACAGCTCGTCGGCCCAGAACGGGCAGATGGGAGCAAGGACGCTCACGATATCCTTGGCCACACCGTAGCACAGCGCCTTGTCACGGGAATCGCCCTCGGTGGCGTTGAGGTAGGCACTCGCGGCGTTGACGAGCTCCATGACGGCAGAGATCGCGGTGTTGAACTGGCCGCGGTCGAAGTCCTCGGTGCACTTGGCAATGGTGCGGTGACGCTCGCGATAGAGCTTCATCGCGACCTCGTCGAGCGCGGACTTGTCAAAGGCCACGTTGGCGTCGCCGGACTGGACGAGCTGCCACACGATACGCCAGGCACGCTTAATGAAGCGATTAGCGCCCTCGACGGCCTTGGGATCCCAGTCGAAGTCCTTCTCGGGCGGGGCGATAAACAGGATCGCCAGACGCATGGTGTCGGCGCCGTAGGGCTCGATGACCGAGCTCGGGGGCACGACGTTTCCCTTGGACTTGGACATGGTGTCGCCGTTCTCGTCCTTGACCATGCCCTGGCACAGCAAGTTGGTAAAGGGCTCGTCCACGCTCAGCAGGCCCAGGTCGCGCAGCGCCTTGGTAAAGAAGCGACTGTAGAGCAGGTGCAGAATGGCATGCTCGATGCCGCCGATGTAGTTATCGACGGGCATCCAACGGTCGGCGGCCTCGCGGGAGAAGGGCAGCTCGGTGTTGTGCGGGTCGGTATAGCGCAGGTAATACCAGCTGGAGCAGGTGAAGGTGTCCATGGTATCGGTCTCGCGCTTGGCCGGGCGGCCGCAGACCGGGCAGGTGGTCTCGTAGAACTCCTTGCACTCGGCGAGGGTCTCGCCGGCACCCAGGTCCAGGTTCTCGGGCAGCGTCACCGGCAGCTGGTCCTCGGGCACGGGCACGATACCGCAGTGCTCGCAGTGGATGGCCGGGATGGGGTTGCCCCAATAACGCTGACGGCTGATGAGCCAGTCGCGTAGACGGAACTCGACCTTGCGACGACCGCAGCCCATGGCCTCGAGGTCGGCCACGATGGCAGCCTCGCCCTCGGAGTGCTTACCGCCGCGCATGCCAGTGTACTTGCCGGACTGGACGAGCGTGCCCTCGGCAGCGTGGGCGCAATCCCAGTCAACGTTCTCGGCATGGAAGGTATCGATGGTCTCGCCGCTGGCCTCGACGGCAGCGCGGTCGTCATCGTCCAGGATGATCGGCACAATAGGCAGATCGTACTTGCGGGCGAACTCAAAGTCACGCTGGTCGCCGCAGGGAACGGCCATGACGGCGCCGGTGCCGTAGTCGGCAACGACATAATCGGCAACCCACACGGGGACCTTCTCGCCGTTGACGGGGTTCACCACATAGCGGCCGGTAAAGGCACCGTGCTTCTCGAGGGTGCCCTGGGCACGCTCGACGGCAGAGATATGCTTGGAGTCCTCGACGATCTTGGTGACGGCCTCCTCGTACTCCGTGCCCTCGACGAGCTCGTGCAGGCGCTCATACTCGGGAGCCAGGACAAAGAAGGAGACGCCGAAGAGCGTGTCGGCACGTGTGGTGAAGACGGTGATCTTACCCTCGTCGCCCTCGATAGGCTCGCCATCCTTGTCGCACAGGGTAAAGTCGACCTCGGCGCCCTCGGAGCGGCCGATCCAGTTAGCCTGCATCTGCTTGACGCGCTCGGGCCAGCCGGGGAGCTTCTCCAGGTCGTCGAGCAGCTCCTGGGAGTACTCGGTAATCTTGAAGTACCACTGCTCCAGGTCGCGTTTCTCGGGCTCGGTGCCGCAGCGCCAGCACTTACCCTCGGTGACCTGCTCGTTGGCCAGAACGGTCTTGCAGTTAGGACACCAGTTGACCGGGTTCTTCTTGCGGTAGACCAGGCCCTTTTCCCACAGCTTCTCAAAGATCCACTGACCCCAGCGGTAGTAGTCGGGGCTGCAGGTCTTGACCATGCGATCCAGATCGTAGGAGAAGCCCATGCGCCTCATCGTGGCGAGCGCCTGGTCCATGTTCTTATACGTCCAGGCGGCAGCCTGCGTATTGTGCTTGATGGCGGCGTTCTCGGCAGGCAGGCCAAAGGCGTCAAAGCCGATGGGGTGCAGCACGTCGTAACCGCGCATGCGGGCCTGGCGGGCCATGGCATCGCCGATGGTATAGTTGCGCGCGTGGCCCATGTGCAGGTCGCCCGACGGATACGGGAACATCTCGAGCACGTACTTCTTGGGCTTGCTGTCGTCGGTGTCGACGGCAAAGAGGTTGGAGTCCTCCCAGGCCTTCATCCACCGGGACTCAATGGCCTGCGCGTCGTAGGCAGGGATCTCGTCCTTATGATCTGTGCAATCGCACATATCAGCTCCTTTGTTAGCTGGGTTGGGGCGGGGCGTTCTTACCTTTGCTCGCTGCTGCGGACAGTCCTGCTCGCACGAAGAGCACATTCAGTGCTCTTCGGCTCGTGCGGAACTTGCAGCGAGCAAAGGTAAGAACGCCCCGCCACATCGTTAACTCGCATGATGATAGCAAATACAACAAGCGAGATGCCTGCAACTTGCAGGCATCTCGCTTTATCTTAATAACGTGGTTGTGAATCAACCACTAATTGTTACCCGCCCAAGCATGGTCGGGTTTTCCAAGTGCCGCAGATTGCCGTGAAAGAGGAGCGACACGTACTTTCGAATGCGAGCGACGGTTTGAACGGCAAGGTGCGGTGCTTGGGAAAGCCACTTAGCGGTAGCTGACGCTCTGCTGGGAATCCTTGACGACTACGTCGTGGGCGCCGCCTTCGACGATGGAGGTGGAGCTGACCAGCGTTAGGCGCGCCTTTTCCTGGAGCTCGGGGATCGAGAGGGCACCGCAGTTGCACATCGTGGACTTGACCTTGTAGAGCGTGCCGCCCACACCATCCTTGAGGGAACCGGCGTAGGGAACGTAGGAGTCGACGCCCTCGACGAAGCTAAGCTTCGCGGCGCCGCCCAGGTCGTAGCGCTGCCAGTTGCGAGCACGCGCAGAACCCTCGCCCCAGTACTCCTTCATGTACTGACCGTTCACGTTGACGCGCTCGGTCGGGCTCTCGTCAAAGCGGGCGAAGTAACGACCCAGCATCATAAAGTCTGCACCCATGGCAAGGGCGAGCGTCATGTGGTAATCGTAGACGATGCCGCCATCGGAGCACACGGGCACGTAGACGCCGGTCTCCTCGTAGTACTCGTCGCGAGCGCGGCAGACGTCGATCAGCGCGGTGGCCTGGCCACGGCCGATGCCCTTGGTCTCACGGGTGATGCAGATGGAACCGCCGCCGATACCAACCTTGATGAAGTCGGCACCGCAGTCGGCCAGGAAGCGGAAGCCCTCGGCGTCGACGACGTTGCCGGCACCGACCTTGACGTCCTCGCCGTAGTTGGCGCGGATCCACTCGATGGTGCGCTTCTGCCACTCGCTGAAGCCCTCGGAAGAATCGATGCACAGGACATCGGCACCGGCCTCGATGAGCAGCGGCACGCGCTCGGCATAGTCGCGGGTGTTGATACCGGCACCGACCATGTAGCGCTTGTCGCCGTCGAGCAGCTCGTTGGGGTTGGTCTTGTGGCTGTCGTAGTCCTTGCGGAAGACGATGCCCATGAGGTGATCGTAGTCGTCGACGATGGGCAGGGCGTTGAGCTTATTGTCCCAGATGACGTCGTTGGCAACCTTAAGGCTGATGTTCTTGTCGCCCACGATGAGCTGCTCACGCGGGGTCATGAACTCGGAGACCTTCGTCTGGTGGTCATCGCGACTGGGACGATAGTCACGGCTGGTGACGATGCCCAGGAGCTTCCCCTTGGGAGTGCCGTCGTCGGTAACCGGCATGGTGGAGTGACCGGTCTTCTCCTTGAGCTCGATGACCTGCTCCATGGTCATGTCGGGGGTCAGCGTGGAATCGGACTGAACGAAACCGGCCTTGTGGTCCTTGACGGCCTTGACCATAGCGGCCTCGGACTCGGCGCTCTGGGAACCGTAAATGAAGGACAGGCCGCCCTCGGTAGCGAGCGCGACACCCATGTCGACGCCCGAGACGGACTGCATGATGGCGGAAACCATGGGGATGTTCAGGGTGATTGCCGGCTTCTCACCGCGCTTAAAGCGGGTCAGCGGCGTCTTAAGAGAGACGTTGTTGGGGATGCACTGCGAGGACGAGTAACCAGGGACCAGCAGATACTCCGAAAAAGTGTGGGACTCACCGGGAAAGAACGTAGCCATGTTTCTCCTTTTTCCATGCGACCGGTCGGCTGCAGGCCTCGTAGGACCCAGCCCAACCTTGGGCGCCCAATACTGGGGAAGTATCTTAACGCACTTTGACTGCTACAATGCATGATTTAAGAAGAGCACACGAGGGTTTGACGCAGGCTATGCGTTTGCCCAGCAAACACTTTAGCGGGGAGACGTGGAGCACATGGAGTACAAGACGACGGCAAAGTTGGTCATTCAAGCGTGCGACAAGGATTTACCGGGCGTCTTCGGCCACGGCTGCGTCTTGCTGCTGCAGGGCATCGCCCGCGAGCACTCGCTCAACCGCGCCGCCAAGAGCATGGGCATGGCCTATTCCAAAGCGTGGCGTATTGTAAACGAGGCCGAAGGCCAGCTAGGCTGCAAGCTCATCAAACGCGACGGCGCCCGCGGATCCACGCTCACCCCCGCTGGAGAGCGAGCCATAGCGGTCTACGAGGAGCTGCAGACCGACATCAACCAAGTAATTGCCGCAAAGGCCAACGACCTCATCGCCAGCATAAAAGAATAGCCAATTTAGGACGGGGCCTTATAGCCACGCAACCCCTTCTCATAAGTTGCGGTGAAATAGGGACTGTTTATGCGGTTAAAGCCGTAAATCAATCCCTATTTCACCGCAACTTATGAAGTCGAGGATGATTTAGCTAGTTGCGAAGGGCATTATCTAGGGTGGCGGCCACGATCAGTGGGTTGTCAGTGCCGGCGAAAAGGCGGACGGTGCTCCCCTGTTTGCCACGTGGGGCCGAAAGACGCGTCGTTGCGCCGCCGGCAGGCGATGTGCGAAACTCCCCCGGCAATGCGTCGAACAGCTCTCCCGCGCTACGCTCGATAAGGTCAAATTCAACTGCCGGGCCAAAACCATGCTCGAGGATTCCCGTTGCAACCGCATGGTCGGGATGCGAGCTCAGTCCGGGAAAGCGCACGTTGCGCACCATCTCGTTGGCGGCCAGATACTCGGCCAGCGCACGTGCGCGGTCGAAATGTGCCTGCATGCGGACATCGAGCGAGTCCAGCCCGCGATCCAGCACAGCGGCCTCGTCAGCAGGCAAATCAAGCTTGGCCAAGCCACAGCCCTCAAGCAGGGCATGCGCGCACTCGGCAGCGGCATCCACACGATGGCGCTTGAGCTGCGAGCGCGCCACCGAAGCGGCAACGAGCTTGCGCGGTGCCTTACCAGCACACACGCGGTCGAGTGCCTCGAGCGACAGCACAGCACCCAAGCGCAACGGATCGCACCCAAAGACACCAGCCACAGTATTATCCACCACGAGCAGCGCATGCGTCTCGCGAGCCGTGCGGCCCAAAGCGCGAAGGTCGGGCACACGCAGGCCAAACCCACCGATTGAGTTCACAAACCACCACAGGTGCGGCCCCTCGGCATCAAACGAAGCATCATAACCCTCGGACGCGGCAGCAAACGCATCGACGGACGGTGAGCCCACCAGCACAACATCGCAGCCATCAAAGCCGCGCGCAAACGCTTCAGCAAAGTCATCCGCAAAGACCACCAGGCGGTCACCGGGACGCACGATACCCAGCAGCGACAGAGCCGCCGGCACATGCGGGGCCGCAACAAGACGCGCCTCACGTGCGCTGGCCCTCAAAGTCCAAGCTTCTTCAATCTTCTGTACGCCCATACGGCACCGCCCCTTCAAAACAAAAACCCACGATGCGGGTGTTCCCCGCATCGTGGGCAACGGCTGCAGTATAGCGCCGATATGCGACGACTCGCCTAGATGCTGAGCGTATGGTAGTTTACGTTCGCACCCGGAGCGTCAACGGACACGCCGTAGGTCTCGGGATAGATGCGCGTCGAAAACACGAGCGCGCCATCGTTCACAAACACCTCGACCGACGAGACATCGCCAACAATGCGCACGTTACGAACCTCGTCGACGGGCTCCCAACGCACGGTACGACCGCAGCCGGCAGAAGCGCGACCCTCATCGGTAAATCGCATCTCAAAGCGCGAGGGCAGTTCGGCCTCGGTGGCCACAAACGACAGCTTCAGCTCGCCATCAACGGTCGCAGCAAACGTGCCGTCGACACCGTCAACAACAACGTCAAAGCAGGTATCGCCGGCAACCTCCAACGAGCCCTCACCCACACGCGCTGAGGCATAATGGCGCTCGATCTCGCGCGCCGGCTGCTGCAGCACCACGCCGTCGTCGCCGGCCATAAGCTCGCGCGGCACCGTCATGCAGTGCTGCCAGCCGCACGCCACGGTGGGTGCGTTGCCATAGGTCGGCTCATCGGGCATGCCCATCCAGCCGATCAGAATGTGGCGACCGTCCTCGGCCGTGAACTCCTGCGGAGCATAGAAGTCAAAACCGGCGTCCCACAGGCGGAACTCGCCCAGCTCATACTCGCCATCGCCATCTGTAATGTCGCCCGTTACAGGCATGTAGCCAGCAGCGTATACGTTGCCGCGGTCCCAACGACCGCCCTCGAGCCCCTGGGGCGAGAAGGACAGCCACTTCGCCGGTACGCCGTCATCGGCCTCAAGCTCAAGGTATCCCGGGCACTCCCACATAAAGCCAAAACGCTCGGGCGTAGACACGCGGCTCTCGAGCTCCCAGCTCAGCATATCGGGCGAGCCATACACCAGGATCTCGCCTGCATCGCGCCCGGCGCCCTCGCCGTGCATCGCGCAAAAACGACTCTCAACATGCGGCCCATCCACGCGACGACGCACGCCCAGCACCATGTGATAACGCCCGTCCGCGTCACGCCACGCCTTGGGGTCACGCACGTGGCACGTCAGATCCTCAGGATAATCCTCCGACGCCAGCACCACGCGCTTTTGGCTGAACGCCCGACCGGCAAGGCCATCAACGCTCTCGACATAAACAGTATCGGCGCGGCGGCCGGTATTGACGTAGTCGTACGTGCCGTCCGCATCGGAGAGCTTAACGTTTCCCGTGTACAGCACGCGAATGCGACCGTCCTCGGCAAGCGCGGAGCCCGAATACACGCCATGGCAATCGAACGGCTCGTCGGGCAGCAATGGGGCGCCAACATATTCCCAGTTCATAAGGTCGCGGCTTGTGACATGGCCCCACATCTTGACGCCGCCGTTCACATCAAACGGAGCATACTGGAAGTACGCGTGAAATACGCCATCTGCCTGGCAAAGACCGTTGGGGTCGTTGAGCCAACCCGCCGGCGGCATAATATGGAAGTGCTGGCCATACGCGCCATGACCGCACTCAGAGGCGGCAGCGTCAACAGCAGCAACCAGCTTTGCAAGGTCGCGACCAAGTGCATTAGACATATCAAAGTCCTAACGGATCGAAAGTAACAAGGCGCCAGAGATCGGCACCAGATACGGGAAACGCCCGCGAGCATACAACCCGCGGGCACCCCTCAATCAAAAGCTCTTAGGCCTGCTCGGAAGCCTTGGGCTCGTCCTTGTACAGGACAAACGAGACGCCAAAGGAAACCAGCGCGGCGACCGCAAACATGATCGCGTACTGCACGGGCTGGGCCAGGCACAGCAGGATACCGAAGATACCGGTAACGCCGGTGCCGGAAGCAGCAAGCGAGGTGAGCGCGCAGACCAGGGCACCGCAGCCGCCGCCGATGCAGCCGGCGATGAAGGGCTTAAAGAAGCGCAGGTTCACACCAAAGATGGCAGGCTCGGTAATGCCCATGAAGGCGGACAGGGCCGAAGGGAGCGCCAGGCCCTTGATCTTGGCATCGCGGGTCTTAAAGGCAACGGCGAGCGCGGCGCCACCCTGGGCGATATTGGCAGCGCTGGCGATGGGCAGCCAATAGGTCACGCCGTACTGGGCGAGCTGGCCCAGGTCGATGGCGGTGTACATCTGGTGGATACCGGTAACGACCGTGGGGGCATAGAACAGGCCGACGATAAAGGAACCGATGCCGAAGGGCAGGGTCAGCAGGACCTGGATCAGACCGAGGATGGCGTTCTCGGCCCAGACAAAGATGGGGCCGACGGCAACGAGCGTCACGAGCACGGTCACGAACACCGAGACGAGCGGGGTCACAAAGAGGTCGAACATCTCGGGAACGATCTTGTGCAGGCGCTTCTCGAGGAAGGCCAGAATGGCGCAGGCGATAACGATGGGGATAACGTGGCCCTGATAACCGACCCACTCAAAGCTGTAGACGCCGGGAATGACGGTGACCATGGTCTGCACGCCCTCGGAGGCAACCGTGTAGGCGCTCTGCAGCGAGGAGTTGATGAACGCACCGCCTACGACGGCACCAAGATACGGGTTGGCGCCAAAGGCCTTAGCGGCGGAGTAACCGATCAGGATCTGCAGAATGCCAAAAGACGTTCCCGAGACCAGGTCGGCGATCTTGTAGATAAAGTTATTGGTGTCGAGCGCGATAAAGCCGTTGGAGGCCATAAAGTTGAGGGCGCTCATGATGCCCAGCAGCAGGCCCGAAGCCACGATGGCGGGGATGATGGGGACAAAGACGTCGCCGAGCACCTTAATGGCACGCATAAAGATGTTCTGCTGCTGCGCCGCGGCCTCCTTGACCTCGGCCTTGGTGGCAGCCTCGACGCCGCTGAGCGCGATGAACTCCTCGTAGACCTTGTTGACGGTGCCGGTGCCAAAAATAATCTGCAGCTGGCCCTGGGCCTCAAAGACGCCCTTGGCGCCGTCGATATTCTCGAGGGCTTCCTTGTCGACCTTGGCGTTATCGGCAATCACCAGGCGCAGACGCGTGGCGCAGTGTGCGGCCGAAACAACGTTGCCGGCGCCACCGATGTTGTCGAGCACCTCTTGGGCTGATTTGCGGTAGTCCATGACTTCCCTTTCCTCCAACGGGCGCATCTGCACCCGGCCATCTTTGACACTTACACTGTAATCGTTTTCAGTTTCATATGTCTGTAATCGTTTTCACAGTAGGGTGAACGGTAGGAAAAAGCCGGCGAATGGTAGTTTTGAGACAAAAACTGGGGACTCAAAGGCAGGCAGACGCGTCCAAGGACTAGACATTCATGAGCTGATGTCCAAGTTTGAGCGTCCGCAGGCCGCTCTCCCCCTCCTCGCCATCGAGCGCGTCGAGCAGCATATTGGTCGCCTCGACGCCACTGGTCAGGTAGCCATAATGCACGGTGGGAATGCCGCCCGTCAGCGCGCGCAAAAACGCGTTGTCGCCAAAACCGCTCACGCGGTGTATGCCCTCGCCCATACCGCGAACCTCATCGATGGCACGAAGCGCGCCGGCCGCCATAGTGTCGGTCGCGCAGGCGATAAACGAAACATCGGGAGCGACGGAAAGCAGCTCACGCGCCGCACCATAGCCCGAGTCGAGCGTAAACGAGCCCAGGCGAATCAAGGCAGCATCGAGTGGGTTACCCGCGGCGCGCAAGCCGGCCTCAAAACCGCGACGGCGGTCATAACCAGCAGCGCGGTCCTCTTCGGTAACACCAATATAGGCAATCTTGCCGTCCACACGACCCGCAAGCGCGTGGCCCAGCTCAAAGGCAGCCTCGTAATCGTCGTGATAGACGCAAGCCGCGCCCTCGACATTCTGGCCGATAAGCACGATGGGCACGCGGCACGACTCAATCGCCCGACGGTGCTCATCGGTAATCATAGTTGCCACCAGCACAATACCATCGACCGGGTGGTTTTGGAATAAATCGAGGTATTCGAGCTCGCGATCGGCCACGTTATCGGTGTTGGCAAGCAGCATCTGATAGCCGCGGCGGCCAAGCACCTGCCCGATGCCCGCCGTAATGCGGCTCACGGATTCCGAGTTGATCTTGGGCACGATGACGCCAATGAGCTTGGTGGAACCGGTGCGCAGCGCGCGAGCCTGGCTGGATCGCACGTATCCGGTCAGCTCGATTGCATGCTTAATGCGCTCGGCCTTGTCCGCCGAGATATATCCACCGTTGAGGTAGCGCGAGACGGCGGCGCTCGAAACGCCGGCCAGCTCGGCCACATCTTTCATCTTAACCACGAGCACCCCTGTCGTTGAAATCGCTTTCACCATGATACCCGTGAAGACGGCATACGAACCAAATCGGCCCACCCAGGTCGAGCATACGCCAGCGAGCGGGCAGCTGCCGTGGCGAGGTGCCGCGAAAGAGGAGCGAAGCGTACTTTATGTACGCGAGCGACGGTTTGAGCGGCAGATCGCCCGGCAGATGCCCGCGCAGCGTCGAGCGGTCCGGCGTTTGTTAAAACGCCGGAACAAAGTTAGCCGTGGTACTCGCCGTTGTACTGGATGAGCGTGAGGTCCTCAACGCCGTCGAGCGCACGGATAGCGTCGGCATAGGGCATATCCACACCGTCAGAGAACACCTCGACGGCCATTTCCACCTTGTCGCCGCGCATGGTCTTGGACTTGACGGTGAACTTGGTGCGCCCAAATGCACGCACGATATCATCGCCGGTGGTCTGGCCAGTATAGTGAATGACCATCATGTACACGCGCGCCTTGTCCTGGTGGCTCGCAAAGCCGGCGATCATCACAACGATGACCACCGCCGTGAGCCCCACGAGCGCATACATGCCGGCACCCGCCGTAATGCCCGTGGTAATGGCCCAAAACAGGTACAGCAGGTCGAGCGGGTCCTTAACCGCCGTACGATAGCGGACGATTGACAGAGCACCGACCATACCGAGCGAGATGACCACGTTGGTCGAAATCGCGAGCGTGACCATGCAGGTGAGCACGCACATGCCCACAAGCGTCACGGCAAAGCTGCGCGAATACACCACGCCGGTAAAAAAGCGCTTGTACACGTAATAGATCAGGATGCCCATGGCGAGCGCCACGAGCAGCGAAAGGCCAATCTTGGCAGGGTCGACCTGGCCAAACGCCTCCAAGACGGAGTTCTTAAAAAAGTCCCTGGTGCTCATGGTCTAAATATCCCCTCGGTTCTCAAAATCCGATTCCCAGTAATTAAATCCGCGCAGGTAGGCGGTCTTTTCGTAACACAGACAGTACTTGGAGACCGCCGTAAGCTCGGCCGCTCCCGGCGGCACCATATCACGCACCAGCTGCGGGCAAAACTCCGTAAACTTGACCTCCATCACCAGCTTGCCGGGCTCCAGGACCGGCAGCGCGGGCAGCGTCGCGTCAAAGATATCGAAGCTTCCCACCGTGGCACGCACGTTCATGTCAAACGTAATGCGCACGGTGCCCTCATCCATCACCCACGGCTCGCGCTCGTAGTCCACGATGGTCCGCGGGCGCATCATGTTGCAGATGCACTCAATGTAGAACTCGCGACAGAGCGGATAGGGGCTCCTCAGCAAAAAGTCGTAGTCGCCAGCCAGAATCTGCTCAAACTCGCCGCGCGTAAGTGGCGCGTCCTCCTTATAGATCCAGCTGCCGTACTTCTTTTTGCGCTCGAGCTTAATCACCTTGTCGCCGCCGTTATAGATGCGCACACGATACTTTTTGCGCATAAGAATGCCGGCATCTTTTTCCTCGTAGGCCGAGTTGCAGTAGTCGTCAAAGTACAGGCTGCGAATGGTGTAACCGCCCGCCTGCGCATGTTTGTCCAGCTTAAACACCGGCGCCATGCGACAGGCAAGCGCAGCGTGCTCGCCCTCGTTAATGAGATATTTGAGCTCGTGGCGGTAACGCTCCTGCGTGGTACGCGCGGGAGGTGCTGTCAAGCGCTCAAGCAACGCGCTAGCCCTCCTCATACGTGTCCTCCACGACCTTACCGCCGTCTTGCACGTAAAAACACTTCATGCCGTAGTGCTTACCGTCGTCGGTCACATAGTAGTCAAACGCATCTTGCGTATAGCCGTCGGAGTTGGTGGCACGCACGCGCACAAAATACTGGCCGGCATCGGGCGCATCGCAGGTAACCTCAGGCAGCAGCACGTCCTCGGCCTTAAATAGCACGTCCTTGATGGCATAGTCGCGCGCAAGCTCCACGGTGTAGCGAATGTCGCGCGCCTCAAAGTCGTAGGACGCATCCCAGTTAATGCGCAGCTTACCGTTATCAATCTGCGGCACGCCGATGTAGAACGGCATGGGCTTTTTAAAACTCTCGCGAAAGCTCTTGTAGTTCTCCTCGATCTCGGAGGGAATCGCCGCGGCGATCTGCTCGTATTGGTCCTTGGTGACAGGCAGATGGTCAATATCGGGCGAAGCAAAGACTAGCGATTCGGTAACCTCGCGATAATGCTTGATCATCTTGCTCAGGCGTGCCTCGGTCATATACGAGCGCAGGTCCTTGACGGCGCCGTCGAGCTCGCTGCGGAACGATTTGCTGCGCAGCGCACGATTGAACAGTACGTTGCCCCAGTAGTTGCTTGCGCCGCGCTCCCAGCTCGCGTAGTCCGAAAACCCGGTAAGAGAAAGCTCCAGCTTACGCAGCATGCCGTCGTTATCCCAATCTAAAAAGTACCAGGTATTTGAATTGAGTGGGCTGTACAGATAGCAGTTACGGTTCTGCGTATCGCAGTTGCCCGTCAGAATCTGAAACGCCAGCCAATAGACCAGATTCTCGGTATCAAAGTAGGTGTCGAGCACGTTATCGATCTTTTGCGATTCGTCGTTGAGCGCATCGAGCATCTCGATGAGCTTGGTGTGGTCCGAATCGCCCTTAATCTCGAGCATGCCCTCAAAGTTTGCCTGGTTGTAGCCGGAATCATCGGCAAGCTTAATGGTGTCCTTGTAGCGATGGAAATCGAAGCTGTTCACCTTGTACAGATGCCCACTCTTATCCAAGCCGTGCGCCTTAAGCGCCGTTTTGTTGAGCTGCTCCACCTGCGTAAACAGGCCGTAGTCCTCAAAGGTGTCGTTGGACTTTTCGGTCTGGTCGCACACCCACAGATGCACAAACTGCGTGCGCAGGCCCATCATCTGGGGAATCCCACGGATAAGGTCGTAGGCCATCTTGTTGCGAAAACGCATACCCTCGCCCATGTGCTTGTTGAGCGCAATCGCGCGCTGTTGGCGCCAGGTACCCTTGCCCTTTTTGAGCTCCACCTTGTAATTCTTTTGCGAGTTGTTGCTCGATGTCTGACCGCGCACCTGCACGGTGGCATTGGGCGCTTCCTCGCCATAGCCAACCTCGCCGGCCACCGGGCCGTCTTCGTCACCCGGCTGCAGCAGGCCCATAACCTGATAGCGCGTCACGCCCATATCGGCATAGTCATACACCGAGTACGTGTTGATCTCAGCCCAGCTGTGGTCGGTGTTCTCAGAGCTGTTGCCGCGTGAGACCGTCAAGTACATGGTCACAATACCCGAGTCATCGTAGACCTCGTACAGCTCGTCTTTATCGCGTAGGTGCTTGGTACCGTCCGAGGACTCGGCCTTTTTAATCTTGTCCTGCTTTTTAACCTTTTTAGTCGAGGATTCGTCCTGAGACGAACAGCCCGTAAGCAACAGCGCGCCGGCAGCCGCCTCGATCAGGCAGCGGCGAGACATCAACTTATCGATCATCAGAACCTCCCCAATGGTTGCGATACACGCGAACTACTGCGCGCTGAAACGCGCCGTGCGGCACGCCCTTGCGGCGGCACTCCTCATAGCGCTGCTCGGCACGGTCGAGCAAGCGACCCAGCTGTGTAAAGCGACCCGTTTTGTCGGTCGCCACAATGGGCTGCTGGCTCAGGATACGATACGGCAAGTTGGCGGTATAGGTATCGAGCCTCAGCAGGGCCACGATAAAAAACACCGCCGCACCCAACAAAAAGCCAAAGCCGTAAAACTGCTGCGGCAAAAGCAACGACACGGCGGTCTCCAGCCCGGCCGCACCGGCAAACAGCCCCGAGGCCAGCACGGCCCCCTTGTAGTCGGTAAAGTACAGCAAGATAAGCAGGATCGTGTTGCCCACGGCATACAGGCCGTAGCCTACGCATAACGTGCGAAAATAACCGTGCATCAGGTTGTTAAAGCCCAGCGGCAGGGCCGAGAGCACTGTGGTCTCGAGCGAAATGACCGCCGCCGTCACAAACAGCTGCTTGAGCGCAAAAGCGCAGTTCGCTGTTGAGCGTGGAGAGCATCTCCTCCTCGGCCACCACAATATCGCCCACCACGCCGCCGTCGTTAAACAGGCTGTAGTAGTCACGGTAGCGCGGATAGAAATTGACCTCGACCGACACCACAAAGTTGACGGTCGTGACGAGTGTGGTCAAAAACGCAATGAGTGCCGGCACGTCATGGTAAGGAGCCCCGTAAAACAGGCCTTTGATCTGCACGCCAATAGGGCCCGCCCAGATAATAACCAGGTGTGCGAAAAGCCCCAAGTTGGTAAACAAGCCCGTGAGCGCCAACGGCATAAACTGATCAAGCCACCGTAAATACAGCCAGGGGCTGCGATCGCTCTGCGGAAAATACCGGTACAGCAGCACCACGTCCCAGGCGAGCATGACGCCATAGCCCAGAGCAATTGATGCCAACAGGCCCTCGACCGGCGGCAGTCCCAGCGCCAGCGCGGCCAGGGCGCACAGGCACGCCACGCCAATGGCAGCCGCAAAGCTGCACAGGATACCGCGGTAATCCTTGATGGCCGTGAGGTAACTCATGCCGTTCCAGTTGACGATCATAATGTTGAACAGCCACAGGCACAGCAGCCCCTGCAGCAGCGTGGCGCCCGAGAACAGCAAAAAGACGCCGTAGAGCACCGTGCCCGCAACGAGCATAATGGCGTTGGAGCCCCAAAACGAAGGTAGGATCTCATCCTCGCGCTCGGCAAAAAGCATGTCCGCCAAAAAGCGCGTGACCGGCATGGAGAAAAAGCTCGTGAGCGTGAGCGACGCCAGCAGCGTATAGGTCACCATGCACACCAGCAGATCCTGGTTGGCGCGTCCCACGCCCCACATGCCGCACAGCACCAAGATACCCACCTGGAGCAGCACGCCCAGCAGCATGGGACCCGTGCACACAATGCCGGCGTAGCCGTAGGCGCGCATCGTGGCAAACAGACCTTTGCGCCTAAACAGGCGCTTGAGCTCAAAACCGATTCCGGCCACCGGCTACTCCCCCTCTCTGGGCAGGTCAAACGCACGCGCCGTCTCGTCGTACAGCGCGCGATAGTTAGCGAGCATCTGCTCGTGCAAAAAGTACGTGGCAACGCGACGCTGGCCGCGCTCCCCCATCTCAATACGGCGGGCGCGGCTTGCGCACATGCGCTCCATGGCATCGGCCAAGCCCTTGCGATACATAGGTGGCGTCACAAAACCCGCCACGCCAAAGTCATCGCCCGGGGCGCCTTCGAGCAGCTCGCGACAGCAGCCGACCTCGGTCGTCACGCAGGGACGACGCGCTGCAAGCGACTCCAGCACGCTGAGCGGCTGCCCCTCGGAGATGCTCGTCAAAATGGTAAAGTCGAGCTTTTCCATGTACTCGACCACGTTGACGCGACCGGTAAAAATCAGGTCGCGCACGCCCAGGGTGTCGACGAGCGCATGGCACTCGGCTCCGTACTCCCCATCGTCCACGCCGCCCATAATGTGCAGGCGCACCTTGGGCAGGCGCTCGTGCAGCTCAAAGAACGCATAGATCATGGTCTTGACGTCCTTGATGGGTGCCAGGCGCACCACCGCGCCAATGTCCACCCAGCCGTCATCGGGCTTTAAGGGTATGTCCTTAAAGCGGTCGAACTGGATGCCATTGGGGATGACCAGGCACTTGTCCGCATCGCAGCCCATGTCGATCTGCGTCTTGCGGGCATTGTGAAACAGGCTCGTCACGCGAAAGGCGCGACGGTAGATCTCCTCCGAAAGCAGGTAGAAAAAGCGGATCCAGCGGTCCTTAAACGACGGTACCACCCAGTCGGCGCGAATGATCTCTTCCTCGCGCTCGCGGGTATAGATGCCGTGCTCGGTCAGCAGCACCGGCGCATGGCGCACGCTCGAGCCCAGGCAGGCGAGCAGACCGCCGTAGCCAGTCGAGATGGCGTGGTACACATCGGCCACCGGCACCTCGCTGCCCAGCAGGTAGAGCACGGGCAGCAGCATGGAGCGCATGGTATGAAATGCGTCGGCAAAGGGTGCGTAAGGATACTCGGCCAGGCACACGTCGCGAAAGATATCCATAAATGTTCGGCTCTGCAAAAACGAGAGCGGATGCACGCGACGGCGCTGGAAGAGATCAAACAACACGTCCCAATCCGGATTAGAGAGCGACACCAGGCGGCGCAGCGCCTCGCTCTCGCGGTCGTTAAAATCGGCCTCTTCCTGCTCACCCGAAAGGCGCAGGGCGTCGTCCAGGAATACCTCGTGCACCTCGACAACGTTGCCGGGCAGATCGTAGACAAACTTGCCGCGGTCGGCAGCATGCGCGCCAATCACCCACAGCACAAACTCGTGCTCGGGCATGGCTTGGATATAGCCGTGCATCCAGGTGGACACGCCGCCGTACACATAGGGGTAGCAACCCTCGAGTACCAAGCAGATTCTCATTTGTCGCCACCCTCCTTGCGCGCAATGGTCACCGTCTTGTCCGTGGCTTTGACCAGGTACAGGTCGCCCGTCAGATGCGTAATCTCGCCACCCGTGACTGTACCCGGCTCGCCGTTGTTGGCACGGAACATGAGCCACGCCTCGTCGTGGAAATTACCCAGGCTAAGCGTCCAGACATCCGCGCTGGTATCCACGCTCACCGTCACCGACGAAAAGCGCTGGATGGCGCCCGAGCATTCCGAGCCGGTCTGGCGACGCAGGTCGGGCGCAGACTCGGTAAGCCAGTCCAGGTAGTCGGTCAGGCCGCCCTTGTAGACCTCCCAGCCTTGCCTGGCGCCGCGATCGGGATCGAGCAGATCGTCTGGATGCATAAAGTGCGTGCTCACATAGTGCATGTTGAGCTCGGACACGGCAGCCAGGCGCATATAGGAATCGTCGACCATGCCGCCCGAGACAATACGCGGCTGCTCCACAATGCCATCGCTCGACACGCCAAACTCCTGCACGTACGGCAGGTCGGTGCCGTCATCAAAATACGTACTGGCGATGGTCTTAATGCGCGGCACGTCCTCGCCAATAATCTTGCGGGCGCGGGCCGAAAGGATATTCGACGGCGGCACGTAGACCGAGCCGTGCGCGTTGGGCAGCACCTCATCCTGGAAGGCGATAAGCTCGTTGAGCGATGCAACGAGCGTCTCCTTATTCTTCCACGTCTTGTAGTCGTACAGCGTGCCATAGTCGGTGTCCCAGAGCGCCAGCGGCTGATGGTTGTAGCCATGAAAGCCCAACTCGCCGCCCATCTGCAGCAGCATACCGCCAAAGTAGCGGAACTGCGTGGTATCGGCCTGTCGCGCGGGCTCGGTCTGGTTGACCGCGTCCTCGTAGTTTTCGATCATCACGCCGGTATAGCGAATGCCGTATTTTTGCGTGAGCTTTTGCAGATCGGGCCACCAGACCTTGGCATAAAAGTCGGCGATGGAAAGCCCGTAGTCGCGCTTGATGTAGGTGCCATCGCCCGAGGGCACGGGGCTAGGAAAGTCGTCCAAATAGAACACGGCGCTGTTGATGACCGGATAGGCCGTGGCATCACCCAGCAAGCTTATGGCCGAAGCATAGAACCCACGCATGACCTTGTCGTAGATGCCAATGTTGCACACCACGGTGTGACCACTGCCGCAATCGTTAGACCAAATGAGCGGCGTGCCCGCATCACCGGTCTTTGCCCAGACGTGCGCCGTTTCGCGCAATGAAACCGAAAGCGACGAATCAAAGGGGTCCGAGAGCTCGTAGCGCTCTCCCCCGCCCAGCATAAAGTCCTCACTCGGCACAATGCTTTCGGCTTTTGCATAGTCATATCCGGCCGATTCAATGGCAAGCTTGGAGGCAATCACTTGCAGATAGCTCGAGTTATCCGGCGGCATGGCGAGCATAAGTGAACCGCCGGCACTCACCCAACTCATAATGTCGGTCAGATGCGTACCCAGCCCGTCAAGCGAGGGCATGAGCAAAATCACGCGATCGAAGGAGGTCAGCGAGGGAATGGCATCCGCACAATCCAGGGCAAGGTCCACGTCGCGGTGCGCGATCTTCATGTCGAGCAGGATCTGGTCGAACTGTTCCTTTACGTCCTCGACGCCAGCTTGATCGGAATCGGTAATGACCAGGCACGTGGGCTTTTGGCCAAAGATTGCCGATGAGGCCGGCACTGCATCGTTGGCGGCAAGCATCCCCAGCTTATGCTGGCCCGCGCTGTACTGCACGCCGGCACGCTCCACCAGCAACACAGCGGCCATGACGATAAAAACAGCCCACACCACGAGGAGCCCCATCCAACGAAAGCCGCCCACACGGTCGCGGATATGATGCACCACGCTCATCGGGCCTCCTCCCCGTCGCGCCAAAACGCCAGCTGCTCGCGGTTGTCGGCGCTCAAATACACATGTTGCTTGTCAATCGCATCGATCACACGGTGGACCTCTTCACCGTCGCGGCGCATCACGGCTAGGCGCAGGCAAAGCATCCAAACCTCCTGCTCGTCGGGCACGTCGAGCACCAGCTGGTCAGTCACGGTCTGCGCCTCGTCGATCTGTCCGACATCGGCCAGCGCCGTCGCGTATCGAATGCGCAGCTCAAGGGTATCCTCGCGCTCGCAGCGACGCGCAAGCAGGAGCGCGTACTGTTGGCGCTGAATCTGAGCCACGCGCCCCTCGGCCAAGCCCGAGCCCAAGTATTCACCAAGATAATCGCAGTATTCGTTGAGGTTTTGCGCGCTCGGATCCGCCTTAAAGGCATGCTCCAGCTGCTGCAGTTTAAGATCGGACTCCTTGGAGATCTGCGCCACCGCCGTCGCGGCATAGTGCGCCACCTCAACGTCGTCGTTAAGCTTAGCCGCCTGCAGCTGCGCCAGGTACGCGTCGGGCTCCTCGGTGAGCATGGAGAGCATTAGGCGGCGCCGGTATGCCGGGTCGTTGACGATGAGCGCCTCCTCGAGCGGCACTACGCCTGCATCGTCCTCACCGCTCGGTACCGACATACTACGATGCAGGTCGTCGTTGAAGCGCAGCGACTCCAGCGCAGACTCTTTCAGCCACTCGCCAAGCACCGCGCTGCGCACCGATAGCAAAACCACCAGCAACGGGCCCCACAGCGGCACCAGCACTATTACAGCCAGCATGTGCCCGCGCACCGGCAGCAGGCCCAGCTTCATGAGCGTCCACAGCATCAGGCAAACCAGCGAATGAATCAGCAGCAAGACGGCAGCAACGACAAGCGAGATCAAGCGGCACCCCCCTCACCGTCACCGGTGTAAGCGATGCGCTGCAGCAGCGCCACGATGCCCTCGCCGTCGACGGGCTCCACCGCAATATGCTTTGCGCTCAGGCGCTTACGGATAATGGGAAGATCGCACGCCTTTGCCTGGCGCATAAGCAGGTAGAGCACGTTGCCGTCGACCAAGCCCGCCGCGTCGCTCTCGCGGATTGCCGACCCAATTGCGCCCACCAGCTCGCCGACAGGCTCCATGCCCGGTACCACGCGCAGGAGCAAAAAACTCCCCATCTTGCTATCTGCCAGCGCCTGCTCCGCCGCGAGCTCTTGGCCAAAGGCCGCCTGCTTGAGCACGCAAGTGCCGTCAACGCAGCGTTTATCCTGCGCCACCGCCTCATAGTCAAAGGCACGGCCCAGCGCGCTTTCGACCAGCCCGCACAAGATGCGGAACAGGTTTTGATAATAGAGGGTCATTTGGTTTTCGGCCGCACTACGCACAAAGATCAACACGGCGGGTGCCCCGTCGCGCTCGATCGTGTATCCAAACATGGGAAGCCCCGGCGTCAGCTCGCGGTTCACCCACAGGTTCGAACGACCCCCGTCGCCCAAAAGAGGTGCAAGCTGCTCGAGCGTGAGCGAGCGTGCGGCATCTTCGGCAATCGCGGGACTTGCTGCCACCAGGCGTGCAAATGCCCCGCCCGAAACATGGTAGATCGCCACCGAATCGTTCTCGAGGATCTCGCCCAGAAGCTCGCAGCACTTGCGATAGATGTCGCGCGGGTTGAGTACGTCGAGCTCCTGCGTCACGGCAAAGATCTTGCCAAAGCTGTCGTGGCGACCCACGATCTGGCGCCTGTACGCGCGCTTGTCCTCGATCGCGTCGTGGTAGAGCTGCGTAAGGAACGTATTGCGGTTGCGCACGAGCTCGTTTTGATCGCGCTCCGCCCTAATGGCTTCGCTGTTGCGCAGCTGCACATAGCCGCACACAGCACCCACAACAAAGTACGCGATAAACGGCAGCCAGTTGGACGGCTCGTAGAACAGGCCCTGGAAGGTATAGCCGTACAAAGTAAAGTAACTCGCAGCCAAACCCACCGACGCCAGCAGCGCCGCAACCAGGCCAAAGTCCAAGCCATACAGCGTGCCGATCAGCACCACGTAGAGCAGGCGATAATCGAGCACGTTGAGCTGGGCCGATTGGGAGAACAAGCGCTCCAGCACTTCAAAGAGCACCCAGGCGGCTGCCGTCTCCAGGCATTTAACAGGCAGCGTACGCATTTGAATGCGGTCGATGGCGGCGCGCAAGGGGTTGACCTTCTTTGCGCGACCAGCATCCCAGCGAGCCTGAATGGTCGAGAGGTCGCGCAGTAAGTCGTAGCGCTGAAACCAGCCATAGCGCACGCGCGCGACGTCACTGGCGGGCAGGGCGTAGCCGGCAGAATCGCCATAGGCAACTGAGAGCCCTGGGAACAGCGCCTGAAGGGCTTCGCCCACCTCACCCGCCGTGTGATGGAAGGTATCGGCTACGTCGAGCGTCTCAAAGTTGCCATCCCAGCTGTCGAAGATACGGCGTACCAACACCGAAAGCTCCTCGGCACACAGCAGGGGAAACGCCGCATCCTGCGCGCCCTGCAGAGCGGCCGATCCGGTTGAGCACGCGTCGAACAACGGCACCAAAAACGGGTCTTCCAGCGCGGCAGACGCGGTATACAGGAACGGCACGCGCAGGATCTTGGTCTGAACGCCCTCGCGAGCAGCGTAGTAGCGGCACAGGTCGTTGGCTGCGTGCGCGATAATGCCCTTGCCCGTTCGCCCCGCGGCATCAGCGGCACCCTCGGCACCCGCGGGCCCCGCTACATACAGCAGTTGGACCCGGCGACCCGCGCACGTACGAAAGACCGAGCGCAGCAGCTCGATATCGCCCACGGTATCGGTATGTGGAGTTAGGTAATTAGACAGGTAGACCACGCGGTCGAACTCGTAGACCTGCTCCAAGTGCTGAAGCAGCTCTTTCCACGAGGCATGGGGCGACGACTCATCGCGGCGCGCTTCCTGCGCGGCTACAACCTTAACGTGGTCCCCAGGGAATGCCTTGGCGCAAAAGTCATCGTCAACATATGCGGTGTTGCCAACAACCAGCACCTCCATGGCGCACCCCTCCCCTAAAATCCACTTCTGTCATAGTCAAACATGCGTATTTTACGCTGTCAACGCGAGTTGGAACGCCTTTAAGGCTGTTTTAAGAACTTTTTCAGAGGATGAGGAGACATCGGAGGTGCTAAATGCGCGCCCAATCCGGAAGTACGGTGAAAACCCGAGATTTGCCGACCAGGCCCCTGTTTTAGACATCCGAGACCTGCGGTTTTGTTGCCGAAAATCAGTTTGTGCTCGGAGGTTTCCGATTTTTTTCACCGCACTTCAGAAATGACAGCCCCGCATCGACAACATTAATCAGAACTAGCAGCGTCCAGAAGTCTAGCCAAGTAGCTTCGACTCGATTCCCGCGAAATCAATAAGACCCGTTGAGTAATCTAAAATAAATAGCAGACAGGTACCAAGAACCCATACCTCATCAGCCAAACGCAAAGTATCGTTTTGCGCCTTCACGATCGTCTCATGGTCAAGGTCTCTATACTCAGACTCATAACCGGCCTCGCCGTTATAGCCGCACAACCGAAGCGCCTTGATGGCGGTAAGCACAATCATTTCATCAACGTCAGGCCTAATAAAATGCCGCTCAAAACTCTGGTATCTAGAAGCATTGCCAACGATTGACTTGTATTTCAAAACATCTTTACGGGAAACAGTTCTGTTTAGATATTCTACGTCGGGCATTTTCAGAAAATGCTTACACGCCTCAACCATTGGATAATTAACGTAGAGCTTGCCATTGTCTGTGCTCTCGTTAAAGTAACGTTGCATTTCCTCCAACCGTGCAGGTGAGAACCTATTATCTTGGAGCTCATAGTCAAAGACCAGCAAAACATCAGAATAATCCTGGTCAAATAACCACTTATCCTCTTCGGACGCGCGTTCCTTAAGGACGCCGAGAAGTGATAAGTCGTCCTGAAAGCCGTCCGAAAACATCCTTTCGTAAAGCTCGTAGATATTTGTGTTATAGGAAACGATCTCATAGCCAATGTCGAGACCATAGCACTCAAAGAGGGCATGAAAGAGTTTAATCTCCTGCTTTATACCCTCAACGATAAGCAGGACTTGCTTCCTAGACATCGAATTCGCCAGCCTTATAAAGCTTTTCGAGGTTGTGTCCTTCCCTTAGTTCCCTATCCGTTGCATTGGCAGCTGAAATAATATTGTGATCCGAAAGAATGAATAGGCAGTCTGGCCTAAGGATTTTATTGCTGAACAAATCTGTATTATGCGATGCGCAAAGCACTTGGCGTCCGGTCTGGGACTTAAAATAGTCAACGACCTTCTCGGCGAGATCGTGATGATAGAACGCATCAAACTCATCGACAAATAGCAAGGACGGCACACTTGTAGTATGGAAATAATTAAACAGTCGCAACAGCGCAACAGTGCCGCTTGAACAGTTTTCTACAAACGGAATAAGTCGACTTTTTTCAAAGTACAAAGCGATATCACCCGATGGCGTTTCACGCGCAGTAAGGCGTTCTCGAATTCCAAAGTGATTCAAAAAAGCCTGAAGCTCAGAAACCAAGTCATTCGCAATAACGTTTTCGGCGATGGTAGAGACAAGGTTACGGTCGTTCATATGTGCGTCGCCAATGGCATCCATTGACCGCGCAAACGTATAAAGCTTAAAAAGAGGCATTGCCCTCTCAAAAGGAATGTTATTGCACACATACGTCAAAACAGAAATCCCGGGAGATTTGAACTCCCAGTTTAATCGATCGGCACCAATAGAAGCCAAATCGCCATCGACCACTTTACCTGCACGGTGGTCGTAATCAAATACAATCTTGCCGTTAACAGCCACTGTCTCACGAAGATAGTCTGTTATCCCAGTCTTTTCGTAACGATAAGCAACTTCGTCATTCCCAAAGCGAAACGTGTAGGCAAAGCACGCCGACGTGATCCCATCAACTGCGCTGAGGTAATTAGTTTTATTGGAATAAAAGGTCCGACGCCCCACATTTGCTGAAATATCGAGAAGGGCATTGGAGAAATTTGTTTTACCGACAGCGTTTTTACCGTAGATAAGGCCACAAGAAACGACGCCCTCCTCGATGGCCGACGTATTGAATCTGTAGTCCCTGACATCGGTCAAATTAAAGATAAATCTATGGGAGAAGTTTCGGAATCCCTCGACCTCAAAACGCGTTAGCATCGAGACCTCCATGTTATACTTGCCGTAAACTTTTTACGGCAAGTATAACATGGAGGCGACCCGGAGAGGGCGTCATGGTCGAAGTCAGGATGTCCAGCGCGCAGTAGCAGGAACGTGAACGATGGCGTCGTCAACCTACTACCCGGCGAGCAGGGCGATCCATTGGAAGCGTCTTTAGCGAACGGGACGAGCATCAACGCCAACTGGCCCTTACCGACCTACTGCATGTTCACGGTACGAGAGAGCGACATCGTTGTCAGCACTGTCGTGATTACCGGGCGAATGATCGAGGAGTTCAGGTGCGCCGATGGCTGAATCGGCATCGTGAGGTATAGCTGCCTCGAGCGGCCACTAAATCGGAAGAGTGCTTCTGGTAATAATACTTCTCTGCACGATCTCGTCTTCTATGGCACCCCAACTCCACGCCCAACCCATGAGGCACTCCGAGGCGTCACGCTCAACCTCGCTATCAAAACGCCCAATTATGCATACAAACGGTAATATCGAACATCGGATCGCAACCGGTCGAGTGGCGCCTTAAGCCTGACGAGAACAACCATGGCCGCAAAATCGAAGAGTATGGCAATGCAAAGCTGGAACCAAGCAGGTCACTGGGACTTATCAATACTATTATTAAACCAATAAATAATCGTTATTAACTAGGTGGGACAATTGTCAGAAGACGAATCAAAATATGAATACTGGCTACCCAATGCCAGCAACATAAAGATCTGTTGTGAAGCACAGGTCAACTCCGTCGTTATTATCGGACCAAATGGGTCCGGTAAATCAAAGCTCGGTGCTTGGATAGAGCAACAAGATTTCGAAAGGGTCCATCGGATTACTGCACAACGCGATATCAATTTTTCCGAGAGAATTCCTTTAAAGAGCTACGCAGAAGCAGAAGATAAAGTTATATACGGCGGCTCCCAATATAAGGAGAACAAACAAGTTCGATGGGAATGGGGTGAAAGCTATACAACAAAGCTCCTTGACGATTTTGACGATGTTTTAGCAGCCCTCATCGCACAAGTAAATCTTGAAAACCAGCGGTTTATTGATGAATGCAGGTATGCAGAGTCTATTTCTTCAGAAAGGCCCCCTCTACCGAAAACAGCACTAGATAAGCTTAAAGTAATTTGGGATGAAGTCTTTCCTCAAAGAAAGATCGAGCAGGAAGACGCGGCCTTCTACGCGTACTCCCAAAGTAAAACGGATCGCTACAGCGCAACGCAAATGAGTGACGGCGAGCGTTCAGTGCTATATCTTGCCGCACAAGTTCTTTGTGTCCCAAACGATAAAATAATCATCATGGATGAGCCTGAAGTTCATTTGCATCCATCGCTTATGGCGCGACTCTGGACTTCCCTAGAGCAGCCCCGCCCCGACTGTCTCTTTATCTACATAACCCACGATGTTAACTTCGCTTCAACACACCGAAGCTCGGATATCATCTGGGTTAAGAATTTCGATGGCACCAAATGGGAATTAGAAACGCTTCCCGATAGCGACCTTCCAAAGGAGCTCTTAATAGAGCTCCTTGGCAACCGGAAAGAGGTTCTATTCGTTGAAGGAACCGAAGGAAGTTACGACAAGCGGATCTATTCCGCACTCTTTCCCGATTGTTATGTAGTCCCTTCCGGCGGATGCGAGCAGGTCATCAATAATGTGAAGGCTTATAATCGTACCTCAAGCCTTCATGCCATAAAGGCCCGGGGCATCATAGACAGAGACTTTAAAACCGAGGAACAGCTCAACGCCCTTAAGGAAAAAGGGATCTTCCACCTCAAGGTCGCAGAAGTTGAAAATCTCTTTCTCACCAAAGAAGCGGTGCAGATTCTATCTCAGCGTTTCGGCGCCGATGCAGATAAGACCTTTTCCAGCATTAAGACATATGTAAGTGAAAGGTTCAGCAAACAAGCAAAGAAGCAGACATCGGAAGCGCTTGTAGCAGGCGTAAAGGAAGTGCTTTCCGGAATAACTATTTCGGATAATGAGCAGTTGACTGCGGATGGCATAGCATCCTTAATTGATATTGCGAGCATAGAAAAGAACGTTAACGACAGATATCAACAGGCCATTGAAGACCATGATTACAATGAGATTCTCGGGCTATTTAACGACAAGTCTCTTGCAACAAGCATTGGGCGTTACTTTGGTATTGATAACAAAATCTATGTCGATCGTGCAATTTCCTTGTTGGAAGGCGACCTGAGAGACGAACTTTCCGAAGCCCTAAGGCACTATATTTCGCACTGAACGGCCTCTTCACACCCAGCGAGGTCCGGCCAGGCCACTGACCGGACCTCGCGCCAACAGTAGGCACGCTCCATACCGCCACAAATCACCCCTCCCCGTCCATGACCGTCCAGCTTACAGGCTCAATGCCCGGAAGAGACGTTAGGCAAGAGGGGCAGGCAACCTGATAGTTCCCGTAATTTGTTCTGCGCTGCATCGAAGCGGAGACGTATACCGCTTTGCGGGCGCGAGTGACGCCGACGTACAGCAGGCCTATTTCCTCAATAAGCCCATCTGGCATTTTCTTCGCATCAGCAATCTGGCAACCTCGCGCAGAACGTAAGCATATACCAGCATTTTCGCAACGAGAGCAAATCCCTCCAGGCCAATCGAAACGCGTAACGCCCGGAATGAAAACGGTGTCCCACTCGAGCCCCTTAGCGGAGTGAACGGTCATCATGGAGATGCCCACATCAAGGTAATCGGAGAAACGTCGCAGGGAGCCCTCGGAAAAGATACTAACGATATAGTCGAAGCGCTCCGAAGGTCCCATCGCGACGCAGTCATTTTTAAGGTGTTTCCGCAGCGCTCCTAGAAGCATGGCATAGGACCGCCCATACTCGAACCTCTTGGAGCCAGTCAGCAGTTCATCAGAGATGGAGTCGATTATTTTGTCCGCAGCAGACCGGCTGACGCCCTTTTCTCCAGACACTGCATCGGTAATCCTGGATAAAGCAAACGCATTGAATTCGATGAACCCCCGACTTGTATCCGAGAAGAGTCCGTTGAAGTAAGAGATACCTTCTTTGGCAAGCTCTTCCATAATGAGATCGGCAAGGGCACCACGCTTACGAACAAGAATCGCAATCCTCCCGCCACTGCTTTGAGCGAGCACCGTAACCTTGGAAACGATGGCAGTCGCTTCGTCTTGCTGAGTAGAGCCGACAAATATGGGAAGTCGGGGCGTACCGCCGGCAATGGTGCCCTTCATGTTGGAGCGAATCGCAGCACCGAGCTCTCCGACGATAGATCTCCCAGAAAACCTATGGTTATGCTCGAGTTCCAACGGCGTTAGACGCAGGTCGGTAGTGGCCTTTGCCTTTAAGCCCTCCATTGCACCAATAAAACCATAAACACGCTGAATGGGGTCGCCGAACATGTAGATCCCCGACTCATCAGAAATCAGACCCCTTAGGAAGACATAGCACAACGCATTCGTGTCCTGCACCTCGTCGACAAGCACAACAGGATATGCTGCCGACAGATAGGACCTTAACTTGGGAAAATGAGCGAGCAATTCAATTGCAAGGGAAATCATTGCGGAGTATGGCAAGAGACCGTTCGATGCAAACCTTTCCTTGATGATCCTATTAAAGGAAAACATCACACGCCTCAAGTCCATTTCCTGACCGTTTCTCATGAAGCGGAGGAAGTCGTCAACGGCATTCTTTTCATCCCAGGTCAGCCTGCCACCTCGCGAAACCAGCTCGCTAACGGCGCTGTTGTCATCAACCATAGAGAGCTCGCCAACGTTCACTGGGAGCGAGAGCGATTTCCAGTATCTGCGTAGCAGAGCCCAAGCAAAGCCGTGGAAGTTGGTCGCCATGACGCTGTCCTCAAAACGCTTGGCCACGGGACCAGGAAGTGCCGACATAGTGATGCCCAAATCCATACGCATCCTCCGCGCGGCGGCAACGCTAAAAGTCAGGGCCAAAATCCTTTTTGGCGGATGGACTTCGCCAGATGCCAGCAGCCAGCAAGCCCGCCCAGTCATCACCGTGGTCTTCCCGTAGCCTGCCGGCGCCTCCACGAACACCCTCTTTGATGGCGAGAAAATCGCGGAGCACTGCGACGCATCCCCACCACAGCACGCCTCAATCTCGGCTCTAACACTATCCCGCAGGTCAGTCTGACTCATCAGCATTCGAGCCCCACGGCCTTGCGAATAATACTTTTGTAACATGTGGGAACGCCATTAGCACCAAGAGCCTCCGCGAGGGCGACGCCAGACACGACGCCCTTGTTCGATGAAAGCCATGCATACATAAGCGCACGTGATTTGGGCGTGTCTACGAATAACCCGTCAAACTCCGATCCCCGGAAATCGTATTCAGGGTCCCGCAAGTTAACGCCGTAGACAGCACAGGCGCTTTTCAAAGCTTTACTATTCCCCTTGATGCAAGTTGCCCTCTGAAAAGGATCAATCGACTCAAGAAGCGCAATAAACGCACCCTGGTTATCGCTAGCGAAGAACGAGTCAACGACCTCACCTTCGAAATCCCGTTCGGTTGTCGTTATATGGTCTTCAGAAGTTTCTTGCAGCTCATCCTCATCTCTGTCGACAATTGAATAATTTGGAATCTCGAACTTGCCCAGAAGTTCACAGAGTGGTTTAACGTTCTTTTTCCCGCCGGCCCTGATAGGCACAACTCCATAATCATCCAGATCCATCCCAAGGTTGCGAGCGAACACCGGAATGGCTCCAGACTCTGTCTGCCCCTCAAAAGCCAAAACCGACCGCGCGAAAAAGGCCTCTCGTATCGACTCAAAGTTCAGCATAAGATGCTTTTCAACCTTGTCGGACAGGTCAATATCCCTACCGCATATGACCTTCGGCGAATTTTCGCCCTGCCCGAATCGCACAATGTTCTTATAGCCGCGAGCCAGAATGTTAGGCGAATGCGTCACCATGATCAGCTGAGCTTTGATTGAATCAATTCCGAAATAGTCCTTTAGAAGAGCATTGAATCTATCATCCTTCCCTTCGCAAATCCTATGCAAGCTCTTCGAGAGACGCCTCTGCATATACGGGTGAAGGTGGGCTTCGGGTTCGTCATAAGCCAGAACGGCATGCAGCACGCGTCTGTCATCATCATCTGAGCAAAGGCTCTCTTGAAGGCGTTTAGGCGAAAGACGCATAATGCTCTCGATTATCGAGAGCGAGGCAATAGCGAGGTACTGCAAGCCTACCCCTGCCTTTTTAAAATGAACGCCCCTCTTGTCAAGCAAGGTAACCAAACTTCCAAGCGTTCCGCCATCCGATGAATCGACGCCCGGCCTCACACCATATGATGACAGGATCGGGACGTCGCCGACGATCTCGCCGAGATCTGCAACCAGACCTTCGAGCTCGCTCCCATCCAGAAAGTCGGAGACCTCTTTACCCTCCTTATCTAGATAAAGAGCGATACCTTTGGAGAGAACTTTACCGACACCTCGGGTACCATCAAACGCCAGGTCTCCCCTATTAAAGGATGCAGTCGAGTACCTGAACATGTGAACGGATCGCATCAGAGAGGGTGAAATACTTTCTCCGCTCCCTTCGGCCTTAAATTCAATTCGAGAATCCGGGTCATCAGCAAAAGCGCAGATGGTAATAGCGTTTCCGGTCGTAGGATCGATGTCGAGCCCCGTTATTCCGATCTCGTCCTCGTCCAACTTTAAAGTTACTAGAGCCCCTGCGCGCTTTTCAATGTCAGCGAAATCCTCTTCGCTAATCGTCGCTTGATTGAAAATTGTATTGAGCAAGTCAAGCACATTCGTTTTGCCGAGGTTGTTCTCGCCGACAATATAGCTCACGTCCTCGTCAAAACTAATCGACACTCCATCGAGATTCCGATAGTTCTCAATCCTCAGTTTAGAGATCCTCATGCGTCCTCCCGACCTTTATGGTTTTATGGCTTCCAACAATCTAACACGCCTCGTGTTGTACTGAACTTGAGGCACAGCCACTTCGAGCGGCATGTAAATCATAAGAGTAGTCCTAAGAAGGTTGCTTGCATGCACCAAGCCGTCGCCTAAGGCTCCCTCCCCCTCCCCAACATCCCCCAGAAAGTTCGCTGATGTTGACTGCGGTTCCCGTAAAATAAACCCCAACAAAATATGTGCGGAGTGCTGGCCTGGAGCTGCCTTCGGACCCTATTGGCTGCTCACCGAGAGGCTCCGCTATGAAACGACCCCTTTACTACCTGCTCTGCGCGATCGCGTGCACGTCCATGGTCGGCGCGACGTTGCCTATGCCAGCCATTGCGGAGGCGATTCAGCCTCAAGAAACCGCCGAGCAGCAGGCGCAAGCCGACGCCACGAGCAGCGACACAGGCAAGGCCGAAGACGGCACCAACGCAAATGCGACAGCAGATACCGTAGAGGACGGCACCGCAACATCCACCGGCGCCAGCGCAGTCAACACGGAAAGCGCTGGCGGCACCCCCACCGCCAACGCCACAGACACCGCCGCGCCCGGCACCGCCGCCGCAACCGGCACCCCCGCCCCATCCCTCCGCGCCCAAGCCACCCCCACGCCCGAGGCCATCTCCGCCACGGCACAAACCGGCTACGCCCACTCCGCCACCGCAACCCAAAACGGCGTCACCTTCACCGTCTCGTGGAACGACGCCCCCGCGGGCACCGCGACGACCTTCCACGTAACCCAGGCCAACGGCTCGTCCCAGGCCAAAGCGCGCATGGACGTGCCCACCTATTGGGACGGCGGCAGCCAGGAAAGCGTCTGCGACCCGTCGCGCTAGGCATGGGCCAGCTACTACAGCCTTCGGGCCCGCGCTCGCGATCGGGCCCAAAGAATCCACGTGGGACCACAATTCACTTGCATGGAGCTAGCGAAGGTGCCTATCCCAAATCAGAAATGGTAAAACCAGCAGCAGCGCGATGCAGAGGGGCGCGGCCAGCAGAGTGACCACGCCCGAGTTGATGCGCTCGCGAATTTCTTGGGGGCTCAAGAGATGAGCTCGTTCACGCGCTTTTGCACAGACGCATAGAGGCTTCCGAGCTTCTTTGAATAGCCGGCGCGCCCCTGCTATGCGTCATACACGTTGCAATTGCCCCTACCTAGAAAGTGTATGGCACTTCGGTCAATCGCCGTTACGCTTTGGCCTACCTAGAACCGCAATCACGACGTTAACAAACACAAGCGCTGTTCCCAGCAGGAATAGCGCCAGGGAGGCGGCGATCCAGTTGCCGTCGGCGGTCTTGGGGAGCGTGACGGTGGAGACGCCAGCAGTCTTGGCCTTGGATGGCGTGGACGCCATGGTCTTGGTCACGGTCGTTTTGGTTGTCGTGATTGTCTTGGGCGTCGCAGCCGCGGGCTTTAGGACGGGATCCGTCGCGGACCCGGCACCGGGCCGCTCAACGGCAGGACCGGCACCGCCGGCCGGCTCGCCCGCGCCGCCGGGCACCTCGCGCCCGTCGGTCTCCCCCGGCGGCGCCGTGGCGCCCTGGGGCTCGATCACCACATGCGGCGCCATGTCGCCGGAAGCATTCGCCACGCCGCCGGCACCGAAGGCCCCTCCCGCAGGCGCCACGAACCGCGCAGACACAAGCGACCCGCCCGTGCACGCAACACCGCCGTCGGCACCGGTCGCATCAAGCCACGAGGCGTCGACGGAAAGCCGACAGCCGGACGCACCATCGCCAAGGCCCGCATCTTGCAGATACACGCCGTAGGCGCGCACGCCCGCTCCGGACCCGGCGCCCGCGGCAACGACGCGCCCGCCGCCGCGCACGGCCATGTCGCCTGCGATCACGCCGGCGAACGCCTCGTCCGTAATATCGGCCCCGTCCGCCCGGACATCGACGGTGCAGCCGTCCACCACGAGCGCCTGCGAAACGTGGATCCCGCACTGCTAGCCCGTCGCCGTCAGGGTCCCGGTGCCGCGAAGCGTCAGGTTGCCCCACACCTCCATACCGCACAGCGTGATGTCCGCATCGGGCGCATGCGACTCCGTCACGGAGTTTTGCCCGGCAAGCGTCAGCACCAGGTCGCCCTCGGCGCCGATGGCCCCACCCGCGTAGCCGTCAAGCTCCAGGTGGTCGGCATCGGTCCAGGCCCAGCCGGGGCCCGACGCGCCCGGCTCGCAGTACGTCGCGCCCGCGATGATGAGGCTCTCCGCGCCCGCGGCATAAGAAGGCCCGCCCAGCAAAACGCATAGGCAGGCCATGGCAGCGATCGCGATGTGATGACGGCTGGTGTGGGACTTGGCAGCAAACATACCCGCTCCGATCTTCGCAGGAGCCAATAGAATGTGCACCAGAAAATGCCCTGGTAGCAGCAGTTATTAGTTTAGCGAGATCGATGCGGGGGCAAAGATAAATCGCGTGGGTAATGTCGACAATTAGGTGTAAATCGTTTTGCCAGTCGGTGAAAGGAGGAATGCAGGGTTATGCGTTAAGACGCGCTATCTTTGACACTCACGTTGCATATAGCTTCTGGGAATCTACTACCCGTTCCAGTTTGCTTCACCTTCCGCTCGCATCAGAGCGCGCCAAAGCTCACTGAGTCGCTAACTCGCTGTAATTAGCGAAGACGATCCCCCCCCCTCTATCCTGGATAAGACATGTAAAACCGATTTTATTATTCAGACCCTGTTGTTTATATATTCGTCTGTTGCCCCATCTCGAGAAATGATTTTGCATGGGTGCCCAATCACAATCGAATGGCTTGGTACGTCGCAGTTAACATAAGTGTTCGGTGCAACGAGAACGTCGTTGCCTAAACGAACGCCACCAACAATAGTTGAGTTGACACCAAGCCAAACGCAATCGCCAAGAACAGGCGCACCTTTTCGTTTGCCGCGGTTTTCCCGACCAATTGTCACACCTTTGTGCATATTGCAGTTGCGACCGATAACGGCATTCGGGTTTACCGTAATGCCAAAAGCGTGACCCAGATACAAGCCTTCGCCAATCGAGGTGGCAGGCGCGATCTCGAGACCATATTTGCAAGCCATCCTCTTTCGAAAAAGATGCCATAAAGGATTGTGCGAATTCTGGCACTTTCGAAGTAGCCAAACAAACCTCAAAGCATGGTTTGAGAGAATAGACCCCCCCCCAAAGCGAATACGGTCACTGCTGTATACATTCGACATTGCTATCACCCAGCTAATTCCCGTAGAACTCGCGATACCACTTCGCGAATTCACGAAGACCGTCCTCGAGCGGCGTTGCGGGTTTGTAACCAAAATCGCGCTCCAAGGCGCCAGTATCCGCATAGGTTACAGGCACGTCACCAGGCTGCATAGGAACGAGCTGCTTATGCGCCTCGAAATCGTAATCGGCGGGGAGCACGCCCTCCTCAACCAGCACACGCTGCAGCGTATCAACGAAGATCAGCAAGTTCTCGGGATTCGAATTGCCGATGTTATACACGCGATGAGCGGCCATTGGCAAACCATCAACACCGATCTTGACCTCAGGAGCGCCGTCCATGACCCTGCGCACGCCCTCCACAATATCGTCCACGTACGTAAAGTCGCGCTTACAATCGCCCATGTTGAAAATCTTAATCGTATCGCCACGACGCAACTTCTCGGTGAAGCCGAAGTATGCCATGTCGGGCCTTCCCATGGGCCCATACACCGTAAAGAAGCGCAGGCCCGTGGCTGGGATGGAGTAAAGCTTGGAGTAGGCCGCGGCCATTAGCTCGTTGGACTTCTTTGTGGCGGCGTACAGGCTCACCGGAGAGTCTACACGGTCGTCCTCCGAGAAAGGCACTTTCTCGTTGCCGCCGTAGACGGAGGAAGAGCTCGCGTAGACAAGATGCTTCACCGGGTGGCGCCTGCAAGCCTCCAATATATTGAAGAACCCTACCAGGTTGCTGTCTATGTAGGCCTTGGGGTTCTCGATGGAGTATCGCACACCGGCCTGGGCGGCCAAGTTCACCACAACGTCGAAGCCGTTCTCAGCGAACAGGCGCTCTATCAACGCGGCATCGCACAGGTCGCCGCGCACGAAGGCGAAACGCCCCGCCTTGTCCACCTCCGCCAGCATTCGCAGGCGAGCCTCCTTGATGCCAGGGTCGTAGTAGCTGTTCACGTTGTCCAGACCGATGATCGCGTCGTCGGTGGTTTCGAGCAGCCGCTTCACCAGAAACGCCCCGATGAAGCCGGCGGCGCCAGTGACGAGGACTTTTCTATCCTGCATATATACCCCACTCTTTCGTTTTAAGGAAGTCCTGAGATGGAACTCCCAACAAGTTAATTACAGACCTCAAAACGTTTTAAAGCCGCCGCCCTTGACCAGCTTCAGCAGCACCCTCCTACTCTTGGGCAAAGCAAAGCAAATCGCGAAATAGACAACGACGCACCCTACAATGTCCAACCCGACGCCAAGCCAGTTGCTAGATGCGAGTCCATACGTCACCCATGCAAATGCGCACATCATCGATGTGCAGAAAATGGGCTCCTTGAGCGACAACATAGTGCGCCCAAACGAAAGGCCAACCACGAAATATGTGACCACTTGGTTGATAGCAATCAAAAGGATTCTCAATCCCGCATCAGCCCACACGACGGCATCGAACCCTTGCATAGCCGCCACGGTCATAAGCGGCGTCATCAACACGAGGTACATCACCTGCACAAGCGTAGACACGCGCGGTTTACCAAGAGAGCGATACATCTCGCTGCTGTAGTATGAGAGCAGCACCATCGGCCCCTGCACCAGCCCATACAACCCGAACATGAGCGTCGCCTCGCCCCACTGATCGCCGAGCAACAGGGCCACCAAAGGCTCGCGGAATACGAAGATACCCGCAGACAACGGCAACAGGAACAATGCCACCATGAACTGGAAGCGTCGCAGATAAGCAACGTATTCTTCCCGATCAAACTGAAGGCGCGAAAGTGACGAGAACAAGATGGGCGTCGTAGCGTTCGTGATAATCCCGAAGCATCCGCTCACAAAGGTGACTGGCGTCTTGTAATATCCCAACTCAGCCGCACCCAGGAAATGCCCCACGATAAAGGTGCCCGCCCAAGAGGAAAGCCATATGGTGAACGACTCCAAAAGCGTCCATCCGCTGAATGAGAACATAGCCTTCAGCATGTTGAAGGAGTAGAAAAAACGCGGCTTCCACTCAGACAGCAGAGTCAGCCCCACTGCATTTACAATATTCGCCGCCAAAGTGCCAACGATAAGTGACCAGTAACCAAATCCCATAAACGCCAGTACAAGCGTCGAGCCGAAGTTAAGTAAGGTCGACGTCAGTCTCACCGGCATAAGCGACTTGAAATCGAGATTACGGTGGAACAACGCCATCTGAATGCTCGAAAACGACGTCAACGGGAGAGAGAGGCAGGCCACGGCCAAGGGAAAGCCCAGCGACGGATTGCCCACGAAGGTGGCCACCGGATCGTTGAATATGGCAATGAGACACCACAGGACCACCGATATGCCGAAGTTCGTCCAAAAGGCCACGTTAGCGTTGGCATGCAGGTCTTTTTTGTCTCGGAAGCTGTGTTGCACCAGGTACTTCTGGAACCCGGCGTCCGCGAACATGTCGGCAAAGCTCACTACCATGGTGACGGTCGCCACCATGCCAAACGCCTCTGGCGCCAGCAGCCTCGCTAAGACGAGCTGCGAGATAGGCGAGATGATTTTGGCGATAATCTCGGTTGCCAGAGACCACTTTGCCGCGCTTGCCGACCTCGCCCGGAGGTCTTTTGTGTCGGACATACTAAACCTCCATGAAGAAACGCCGGAGCGCGCTTACTGGCTGATTATCCATGCGCACGCACTGAATGCAGCTTTCGTTTGCCATCATTCCTCGTTTTCACGTTGGGGCAAAGAAACCATTTGCCCCAACGTCCTCTCCGCCTCAGCGGGGCTGAAAGGCGTAAACCCGCCCCACGGGTAGAAAGTCAGCTCGCCGACGAGAACGCGCCCCTTGCAGATGAAGAGGTCGACCCTCAAGAAAGGTACACCGTCACTCAGTTTCCTTGATAGCTCGAGCATCTCGCTGAGCTGCTCCGGGGCAGGGATCGTCTCTTCGGAACTCGCGTATCCCATCGCCAAAGGCAGCAGATTCCACTCAGTGTCGTAGAAATCGTTGTACCTCTTCTCAGAATCGTTCTTGTCCCCGTGGCAATAAGAAATCAGCCGGGGTTCCCCGTCAAAGCAGAAGAAGTCGAACTCGTCGATGCCTTCCCAGTTATCGTCTTCATCACGGGCATTATCGCCCTCGCTCTCCAAGAACTCCTCGGCGAACACGACGGGCTTCACGTTCTTGTAAGGCCATTCCCTGCACCCGTAAAAATAATTCTGCTTCAAATGACCCCGAAAAAAGTCCTTGGCACTGTTGAGATCGAAGTGTCCCTTGTCAGTGCAGATGAGCACGCCGCCGCAGTCGTGATTCGTTTTGAGTACGAACTTCTCCGGTAGCCCACTCACATCGATGTCATCAGCGGAATTCCAGGCGCCCAACGTCTTGACCACGTGCTCGGAGCCCACACGCGAGGCAATGAGGTCCTTAGCGCGGTACTTGTCGACCATGGTCGTGTACGCAGGGTTGTGATCGTTAAGCTTCAGCCACTGCATCTTCTCAGTGAAGGTCACCGGCGAGTCTATGCTAGGCCACATGCCCAACTTGGCGCGATGCATCAATCGAAGGTGCGTCCTGTCGGAAACCCATTTCGTTAGACCCTTCGACGTAAAGGCACAGTAGGCCATCCACGGGTCACTTAGGTATTTTTTAATTTTGCTATCCATATATACAATTTCCTTAAGTCCGAGCTTAAACAAAGCGTTTTACTTTTTAATTCTCTGCGCTACACATGGAACAAGCCCTGGGCGTATGCAAACCACCAACGTAGACTTTGCTCGTATATGCCCGAAACGGTTTCGGGCACTATTTACCCCATCCAGACGAACGAATAAGACTCGATACCAAGCCCGGTATGAAGCAGATAGGCATAAAAGGCGTAGAAAAGGAACCAGACAACTAGAAAACAGCCAAGACAAAAACGGGCTTTTATTTTCCGAGCGTCCTTCACGAAGCCTCCGAAAATCACGGGGCCTAATACGGTGAAGTAATAGGCTATGCGGCCGGCGTTGGCAATCACATAAGAGGACGCCGAAGCCAAAATGCCTAAAGCGTAAAACACGAGCGGCATCCGGTTGGCTTTGAGCCGCGACGTTCCGTCGCTCTCAACCGGGGCAACATTCGCAGTTTCGCGGCTGACGAAATATGCGATCGCGAGGACGGTCGCCTGCGCAAAAACCATCAACCCGATGCTCGATTCGTTCACGGAGTAACGCGCATACCGGTCGACGAGCTTAGAGCCCGCATAAGCTGCCAGGAACAGCAGGGCAACCGATGCAAGCATCTTCGCGGCGAACTGCGATCGGCTCTTGCTTTTGTTGGAAAATAGGTAGTAGATGAGGAATAGGACCCCTATCAGGGCGGACGCGTGCAAAAGAGCGCCAACAGCCCACCAAGCGCAAAAAAGCAACGGCTTATTCTGTTCTAAAAACCTGGTTGCGTAGAAAACCAGCGAGACTGCAATCATCTGGCACGTCAGACACATAGACAGCGGGAACACCGTTGCCGTATAGACGAACATCGCAAACGAGAGCGATGCCGTTCGTCTAAAATCCCAAAGCCTGAAAGCAAAAAAGGCGTTGGTGATCAGCGACTCGACGACGAGCAAGAACGAGTAATTGTTACAGATATGGAGCACCGCACTTGTGAAGACACCGTACGGAACGCTGAACGTATGGTTCCACATCGTGGTCCCATACGCGTAGAAGTACTCGATTCCCTCTTTATAACCCAGGGTATCCTGCCCAACCGCATACGACCTCAAGCCCCCGACGGCGGTAAGAAGAACCACGGCAGCGACCAGCCCAGCCTTACTTTTGCCGTTTTCCGACATGCGCGCAAGCGCCGCTGAAAGCAAAACGACAAGAAAGTAGAAAAGCGATGTTTCGATAAAGTTCATCCGAATACCAGCCTCACGAAACCGGGAAGCTCCGAATTGATTTCATAGCCCGAGCCTTTCAAATCCCTCGCACTGGCGCTTGACCCTATGCGATCCGCGGAGAGCGCGGCGTCGGCCCATTCGTCCAGAGCGTCGCCCAGACTTTTGTAAACGACGTTCTCGCAAATGCCAACCTCCCGCGTGATGGAGTCGCTAATCACGCAAGGGAGTCCGTTTGCCTGCGCCTCGACGACGACGTTCGGCAGGCCTTCGTAGACAGAGGGGAAGATGAAGACGTCCATAGCCGAATAGAGACGGCGGACATCGCTCCTAACCCCGGCAAACACCACCCTATCGGTCAATCCGAGCTCGGCAACGCGCCTCTCAACGGCCGTGCGTGTCTCGCCTTTGCCGACGAGAATGAGGACGGCGTCTGGCCTTCTCCGGGCGATTTCAGCAAAAACATCGACAAGGAAGAGGTGGTTCTTCTGCTCACTGAACCTCCCGACGTGCCCGACGACATAGGACTCGGCAGGAACGCCCAGTTCGCGCTTAACATCGTCCCGTGTCGAAGCGTCATAGGCGTAGTCCTCGAGGTTGAGCGCGTTCTTCATGAGATGGAAACGCGGCCCCGATACCCCCGCCTTGCCGAACATGTAGACGCCCGCCTCGGTAGACGGGGCGGCGAAGTCGGTCGCCGCAACCCTGACAAGGGGCTTGAAAAGATTGTGCAGCAGGGTCTCCTTTTTGCTGTTCGAAACTGTACCCGTGTTGCTTGACCTGAATATGGTTCTGGACACGCCTCCGAATCTCATGGCGAGCAAATCAAGACAGGAAAGACTGTGCTGAGACGACCTGACAGCACAGCAATAACCGCCGTCCCGGGCTATCTGCATGAGCCGCTTGAACGAAGCGACCGGCCCGGCCTCGGTCTTCTTGACTGTGTGCACAATTCTGCCGCCCATCGACTCGATTTCGGCGTCGTAAAAGCCCGGCACGTCGGACGACACACAGAAGTCGAGCTGATAGCGCGACTTGTCCAAAGCCCGGTAATACTTCATGAATACCGTCTCGGCCCCGCCGGTGTCCATCGAGGTCACGATATAGAGGGCCTTCTTCATTGGACGATCACCGCATCGGATTTCTCGATCAGCTTCTGCAGCGCCTTTTTAGCAATCGCCTTCCTGCGGTTGGCCGGAGATTCCTGATAGCGCTCGTATACCTCGGCCTTCACCGCGAACCTTGCGTCGCCTGAAAGATCCGCCATTGCGCGGAGCTGCGCTATATGTAGATGATGGTAGGCGGGAGAGGCGATACGCTTTTCCATGTCGTAATAAGACCAGAAGCCGGCGTCGTAGTCATCCAAATGGCAAGCCAACGTCTCCGCAGAGTGCTTGAATGGCCCGGCGAAGCGCGCGTCGACCAACGATGCGTCATAGAGACCGAAAAGGCTAAACACCCAACCGTTCATGACACTGCGCCTGGGGCGTTGAGGGTACTCCTCCAGGAACAGTTCTCCCCCGTCATGCGACGACACGCCGCCATTGTCCATGTCGATAAGCATGAACTCGGCAGCTTTCAGCGCCGCAACTCTATAGCACTCGTCCCCGAAAGCCGCATGGGCCCTCAGCAGCATCGAGCACCCCTCGCCTTGGGCCATCGAGGAGACGGAGTACTTAGCGCTGCCTATCGGACCAAATGCGTCCCAAGAGCCGTCATCCCGCTGGGCGCCGATCGCCCAATCCGAGCATACCCTTAGTGCGTCGAGAAAGCGCTCAACTTCATCCGACCTGAGAATGCTCAAGTCGTAACAGCCCAAACCGTATTGGAAAATGGCGATGGGGAAATGCACCCGCGCCCCACCGGCGATGACGCTAACAGGGACACCGCCCTCGTCGAGCAGAGTACTGCCAGTGACCTTGCCGGTCAAATCGTTGTAGTACCCGGACAACTGTCCGACATTATAGGCCCTGCCCATGCTCTGCTCTACGGCCACAGCCGTCTTGCCAGTGAGCATTTTGCTCCACCTTTTGAGCATGGTCATCTTCTGCGCAATCTGGCCCATCATTCACCTTCGTTTCTGTAATCGACTCCGAGCGAGCGCACAAGCCCCTCCACGTTGGCCTCCAAACGGAAGTCCCTCTCCCAAACGGCCCTTGCAGCGCGCCTCATAGAAGACCCTTCGGCCTTGCCCAAAAAGACGAATCGCTTTATGGCCGCGGCGACATCTTCCGGTCCACAGTCGCTAGGTAGGAGAAAGCCGTTGACGCCATCGCTTACTATCTCGTGGGTTCCGCCAACGTCCGTGGCGATGACGGGAATGCCGAATCCGCAGGCCTCCATGATCGAAAGCGGCAGGCCCTCGCTTGACGAGACGTTCACGAAGACGTCGAAATGCTTCGCTGCGTACTCCCCCAAAAGCGCGTCGTTCGGCAAAGCCCCCGCGAACTTCGCGGTGGAGTGCGTCAGCAACGAGCAGGCGGCCCTCGCCTCCTCGAGCTGTGGGCCGTCGCCGTAATGGGTCCATTCGACGCGAAGCCCTTCGGCATCAAGAAGGGTGACAGCCTTAGCAAGAAGAGGCACGCGCTTAACGTCGACAATACGCGAGCACGAGACGACCCGCAACGGGCAGGTCAACGGCTCGCCGGACTTGTCTGGCATCTCCCGCGTTCCGAGATAGGAGGTCGTCACCTTGCCCTCATGGCCCGGCCAGTTCGCGTTTATGTATTCCTCCCCGTCTTTCGAGCAGGGAAGCACTCCGGAAAGCTTGGATAGGAGGTATCCCCGGAAGGGCAAATAATGCACATCGGTACGATCTGCATACAGATCGTACCCATGTGCACGCGCAACGGCGCGTGCACATGGGTACGTGCCGGTCAGCCAAGCAGCGACCAAAGCGGTGTCGTAAAGCCAAAAGCTGTATATGTGCGTGGGCTCAAAGCCAAAGCGGACCAGTTCCTCCGCAAGCACGTCCGCCTTTGCCTTCGCCCTCGCGGCAAAGTAGCCCCGAAACACGCGCTTTCCGATTCCATGAACGGATTCTGTGGCATAGGCCTCACGAACGTCCGCACCGCCCAAAAGGGGAAACGCGATCCCTTTGACTGCAAGCAAAGCCTTGTCCTTGGAGGTATTACCGCAACCCAAGGCCAGGGGCGTCACATTGCCCGGCAGCGCGCAGGTGGGCGCGTCACCCGGCTGCGCCTCGGTCCCCACGGCGAGCACCTCGTCGAAATAGGTCGAAAGAACGCCTATCTCGTTCTCGAGATAGGACTCAGCGGCGACCTCGCCGCGGTTAAAGGGGAACCTCCTCGTCAGAAGGAGCAGCCGTCTCTTTTTTTTATCAGCAGTAATCGCCACAAATACTAATCCCTCTTGAATAGGTCGCGGGTATACACCTTGCCGGCAACATCGGCCAGATCGTCGCTCCACCGGTTGGCAATGATCACGTCGCACTCGGCCTTGAACTTCTCAAGGTCATGCGTCACCTCGGAACCGAAGAATTCCGGCGCGTCCAGCGTTGGCTCGTAGACAACGACCGGCACTCCCTTGGCCTTCACGCGCTTCATAACGCCCTGGATGGAACTGGCGCGGAAATTGTCGGAGTTCGACTTCATGGTCAGGCGGTACACGCCCGCCACGGGCTTCTCCTTGCCTTCGTATACCTTGTCCCACAGCAGTTGCAGTACCTCGTCTGCAATGTAGTCCTTGCGAGTGCGGTTGGCATCGACGATGGCCTCGATAAGGTTCTGAGGCACGTCCTTATAGTTGGCCAGCAACTGCTTGGTGTCCTTGGGCAGGCAGTAGCCGCCGTAGCCGAAGGAGGGGTTGTTGTAGTGGGAGCCAATGCGGGGCTCTAGGCACACGCCATCGATGACGTCCTTGGTGTTGAGTCCCCTCATCTCGCAGTAAGTGTCCAGCTCATTGAAGTACGCCACGCGAAGTGCCAGGTAGGTGTTGGCGAACAGCTTCACGGCCTCCGCCTCGGTGGTACCAAGAACGAGCTGCGGGATGCCCGTCGTGCCATCAGGGTTGGTGCGCTCAAGCTCGGCGGGGCCGACGCCTTGGGCGAGCAGCCCAGCAAACGTCTTTGCGGCCTTCACAGCTTCCTCGTCGTCCTTGGGCGCGCCCACAACGATGCGGCTAGGGTGCAAATTATCGTAGAGCGCCTTGCTCTCTCGAAGGAACTCGGGGCTGAAGATGATGCGGCTGTCGCCAAGCGTCTCGCGAAGCGACGAAGTGTAACCCACAGGGATGGTCGACTTGATGACAATCCAGGCCGTCGGGTTCACCGAGCGGATTGCCGAAATTGCGGCTTCAACAGACGAGGTATCGAAAAAGTTGCGGTCCGAGTCGTAGTTCGTTGGCGTGGCCACGATGGCGAAATCCGCGCCTGTATAGGCCTCGGCGACGTCCACGGTTGCATGCAGGTCGAGCTTCCTCGTGCCCGCCTTAGCCTCGGCCAGGAAGAGCTCAATCTCGTCGTCCTGGATGGGCGACTGAAAAGCGTTAATCTTCTCTACCTTCTCGGAGACGATGTCGAGCGCGCGCACCTCGTTGTGCTGCGAGAGCAGAACGGCCAACGAGAGCCCCACATAGCCGGTGCCGGCGACTGCTATCTTCATTTTTTCGGACATATCATTCAACCTTTCGTTAAGAGCAGGCACACATATGAAATAGTTAGGATTTCGCCTTGCCGAAGAACTTCAGCGCCTCAGAGACGCAGGCGGCGGGCGATGAGGCAATGGCCTTTAAGGCGTAAATCACAGCCTGGCCTGGCTGGTTGCTGCGCTTCATAGCGAAGGCGAGCACGGCGTTGTGGCGAAATTCGATGTAGCGCACATCCTTCTTGCTGAGGCGCGGGTAGTAGCCGCGCACCACCTCGTGCCTTGCGACCTCGCCGTTTACCTTGTTCTTGCCAAGCGAGAGCCTCTCGCCGGAATGGAGGTACTGCCTCACGTGCACCTCGGGCATGTAGCCCATGTGGGCGCCAGCCTCTATGCAGCGCAGCATCAGCCACCAGTCTTGGCCGGTCGCCACCTCGCCGAAACCCTCAGTGCGGTCGAACAGGTCGCGCCTGAGCATATAGATGGCCGTTGGGCTTATCGGCGTTAGGAGGTGCGCGCGCAGCAGACCCTCGGTGGAGAAGTCCTCGCAATGGTCGAGCCTGCGGTGCTCCACAAGCCGGCCACGTTCGTCATACCACGAGACATCCTGCCAGCTCATGTCGAGGGAGTTTTCCTGCATGAAGGCGACCTGGGTGGACACCTTGTCAGGCAGGAACTCGTCGTCATCGTCGAGGAACGTGAGGTACTCGCCCGTCGCCTGGCGGCAGGCGTAGTTGCGCGCCGCCCCGCCGCCGGTCTGGCCGGAGGTGTGCAGCAGCCTAAAGTGCGGAAGGCTCGCGGCATAGGGGGCGACCGCCGCGTCGGTCTCGGCGCTTTCCGGCCACTCCGGCCGATTGTCGCTCACTACAATCAGTTCGATGTTCTCCGCGCCGTAGTCCTGCGCGGCGATTGAGTCCAGGGCCACGCGAATCCTGTCAGAGCGCTTGTAGGTCGGCACCACGATCGAGACGAGGGGTTTGTCAGCACTCATGCGCTACCTCCCCGTCTTCTTCTTGCCGAACATGACGCCAAAGGTCTTGAAGAAGACCTTCCAGTCTGCCTTGAGGCTGGCACCCTTCGCGTAGGCAAGCTCGAACTCCTGGCGCAGGCCGTTCTCGAAGGTCGCGAGGTTGCGCGGGCCCGACTGCCAGGCACCGGTAATGCCCTGCGGGACGGCAAGCACCTGCACCTGTTGCTCGTGCGTAAAGTTCCCGAGCTCCTCGTAGGTGATGGCGCGAGGGCCGATGACGGAGAGCTGGCCCGCGAGCACGTTGAAGAACTGGGGCAGCTCGTCCAGGGAAGTCTTGCGCAGGACGCGGCCTAGCTTGGTGATGCGGGGATCGTTTGTGACCTTCCGCTCGCGGTGCCACTCCTCGATCTGCTCGGGGCTGAGGTACTTCTCCACGTCGTTGGCGTCGGCGACCATGGAGCGGAACTTGAGCACGCGGATGGGGCGACCGAAGCGCCCAGCCCGCTCGTGCGCATAGATGGGAGCACCCTTGGTGTCGGCCGCAATGAACGCGCAAAGAACCGTGCCAGGGATAAGAGCCACGACGCAGACGCACGCACTGAACGCGATGTCGAACGTGCGCTTCACGAAGCGGTAGCCAAGCGATCGCGTGTCGAGCGCACGGGACTCTGCAGCGAACTCGGGCGAGCCCGGGAGGCTCACCGCACCCGTGTTTGCAGCGGAGCCGACCCCAGCACCCGCCGTGCCCTTGCGCCGGTCCATGGCCCGAGCAATGAGCGTCGCCCCCACGGGCGCATTATTCTCTGTTACTTCTTTAGCAGTCACAATAAAACTTTCGTTCCTGTCCCCAGGAACCCCCCCCCAAATCCACAAATTCAAAAACCAAATAAATTGCCGGTGCAACATATCCCTTACGTTTTGCTGGGAACGTCCAGCGGAAGCAGCTCCCTAAAAGCGGAGACGCCTTCGCCCACGTCCACCAGGCACCAGCGCTTATGACGGTCGACCTTTTTAACGCGGGCCTCTTGCCCCACAAGTGGACCCTGCTCTATGTGCAGCACGCCATCTTCTATGCGCGCCACGCTGTTGCGCACCACTCCGTCGTCGTCCAGCACGCTGCGGTACCACTCCTGCGCATCGTCCGGCATAGGCGCATAGGCCCGCTCCCTGCTGCCGGCAATGCGGCAGCCAAAGCTCAGTTGAGCCAAAGCCCTATCGAGCGCTGCGGCATCGTGCGTGGCGACGAAGAAATATTCCTTGTACATGGGTTTGGTTTGGAGCGACCAGGCGCCGTCCCGCTTAAACCAGAACTCCTTTTGCATCACAAAAGCGTCCTGCATCAGATCGTGCGGGATAATACGGCGGACCTTTTCGCAGGTCTCGCGCTCTTTACCGTTGGGGGTGTGGACCAGATACCAGCGGACGCGGCCATGCTGGCTGTTGGTAGTTGCGCCGTTGAATGCGCCCGGCAGTTGCTCTTGGCGCCGCGTTGTCTGCTCCATCTCTCGCCCCCTTTTCTGGCTTTGCGACGCACGCAAATACCGGGGCGTTTAGAACATCTTCTCGCTCGCAGCTAGGCGCAGTCGCAAAAGTACAGGTTTTTGTATCTTTCGACGCGAGCCATTATACAAGTTAATTCGGACTGTTTTCCCAGATTGCACAAATTGCGGCGCGAAAGGACACATCTCCATAGCCCTCTACAAAAACCTGTACCTTTTTGCACAACAAAAAAGGCGCTCTACCAGCGGCTTTTTCTCGTTTTGGCATTAAAAAAGGCGACCGCCCTTTGTGGACGGTCGCCTTTCGTTGTTTCTGTTGGGTTGCCTTAGGCGCGGGTTTTAATCTCCTCGAGCACCTTCGCAACAAACTCGTCAACGCTCATCTGAACGGTCTCGTTGGAGCGATCGCGGACGGAGATGTTGCCGGCCTCGACCTCCTTCTCGCCCAGGATGAGCATGTAGGGCACGCGGTCGATGCTGCGGGCCTCGCGGATCTTGTAGCCGATCTTCTCGTCGCGGTCGTCGCAGACCACGCGAATGCCGGCTTCCTCCAGCTTGGCGCACACCTCGTGAGCGTAGTCGCGGCTCTTCTCAGAGACGGGAAGCGCCTTGACCTGCACGGGAGCCAGCCAGGTGGGGAACTTGCCCGCAAAGTGCTCAATCAGAATACCGATGAAGCGCTCGATGGAGCCAAAGCATACGCGGTGCAGCATGATGGGGCGCTTCTTGGTGCCGTCGGCGTCCACGTACTCCAGGTCAAAGTTGAGCGGCATCTGGAAGTCGAGCTGCACGGTACCGCACTGCCAGGTACGGCCGAGCGAATCCTCCAGATGGAAGTCGATCTTGGGGCCGTAGAAGGCGCCGTCGCCCTCGTTGACCTCGTAGTCCATGCCCAGCTTCTCCAGAGCGGTGCGCAGGCCCTCCTCGGCGCGCGCCCAGTCCTCGTCCGAACCCATGGAGTCCTCGGGGCGGGTGGAAAGCTCAACGTGGTACTTAAAGCCAAACTTCTGGTACACGGAGTCGATAAGGTTGACCACACCCACGATCTCGTCGGTCAGCTGGTCGGGACGCACAAACAGGTGGGCGTCATCCTGGTTAAAGCAGCGCACGCGGAACAGGCCGTGCAGGGCGCCGCGCAGCTCGTGGCGGTGCACCAGGCCAATCTCGCCGGCACGGATGGGCAGCTCGCGGTAGGAGTGCGGCTTGGAGGCGTACACCAGCACGCCGCCCGGACAGTTCATGGGCTTAATGCAGTACTCTTCGTCGTCGATGACGGTGGAGTACATGTTGTCCTTGTAGTGGTCCCAGTGGCCCGAGGTCTTCCACAGCTGCTTGTTCATGATGAGCGGCGTGGAGATCTCCACGTAGCCGGCCTTGTGGTGGATCTCGCGCCAGTAGTCCAGCAGCGTGTTCTTAAGGATCATGCCGTTGGGCAGGAAGAACGGGAAGCCGGGAGCCTCGTCGCGCATCATAAAGAGGTCCATCTCGCGGCCGATCTTGCGGTGGTCGCGCTTCTTGGCCTCCTCCAGCATGTGCATGTGCTCGTCGAGCTCTTCCTTGGTGGCAAAGGCGACGCCGTTGATGCGGGTGAGCATCTTGTTGTCCTTGTCGCCCTTCCAGTAAGCGCCCGAGACGCCGGTAAGCTTAAAGGCCTTCAGGGCCTTGGTGTAGCAGATGTGGGGGCCGACGCACATGTCGATGTAGTCGCCCTGCTGGTAGAAGGTAATGCGGGCGTCGTCGTCCAGGTCGCCGATGTGCTCGACCTTGTACTTCTCGCCGCGCTCCTCCATAAGGGCGATGGCCTCGGCGCGGGGCTTCTCGTACACGGTGAACTTGAGGTTCTCCTTGACGATCTTCTTCATCTCGGCCTCAATCGCGGGGAAGTCGTCCTCGCTGATCTTGACGCCCTCGGGCAGGTCGACGTCGTAGTAGAAGCCGTTGTCGGTCGCGGGGCCGTAGGCAAAGTCGGCCTGGGGGTACAGGCGCTTAATGGCCTGCGCCATGATGTGCGCGGCGGAGTGGCGGATGACGTGCGTGACCTCGTCCTGCGGGAGCTCGGCCACCGAACCGTCATTGTAGAGTGCCTTCATGGGTATGTTTTCTCCTCTCGGATGCCTGATGCAAGTGCGTGCGATGCGCTCGGCGTTTTTGACTTGCATCATTATAGGCAGGTTGCTTTGGTATACAAGCGCCCGCCGCACCTTAATGGCACGGCGGGCGATTTTCTACGCATGCTTCATCGCGTGGGGGCGGGGTGCGCGTGTTTGCGGCGTGCCCGTGGCTTACGGCCGGCCCGGCGATGGATGCGTTACTGGATGCGAGTTCGGCAGTAGGGGCAGACCTTCCAGTGCGCGTCGAGCGGACGATGGCAGCTGGGGCATACGTTGCGGACCTGGGTGTCGCACACCGGGCAGACGACGAAGTCCTTCTCGATGGGCGCGCCGCACTGCGGGCAGGTGCCGTACTGGGCAAGCTGGCGCTCGCGCAGGGCCATGTCCAGCTCCTGCTCCTCGCGGTCGGATGCGTAGGAGTGCGGGCGCAGGACCAGGTAGGCGATGAGACCCACAAACGGGATGAGGGCGATGATGCCCCATGCCACGTAGGCACTGGCACCGCGGCGGCGAGCGTCGATGAACACATAGACGACCGACAGCACATACAGGGCGATGATAAAGCCAACGAAGGCATAGACGACGCCCATAAGCTGCGGCGACATGAGCTCGGAGATGTACTTGGACATTACGGGTACCTTTCGGGAAATTAACAGTCCGGTCAAGTTTACCACGGGGTTTGTTTATATGGGACCACGGCTAGGCGCGGGGCTGGCGCGGACACAAACATCTCAATCTGTAACAGGTGGAGGCGAAATCCGGGTCTAGATGTTACAGATCGAGACACAGGGGTCCCTCCCCGACTTCAATCTCGATCTGTAACATCTTAGGCCCCAAAACCCCTCTTACTGTTACAGATCGAGACATTCAAAATCCGCCGGAAGGTTTGTCTTGATCTGTAACATCTAGAACCCAAATCCTCAGCTAGCTGTTACAGATCGAGACATACGAATAACCCGACGGGATAATGTCTCGATCTGTAACACGTAGGACCGCAATTCCCCTCCTACTGTTACAGATCGAGACGAACGTGCGCCCGTGGTCTCAACATCTCAATCTGAAACTGGTAACGGCGCGGACCGCGAGGTTGGGTGGAAGGAACTCGCGGTCCAACGTGGCCGGCATCCGTGCTGGGCGGCCCTCGTCTGCCGTTGGCGGGTGTTGCGGGGCTGTTCGCCGCATTGACGCCGCTCTGGGGACGCGCAGACCGTAGGATAGTCTTATTGACAGCCTGTCAACTTGTCTGGGAGGCACTGTGACAGAAACGTTTGATATCGCGATTGTCGGCGCGGGCATCACCGGATGCGCCATCGCGCGGCAGCTCGCGCGCTATGACCTGTCCATTTGCGTGGTCGAGGCGGCTAACGATATTGCGCTGGGCGCGTCGAAGGCCAACGGCGGCCTGGTGCACGCTGGCTACGATCCGGCGCCGGGCACCGTAAAGGCGCAGGTCAACGCCCGTGGCTGCGACTTGTACGGTACGTGGGCGCAGGAGCTGGGCTTTCTGTTCCGCCGCACCGGGTCGATGGTGTTGGGCTTTAACGACGAGGACCGCGCGCATCTGGAAAAGCTGCGCCAGAATGGCCTGACCAACGGGGTGCCCGAGCTGTCAATCGTCGGACCCGACCGCATCCACGAATTAGAGCCGCGCGCCAGTGCCGATGCAACGTGCGCGTTGTGGTGTCCCTCGACTGGGTTTGTCGACCCGTTTGAGGTTGCCATCGCCGCACTGGAGAACGCCGTGGCCAACGGGGTGACGTTTATGCGCTCCGCACCCGTGAAGGTGATTGAAGTCGCGGGGTCGGGCGGAGACGCGCACTTTACGTTGGCGACCCCCGCTGGCAACGTGCGCTGCCGTTACCTGATCAACGCCGCGGGCAACGGCGCCGCAGACATCTCGCATATGGCAGGCGCCGAGGAGTTCCAGATGGTATGGCGCCAAGGCAACATCGTGGTGCTGGACAAGGAACCGCGCACGCTCATGCCGCTCTACCCTGTTCCCACGCCAGTGTCCAAGGGCGTTATCGTCACGGGTACCGTACATGGCAACACCGTGATCACCGCCACGGCTGCCGTGCGCGAGCCGGGCGATACACAAACCTACGCGACCGATGTCAACGCGCTGCTGACCGGCGCGCGCAAGCTGGTGCCCGACCTGGAGACGCACCGCGTGGTGCGTGCGTTTGCCGGCGGGCGTCCGGTCATTCGGGGAACGAACGACTTCTTTATTGGACAGTCGGCCGTGGTGCCGGGGCTCTTCCAAGCGGCGGGCATTCAGTCCCCAGGCGTGGCGAGCGCGCCTGCCATTGCCGAGCGTATAGAACTTGTGATGCGTGAGTCAGGCGTGGAGCTGCGCGAGCGGGCGGACTGGAATCCAATTCGCCGCGAGCCGGACGACTTTGACCGCGCACCGCTGGCGCGCAAGGAGGAACTGATCGAGTCGGATCCCGCGTGGGGACAGATTGTCTGCCGCTGCGAGACGGTGCCCGAGGCCGAGATCGTGGCCGCGATTCGGCGCCGCCCGGGCGCGGTTTCGGTCGAGGGCGTCAAGCGCCGCTGTCGTGCCGGCATGGGTCGGTGCCAAAGCGGCTTTTGCCAGAGCCGTGTGGTGGCGATCCTGGCGCGCGAGCTGGGCTGCGACCCCAGCAAAGTGCTGTTGGAAGATGCCGGATCTTGGTTGGTCGAGGGACCGCTGAAGGGGGTGCGTTAGGATGGCGAAATTCAAATCGAGCGCGATTGATTGCGGCGTCGTAGAAGCCGTACAAACGCAAGCCTTCGACGTGGTCGTTATCGGCGGCGGCCCCGCCGGCATGGCGGCCGCGCTGGCCGCGCATAAGGCCGGAGCGCGCGTGGCCATCGTGGAGCGCGAGCAGCACCTGGGCGGCATCCTCCGCCAATGCATCCACCCCGGCTTTGGCCTGTCGCACTTTAAACAGGAGCTCACCGGTCCCGAGTACGCGCAGCGCTTTATCGACCAGGTGCACGCAACCGACATTGCGCTGTTCCTGAACAGCATGGTGATTGGGATTGATTCAGGCGAGCCTGCGGAAGACACCGCGGTCCACACCGTCACGCTCATGAGCCCCACCGGCATGCTGCAGCTCACCGGACGGGCGGTCGTCCTTGCCATGGGCTGCCGTGAGCGTACCCGCAGCGAGATCAAGATCCCCGGCAGCCGTCCCGCTGGCGTGTTTACGGCCGGCTTGGCGCAGCGATACATCAATATCGAGAACCTCAAGCCCGGCTCGCGCGCCGTCATTTTGGGCTCGGGTGACATCGGGCTGATCATGGCGCGCCGCTGCACGCTCGAGGGGATTTCGGTCGAGGGCGTGTACGAGCTCATGCCGTACGCCAACGGCCTGCGCCGCAATGTGAAGAACTGCCTGGACGACTTTGACATTCCGCTGCACCTGTCCACCACGGTCACGCGCGTGATCGGGCACGACCGCGTGGAGGCCGTCGAGGTAAGCCAGGTCGACGAGCGCCTGGCGTCCATTGCCGGGACCGAGCGCATCGTTCCGTGCGACACGCTGCTGCTTTCGGTGGGATTGATTCCCGAGAACGAGCTTTCGGTTGCCGCGGGCGTGGAGCTTGACCCACGCACGCGCGGCGCCGTGGTGGACCAGAGCCTCCAGACAGGCGTGCCGGGTATCTTTGCCTGTGGCAACGTGCTGCACGTGCACGACCTGGCCGACAACGTGACGACCGAATCCGAGCGCGCCGGTGCGGCTGCGGCGGCGTACGCGCTGGGTGGCAGCGCGGATGTCGAGGCGAGCACGGGTTGCCATCTCACGGTCTCCCCCGCCGGTATCGCGGGCTACGCGCTGCCGGGGCGCATTACGGCTGTGACACTCACCAAACTCAACTTCCGCGTACGCCGACCGGTCGACGCCGCCCGCGTGCGCATTCTGGCAGGCGACGAGGAACTGTTTGCAGGCAAGGTCCGCCCGTTTAAACCGAGCGTAATGGAGAGCTTCCCGCTGCCGGCAAAGGCGATTCAGCGCGCACTCGACCTGGGTGTTAGCGAGATTGTCCTGTCCGTCGATCCCGTTGAGGAGGCGTAAGGCCATGAGCACAAACACGATCGAGACGCTGCAGTTCAACTGCACCACCTGCCCATCCGAGTGCCTCCTGACCGTGGAGGTAGAGCGCAGCGCAGACGGCGCCGTAGTAGAGGTGCGCTCCGTGACCGGCAACAGCTGCCCGCGCGGCGATACGTTCGCGCATCAGGAGCTCACCTGCCCCATGCGCGTGCTCACCACCACCGTGGCCGTATCCGGCGGTGATGGGGCGCTGCTGCCCGTGCGCACGGCCGAAGCCATTCCGCTGGCACTTCACGCCCAGGCCATGGACCTCATCCGCAGCTTGGTCGTCGAAGCCCCCATCCGCATGGGCGACGTCGTGTTGAAGAACCTCCTCAACACCAACATCGACCTAATCGCCAGCATGGACATCGACCCAGCCTAAGTAGCTCATTTGGGACGGAGCTTCATCAGCGTTTGCAGTTGCGGTGGAATAGTTCCTGTTTTAGGCCATTACCCCGGCAAACAGAAACTATTTCACCGCAACTTATGTGGGGACGCTTGAGATACCATGGTGGCACCCTAGCGAAAGGATGTTTCATGGCACATGTCGATGACCAGCGTGTGGCGCACGTGCTCGATGCCCTCGAGGCTCAGCACCCCGGCGCGCAGCTGCTCGTAAACGACCCGTGGTCGATTTATTACCTGACCGGCTTTTATGCCGATATGTTCGAGCGTTTTTGTGGCGTGCTGCTCGCACGCAATTGCGAGCCCGTGATCTTGGTCAACGCCCTGCATCAGCTGCCCGAGTACGACAATGCCCGCGTGGCCTACCACACCGATACCGACGTCGTGACCGACGCCATCGCTCGCGAGGTCGATCCGACCAAACCGCTCGGCATCGACACCGTCATGCGCTCCGGCTTTTTGATGCCCCTTATGGATTGTCACGCCGCGAGCGAGTTTTTCCTGGGCGACTTTGCCGTCACCGTCGCACGCGCCCACAAGGACGAAGCCGAGCAGGAGCTGATGCGCGCGTCCTCGGCCGCTAACGACGCCGTGATGGCCGACGCCATCAAGCTCGTCCACGAGGGCGTAACGGAGCGCGAAATTGCCGACCAGATGCTCGGTCTGTACCGCAACCACGGCTGCGAGGGCTTTAGCTTTCCGCCCATCGTAAGCTTTGGCGCCAACGCCGGCGACCCGCACCACGAGCCTGACGACACCGTACTCAAGCGCGGCGACGTGGTGCTGTTCGACATTGGCGGGCGCCGCCGCAACTACTGCTCGGACATGACGCGCACGTTCTTTTGGGGCGAGCCGGAAGAGGAGACGGCACGCATCTACGACATCGTGCGCCGCGCCAACGAGGTCGCCGAATCGCTTATCGCCCCGGGCGTGCGTATGTGCGACCTGGACCGCGCGGCGCGCGACGTGATTGAGGATGCAGGCTATGGACAGTACTTTACGCACCGCCTGGGACACTCGATCGGTCTGCAGGACCACGAGCCGGGCGACGTCTCGCTCGCCAACGAACAGGTCGTAGAGCCGGGCATGACATTCTCTATCGAGCCGGGCATCTACCTCCCCGGCCGCACCGGCGTCCGCATCGAGGACCTTGCCCTGGTTACCGAGTCCGGCGTCGAGATTCTCAACGCCTACCCCCACGACCCAGTCCGCCTAGACTAGCCCCTTCCCAATAGCCCTTCAATAAGTTGCGGTGGAATAGTTCCCAGATTGGCCCACAGAGGCATAATCCAGGAACTATTTCACCGCAACTGCCATGGGGCCAAGTCGACCAATTTGACAGTCTAGAGATGCGCCACAAAAACGGCCTATCTACTACGTTTAACCCGCATGGGTTGACCACACCCGCGTTTTCGCATAACTGGCAAGCCTTCTACCTGCGGTTTTGATTTTGCAATTCTCGGTGTGGTCGGGGGTAACCGGTCAAACGTAGTAGATAGGCCCATTTCGTGGCTAGCAGGCCAACTAGCTGCCCAGCGGAAAGGCTCTAACGCAGCAGACCGGCTACTTCGCCGGCTAGGGTGATGGTGCCGGCTGCTACGAAGGGCTCGCCCGCGGCATCGAGGGCTGCGAGGGCCTCAGATACGCTGGGGTACACGCCTGCGAGCTTATCGGCGTCCACCAGGGCGGCGAGTTCCTCTGCTGGCAGGGCGCGGTCGGAATCGGTCTGCGTCACGACCACACGTGGGAACGCCGGAACAAGCACGTCGACGATGCCCGCCACGTCCTTGTCAGCCAACGCCGCGCACAGCAGCGTTGGACGATTCTCTACGCACGGATCGATCTCGTCCAGTGCGCTCACAAAGTTCTCGCAGCTCTGGGGATTATGGCAGGCGTCGATCAGCTTGAGCGGATCGGTTCCCAGCACATCAAAGCGACCCGGCGTGGGGCAGCCCATAAGCGAAGCGTCGAGCGCATCGTGGTCGAGCTCGCGGCCCAGATAGCCCTCGCACAGCATAATCGCGCACGCGGCATTCTGCGGCTGATACGCCGGCTTGACCATACTCGACGTATAGATCGCGCGCGGCGTGGTGCAGCTAAACTCCACCGTATCGCCCACGTGTGCCGGAAGTTTGGTCGTCGTATGGCTCACCACGAGCGGCACCACACCGCATTCGCGGCAACGGGCATCCATCACGCGCTGAACGCTCGCCTCATGGGTACCCTCGCCCAAAACAACCAAACGCCCAGGCTTAATAACAGCAGCTTTCTCCCCCGCAATTGCCTCGAGCGTATCGCCAAGGACCTTCGTATGGTCGAGTCCAATGCCCGTAATGGCGACGGCCACGGGATCGGTCGCACTCGTAGCATCCCATCGTCCGCCCATGCCAACCTCAAGCACGGCCACGTCCACGCAAGCCTCGGCAAACATAGTCAAACCAGCCACGGACAAAAGATCGAAGGGCGTAATAGATCGGAGCTCCTCGCCCGCCGCCTCACGACGTGCGTTGAGACGACGACCTGCCTCATACGCCGCAGAGACACCATGGGCAAAGACCTCGTCTGAGACGACCTTTCCATCAATCTCCATACGCTCGGGATAGCGCACCAGATGAGGCGACGTAAAGAGTGCCGTCTTAAGGCCCTCACCACGAAGAATGGCAGCCGAGAATCGCGTCGTCGAGGTCTTTCCATTGGTACCGGCTATCTGGACGCAATCATAGAACTCGTCAGGACGACCAAGCTCATCGAGCATCTCGACGACAGTCTCGAGCAGCGGCGTGGAATAACGCGCAATCTTGCCCGTATCGGCCGCAAGTGCAACAGCCTCATCAATAGAAAGCTCCGGAACCTCAAACGGCACCGAATACAACCCAGAACGCTTAGCCATAACCCAAAGTCCCCTCAACATAAAAAGAGGCCCGAATCAACAACGAGCCCCTCCCATTCAAAATATCAGCCAAACACCGCTTTGCAGCAGAATCAAGGCCACAACCCAGTGGCCCTAACACGCCAGTTGCAAACAACCACGTAAACGAACTAGGAGCGGCCCGATGCTTTGCTCGCCGCAAGTTCCGCACGCAAAGGACAGCACTTAATGTGCTGTCCGTCTTGCGCAGGACTGTCCGCAGCGGAGAGCAAAGCATCGGGACGCGCCCCCAAGTTAGACCTACGAGAAGTCAGCAACCTGCGAGTTCAGCGCCGCCAGGATCTCCTTGAGCTCAGCTGCACGGTCCCTCTTCTTCTGGACCACCGCGGGCGCGGCCTTGGCCACAAAGCCCTCGTTGGCCAGCGTCTTCTCGCAGCCGGCGAGCTCCTTCTGAGCCGCGGCAATCTCCTTCTCCAGGCGTGCCTTCTCGGCCGAAAGGTCAACCTTGCCCTCGAGCACCACAAAGACCTCGACGCCACTGTCGACCACGGCGATGCTCGCGGCCGGCTTCTCAACGTCGGTGCCCATGACCAGCGAGGCGGTGTTCGCCAGCGGTTCAATGGTCGAGCGAAGGCTCTCAAGCTTCTCGATGTCCTCGGCACCGGCGCGCACGACCACGTCGAGCTCGGCCTTGGGGCTCAAGCGATAACGCGAACGCGTGGCGCGGGCGGCGGAAACGACGGTGCGGCACAGCTCAAACGCGCGCTCGGCGTCCTCGTCAACATACTTGGCGTAGTCGGCGGGCTCCGGCCACTTGGCGATCATGAGCGCCTCGGCACGGTCAACGTTGCCCTCGGCGTCCAGGTCGAGCACGCTCGCCGGCATGTTGTCCCAGATCTCCTCGGTGACAAACGGCATAAGCGGGTGCATCAGGCGAATGGAGGTGTCGAGCACAAAGATCAGGTTGCGCTGAGCCTGCAGACGGCCCTCGCCCTTCAGACGGGCCTTGGTGACCTCGACGTACCAGTCGCAGACCTCGTTCCAGAAGAACTGCTGCACGCCGCGGGCCATGTCGCCAAAGGTGTAGTTCTCGATGCCCTCGGTGACCATCTTCACAGCCTTGGCCAGGCGGCTGAACATCCAAGCGTCAGCCGGCGTCTCCACGACGGGCTCGCCGGGCGTGTAGCCCTCCATGTTCATGAGCAGGAAGCGGCTTGCGTTCCAGATCTTAGTCACAAACGACTTGGCCTGCTCGGTGCGCGGGCTATCGATAAGCTTCTTGGTCTTCTTATCGATGTTCGCGTCGAACTTGACGTCCTGGTTGTTGGTGCACAGCGTCAGCAGGTTGTAGCGCATAGCGTCGGCACCGTACATACCGATGAGGTCCATGGGGTCAACGCCGTTGCCCTTGGACTTGGACATGCGGCTGCCGTCCTTGGCCAGAATCGTCGGGTAGATGACGACGTCCTTAAACGGCACCTCGTCCAGGAAGTACAGCGAGCTCATGACCATGCGGGCAACCCACAGCGCGATGATGTCGCGCGCGGTGACGAGCGCCGTCGTGGGGTGATGGCCCTCGAGCAGCTCGGGCTTTTGCGGCCAACCCTGCGTGGCGAAGGTCCACAGCTGCGAGCTGAACCAGGTGTCCAGCACGTTCTCGTCCTGATGCACGTGATGGCCACCGCACTTGGGGCACACGTCGGTGTCCTCGGTCAGGGCGTCCTCCCAGCCGCAGTCCTCGCAGTAGAACACGGGGATGCGGTGGCCCCACCACAGCTGACGGCTAATGCACCAGTCCTTGAGGTTCTCCATCCAGGTGGTGTAGGTCTGCGTCCAGCGCGCGGGGTGGAAGGTGACCTTGCCGGAGTTGACGGCGTCGAGCGCCGGCCCCTTGAGCTTGTCGACGGCCACAAACCACTGCTCGGACAGCCACGGCTCAAGCGCGGCGTCGCAGCGGTAGCAGTGCATGACGGAATGGTCGTGGTCCTCGACATGATCGAGCAGGCCATGCTCGTCGAACCACTTGATGACGGCTTCGCGGCACTCCTCGCGGGTCATGCCGGTAAACTCGCCATAGCCCTCGACGACCACCGCGTGCTCGTCAAAGATGTTGATCTGCGGCAGGTCGTGGGCCTGACCCATGGCGTAGTCGTTGGGGTCGTGGGCCGGGGTGACCTTGACAAAGCCAGAACCGAAATTGGCGTCGACATGCCAATCCTCAAAGATGGGGATCTCGCGGTCGACGATGGGGAGCTTGACGGTCTTACCCACAAAGGCGGCCTTCTCGGGGTCCTTCGGGGAGACAGCGACGCCCGTGTCGCCAAGCATGGTCTCGGGGCGCGTGGTGGCGACGACGATGTAATCCTGGCCGTTGACCGGCTCGGTCAGCGGGTAGCGCAGGTGCCACAGGTGGCCCTTCTCGTCCTCATATTCGGCCTCGTCGTCCGAGATGGCGGTGGTGCAGTTGGGGCACCAGTTGACGATGCGCTTGCCACGGTAGATCAGGCCGTCGTGGTACCAGTCGCAGAAGACCTTGCGCACGGCCTGGGCATAGTCCTCGTCCATGGTAAAGCGCTCGTTATCAAAGTCGACGGAGCAGCCCATACGCTTGATCTGCTCGACGATGATGCCGCCGTACTCGTGGGTCCAATCCCAGCAAGCGTCGACAAACTTGTCGCGGCCGATCTCCAGGCGGCTGATGCCCTCACTCTTGAGCTTCTTGTCGACCTTGGTCTGCGTGGCGATACCGGCGTGGTCGGTACCCAGCACCCAACGCGTGGACTTGCCGCGCATGCGGGCCATACGGATGATGGCGTCCTGGATGGAATCGTCGGTGGCGTGACCCATGTGGAGCTTGCCGGTAACGTTGGGAGGCGGAATGGTGACGGTGCAGTCGCCCACGCCCTCACGGCGCTTGTAGTAGCCGCCGTCGAGCCACTTCTGCAGGATCGCCGGCTCGTTGGTCGACGGATCGTAGTTCTTGGGCATTTCTTCCATATATCTCTCCCTTGCCCGTCGGGGAGGAATGTAGGCCCGATTTTCGCTCGGTCAGGTCCTGGGCTCGCTCGAAGACCACATTAAGTGGTCTTCGGCTCGTGCGGAATCTACGAAAATCGGGCCTACATTCCTCCCCTTAGGTATCGATTACTTCAGTCTGAATGACTTCGCTGAGGCTTAAACAAACACACAGAATAACACAGGTAGTTGGGGTTATTGCGCATATATAAAATAGCCTCCGACCGCGGGTGGTCAGAGGCTATTTACAAACACGTTTTAGGATGGTTTACCCGTAGATGCGCTGGGGCTGTTCTTCGCCCTTGACGGAGGCTTCGGTCACGATGACCTTGACGACACCTTCCTCGCTGGGGAGGTCGAACATCGTCTGCTGCAGCACGTCCTCGCAGATGGAGCGCAGGCCGCGGGCGCCGGTCTTGCGGGCGAGCGCCATACGGGCGATCTCGTGCAGGGCGGCGTCCTCAAACTCAAGCTCAACGTCCTCGAGCTGGAACATCTTGCAGTACTGACGTACCACGGCATTCTTGGGCTCGGTCAGGATCGACACCAGGTCGTCCTCGTCGAGCGCCTGCGTCTGGGTGACGACGGGCGTACGTCCCACAAACTCGGGGATCATGCCAAAGGCGTTGAGGTCCTGCGGGAGCACCTGACGCAGCAGGTCGTTCTCGTCGACCGAGGTGGGGCCGGCGATCTCGGAGTTAAAGCCCACGCCCTTGTTGCCCACGCGATCGGCGATGATCTTGTCCAGACCCACAAAGGCACCGCCGCAGATAAACAAGATGTTGGTCGTGTCGAGCTGCAGCAGCTCCTGCTGGGGATGCTTGCGGCCGCCGGTGGGCGGAACACTTGCCACCGTGCCCTCAAGAATCTTAAGCAGCGCCTGCTGAACGCCCTCGCCCGAAACGTCGCGGGTAATGGAGAGGTTCTCGGCCTTGCGGGCGATCTTGTCGATCTCGTCCACATAGATGATGCCCACCTGTGCGCGCTCAATGTCACCATCGGCAGCATTGATGAGCTTGAGCAGGATGTTCTCCACGTCCTCGCCCACGTAGCCGGCCTCGGTGAGCGCGGTGGCGTCGGCGATGGCAAACGGCACCTCGAGAATGCGCGCGAGCGTCTGGGCCAACAGGGTCTTGCCGGTACCGGTGGGACCGAGCAGCAGGATGTTGGACTTGGCGAGCTCCACCTCGTCCATATCGTCGTCGAACTGCGAGCCCACGCCGTCGTCAAAGGCCGAAAGCGCAGCGCCGCCCTCGATCACGCGGCGATAGTGGTTGTACACGGCCACCGACATGGCACGCTTGGCGTCTTCCTGACCCATGACATAGGCCGAAAGCTCGTCATAGATCTCGTGCGGCGTCGGCACGTGTGTGATGACCTGACGGTCGTCCTCAAGCTCAAAGCCCTCGGTCTCGGGGTCCACAGCCGGCTGGGATGCAGCCTGACCGTGGTCGTTGAGGAAGCCTGGCAGTTTGCCGTTGCGGGCAGCGTCCATAAAGTCCGAAGCCAGCGACTCCTCCAGAATCTCGGAACAGGCGGCGACGCACTCGTCACAGATAAAGATGTTGGTCGGGCCCTTTACGAGGCGACGAACCTGGCCCTGCTCTTTTCCGCAGAAGGAGCAGCGGATGGGGTTGCCGTTCTCGTCGAAGTTGTCCTGCATGTTACCGGCCATCCTAGGCGTCCTTCGCGGCGAGGTCGCGCGAGGTGACGATACGGTCGATCAGGCCGTAGTCGAGGGCCTCGGCAGCGGACAGGTAGTTGTCGCGCTCGGTATCGGCCTGGACCTTCTCGATAGGCTGGCCCGAGGCGTCGGACAGGATCTGGTTGAGCTCGCGACGGGTCTTCTTGATCTCCTCGGCCACGATCTCGATCTCGGTCTGCTGACCCTGGGCACCGCCGCTGGGCTGGTGAATCATAACCTTGGAGTGCGGCAGGCAGAAGCGCTTGCCCTTGGCGCCAGCCGAAAGCAGCACGGCGGCCATAGACGCGGCCATACCGACGCAAATGGTCGAGACCTGCGGCTTGATGAAGTTCATGGTGTCCAGAATCGCCAGGCCGGAGTAGACCTCGCCACCGGGCGAATTGATGTAGAGCGAGATATCCTTCTCGGCATCCTGGCTCTCAAGATGCAGCAGCTGGGCAACGACCAGGTTGGCGCTGACGGAGTTGATCTCCTCGCCCAAGAAGATGATGCGGTCGTTGAGCAGGCGCGAATAGATATCGTAGCTGCGCTCGCCGCGCGGCGTCTGCTCGATAACGTATGGCACGAGGGCGGAATCGAACTTGGCGATCATACGCATCTCCATTTCTCTCTTGCGGACCAAATTGGTTCTAGATAAACGTACGGTGCCCGCATGCTATGCATTGGCTGGCACCGTACGAAGCAACCGGATAACCGGTGTATAACTTTACCCCATCACGGGCGCACGCATGCGCTCGCGGGCAAGGTGGCGAGAATTACTCGGCGTCCTTGGCGGTCTCGTCGACCTCGGTCACCTTGGCGTTCTCGACCAGGTGGTCGACGGCCTTGGAGCGACGGATGGACTCGCGGACGGCAGGCATGCGGCCATCGGCGATGAACTCGGCCTTGGAAGCCTCGACGTCCTTGACGCCAGCCTTCTCGAACTCGGCGTTGACGTCGTCCTCGGTAACCTCAATCTTGAGCTCGCGGGCGAGGGCGTCCAGAGCCAGGGACTCACGGGCAACGTCGTTGGCCTGCTTGTGCAGGTCGCCGATGAACTGCTCCATGGTCAGACCGGAAGCGGGAAGCCAGGTGTCCAGGGTCATGCCGCGGGCAGCAAGGTTGGACAGGAAGTTCTGGCCAAGCTCCTCAAAGACGGACTGCTCGTAGTCGGCGTCCATCTCGTCGAGCTGCAGACGCTCAGCAAGAGCGGAGACGCAACGGTTCTCCTTCTCGGCCGGCAGGCGGGAAGCCTTGTCCTGCTCGATCTCGATCTTAATGGCGTCGCGCATGGCATCGATGCTGTCGAAGCCAAAGTCGGACTTGACAAGCTCGTCGGTGAGCTCGGGGGTGTTGCGGACCTTGATGCCCTTGACGGTGACCTCGACGGTGTGGGTCTCGGCCTCCTCGCCCTCCTCGACCTCGTCGGTCCAGGTGACGGTCTTGACGTCGTCAACGTTAGCGCCAATCAGGGCCTCGTTGAACTCCTTGGGGTTGCTGTCGCTACCGGCGATGAGCATGCGGCCCTCGGCGGCAAAGTTGTCGGCGTTCTCGACGGCCTTGAGGTCGACGGTGACGTAGTCCTCGGCCTCGACGGCGCGACCCTCGACGTCCTCAAAGGTGGCACGGTAGTTGAGGAGCATCTCGACCTGGTTGTTGATCTCGGACTCGGTGACCTCCGCAGGGGGCATCTCGATCTCGACGGCGTCGAAGGAGGAAAGCTCGGCAGCGGGACGCAGGGAGAACTCGACGGTGTAGGTGTAGTCCTCGTGATCCTTGGCGAGGTCGAGCTCCTTGTAGTCACCGTTCTTGGTGGGGACGATGTCCAGCTCGTTGAGGACGGCGGGCTCGTTGGCGGCGATCAGGTCGTTGGTGGCCTGAGCGAGGGTAGCCTCGGCGCCAAGAGCGGAGTCGATGACCGGACGGGGGGCCTTGCCGGCACGGAAGCCCGGGAAGCGGTACTTCTTGGCGGTGTCCTTGTAGGCCTTCTTGATCGCGGCGTCGACGTCGGCGGCCGGGATGGTGACCGTAGCGGTGAGCTTGGCGTCCTTGACGTCAGAAGCGGTGATGTTCAACACGTTCCTCCTCATACTGCCCAGCTTATCTGAGGTGCTGGTACCTTTATGCAACAAAGTGTCGCGACGGCCGAGGCCGACGCCGGTGCGTTGGTGCGGGCGAAAGGACTCGAACCTTCACGGGAATCCCACCAGAACCTAAATCTGGCGCGTCTACCAATTCCGCCACGCCCGCATGAGCGCACAGATTAGGAATGATAGCAGATACGAACGGCAAGCGCACGCACACCTTTTACAAGCTCACGACCTCACCACGAGCGCAAGGCATCCCATCTCATAAGTTGCGGTGGAATAGTTCCTGTTTGGGGCTCCAGTCCTCCAAAACAGGAACTATTCCACCGCAACTTCGGTGCGACTCGGCAGTCTGGCGGTGCTGGCCATGTGCCGGAAAGCGTGTCCCGGTTTGGGGCCTCGGAATGGGACACGATTTCCGCTATAGCCATCAACCGGAAACTGCAACCCGTTTTGAGCCCCTATTCCGGGATGCACTTTCCGCCGAGGGCCTCAAACGGAAACTGCAGCCCACAATTCGGTCGAAAAGTGGGCTGCAGTTTCCCCGGGCTAGACAAAGAGCGGCGGTCTGCTCGTCTACTCCCCCAGCAGCGCTTTCTCGGGCGTGATGGGCAGTGAGCGAACCTGATGTCCGGTAGCGTGTGCCACGGCCGAGGCAACGGCGGCGAGCGGCGTGTTGATGACGACCTCGCCGATCGATTTGGCACCAAACGGGCCCGTCGGCTCGTAGCTCGGCTCAAAGGCCACGCGAATGCTGCCGATATCCAGGCGCGCGGGCAGCTTGTAGCTCATAAAGTTCCCGGTGCGCAGGCGGCCGCGGTCGTCGTGCTCGACGATCTCGTAGAGCGCGTGACCGATGCCCTGGGCAATGCCGCCCTCGGCCTGGACGCGCGCGAGCGCCTCGTTGATCACGGTGCCGCAGTCCACAGCCGCCGCGTAATCCACCACGGTCACCTTGCCGGTAGCCTTGTCGACCTCGACCTCGGCAATGCCGGCCATAAACGGCGGGGGCGAAACGGGCAGGCAGGCTGAGGCGTGCGAGGTGAGCGCGTCGCCGCCTGCGATGTTCTTGACGCACAGGTTGGCAAAGTCGCGCAGCGTGAGGTAGCGGTTCTGCTCACGCGCGGCACGCTCGTCGGACAGGCGCACGTACTGACCATCAAAGACCACGTCGGCGGCGTCCACGTCCCACATCTGGGCGGCCTTGGCGCAGACCTTCTCACGCAGCTCGGTCGCGGCGTTCTTGGCGGCAAGGCCCGTCACGTAGGTACCGGAGCTCGCGTACGAGCCGGCATCGAACGGCGACACGTCGGTGTCCACGCCGCGTACCACAATCATTGAACTCTCCACGCCCAGCTCCTCGGCGGCAATCTGCGCCAGGATCGTGTCGACGCCCATGCCGTTATCGGTGGCGCCGGTGCCAATGGTAATGAAGCCGTCCTCTTCAAGGCGCATGTCGATGCCGGCGATATCCACGTTGGAGATGCCCGAGCCCTGCATGGTAAGCGCGCAGCCCAGGGCGCGCACGCGGTCGCCCAGGTCCACGGCCAGCGGCTTGTCGCGCCAGCCGATCATGTCCATCGCGCGCAGCAGGCAGCGGTCGAGCGCGCAGGCGTTGAGTTTCTCGTTGTAGTACTGCGGCATGATCTCGCCCTCGCGCACGATGTTCTTAAGGCGCAGGTCGGCGGGGTCCATGTGCAGCATGTCGGCGAGCTCGTTGACAGCGCTCTCCACGGCAAACTGGCCCTGGGTGGCACCGTAACCGCGATACGCTCCGCCGCGGTTGGTATTGGTGTAGACGGCGTCCCAGCTAAAGCGGCTCGCCTTCACGTGGTTGTAGATGGGCAGGCTCTTGTGGCCCGAGAGGCCGATCGTCGTGGTGGCATGCTCGCCATAGGCCCCGGCGTTGGACAGCGTATGCAGATCGATGGCCGTGATGGTGCCGTCGTTCATGGCGCCCAGCTTAACGGTCATCTGCATCTGGTGGCGCGAGTTGCCCGCGGTGATGGTCTCCTCGCGGGTATAGCAGCAGTAGCTCGGACGGCCGGTCTGCTGGGTGACGAACGCCACGAAGATCTCGCAGCAGCCCGTCTGCTTGGAGCCAAAGCCGCCGCCGATGCGCGGCTTAATGACCTGCACCTGCGACTGCGGGATATCGAGCGACTGAGCGACCATGCGGCGCACGTGGAAGGGCACCTGCGTGGAGGTGGTCACCGAGATACGCCCAAACGCGTCGGTCGTCGCGAAGGCGCGGAAAGTTTCCATGGGCGAGGTCTGCGTGGCCTGGCTGGTGTAGGTGCGGGTGAAGACGATGTCGCTCTGGGCGAAGGCCTCGTCCAGAGCGCCATAATCGCTGGTACCGCTGCACACCAGGTTGCGAGCAACGTCGCCGCCCTGCGGGAACATAAAGGTCACGTCGCCCTCGGGGTGGACCACGATGTCGTTATCGAGCGCCTGGGTAAAGTCGAGCAGCGGCTCAAGCACCTCATAGTCGACCTTGATGAGCTTGAGCGCCTTGTCGGCGGCCTCCTCGGTCTCGGCGGCGACGATCGCCACCTCCTCGTTTTGGTAGCGCACCAGGTTCTCGAGGATCAAGCGGTCATAGGGACTCGGCTGCGGATAGCTCTGGCCGGCGATGGTAAAGCGGCGCTTGGGCACGTCCTCGTAGGTGTAGACGCCCACCACGCCGGGAACCTTCAGGGCGCGCGACGTATCGATTGAGCGGATCTTGGCGCGCGCATACGGGCTGCGCTTGAGCTTGACGATGAGTGCGCCGGCGGGCACCATATCGCCGGTGTAGACGGGACGACCCTCGAGCAGGGCCTTCGAGTCCTTCTTGGGCTGCTTCTTGGTGATCTGCTTGTACGCGACACCGTCGGAGCTCGTCTCGTTGACGGGCAGCTCGGGCATCTCAAAGCCAACCTGCACGCCAGACTCGTTGAGGAAGCGCACGATGGCGCGCAGCTGGCTCTCGTAACCGCTGCAGCGGCAGAGGTTGCCGGCGAGCTGGCGCGAGAGTTCCTCGCGCGTGGCGACGAGGCTCGGGTCCTCCTTGGCGGCTCGGGCAAGCGCCAGCACGTTCATGATGAGGCCGGGAGCGCAAAAACCACACTGCTCGGCGCCTTCGGCAGCCATCGCACGGGCCAGTGCCTCGGACTCGGCCTTGAGGCCCTCGAGCGTGGTGATGGAGCGGCCCTCAACGCGCGCGGCGGGAACCGAGCAGCTCAGCACCGGGTCGCCGTCGAGCCACACCGTGCACAGGCCGCAGTTGGTGGTCTCACAGGCGCAGCGCACCGACGCACAACCCTGCTCGCGCAACAGTGCAAAGAGCATGGTGTCGGGGGCAATCTGAACCTTGACCTTACGGCCGTTGAGCGTAAAGGAAAGATCGATGAGTTTGGCAGTCATTAGCGCACCTCGCTAGAATCGACGCCGGGCACGCGGCGGCAGGAATACTCGTCCGTGGCAAACTTGGGGACCTGCACGGTCTCGAGCTCGCGGGCAAGCGCGGCAGAAAGCTCGATGCCGGCGGCGCGGCGCACGGCCTGGACGGCAAGCGGGGCCGAGATGCGGCGACGGTAGTCGGCCGAGCCCCACATGTTGGTGCCGTAGCTCAGCGAGCGTACGGATGCGGCAAGGGCGCGAAGCTCGTCCTCGGAAGGCTGCTCGCTGGTGAGGCCAGATGCCTCGCCCTGCAGCAGGGTCGCGCGCAGCGGGCGGGCACCCACGGTGACATGCCAGGAGCCGTCCCACCAGGCGGCGGTGACATTGAGCGAGGGGAAGTCGGTCGCGGCCTTGCGCACGGCCTCGTAGCTTGCACAGTAGTCGTGCTTAACGACCACCACGTGCTCGATCACGTCACGCACGTAGCCCATGTCCACGAACTCGACAAGCGGCACGCGACCGGCGCCCGTCAGCTCAACATAGGAATCGAGCGCGAGAAAGGCGGAGAGAACGTCCGAGAAGCCAAAGCGGCCGTAGATGCTGCCGCCCACCGTGGCGGTGTTGCGCAGCTGCACGCCCACGATGTCGTGGACGGCGAACTCAAAGACATTGTTGACAAGCGCGTTGAGCCCGGCATGACGCTCGAGCTGGCGCAGGGTGCACATGGCACCGATGCGAAACTCGGTCTGGGTCTCCTCGATCTGATCGAGTCCGCAGGCCGAAAGGTCAATCGCCGTCGCCACGCGACGCGAACCCAGGCGCATCCAGATGCCGCCGCCCACAATCTTGTTGTTGCGGTTCTTCTGCAAGAGCTCATAGGCTTCGGCCGCGTTTCCAACACGGACGTAGGTACCGAACTTGAGCACGTTCTCCCCCATCTCTTCACTTGTCCAGTACTTTTAAGTGTACCAAACGAGGGGCCGCACACCGTTTTAGGACAAAATCCACCCACCCATCCATAACTTGCGGTGATATACGGACTGATTAGCCGTTCTGGGACGCTAAACAGTCCGTATATCACCGCAAGTTATGAGGAGTCCTCCGGGATAGAAAAGGCTCCCAGCCAGATAGCTGGGAGCCTCATCGCATGCTATGTCGAGCAAGATTTAGCAGACGCCCTGAGCGAGCATGGCGTCGGCGACCTTCAGGAAGCCGGCGATGTTGGCGCCCATGACGAAGTTGCCCTCCTCGCCGTACTCCTTGGCGGTATCGTCCACGTTGTGGAACATGCCGCGCATGAGCTGCTCGAGCTTGCCGTCGACCTCCTCGAAGGTCCAGGACAGGTGCTCGGCGTTCTGGCTCATCTCCAGGCCGGACACGAGCACGCCGCCGGCGTTGGCAGCCTTACCGGGCATAAAGGCGACGCCGTTCTCCTGGAAGTAGGTCGTGGCCTCGATGGTCGTGGGCATGTTCGCGCCCTCGCCGACCACCTTGCAGCCGTTGGCGACGAGCGCCTGAGCGTCCTCGAGCAGCAGCGTGTTCTCGCGTGCGCAGGGCAGCGCGATGTCGCAGGGCAGCTGCCACACGCCGCGGCCGTCGCCCTCGTGCCACACGGCGTTGGGCTTCTCGTCAACGTACATAGCGAGCGTAACGCCCTTGTCGTGGCCAGAGCGCTTCTTGTTGTAGATGTGCTCGAGCACGGTGTAGTCGATGCCGTCGGGATCCTCGACCCAGCCGTGGGTATCGGAGCAGGCGAGCACCTTGCCGCCGAGCTGAGTGACCTTCTGGACCGCGTAGATAGCGACGTTGCCGGAGCCGTGAACGACGACGTTCTTGCCCTCGAAGGAGTCGCCGCGGCTCTTGAGGTACTCGTCCACAAAGTAGGCCAGACCGTAACCGGTGGCCTCGGTACGGGCGAGCGAGCCGCCAAAGGAGAGGCCCTTGCCGGTAAGGACGCCGGTCCACTCGTTGGTCAGGCGCTTGTACTGACCGAACAGGTAGGCAACCTCTCGGCCGCCAACGCCCAGGTCGCCGGCGGGAACGTCGGTGTTGGGGCCAATGTGGCGATAGAGCTCGGTCATGAAGGACTGGCAGAAGTGCATGATCTCGTTGTTGGACTTGCCCTTGGGGTCAAAGTCGGAACCGCCCTTGCCGCCGCCCATGGGAAGGGTGGTCAGGCTGTTCTTGAGGATCTGCTCCAGGCCCAGGAACTTGAGCATGCCCAGGGTAACCGTCGGGTTAAAGCGCAGGCCGCCCTTGTAGGGTCCAATGGCAGAGTTGAACTCGACGCGGTAACCGCGGTTGACCTGAACCTTGCCTTGGTCGTCGACCCAGGGAACACGGAACATGACGATGCGCTCGGGCTCGACGAGGCGCTCCAGCAGGGCGGCCTCCTCGTACTCGGGATGGGCGTCGAGCGCCGGCTGGATGGTGCCGAGGATCTCGGTCGCGGCCTGGATGAACTCAGGCTGCTCGGGATAGCGGGCCTTGAGCTCGTCGAGAACTTTCTGCGTGTAGCTCATGCTTCCTCCAATGATGGGAAACGAAAAATGTTGGTCGCGGCACCCTATGTGCCGCGAACTTTATCGAGTATGGATAATATCGCACTGTTGCGGCAATGTTTCGCATAAGCCGACGAGCAGATGTTTCGTTTTGATTACGATGCAGGTAGAAGCGTTTTTGAGAGCCTGACGAACAAATCGCGTGTTTCGAAGCTGTTTCGTCCACATGTTCCAAACCACCACATTGGGGACAGGCACCTTTGTGGTGGTGTGGTGGTGGTTAAAGGACGAGCTGATGGTAGTCGGCAGGGGTTATACGGCCCTCGGTGGCGGCGCGGAAAGCGGCGAGCGCATCGCCCGAGAACGGCATGGCCCAGCACAGCCCGCAACCTGCGGTAATGGAGCCGGGCAAAGGCATAATGCGCCCGGGCACACCGGCATCCAAGCACAGCTGCTCGCATTCCATCACATCGAAGGTGCTGTCAAACGACACGATAATCTTGCGCTCGTGGTCGAGGGCATCACCGGACGGGCCCTCGCGGTGTGCCTCACGATACGCCGCGGCGGCCGCTTCCTCTTCCGCAGTATGCCCACAGCCACCGCAGCCGCAGGTACAGGGCTCGGACCCATCGCAAGTGCAAGGTTCCCCGGTATCGGGACAAATATCGTGAGACATGGCAACTCCAATCGTCTAGGCGAGCAACTCGGCCGCCGCAAACTCCTCGGGCGTATTGACGTTTTCGAAGCAGAGCGTCGAGCCCGCAACCTTAACGATCTGCGGCTCATCCACATAACCAGCCTGAACGCGATTGATCAGGCAGCGAATGCGTTGGCGGTCGCAGGAGAGCAGCTCTTGGGCGGCCGGCGCACATGCGTCACGGCGCCAGACGGCGCAAAGCGGCTCAATCCCCCGCTCCTCGCGCGGCACGCACACGTCGAGCGCCTCGGCCTCAACACGATCGGCAAGCGCGCCGATAAGTTCCGGCGAGACAAATGGCATGTCGCAGGCGACGATCGCCACGAGCGGCAATCGCGCCGCGGCCAACGAGCTCGCGATGCCGCGCATGGCGCCCGCCGGCCCTTCAAGGTCCGCCACCACACGCGGCACCAGGCCGCCAAACGCGCGCTCTTCAAGGTGGGCAAGCTCGCAGGGGCGCGACGTCGTGACGACCAGTTCGCCGGCAACTGGCGCCAGCCGACCCAGCACGCGCTCGATGAGCGGCTCGCCGCAAAACGCCATGCGCGCCTTATCGCAGCCCATACGCGAGGAAAACCCGCCCGCTTGAACGACGCAAGAAAGATCGGCCCGTCTTACGGTAGTCATACGGCAAACCACCCCCATCGGCATGCTAAAAACCCGGTGCACGAGGCCATGCGCCATCGCCGAAAAAGAAGGCGACACGACAACCCCGCGCCAAAACAAAACAACGCCTTTGCGGCACGCAGCAAGACCGCGAGCACAAAAGCGCTGGTAGCGTATGGCGGGAACGTATGTGAATCGAACACATCCAAGACGTTTTGCACGCCTCGCAACGGTTTTGAGGACCGCGGAGCCCACCGGAGCCCATCCGTTCCCAAGTGCGCCGGTATTTTACCAAACTAGCAGGGTAGTCTTTTTGGGACGGGGCTTTTTTAGCTGCCCCATCCGGAGCCCTCAAAGCTTAAGACATGTTTGAGATGGGCAGCTAAAAAAGCCCCGTCCCAAAAAGACTAACCCGGTGTCGTGACACGAAAACGGGCTATCTACTACGTTTGACTGGCATGGGTCGACCATACCCGCGTTTTTAGAAAATCGCCAAGCCGTCTACCTGCGGTTTTAATTTCGCGAATTTCGGAATGGTTGAGGGTAGTCGACTAAACGTAGTAGACAGGCCCTTTTCGTGGCGACCGGCCCGATTCAAGGCTCAAGATGGCCAGCTTCGGCTGGCCATCCTCAAAGTTGCGGTGGAATAGTTCCTGGAAGAGGCATCTAAACCGGAAAACAGGAACTATTTCACCGCAACTGATAAGGGTGGCCTAGCGCAGGGAGCGCAGGCCGCCGGCATCCTTGTCGAGGACTGTGAAGCGTACGGCATCTAGATGCTCAAGGATGCTGATGGCGCGTTTGCGCGACACACCCAGGGCCTCGCGCAGCACGCTCGTGGTGGCTGCGCCGCCGGCTGCCTCAATGGCAGCGGCGACGAGCTCACGCGCATGGGCCTCGGCGGTAGCAGACAGGGCAACGTCGCGCTCGACCTTAACGATCGAGCGATTGAGCGAAAGCTCGCGCAGGGCACGCGTCATGGTGTCACGGCCGAGCTGCAGCTGTTCGCCCACCTCGGGAAGCGCCGGTGCGTCCAGGCCGGTCTCGTCAAGCAGCGCGACGATGCGCTCGCAAGCCTCTCGCACCACGCGTGCCGCCGCGGCGGCCGAATGCGGATCGAATACCTCGGCGCCCTCGGCGGCGCACACGCCACGGGAGCAGCCCTCGGCAATCAGGGCAGCGGCAACGCCTTCATCAGCGGCAGGCCACGCAGCATGGGCAACGGCACCAGGCGTAAAGCCCGTCTCCTTGGGAGCCGTCGCGTGCATGGCTGACAAGGTCGCCGCCAGTGCATCCATCGCGGCGTCGAACACGGAAGCATCTGCATACAGCGTGCCATCCGAGCCAGCAAGCACGCAAGCAGTGCCCTGCGCCACCAACCCGCGCAGTGCAGCATCGACATCGCCGACGCCAAGATCCAAAGCGTCGGCAACATCAACCGCCGCAACCGGCAGCATCTGCAGCGCCAGCCAAGCGCCCACACCGCCCGTGATATCGCCGGACTCGAGCGCCGCATACAGTGCACGCTCTCCTTCGGCAAGCTCGCGCGAGCGACGGCAGCGCGAAAGCAGCACACGCCCGCCGCCAATAAGCATCACGGGCGAATAGGACAGCACCACGGCATGGTCCCCAGCACGTAGCGGCAGCGAGTTTTCCAAGCGCACCTGAACAATACGAGTCTCACCCACCGCCATGGGGGCCTCGCCCTCCATGAACATGATGCGACCGACAACCTCGGCCGTACCCGCCATCACGTGCACACGCGCACCCGACTCGAACACACGCGGCTTGGCGCCCTCGCGGCCCAGGTAGGTGAACGTCATCATAAAGCGCATCGTCTGGCCAAAGCGGCCAGCCACGCCGAGCATCTCACCGCGATCGAGCGCGGCGACGGCATCGCCCACCAAGTTGAGCGCCACACGCTGACCGGGCAACGCCCGCGGCGTATCGCCATGCACCCGAATCCCACGCACGCGACAGGCCGTACGCGACGGCAGCGCGACAAGCTCATCCCCCACCGCGACGGGCGCATCGTGCAGCGTTCCCGTCACCACGGTACCGGCGCCCTTGATCGTAAAGCAACGGTCGATGGGCAGACGCGGTGCGGCATCGGTGAGCTCGGCACGAGCGCGGCAGGCATCCCAGCAGGCACTTACCTGCTCGTCGAGCACCGCAAGCAGCCCGTCGATCCCCTCGCCCGTCTTGGACGACACGGGCACAATCGGCGCACCCGCAAACACGGTACCCGACAAAAAGTCATCGACGTCGAGCTCGGCAAGCTCGGTCATCTCGGCGTCGGCCAGGTCACACATAGTCAGCGCCACCACCATATGCGTGACGCCCAGCAGCTCCAGCACGTGCACGTGCTCGCGGGTCTGCGGCATCACGCCCTCAACGGCAGAGACCACCAGCACGGCCACGTCGATGCCCGTGGCGCCCTGCACCATGGCGCGCAGGTAGTGGGCATGCCCCGGCACATCGACCAGGCCGACAATCTTGCCGCTCGGCAGTGCCAGCTCGCCAAAACCCAGCTCCACGGTCATACCGCGACGGCGCTCAACCTCCAGACGGTCGGGATTCTTGCCGGTCAGTGCCTCGATCAGCGCCGACTTACCGTGGTCAACGTGGCCCGCCGTGCCAACGATAACGGGACACTCCACCAGCGCTTGAACCTCACTCATCGAGCAATCGCCTTCTCAACGCACGCGACGAGCGTCGATGCCGCCGTCTCGATATCGCGGTCGCCCACGAGCGTGCGCACATCAAACAGAATGCGGTCGTGCGAGGTGCGCGTGACGACCGGCGTGTCGAGGTCCTGGACAAGCGAGCGCTTGAGCGCGTCGACCGTCAGGCGCTCGTCAACAAGACGCACGGCAACGCACATCGTGGGCAGCTCCACGGTAGGCAGCGAACCGCCACCGGGGGTCGACGATTCCTCGACAATCTCCACCTGAACAGCGCACGGGCAACCAGCCTTATCGAGCCCGGCGACCATACGATCACGCAGCTTACGGGCACGTCGCTCCAAATGAGCCTGCGGCAGCGTAAGCATGCTGAGCACCGGAATATCGCGATGGGCAACATCGGCGCCATCCATGTAGATACGCAGCGTGGCCTCGAGCGCCGACAGAGCCAGTTTGCCCGGACGCAGAGCGCGCATGAGCGGATGTGCGCCGCAGGCCTGGACCAGATCGCGACGGCCCATGATAATGCCCGCCTGCGCGGCACCGAGCAGCTTATCGCCCGAGCACGACACGATGTCGAGCCCGGCAGCAACCGAGGTCGGCGTGGTCTCCTCGCCGCCGCGCACCAGGATGTCATCGGGCAATAGCGCACCCGAGCCCTGATCCTCATAGAACAGCAGGCCATGCTTATGCGCCAGCGCGGCAAGCTCCCGAGAGCCCACCTCCTCGTGGAAACCCTCGATGCGATAGTTGGAAGGATGGACCTTGAGGATCATGGCCGTTTCGGACGTGATGGCGCGCTCGTAATCGGCAAGGTGCGTGCGGTTGGTGGCACCGACCTCGACAAGCTTGGCGCCCGAGGCCTCCATAACATCGGGGATACGGAAGCTGCCGCCGATCTCGACAAGCTCGCCGCGGCTGACGATGACCTCCTTGCCTGCGGCATGGGTCGCCAGCACCAGCAGCACAGCGGCGGCGTTGTTGTTGACCACGAGCGCGTCCTCGGCACCAGTGAGAGAGCGAATCAGCTGCGCGGCATGCTCCTTGCGCGACCCGCGCGAGCAGGTGTCCACGCTGTACTCGAGCGTGCTGTAGCCGCGCGCGACCTCGGCCACGGCCTTCGCCGCCGACTCCGCGAGCGGGGCGCGGCCCAAGTTGGTATGGATGACCACGCCCGTAGCGTTGACGGCGGGGCGTAGGCTCGGCAACGCGGAGCGGTGCGCACGCCACTCGATGGCCGAGGCCAGGTCACGCTTAGAGCGCGGGGCAGCACCGGCGCGAATGGCGGCTCGCTCCTCGTCGAGCTCGGCCGTGACGGCGGCATGCGCCACCGCGTCGCAGGTCTCCCCCGCCGCCTTCACAACCGGCCACTCGGCAAGCAGCTCGTTGACGGAAGGAATGGCGCGCAGGCGGGCGCGTACCTCATCGGACATGTTCTGGCTATCGCTCATGTGCGGCCTTTCAAAAGAAACGTGGATCAGTCGAATACATCAGCTGAGTCAATTACTCGTTATTATCCTCGCGCGCCGCGATCTTTTCCACGCGAACGGCGTTTTCCTGGGTGAGCGCGGCGCCCGTCAACGGGTCCCAACGCAGCGGCGTATGGTCGAGCGGGCCAACGCCGAGCGCTTGGGCTCCATCCGCGCCAGCGCCAAACGAACGCCCGCCGGGAGCGGCCGAGGTGAAGATGCACGCCGGATGCAGATACGGCGTCGTCTCCACGCGCACGCGGTCGCGGCCTATGTCGCTCACAAGCTCGACGACCTCGCCATCGGCGATACCCATGCGTGCAGCAACATCGGCATTCATCTGCACGGCGTCCAAGTCCGACCCCGCCTCGGCGGCACCGGCCGCCGCGAGTCTGCGCGAGGTATGCGACTCAAAGGGCCGGTTGCCGCTAATGAGGCGAAACATCCCCAGACCGGGCTCCACCATGGGCGCGATCCAGTCTGGCACGCGTCCCAGGCCGGCACGCTCCCATACGTCACTTGCCAGCGCAATCTTGCCGCCGGCAAGCGGAATCGCCGGCTCACCCGTGCGCGACGGCAGCGACACGCCCGTATCGGCCCAACCGCGCTCCTTGAGCTCGTCCAGATCAACCCCAAAAGGCTCCACCTGGGCAGCTGCCAGATCGTCAGACGTAAACTGGAAGTACTCGCCCACGCCACACGCCTGCGCCAGACCGGCAAAAATCTCCCGCCCCGGTCTCGTGTCGTCATGCTGCACGGGCAGCACGGCATTGCGGTAGAACACGCGCGAATCGTTGGCGCCTATCACCGTTCCCAAGCCACGGTCGGCCTCCAGATACGTCACGTCGGGAAGCACGAAGTCAGAAGCACGCGCCGTCTCGGACCAACGAATATCAATCGTCACAAGCAAGTCGAGCTGCTGCAAAATACTCAACCAAGCCTGTGCATTGCCATAGCCCGCGCCGGGATTGCTGGCGTAAACGATCAGCCCACGCAAATCGCCGGCAAGAATGGACTGACCGATGGTCGTGCACAGGCCGCGAACCGGATCGACGAGCGGATAGCGCTCGGACCCCAACTTAGGCTCACGCGGCACTGACGGCGTCGCAAAACGCGCAGGGTCCAAGTCGCCCAGCGCAAGCGGCGTCGGTGGGTTGAGCGCACCGCCCGCGTGTCCGATGCAGCCCAGCAGCACATCGACCAAGCAGATAGCGCGCGCGGTCTGGGTGCTATTGGCATACGCGATACCGATGCCACCATGAAAGCCAGCGTCCACCACTGCAGCAGGCGCCGCGGCAGCCAAATCGCGCGCCGTCGCGACAATCTCTTCGGCCGGCACGTCGCACATCGACTCGGCCCACTCGGGCGTCCAAGCACTGGACGCCTGCGCCAGTTCATCAAACCCCGTGGTATAGCGGGCAACAAACTCACGGTCGTACAAGTCCTCGGCAATGAGCACATGTGCGATACCCAGCAGCAGCGCCAGATCGCATCCCGGACGCACGCGCAGCCAGCGGTCGGCAAGCGCAGCCGAGCCACTGCGCCGGGGGTCAACCACGATGATTTTCGCCCCGCGCCGGCGCGCATCGTTGAGCGCATCAACGGCCCCCATCGTCGACGAATCGACAATGGAACGTCCCAAATACATGATGCAATCGGTATGCGCCAGGTCGGAGGCGGGGCTGTAGCCCAGACTGTGCTCCCAGCCGGTAAGTCTGCTTACCTCGCAGGCGCCGTCGGCACCGTATACGTTGGGCGAGCCCAGCGCATGCATAAAACGATACGCCCAGTAACGGTCGAACGAGGGCACGCCGAGCGTCATGCCCAGCGCGCGCGGACCATGCCCGTCAACAATCCCCAAAAGGCGCTCGGCAATCTGGGCAAACGCCTCGTCCCACGAAATCACATCGAACCCCGAGCCATCAGCTCGTCGGCGCATGGGGTGCACAATGCGGTCGCGCTCGTCAAACGGCATTGCCAGGCGATGCCGTCCGCGGGCACACAGGGCACGCGCCGCGCACGGATGCCCTGGCACCGGCAACTCGGCCGCCACGCGACCGTCCTCAACTCGTGCCACAAAGGCGCAATCGGCATAGCATCCCCCGCATGTGGTCACCACGGCGCGACCGTCACGCTTCACAGCAGATGCCATCTCGATTACCCCTTTCACAAGCCAAACACAACAGGCCAACAGCCCGGGAACGAGCCCCAGGCCAAAAAAGCCTCCCGCACGGCAACGCCCCGCGGGAGGCCCAACGTCAAACAGACGGTATCTTACTGCTCGGACTTCTTGGCGTAGATAAACCAGTAGCCGAGCGCGACCAGAACCGCGCCGCCCACGATGTTGCCCAGCGTGGCGGCGGACAGGTTAAACGCAATGCCCGCAGCGTTGAGCGCATCGGCGCCGGCGACGTCGGCACCGTAGCCGCATGCATGCATCACAGCACCCATGGGCAAAAAGTACATGTTGGCGACGCAGTGCTCAAAACCGCAGGCCACAAAGGCGGCGATGGGCAGCAGAATGCCCACAACCTTATCGACCACGGTCTTGCCGGCGGTACCGATCCACACGGCCAGGCACACAAAGATGTTGCACAGGATGCCGCGGAAGAAAATCGTCACCCAGTCGATCGTCACCTTGCCGGCGGCGACGCTCACCATGGAATTGGCGACCGCCTCGCCGTTGAGCTTGTAAATGCCGGCCATGTACACCAAAAAGACGATGAACAGGGCACCGACAAAGTTACCGACCCATACGACGACCCAAGCCTTGAGCATCTGGACCAGGGTGATCTTTTTGCTCTTGAGTGCGCAGACCATAAGCGAATTGCCAGTAAACAGCTCGGCGCCGCACACCAGCACCAGCACCAGGCCCAGGCAAAAGCACAGGCCGCCCACGACGCGCTGGGCGCCCCAGCCCAGCGTGCTATCGCTCAAGAACACGGTAAAGAACAGGCCGCCGAAGGCAATGAACGCGCCGGCGAACATCGCCAAAACAAAGGCCTTTGCGACCGGCAGGTTAGCCTTGGTCACGCCGGCGGCCTCGGTCTTGGCCTCGATCGCGGCGGGCGCCAGGCAATCGGGAGCGGGGTACTCCGCCTTGGAATCTGCCATGTCAATCACTTCTTTCCTAATCAGCAGGGACAAGCGCTCCTATTGCTCTTGTCCCAAGCGGACAAAGTGGGAAAAGTCGTTGGCGGCCACGGCGTCGTACACGGCGTCGACGGCGTCAAAGACCTCCGGGGACATAGGGTTGTAAAACTCCGTATCGCCCGGCTGAATCCCTATGAAGACGATATCTTCGCACGATTGCTCGATTTCCTCGATCAGAATCGACAAAGGGAGCGAATGCGTGGTGAACATCGACTTGCGGGCCACATCGCGCTTATCGAGCAGGCGGATAGACCCGACGGGCAGCGCCATGTCGGCGGCATCGACCAAGACCAGGCGAGGCGGACGCTCGCGCTTGACCTCGATGATGTCGTCCTCGGGCGTTTGGCCACCGTCGATGGTGTACCAACCGGCAATGGGCGCGTCCTCCATCTTTTTGGAGAGCACGGGGCCGGCGGCATCGTCGGCACGCAGCACGCTTCCCGCCGTGAGCACGATACCCGCAAACGGGGCGCCGTTCACGCGTCCATCCACAACGCGACCCATTACTGCAACCTTCCCGTCAGGTACACGCCCGACACATCGCGCACGCGCTCAACCAGATCGCGGAACTTCATCAGAAACGCGACCTGCTGGGCATGCAGGCCAAAGTCGTCGTCGAACACCGAGATGCCGGCCTTGGCCGAACCGCGAAAACCGCGCTCGTCGAGCAGCATATCGCAGGCCTCGAGCAGCGACGGCACCGCCGCCTTGTCGAGCTGGCACTCGCCAAAGGAGCGGATGGCCTCGAACTTGGTCTTGGCCTCTCCCTCCGGCAGCGCGTCGACGAGCGAATAGAACACGTTCACCGGCACCGACAGGCGCGGCTCAAAGCAGTCGAGCACGCCGGTGTGGTGGCCCACGGCGAGCGTGTAGTACAGCACGTCGCAGGCCTCCTGGGGAACGTCTTCCTCGGTTTCCACAAACTTACGCGTGAGCTCGTAGAAGACCACCTGGTCGGGCGCATGGCCCAGGCAGGGGTCGGCGACACCTTCGGCGGCCTCGTCGCTTGCGCGCGAGGCATCGCCAAAAGAGCCGCCGAGCATACCGGGGCCCGCAAAGTAACCAGAGCGGTCCGTGAGTTCCATCTAACGGCCTCCGGCCAGCACCAGATCCTGCAGCGCCGAGTAGACCTCAACACGGCGAGGATCATCCTGCTTGTCGATGAGCAGCGCCATGGCACCGCGGATATCGCCCTTGGGCGCGCCCTCGAGCGTGTCCATAAACTCGTTGGCCAGGTCGCGGCCGTAACGGTAGCCGCTCATGGCGCGAGCCTCGCGCTCGATGGCAACGCGCAGCTTGTACGGCACGCCGGGGTGCAGGATATCGGCCTGCTCGCCGGCGGCCTCCACCGTGGTCTCGGCATGGAGCTTTTGGTCCAGCAGACCGAGCGCCATGGCAAAGCCGTAGACGGTCTGCGCGGGGCTGGGCGGGCAGCCGGGGATGTAGACATCGACCGGCAGAATCTTATCCGTGCCGCCCCAGACGCAGTAGTTGTCGTAGAAGATGCCGCCGGTGCAGCCGCACGCGCCATAGGACACCACGATCTTGGGATCGGGTGCGGCCTCAAAGGCGCGCAGGGCCGGCATGCGCATGGCACGCGTCACGGCGCCGGTGTACAGCAGCACATCGGCGTGACGGGGCGAGGGCACGACCTTGATGCCAAAGCGCTCGACGTCGAAGACGGGCGTGATGGAACCGAAGATCTCGATCTCGCAGCCGTTGCAGCCGCCGCAGTCAACGCGGTAGACGTACACCGAGCGCTTGATCTTCTTAAGAAGGGTCGCCTTGGCCTTCTCGATGCTCTCGTCGAGCTCGATCTTGGTCGGGCGGTACTGAAGCCGCTCGGGCAAAAGCGTGGGTTCGGCCATGGTTACTCCTCCTTCGTATCAAAATCCATGATGATGCCCTCGACCGGCGCCGGACCGGCGGGAATCTCGGGCGCATCGGGGTTAAGCTCGCGGTCGATATACTCCGGGTTCACGCCGTGGCCGCCCAGATACTCCATGCCGGGGCCCTGGGGCTCACCGGACGCAAGCGTTTCGTTGGCAGCCATGCCGGCAGCGTTGCCGGTCTTTACGGCCGATGCGGCGCGCAGGGCGTCGAGCTCGCGCTTGCACTCCTGGCACATACCGACGGTACGGGCAGCCTGCTCGGCCTCCATGCCGCCGGCCTTTTGCAGCAGGCGCTTGGCGTAGTCGATCTCCTTGTGCGGAGCAAACGGCTTGCCGCAGCGCGAGCAGTGCTCGAGCGTATAGACGCTCTTGCTGGTGAGGTCGTCCTTGCTCATGACGGCCAGCTCAAACTCCTCGGTGAGCTTGATGGCCTCCATGGGGCAGGCTTCCTCGCAGCGGCCGCAAAAGATGCAGCGACCGTAGTCGATCGACCAGGTGATGGTATCGGCCGCAAGGTCGGTGTCCATGCGAATGGCATCGGCCGGGCACGCCACGCCGCAGGCACCGCAGGCGATGCAGAGCTCGGCGTTGTGCTCGGGCTTGCCGCGCATGTCCTTGTTGGTGGGGAACGGCGCAAACGGGTACTTGACCGTCGCGTCGCCGGCCTTGGCGTTGACCTTCCAAAGCTTCAGCATATTAGAGCGCCTCCTCATCGAGCGGAGCGGCCATGGTGCCCTCGCCCGCAAGCGGCGACTTGTCGCGCCAGACGTTCTCGAACTGCTCCTTGTCGAGCACGTGGTCGCGCTTGGCGGCGACATCGGTCACCGTCACGCGGTCGGTGCAGGAGTAGCACGGGTCGAGAGAGCCGACGATCAGCGCCGCGTCGCCCACGGTGTTGCCGCGGAACATGTAGCGCAGGACCGGCCAGTTGCTGTACGTAGCTGCCTTGGCGCGCCAGCGGTAGCACTTCTGGTTGTTGCCGAGCATGGCCCAGTGCACGTCCTCGCCGCGCGGAGCCTCGGTGGCGCCGATGGCGTACTTGTGCGGGGTGTACTCCCAATCCGTGGTGAGGATGGGGCCCGACGGGCAGTTCTCGAGCATGGTCTCGATCATGTCGATCGAATCGTAGACCTCCTGGATGCGGACGGCGGTGCGGCCGAAGGCATCGCAGGTGTCTGCCGTGGCAGCATGCATCTTCTGGACATCCGGATCGGCGTAGCCGTCGAAGGGATGGTCAAAGCGCACGTCGCGGGCATAGCCCGAGCCACGCATGAGCGGGCCGACCGGCGAGAAGTCACGTGCGATCTTGCGGTCCAGAATGCCGATACCGCTCGTACGCTCGATAAAGTTGGGCGTGGAGAGCAGCACGTCGACGAGTTCTTGAACCTCGGAGCGCAGCTGGTGGATGGTCGTGAGCGTGGAGAGCTTCTGCTCGGCCAAAATATCGCGACGCACGCCGCCGATCACGTTGAGGCCGTAGGTCTTGCGGTGACCGGAGAGCTTCTCGGCCAGGTCCATGGACTTCTCGCGGACGCGGAAGAACTGCTGGAAGCCGGAGTCGAAGCCCGTGTAGTGCGATGCCAGGCCAATGTTGAGCAGGTGCGAGTGCAGGCGCTCGACCTCGAGCATGATGGCGCGGATGTACTGTGCGCGCGGCGGGACGTGAATGCCCTGGGCGCGCTCGACAGCCTCGGCGTAGGCCACCGAGTGGGCGCAGCCGCAGATACCGCAGATACGGTCGGCAAGGAACGTCACGGCGTCATAGTTCAGGCGCGTCTCGGCGACCTTCTCCATACCGCGATGCACGTAGAACAGGCGGTAGTCGGCATCGACGATCGTCTCGCCCTCCACGAACAGGCGGAAGTGGCCGGGCTCGTCGGAGGTGATGTGCAGCGGTCCCATGGGGACGAGCGTGGTCTCCTTGCCCTTGGTGTCGGCCAGGAATTCGTAGTTTTCCATGTCGCTCGCGGGGGCGGGGCGGAAACGGTAATCCATCGAATCCTTGCGCAACGGGTACAGCCCACTGGGCCAATCGTCAGGAAGCACCAGGCGACGGCGATCGGGCAGACCCTCGGGAATCAGGCCGAACATATCGCGCAGCTCGCGCTCGCCCCACACGCAGGCGGGGACGAACGGGGTCACGCTCGGGAACGTCATCTTGGCGGGGTCGACCTCGGCGCGGACGGTCACCCAGCCGGGGTCCTCGCCCTCCATGGAAATGACGTAGTACACGGCGTAGCGACCGCACAGGCTGCGCTCGTCGTTGCCGACAATCACGGGAATCCAGCCGTAGCGCTCGTAGTACAGGTAGTGGACGGCCTCGGGCAGACGGTCCAGCTTGACGGTGATCGTCAGCTGGTCCTCGCACTGCCATTCGACCTTCTCGATAGCGCCCGGCACTGCGGCGCGCAGGGCCTCGACGTGGCTTTCGCAGCGACGAGCGTAGTCCTTCATTTCAGGTTCTGCCATGGTGCTAATTCACCTCGCTTGTCTTGGTCTGGGAGCTGAACACCATGCGGTAGAGAGGGGCCTCGTGGAGCTCTTCGACGCTCTGGTTCAAAACGACGGACGTTGCATCCTCGACGCCGCTCGTAATGGCGACCGGGGTGGCGATACCGAACCACATGACCACGATCGCGAGGGCGATCTCGGGGATGATCATGAGGGCGGGCACCTCGTGGCGCTTCATGCCCTCGGGCGCCTTGCCGAAGATGGACTTGAGCGCAATGCCGGTAAGGGCAAAGTACACGCCGGTGAGGCCGATGGCCACGAGCACGACCACCCAGATGGGACCGGACTGGATGCCGGCCACGAAGGTGAGGAACTCGGAGATGAACAGGGCGAACGGCGGGAAGGCGGCGAGCGCGAGCAGGGCGATGATGGTGAGCGCCGCCGTGACGGGAGCGATCTCGACGACGCCCTTGATCTTGTTCAGGTCGCGGGTGTGGTAGATGTGCTGGATGTTACCGGCCATGCAGAAGGCGAGCGCCTTCGTGAAGCCGTGGAAGATGCAGTGCAGCAGGCAGGCGGCGATACCGAGCGGACCACCGATACCCAGGCACAGCGCGACCACACCGACGTTGTCGACGGAGGAGTACGCGAAGCGACGCTTGATATCGTCCTGCTTGAAGATGCACAGGGCGGCCACCAGGATGGACAGCGTGCCCAGGATGAGCAGGAGCGTTCGCGGATAGGTGTCGCCCACCGTGATGATGGACAGGGAGTAGAAGCGGATAATCACCAGCATGGCACACTTGAGCAGCACGCCCGAGAGCAGCGCGGAAACCGGGCTCGGAGCCTGGGAGTGCGCGTCGGGCAGCCAGGTGTGCATGGGGAACAGGCCCGCCTTGGTGCCGAAGCCGATGACGATGAACGCGAACGCGAGGCGCACGAGCATCGGGTCGAACTGGTCGGCGTAGGGCATGATGGAGGTAAGGAAGGCAGCCTCATGCGCGTTGGGCATGATATCGGCGGCGTTCGCGTAGATGAGCAGCGTGCCAAACAGGCCGAAGGCCACGCCGGCGGTGCAGACCATCGCGTACTTCCAAGACGCCTCGAGCGCCTGTTTGTTCTTGTAGATACCCACGAGGAACACGGTCGACAGCGTGGTGGCCTCGACCGCCGCCCAGGTGAGGATGATGTTGTTGGACAGGCAGGCGAGCAGCATCGTGAAAACGAACAGGCTAAACAGCGCGTAGTACTGCTTGGTGCGCTCGGCCGGCATGGTCTTCTCCTCGATATCGATCTTGATATAGGAGATGGAGTACACGCCGGTGATGAACCCGATGATGCCTACCAGAAGGACGAAGATCGACGAGAGCGAATCGAGATGGAGCCACAGGCCCAAGGCGTCGATATTCTGCCCGCTCGAGAGCATGGTTCCCGCGGTGACGACCGAAAGGACGAGGGTCGCCGCGACGGAGATGGTGTTGAGCCCCGCGAAGACGCTGTAGGACGTCGTCTTGGGGAGCGCAGCCATAATCAGGGAGAACACAAGGGGACAAGCGAGCAGGGCGACCGTCGGCATTGAAACATCCATGGCCTACCCCTTCAATTCGGTAAGGTCGTGGGAGTCGAGCGACTTGGTGTCGTTCCAGATCCTCACGACGACGGCGGACATGATGATGACGGCGAAAATGGCGTCGGTGGCGATGCCGATCTCGATGATCTCGGGGGCCGTGGGCGCGAGCAGGGCGAGCGTCACGTGGCTACCGTTCTCCATAAGGCAGTACCCGAAGATCTGCTTGAGGATGTTGCGCTGGGAGATGATGCACGTGAGGCCGACGAAGAAGTGCGCGAAGCTGATGGCGAGGGCCGGAGTAGCCACCTCGGCGGTGGGCAGCGTCAGGCGCGTGACCACCGCGAAGCAGACGGCCACCTCCAGACCGGTGAGGATGATGGTCCAGGCCGGCTTGATGGAGGAGGTCAGCGTGCTATCGGCAGGCGAACCCATCTTTTTGTAGGCACGGTTGAGAATGAACGGAACGAGGATCACCTTGGTGAAGAAGGCCGACGCGGCCCACATGAGAAGCTCGGTGGCACCGGTGGTGAGGCCCAGGGTGAGCAGCACGCCCACCAAGACAACCGACTGGATCGCGTACCACTTGATGGCGGACGGGATGGTCTTCGACACGACCACCATGGTGGAGGTCACGATCAGAAGACCGCCCAGGATATTGACTAACGAATAACCCATGTCCTACCTCCTAACCCATCCAACTAGAGGACAGAGGACCGGCGACAACGACCATGATCATGAGGACGACGAACACGAACGCCATGGCGCGCGGAAGGGGCTGGCCGGCGGCCACGGTCTCGCTCGGCTCACCGGGCAGGACCTTACCCATCCAACGCAGGAACCATGCGAAGGTGGCGACGGTCTCGACGACCATTACGCACACGAGGACGAAGATGACCGTGTTGGTAGCACCAACCGCGAAGCCACCGGAAATGATCTGAAACTTGGAGAAGAACGTGCTCATGGGGGGCACGCCGGCGATAGCGGTCGCGGCGACCGCGAAGCCCACGCCCGTGACCGGATACTTCTTCATGAGGCCCTGGATCTTGGGCAGCATACGGGTTCCCAGCGTGAAGCTGAGGGAGCCGGCGATGAGGAAGAACAGGGTCTTGGTGAACGCGTGATTGAAGATGTGCTCGACGGCGCCGTTAAACGCCATCTGGCTTCCGAACACGGAGAGGCCCAGGCCGAAGAACACGTAGGCGAGCTGCGCGATCGTCGAGAAGGCGAGCAGGCGCTTCATATCCTTCTGGGGCAGGTACATGAGGAAACCGAAGAGCATGGTCACGACTGCGTCGATGATGGCGACCCAGCCGACGATCTCGGGGGTATCGCCGGCGCTCGCAAGAGCGCGGGCGAACACGCACACGCCGACCTTCACCATGGACGCGCCATGGAGGTAGGCGGAAACGGGCGTGGGGGCCTCCATTGCAGAGGGCAGCCACATGTAGAGCGGGAACTGGGCGGACTTGGCCCAAGCGGCGAACAGGATGAGCAGCAGCACGACGGTCTTCATACCGGAATCGAGCTGGGAGATCGCGCTCAGCGCGAACGTGCCGGTTCCGGCGAACAGGAAGGCCGCGCCGATGTAGAGACCCAGAGCGCCGATGTGGGTGATGATGAGCGCCTTCATACCGGCCTTCTTGGCCGTGGGCGTCATGTAGTAGCTGATGAGGCCCCAGGAGCACACGCCGGTGATCTCGAAGAAAACGAGCTGGCCGACGATGGTGGAGCTGTAAGCGAGACCGGCCATGGCGCCGATGAACGTGGAGAAGTACACGTAGAAGCGGCGACGAGGCGCGTCGGGATGCTCCTTGTTCTTATCGCTCATGTACGGGAACGAATAGATGACGACGAGCAGGCCGATAGCGACGAACGCGGGTGCGAGCAGCGTGCTCATCCGGTCGAATATGAAGCCCATGACCAGGGTCTGGCCCATACTCGCCCAGGTTACATCGACCGCGTTCATGCCGTTTCCGGCAAACGTCGCGGCCAAGCCAACGGAAGCGACCGTGGCGATGCCGCCGGCGAAGGCGCAGATCCATTTAGCGTAGGGACGCGGCAGCATGACGATGAGCAGGGAGCCCAGCATGGGGACGGCAATCGCCACCATGGCAAAGAGGGACAAGCTCGATTCGATTGACATAGTTTCTCCCTTCTCCCTACACGCCTACGACGACGAAGACGAACGCGAGGACCGCGATGCCGACGACGGCCCAGGTCTGGTTACCGAGCACCTTGAAGCGCGAACGGGAAACGGAGTTCTCGAGCACGCCGCAGACAACGAAATCGACCAGGCACTTGACAAGGAAGACGACGGCGCCCACGAGAGCGGTGACGCCGATAGTCGCGGGCTCTCCCCAGGGGATGAAGATGGAGGTGAACCAAGCGACGACCACGACCTGCTTCATGCCCATGGCGAGCTTCATCATGGCCAGGGACGGGCCGGAGAGCTCGGCGAGCGGGCCCTCCTGGAGCTCCTGCTCGGCTTCGGCCTGATCGAACGGAAGCTTGCCGAGCTCCATGTAACAGGCGGCCGCGAAGGCGACGCCGGCGAGGATAACGGCGACGACGCTCGAGACGTTGCCCGTAACGATGTGCTGGCCCATGGTCGCAATGTCCGTGGAGCCGCACACGATGGCGACGGTGAACAGCGCGATGAGCATGGACGGCTCGATGAGCACGCTCATGAGGAGCTCGCGGATACCGCCGAAGCCCGCGTAGGCGTTGGAGGAATCCACGCCGGACAGTGCGAAGAAGAAGCGGGACAGCGCGAGCGCGTACATGATGGTGATGGCGTCACCAAAGACGGGCATGGGGCTCTCGAGCGTGAACATGGGCAGACCCATGGCGAGCATGAACGACACCGCGAGGAACAGCGGCGGCATGATGCGCAGCACGAAGCTCGAGTCGGAACTCACGGACTCGGGACGCGCCATGAGCTTCGCAAGGTCCCGGTAATCCTGAAGGATGGACGGACCGCGGCGATTGTGCATCTTCGCGCGAATCACACGGGCGAGGCCGGAGAAGAAGGGCGCGACCAGCATGACCACGAGGCCCTGCACTATCGCAAGAACGATGTTCATAATATCCTCTCCCCTCTCTAGACCATGACCACGGCGAGCACGAGGAAGACCACGAGCGCCGCGACGATGTAGCAGATGTATACGGAGTAGTTGCCGCCCTCGATCTTGGAGGCGAGGCCGGCCAGCTTATCGGCACCCTCGCTCGGTGCATCGACCAGGAAGCGGTCGGGCAGGGGCTCAACGCCCTGGGCGACACCGGTGAGCTTCTGGAACACGTGCGCGATGGACCAGCAGATCTTGGTGCATACCTCGCGCAGGGTGTAGAGCGGGCCCATGAAGAGCTCTACGTCTGACGCGAAGCTCGTGGCGACGACGGGCATGTGCTCGTTGGGCTCGTAGCCGCACGCCCAAGGGTCGGTCTTCTTAGCGGGGGCCTTGGTGCCGAGGCAGGACCTCAACACGAACGCGAGGCCGGTGAGGACCACGAGCGCGATGGCGATCGCGGGGGTGGAGGTGGCGGCACCGGAAATCTCGTTCACCAGAGACACGCCCGAGGTGGCTGTGATGGCAGAGCCGGCAAGCACGCTCTGGGCGACGTCGCCCAGAACCGGGGCGATGACGGGAGAGCCGATTCCCAGCACCACGCAGATGGCCGCGAGGAGCATCTGCGAGAACAACATCGGAGCCGGGGACTCCTTGGCGTTCGCGGCCTCCTGGGAACGAGGGCTGCTCGCGAACGAGACGCCGTAGGCCTTCACGAAGCACGTGACGGCCAGGGCACCGGTGATGGCGAGGGCGGCCGCGGAGGCGACGGCGAACACCATGACGACCGGGTCGGAGAGCATCGAGATGTTGAACAGGGACTGATAGGTGAACCACTCGGAAACGAAGCCGTTGAGCGGCGGGATAGCCGAGATGGCAAGGGCACCGATGAGGAAGCAGACGGCCGTGACCGGCATACGGCGGAACAGGCCGCCCATCTTCTCCATGTTGCGCGTACCCGTGGCATAGAGCAGGGAGCCCGCGCCGAGGAACAACTCGCCCTTGAACATGGCGTGGTTGAGCGTGTGGTAGAGGGCGGCCATGAGCGCGATCGTCGCGATGACGTCGTTGCCCAGGGCGTGCGCCGTCATGGACGCGCCGACACCGAGCAAGATGATGCCGATGTTCTCGACGGAGTGGTAGGCCAGCAGGCGCTTAATGTCGTGCTCGTGGAGGGCGTAGACGACGCCCAGGACCGACGAGATGGATCCGAAGACCAGGACCATGAGGCCCCACCAGAGCTGGACGCCCGAACCCGCGAGCAGGTCGAGACCGACCTTGAGGATTCCCAGGATGCCGATCTTGATCATGCCGCCGGACATGAGGGCGGACACGTTGGACGGCGCCTCGGGGTGCGCCTGGGGCAGCCAGGAGTGCAGCGGGATGATACCGGCCTTTGCGCCGAATCCGAAGAACGCGAGGACGAAGCACGCGGAGGAGACGGCGGGTCCAAAGTCATGCGTACGGAAATCACTGAAGCTGAAGGAACCGCCCACGCCGTTGGTCATGAGCAGGAAGCTCGCCATGATAAGGACAAAGCCCACGTGCGCGATGACGAAGTAGAGCCAACCGCCCCTAATGGAGTTCTTGTTCTCCTCGATAACGACAAGGAAGTAGCTCGTAAGGGACATGAGCTCAAAGGCGACCAGGAACCAGAACACGTTGTCGGCGGTGATGACGAGCATCATCGAGGCGACGAAGGTGTTCATGAAGAAACCGGCGCGCCCGACCTTGCCCGGGTACTCATCGAAGTAGGACAGACCGTAGATGAAGCCCGCAAAGGCGAGGATTGAGATGAGGACCACGATCAGGCCCGCAAGGCCGTTGAGCAAGAGCTCGAGACGGGCGAACGGGAAAAAGAAGACCGTGTTGAGGGACGAAACGTCGCCAAGCACGGCCTCGAGGCCCGCGATGAACGACAGCACGGCCGCGACGGCGCCGATCAGGCAGCCGGCGGTCTTGGCGGCGTTATCGGCCTTGATCAGCAGAACCGAGGCGAGCGCACCGATGCACGAGACGGCAAGCGATGCGATAAACAGCGTCATGCTATCCATTGTTTACGCTCCCTTCTGCTTTCTCGGACAGGCCCTGGGCCACAGCGGTAACGTCGACGACTGGACCGTTTTCGATCGAGCGCAGGCGCTTGGCCTCGTCGAGCTCGCGATCGGCCGCGCCGCCCATGACGGTCAGCGCCTTGGTGGGGCACGCCGCCACACAATGCGGGCCGTCCGGATCGAAGGCGCACAGGTCGCACTTGACAGCACAGGTGTACTGGCCGGGAGCCCACGTAAGCAGGCTGCTCAGGGACTTAGGATACGAAGGCGTCGGGTCGCACATGCCTGCGACACCGGCGATAGACGTGCCATCGGGATGGATGGCTCCGAAGGGGCACGCGATGGCGCACAGCCTGCACCCGATGCACTCCTGCTCCTTGACGTGGATGCGATCGCCATCGTGCTCGATGGCATTCACCGGGCAAACCTCGGCGCAGGGGGCACCCTCGCAATGGTGGCAGGCAAGGGCGGCCGAAATACCGCCGGTCTTCACGAGCGCCAGGCGCGGCGTATCCTGAAGGCCCTGCATCCGGTGGGCGTCGGCACAGGCGGACTGGCATGTTCCGCAGCCGATGCACCTCTCCGGGTTGATGTCGATGAAGCGGTTCATCCCCACTTCCTTTCAAAATAACGGGCCGGGCTCCCGAACGTACGGGACGCCCGGCCCAAAAAGCCAACGAGAACGGGACTACACGATTTGGTTCACGTGCGTCTCGTCGTCGAACTTGGCGGCACCGGGTTCAACGTCCTGGGGAGCGGCGGCGTCCACCAGAGCCTGCTTGAGCTCGGTGTACTGACGCTCCACCTCGCCCTCGGCCCAGACCTGGTCGGCGATAGCGTCGACCTGGCAGGCGGAGAACTTGTCCTCGGGCGTATGCGAGACCGGGTCAACCTTGTGAATGGTCAGCTCGTTGCACTTGCCGATCCACCACTGGTAGGTCATATAGACCGTGCCCTTGTTGATGCGATCGCTCACGTCGGCGCGGCTGTATACCTGGCCTCGGCGGCTGTGAATCGAGACGATGTCGCCGTTCTTGATGCCGCGCGCCTCGGCGTCCGCGGGATTCATGCGGACAAAGCCGGGCTCGTCGGCAAGCAGCGCCAGCGTCTTGCAGTTGCCGGTCATCGAGCGGCAGCTGTAGTGGCCGACCTCGCGGACGGTGCACAGGATGAGCGGGTACTCATCGTCGGGAAGCTCGGAGGGCGCCTCCCAGTCGTGCGCCATCAGGTTGGCGCGGCCGTCCTTGGTGGTGAACTTGCCACCAGCGAACATGTCGGGCGTACCGTGGTCGTTCACATCGGTGCTCTTGACGGGCCACTGGGCGTAGCCGCCCTCGGGAGCCATCTTCTCGTAGGTCGCGCCCACAAAGTTGGGGCACAGGCTAATGCACTCGTTCCAGATCTGCTCGGTGTTGTCGTAGTGCATGGGGTAACCCATACGCGTAGACAGGTCCGCGAAGATCTCCCAGTCGTGACGGCACTCGCCCTTGGGCGGAACGGCCGCGTCAAAGTGCTGGAAGCTACGGTCGGATGCGGTAAAGACACCCTCGTGCTCGCCCCAAGAGGTAGCGGGCAGGATGACGTCGGCGAGCATGGTCGTCTGCGTCATAAAGATGTCCTGGCAAATGAACAGATCCAGCTCGGAGAGCGTCTTGCGCATACCGGCCGAATCGGGCTCGGTCTGCACCGGGTCCTCGCCGTAGTTGTAGAAGCAGTGCACCTTGCCCTCGTCGACCAGGTGGCCCAGGTCGGTGAGCTTGTAGCCCTCCTCGAGCGGGAGCTTTTCCTCGGGCACGCCCCAAGCCTTGGCAAACTTGGCACGCACTGCCGGGTCGGTGACCTTTTGGTAGCCAGGGTACAGGTTGGGCAGCATGCCCATATCGCAGGAGCCCTGGACGTTGTTCTGACCGCGCACGGGCGCGAGGCCGGAATTTGGTTTGCCGATCTGGCCGGCAACGCAGGCGATGGAGGCGATGGTGTGCACCGTCTTCAGGTTCTGCTTCTGCTGGCATACGCCCATACCCCAGCCAATGATGGCAGAGGGCTTCGCCGTGGCGTACATCTCGGCAGCTTGGTGGATCAACGCGGGCTCGACACCCGTGATGTCCTGTACGGATTCGGGAGTGTAGTTCTTGATGGTCTCCCACCACTCGTCAAAGCCGTTCGTGTGCTCGGCGACGAATTCCTTGTCGTAGAGGCCATCGTTGACCAAGCAGTTGGCAAAGGCGTTGAGGAACGCGACATTGCAACCGTTCTTGATCGGAAGGTAGAGATCGGCGATACGCGCGGTTTCGATATGGCGCGGGTCGGCGACGATGATCTTGCAACCCTTTTCTTTGGCTCGCACGATACGCCTTGCGACGATGGGGTGCGAATCGGCAGGGTTATAGCCGAAGAGGAAAATGCAGCCCGCATCCTCCATACCGGGGATGGAGCATGACATGCAACCTGAACCAACCGTGTCCATCAGACCGAGGACAGTAGGGCCGTGTCAAGTACGGGCGCAGTTGTCCACGCTGTGGGTGCCGATGCACGCACGCGTAAACTTCTGCATGACGTAGTTCGCCTCATTGCCGCCGCCTCGCGAAGAGCCGGTGGTCATGACAGCGTTAGGACCATATTCGTCAATTATGGCCTGCATCTTAGATGCGGTGAAATCCAGTGCCTCGTCCCAGCTTACGCGCTCAAGATCCGCGCCCTTAGTGCGGCGGATCATCGGGTGCAGTACGCGAGGAGTCAAGATCTTGGTGTCGTTGATGAAGTCGTAGCCGCTCATGCCCTTAAGGCACAGCTCGCTCTGGTTGGTGATGCCGTTGAGCGGTTCGGTACCCACGACCTGGCCGTTTTGGACCAGGAGGTTAAACTGGCAACCGGCGCCGCAGTACGGGCAAATCACTTTATGCTTCTCCATGACACCCTCCTTCCTTTCTCTGCTACCGAATACTCGGTACTTATTTGACAATCATTGGGCCTGTCGCCCCAACGCTTACGCCTCGTTTTCGATGGTGGCGCGGGCACGCTCGGCAGTCAGCTCCGCCAGGCGTTCCTCGTCTACCAGGGTGAGGCCCTTGGTCGGGCACGCCTCGGCACACGCCGGACCGCCGGGACGGTCCACGCACAGGTCGCACTTGAGCACGAAGCTCTTGGTCTGCGAACCCACGCGCACGTCACCCATCAAGACGGGGACCTGCGTGGTCGCCACGCTCACGGCACCAAAGGGGCATGCCATGACGCAGCTCTTGCAGCCGATGCAGTTGTCCTCGTTGACGCCGATGCGATGGTTCTTTGGATCAAAGAACAAGGCGCCCGTAGGACAGGCCTTCGCGCACGGGGCATCCTCGCAGTGATGGCAAGCCACCGGTGCGGAGATCTCGTACGTACGCGTCACGCGCAGGCGCGGCGCGGCGATGTTACCGGGGATGTCGTGCGCCTCGATACACGCCGCCATGCAGGTTTGACACCCAATGCAGCGCGAAGAATCGGCTACGACTCGCTTATTACCCATGTTGTTCACTCCCTCCTGAATCCCATGCCGGAGAGATCCTGTCGACGTTGCCCCGGACCGCCCGTGGTCCGGCATCGACGTATCGAGCGCATGCGGCGAAACATGCACTCGGTAGAGTTTCTCCAACGATATACAGGTTAAATATACGCAGTTGCAGGGGGCAAACTTGAGCATACGACCTGCAATACGGGTGTATTGCAGGGGTTTTGGCAGGTTGGGATTATTCTCTATAAGCTATAAAGGTGAGTGTATTACATGCGTACATCCTGGGGAGATTTCACACTCGTTTATAAAGGATGTAATACGTTTGATATATATTTCGCGCTCATTAACTTGAGTGCAATAAAGCAGTGGCTATAAGATTGGTTATTATTAGCGAATGTTGTATTTGACCATTCATATTGCACGCTCATTAAGGGGGCCAGTGATGTCATCGACGCAAAAACGAGCCATCCTGCAGGTGCGCATTCGCGAAGAGGACAAACAGCATGCCGAGCGCCTCTACGACGCCATGGGCACATCGCTTGCCGAGGCCGTTCGCCTTTTTGTCGCGCAGAGCATTTTGATGCGCAAGCTTCCCTTTCAGCCGGTCGCCGTGCGCTCAAAGGACGGCACCGCCGCCTATGGATCGCTCAAAGCATATGGGGACCCCAATCGCCGCTCCGAGGAGCGCAATGCCTGGATTGAGTACCTTGCTACAGAATGCGACGATTCGATTTTGGGTCCCGAGGAAGTAGATATCCATGAGTAGCACCATCATCGACGAGACCGTCATCCTGCGCTACCTGCTTAATGACGACGAAGTTCTATCACCGCGCGCCGCCAAGGTCATCGCCACGCGCACCGCTCGCGTCTACTCCGAAATCATCACGCGTGTCGTGGTCACGCTGCGCGACGTCTATAAGGTTCCCCGCGTTGAGATTGCTGCGGCCTTGAAAAGGCTGCTCGATGACGTCATGGTCGACGAGCCCACCGTTGTCGCCCTTGCCGTCAAACTCTTTGGCAAGACCCATATGGACTTTACCGACTGCCTCCTCGCAGCCCGAACCGCCATCTACAACGATGATGTCGTGAGCTTTGGCAAGCCCATCATCCAAGGCATGATCGATTACCGCCGCAAGCGCCAAACCGTGGCCGACGTTCGCGACCGCGCCGCCGAAGCCCGCAGTCACAGCACCGACACCACCATCGACAAGCTCCGCCACCAATCCCGCCACTAGCACCATCCCCCCCCTAAGTTGCGGTGAAATAGTTCCTGGATTTAGGCTTATTCGAGCTTTTCAGGAACTATTTCACCGCAACTTTCTGTAAGGGTGGTTTTTAGTGCCGCCGAGGGGCACTAATCAACCGTTTGCCGATATGTTTGACTCTGACTCATGACTCTGACCTGCCCCGTCAAGCTTTTGGTCAGTTCATGGCAAGGTCTGGCGGAGCAAATATGGGATAGCGTAGTGTCATTCACTCCCCCTCGAGACCATGGGGTCGAAAATGAGTCATGATAAACGCTGCTCCAAACCGCAAGCAGAGCTGTTCTTCCGGTTATTCGAGGCCCATCATGGCGGACACCTGTTTGTAGCTACCAGAAAATGGGATGAGCGCTGTGCCCACGCGCTCATGCAAAAAGAGATGATTGTTCGACTCTACAACCATGTCTACGCTGATCCCGCGTATTGGAATGACCTCGGCGTCGAAGATCGCATCTTTCAATTGGCATCCGCTATTGCGGTCGTTGAACCGGATGCCGTGTTTTGTGGAGCAACGGCGGCACTGCTCTATGGCGTCGGTTCTGCATATTCCCTTCTCGACAAGGTGCAAGTGCTGCTGCCGCGTTCCACCAGACGCGATATGTACGAATTCGTTGAATACCGACGCTGGCGGGCGGGCAACGTATGGCAGCTCGGCCCGTTTACGTTAACGGATCCATATCGCACGGTGGTCGACATCGCCCGAACGAGCGCTTTTCGATATGCACTAGGCTATGTCGACGGGCTGGCTCGTGAGTACGGTGTCGAGCGTGAAGAATTGCGTGCATATGCACAAGCGAACTGCCGCGGACTGCACGGCATTGCGCGCGCATTTAACGTTTTTGAACACATGGATGGCAGATCGGATAACGGTGGAGAATCCGAGGCACGGGCGGCAATGATTCTGGCGGGAGTTGCCGCTCCCGAACTTCAGGTTGAAATCACTCGACCGGGAAACGCCGGCTATTATTTGGCAGATTACGGCTGGCAGATGCCAAACGGCTCTTGGATGCTGGCTGAGCTGCATGGACTAGGCAAGTTTGAGGACGATGCCCAAAATGATCCGGAACATACTGCGGCAAAAACCTATCGAGCTGCCCTTATGCGCGATGCGAACCTGCGTGCCATGGGCCACAACGTCATTCATTTCAAGCTCTCAGACACCTACGATGTCAAAACGTTCGGCTCCATGATGCGCGGCTACGGTATACCAACCACAAAACCCTACGCAGACTCCTGACCGGCTGCCCTCATCTTCTCGACAACAGAACCCATCATCGAACCAGCCCGCTCGGCCTCAATAAGTTGCGGTGAAATAGTTCCTGGATAACAGCTTTTGTGGCTAATCCAGGAACTATTTCACCGCAACTTAGAAGGGGATGTGGGGTCCCCGGCATGTATATGAAAACGGCTCTGGCACCAAAAGGAGCCAAAGCCGTTAAAGATATCCTATGGAGCGGGCGACGGGAATCGAACCCGCGTCATCAGCTTGGAAGGCTGGGGTTCTACCATTGAACTACGCCCGCAAGATATGGTCGGGACGACAGGATTTGAACCTGCGACATCCTGCTCCCAAAGCAGGCGCGCTACCAAACTGCGCCACGTCCCGAAGGTGTTGAGCAGCTAAGGTCTAAACCTTGCGTGTCCCAAAGCGAAGGAAATTATAGGGGAGACTCCCCGCCTGTGCAAGCGCAGAAACCCTAGCTCCTCGAATGTGCGACAAACCGGCTGTGAAGCAGACCGATCACAAATGCCGCCACGGCAACCGGCGCCCACGCGGCGCCGATATCCGCCAGCGGCAGCACATCAAACGGTAGCCACGCGCCCGCGAAAAACGCATCGCGGACCGAAGTGATCACACTCTGCACGGCAACCACACCGCCGACCCAGACCCACACCTGCGGATGAGCGTCGCAAAAGCCGTGTACCAAACCCATGAGAACCAGCACGATGGCGACGGGATACAAGGCGTTAAGCATGGGCACCGTGAACATAAGGATCACGTCGAGGCCCACGTTGGAGAGCACGCACGAAAACGCCGCGAACACAAAGGCAAGGATCGCGAAGGGGCGGCGCATGGCCCCCTCGGAAGCCTCCGCTCCCCCTTCGACCACATACGTCTCGCAGAAGTAACGCGAGCAGCAGCTGATGAGGCCGATGCACACGTTCATGCAGGCAAGGAAAAAGATCGCAAAGACCACGACCGTGCCGGCAAGGCCAAAGTGCATGGAAGCAGAGCGGGCAAGGATGGCGGCGCCGTTGGTGGCATCGGGCATAACCGTGCCGAGCTGCATACCGGCAAGCGCCAGGCCACAGTAGATGATGGCCATGAGCACGCCGGCGATTACACCGGAACGCGAGATCTCGAAGGCCACGCGCTTATCGTCGGTAACGCCCAGCTCGTGGATGGTCTCGGCGATGATGATGCCAAAGGCGAGCGACGCAAGCAGGTCCATGGTCTGGTAGCCGGTCAGAAAACCCTGGACTGCGGCACCGGCATCATAGGGAGCCTGCGGCGCGGCAGCGGGGCCCAACGGCGAGACCACGGCGGCACCCACGACCAGCACGATGAGCGCGATGAGCGCGGGGCCCGTAATACGACCGAGCACGCGTGTGATAACGCCCGGGCGCAGCGTGAGTGCAAACGCGACGACAAAGAAACCGATGGCAAACACCAGGCGAGCCGTGCCGAGCGAGACACCCTCGGGCAGCAGCGGCACCAACATCTCGAAGGCCGTGGAACTCGTGCGCGGAATTGCCAGGCACGGACCGATGGCCAGGTAGACCGCCGCAACGAAGAATTCGCCAAACTTAGGATGCACGCGCCCAGCCAGCTCGCGGGCCGTGCCGGCGAGCGCGACGGCAATAAATCCCATAACAGGCAGGCCGATGGCGGCAATCAAAAAGCCAATCATGGCAAGCGGCGTGGCCGTGCCGGCCTGAAGTGCCAGCAACGGCGGGATGATGAGGTTACCGGCGCCAAAGAGCATCGAGAACAGTGCAATGCCGACGGTAACGACATGGTCGGAGCGCAAACCGCGCGGAGCGGATGAGGCCATAGGCACACCTTTCGGGTCGAAACAAAAACGGGACGGGCAAAAGGCCCGTCCCGCAAGTATATACGCTCTAGCAGGCTAAATCGCGCAAAGCGTCAATCGCGGTGTCGACTTCCTCGTCCGTGTTGAAATACCCAAACGAGAAGCGGACGATACCCTGGCGCTCGGTCCCCAGCGCGCGGTGCATAAGCGGAGCGCAATGGGCACCGGGGCGCGTCGCAATCCCCCACCCTTGCATGAGCGCGTCCGAAATCTCGGCAGAGTCGATATCACCCACGTTGAGTGAGACGATCGCCGAGCGCACGGGCTGGTCAAACGCACCGTAGAGCGCAATGCCGGGGATTTCGCGAACACCGGCGAGGAAGCGCTCCGCAAGCGAGCGCTCATGCGCCGCAATCGCCTCGACCCCGCCTTGTGCCTCGATAAAGTCGAGGCCTGCGGAAAGTCCCGCGATGCCGTGACCGTTGAGCGTGCCCGCCTCCAGGCGCGTGGGCCACTCCAGCGGCTGCAGCTCATCGAAACTGTGTACACCGGTGCCGCCCATGGCCCAGGGCGCCACGTCGACACCCTCCGCCACGGCCAGGCCGCCAGTCCCCTGCGGACCCATGAGCCCCTTGTGGCCGGTAAAGCACACGACGTCGAGCCCCATGGCGCGCATATCGATATGCGCCGTGCCGGCAGACTGCGAGGCATCGACGATCGCAAGCGCGCCGACCGCATGGGCCATGGCGGCCACGCGTGCAATGTCGACCGCGTTGCCGGTCACGTTGGAGGCGTGCGTCACTACCACGGCACGCGTACCGGGCGTGACCAACCGCTCGAGCTCGTCGTAGTCGAGCGCGCCGTTCGCGTCACAGCCCGCATGCTCAACCGCCACATCCTGCTCCGTCGCCAGGCGATTGAGCGGACGCAGCACCGAGTTGTGCTCGAGCACCGTTGTGACCACACGGTCGCCGGGGCGCACCACGCCATTGATGACAGTGTTGAGCGCCGCAGTGGAGTTGGGCGTAAAACAAACATGGTCGGCCCGCGGGCAGCCCAGCAAGCGCGCGAGCTTGGCACGGCAACCGTGAATGGTACGAGCGGCGTCGAGGGCACCCGACGTGGCGCCGCGCCCGGCATTGCCGAGCGAGCACATCGCTTGCGTCACGGCATCGATGACCGCCTGCGGCTTGTGCATGGTCGTCGCCGCGTTATCCAGGTAGATCATCGCACGACCTCCCACATGTCGATCACCGTAAAGCCCTCGGTGGGAACGCCCGCCGCGGCGAGTTCGCCGCGCAGCAGCTCCTCATCGGCAGGCAACACCTTCCACGCCAGACCGCAACCGGCAGCGACCTCCCCGGGCACGGGAATCGTTCGCCCAGGAAGGCCGCGCTCGATGCACAAGGACTCGCAGCCCATGGCGGCCGCCGTGGTGGGAAACGTGATGACAAGCGCCGGGCGCTTCTCCCTCATGGCAACTCCAACCAATACGCTACGGGCGCACGACGCGCACGGCCTGCTCCATCTTCTCCACGATCACGTACATGTTGGTGACCTCGCCCACCGCGAGCTGGTCTTTAATGCCATAGTGGTCCAGGCAGGTGCCGCAGGTGAGAATCTCGACACCCTGCTCCGCCAGGCCCTTCAGGTCGTCGAGCACCGGCGAGCCCTCGACGGTGAGCTTGGCGCCGCCGTTGTAGAACAGCATGGTCGCGGGCAGTTCCTCCTGCTGCGTCACGGCAAAGATAAACGCCTTCATGAGCTTGTGGCCCAGCTCGTCGTCGCCACGGCCCATGCAATCGGTGTAGACGGAAATGACGAGTTTGCCCTTGCCGGCGCTGGCGTCGCAGAAAGCGGCACCATCCTGCTCGGGATCGGCCACGGCAACGGCGCCAGAGGTCGCCACGGTCACGTGCCACTCGGCGTCAGAAACCTTCTCGACCGAGGCCGTACAGCCCTTCTCCTGCGCCATCTTGGAGATGTTCTTGACGGCGGTCTCGTTGTCGACCGAGGTCACGACGGCACCCTCGCCTTCAAGCTGCTTCAGGACTTTGAGCGTCTTGACGACGGGCAGCGGGCAGGCATCGCCCATGGCATTGACTTCAATCTTGGTAGACATAGTTTTTCCTTTCGAATAAATCGTTTTAGAACGGTACATAGCTCAATAAACGTGTCGTTAACGGACAACGCGGACGGCAGGACCGCCCGGCTCCGCCTCGCACACGCGCCCGACAACGGCCGCGATGCGCCCCTCGGCATCCAGGCGACGCGCAAGCTCGTCCACATCCCTCGCGGGCGCCGCAATAAGCAAACCACCCGAAGTCTGCGGATCGTACAGCGAATCCAACATGCCCGGCTCCAGGTCTTCGTCGGCAGCCACGCGCGGGCCAAAGAAGTCCTGGTTGCGGTAGGAGCCCGCGGGGATAATGCCCAGACGCGCCATGTCGAGCACCTGGTCAAAGAGCGGCACCGCCCCCGACGCAAGCTCAATCTGCACGCCCGAGCCCTCGGCCATCTCGCACGCATGCCCGATCAGGCCAAAGCCCGTGATGTCGGTGCAGCCGTGAAGCTCAAGTCCCTCGGCCAGACGAATCGGGGCTTCGTTGAGGGCGCGCATCGAGTCAAACATGGCTGCGGCCTCGTCCTGCTCGATAAGCTCGCCCTTAATGGCCGTGGTGATGATGCCCGAGCCAACCGCCTTGGTCAGCAGCAACGCATCGCCCACGCGCGCGCCGCTGTTGGCGAGCATGCGGTCGAGCGCGACAAACCCGCTCACGGACAGACCGTACTTGGGCTCGTCGTCGTTGATGGTATGGCCGCCCGCGATAGAGCAACCGGCCTCGACGCACTTGTCGGCGCCACCCGCCAGAATCTGGCCGGCGACCTCGACGCCCAGGCAGCTCGGAATGCACAGCAGGTTCATGGCATGGCTCGGCCGCCCGCCCATGGCGTAGATGTCCGACAGCGAGTTGGCCGCAGCGATCTGGCCAAACAAAAACGGGTCGTCGACCATCGGCGGGAAGAAGTCGATGGACTGCACAAGCCCCAGGTTCTCCCCTACGCGGAAGACACTCGCATCGTCGGAGGTATCGAACCCCACGAGCAGATTGTCGTTGGGCACATTTGGCAAGTCGCCCAGGACCTGGGCGAGGGCTCCGGGAGCCAACTTAGCGGCTCAACCGCTCGCGGCCGTCATAGACGTGAGCTTAATCTGATCGTCAGCCATCGATACCTCCTCTCATCGGTCAATCATTTTCTCCCAGTATACGCATGAATGCGAGCCTGCGGCGGATGCATTAATTGAGCGCCTGTGCGCGAATCGCCGCGCCGATGGCACCGGCAAAGCGAGCCTGGGGCGAGGTGGTCACCGGCGACCCCAGCAGCTCGCCCAACCGCTCCACCACGAAGGCGTTCTCGCACAGGCCACCGGTCAGGTAGTACGGGGCGCCCGCGGCCTGCCCGGCCATGGTCGCCACGCGCGAGACCACGCTGTCGATCACGCCACGCGCAATGTTCTCGCGCGGCTCGCCACGGCCGATCAGGCTGATGACCTCGCTTTCGGCAAACACCGTGCACATGCTGGAAATCTTGGTAGGCTCGCCGGAACGTGCCAGATCGGCCATCTGCTGCTGGGAAATACCTAGGCGGTCGGCCATGATCTCCAAAAAGCGCCCCGTGCCGGCGGCGCACTTGTCGTTCATGGCAAACTTGGCCACTCGGCCACTTTTAAGCTGAATGACCTTGGTGTCCTGACCGCCCACGTCGATCACGGTGCCGTGATCGCCAAACAGGCGCACGGCACCGGTACCGTGGCAGGTAATCTCGGTCACGACCTTGTGCGCATAGGGCACGGCGACACGACCGTAGCCTGTCGCGACCACGCGCACGTCGTCGGCTGCCACGTCATAGCCGGCCGCTGCCAGTGCCTCGTGCAGCCGCTCGGAAGCATCGACCGAGGAGAACCCGGTTGGCTGCACGCACGTCCACGCCACCGAACCCTCCCCGTCGACCACAGCGGCCTTAGCCGCCGTAGACCCGATATCGATCCCGATCCCTATCATGGCTCTCTCCCAATCTAAACATCAAAGGTAGCGGCGCGTTCAGGCGCCTTAGCTCTAGGTTTCTCAGGTGCCGGAGATTGCCCCGAAAGAGGAGCGCAGCGTACTTTGGGTACGCAAGCGACGGTTTGAGGGGCAAGATCCGGTGCCTGAGGAAGCTAGAGCGTTTCGATGAAGGCGGCGATGCGCGTCTCAATCTGGCCCATGTCGCCGTTGCTGTAATCGGTCTCGATCTTCATATACGGAATACCCGCACCCTCGACAGCCTCCTGCATGCGCGCGCTCTCAACGTTGAAGGTGTGGCAGGCCTGTAGCACGCTCTCTACCACGCCATCGACATGGTACTTCTCGCACATGGCCAGCGTGTTTTCCATACGACCGTCGTTGGGCGTCATGACCGAGCAGTTAATGTCCAGGTAGCGGTCGGCGATGGCGCGCAAGATGTCGGGAGCCTCCGGGTCGATCATCATGGCCGCCGTGCGCTCGCCCGAGCAGTCGTCCATGCACACGACCACACCACCGTTGGACTCGATGGTACGACCGATCTTGTTGATCACGCCGCCCACCGGGCAGCCGGTGATCAGAATGCGCTTGGCATCCGCCGCAACCGGGCGCTCGCTCGCGTCGTAGGCCTCGCGCAGCTTGACAACCTTTTGCTCCAGCTGCTGCGTATAGGCCTCGATATCAAAGCTAAACGTACCGGCAAACATGGTGCTCATCAGGTCGACGCCGCTCATGGCCGCCGGCTGGTTGGCCTGCAGCGCAAACATCTCGAGCTGGGCCGCACGCAAGCGGTTGCGACGACGGACGGCAGCGCGCAGATCATCGTCGGTAATCGTGATGCCGTAGAAGTTCTCGAGCTCCTCCTTGAGCAGGCGGCATTCCTCGTACCAGCCCTCGCGCTCGTGGGCGCGATCGCGGCTCTGCGGCAGGTGCAGAATGTGCGTGCGCCTGAGCTCGTTGAGTAGCTCGTACATCTTCTTCTTGCCGTCGCAGGTGGTCTCGCCGATGATCATGTCGCTAAAGTACGTAAACGGGCACTTTTGCGTATAGGCAAAACCATACGTAGACTTGATGAGCGGGCACAGGTTTGCCGGCAGCACCTTCTCGGCCTCGGGAATCACCTCGTCGGACGTGCCGCACAGCGCCACGCTCGCAGCCCCCGCGGCATCGATAATCTCGAGCGGCGTGTAGCTGCACAGAAAACCGACCAGGCGATTAACCGCCTGCTTGTAATCCTTGACACGAATAAACGCCGCCTTGCGTTGCTCGTTGAACTCCTCAAACGTGGACGGCAACGGCTGCTCAATATTTTCCGACATATAACTCCTTAACAAACCTTTTAACCAACCAAGGAAACGGCTTTCCCAGGTGCCCGAGGTTGCCGTGAAAGAGGAGCGCCGCGTACTTTGGTATGCAAGCGATGGTTTGAACGGCAAGATCGGGTGCCTGGGGAAGCCGCTGGACCGGATAGCCCTAAATGGTTTCCAAGAAAGCCTCAATCCTGGTTTGCAGTTGGCCTGCATCCTCGCCGGCGTAGTCGGTCGTGATGTGCATAAACGGGATGCTGGCCTCTTCGGCGGCCTTCTCCACGGCAAACGACTCCATCTCGTAGAGCGTGCAGAACTGCAGGGCCACGTCGACGATGCCGTCTACATGCAGGTCCTTGGCCATCTGAACGATGTCCTTCATACGCTGGTCGTTGGGCGTAAAGACGGCGCAGTTGATCTTAAAGTAGCGCTCGGCGATGGCGTCGAGCATCTCGTCGACCGTCTCGCCGGACTCGTCGACCAGATCCTTGTAGTAGCGCGAGCCCGTGCAGGACTCCTCGCCCACCACGACGCCGCCGGCCTTCTCGATGAGGTTGAACAGTTTCCAATTGGGCACGGCCATGGGCGTACCGGTGTACAGGATGCGCTTGGTCCCCTTGGGCGCCACGCCCTCGCCGGCCTCGACACGCTGCTCGCACTCAGCCGCCATCTCGTTGATGGCTCCGGTCAGACGCGGCGTGTCATCCATAAAGGCGGCCTGCACGGTCAGTAGGCTATCGAGACCGCTGATGGGCGCCGGGTCGGCAGCGCGCGTGGCAGCGAGGCGCTGCAGGGCGCGACGCTTCTCGTTGACGGCGTGGATGGCGGCCTTCAGACGCTCGGGCGTAATCTTGACGCCGCACTCTTCCTCAATCTTGGCGGCAAGCTTTTTAACCTCGGCCTTCCAGGTCACGAGCGTCGACTCGTCGTGCACGTTGGGAATATCCATGACGTACATGTTCTTTTGCGTGGCAAAGAACTCGTAGGCCTTCTTCTTACCATCGCAGGTGTTCTCGCCCACCACCAGGTCGCTCGACTCGATGTAAGGGCAGACCTCACCCAGCTTAAAGCCGGCAAAGCTCTTAATGAGCGGACAGGTGTTACGCGGCAGGTGCTCCTCGACCTTATCGGTTGCCCAATCGGCACCCGAGCACAGGCCCACGGGGATGCCATCGCAGGCAAGCACGATCTCCTCGGGCACGTACACGCAGAACGAACCGACGATCTTGGTGGCCTCGCCGGCCTCCTTCTTGTCGAGCATCTCCTTAATACGGCCGCTGTGGATGTTGGTGGCGACAAAATCCAGGTAGGACGTGGACTTGGGGCGATTGTTCTGCGTCAGGAACATATCGCCGTACATCTGGCCCACAGCGCCCAGCAGCATGTCGTGATCGGCAAGATTCATGCCGAGGCTCTCCCACATCGGATGGAAATCGAATTCTTCAGCCATGACGGTTCCCCTCTCGAACCAAATACGGATAACTACGGTATTGCTGCACGGTGGGCGGCGAAAACCCAGCCGTGCCTAAACCCGGAATTTTGGGGAACCTGCTTTGCGGTCGATTATTTAGTTGTGCGTCGTCTCTCCCGGAGCCGTGAACATACCTGCTCATATGCGACTCCGAGCCATATACAGGGCGCGCGCGGCAACGCGGCGAATGTATGTCGTCTGCGGCATGTGCGCGTCCTCCTTTACAAGTTAAGGTCAACTATATCAACGGTCGTCGACCATGCGAACACCGTTGACATTCGTACGACAGCGTCGTGTGCCGCCGTTTAATAAATAATTATCTGTGTTGATAAGAGTTTGTCATTCCCCATTAGGCGAACGGCAAGACAAAGCCGCCGAGACTTATATCCCCGACGGCATTACCCGGCGCTACCGACAAACCAGATGGATCCTGCTGGCATCAAAATGCATACGCAGGGTCTCGCCTTCTTGCGGTAACCCATCCGCTGGTACGCTCAATTTGTTGACCTTCCACTGCAGACGCGTTGGCGCATCGGCCCGCGGCGCATCCAACAGCACCAGGCGCTCAAAACGCGAATCGCTCACGCGCGCCACGTGCAGGTCGTAGCTGTTGCGACCCCGCTCGGCACGGTTGTCCACATGGAAGTAGCTCGCGCGAATGCCCAGGTACGCCACATTATCGGGAACCTCGCGACCCACGTTAAAGGTCATGCCCCAATCGAGCGCCTCAACTTCTTCGTCGCCGATCTTGCGCGCCCGGCTTGTGTTCTTGCAGCCGGTCAGGCGCAGCGCCGCCAGCGTCTGCGGACGGCGGACCACGTCCTCGACGGAGCCGATCTCCTCAACATGCCCGTCGTGCATCACGCAGATGCGCTGGCACAGGCGGCACGCTTCGTCGATGTCGTGGCTCACATAGAGCACGGTGCGGTTGCATACATCGAACAGGTCGAGCATGTTCTGTTCGAGGGCGCTCTTAAGATAGGAATCGAGTGCGCTCATGGGCTCGTCGAACATAAAGATGCCCGGGTGAGCCGCCACCATACGGGCAAGCGCCACACGTTGCTGCTGACCGCCCGAGAGGCGCGCGGGATAGCGGTCGGCAAAATCGGCTAGGCCAAAGATGCCCAGGTAGCGCTCGGCAAGTTTTTTACGCGCCGCGGCGTCGCCCGCGTCCTTTACGCCGGCACATACGTTATCGGCCACCGTCATGTTGGGAAACAGCTGATAGTTTTGGAACAGCAGGGCGCATTTGCGCTCCTGGGGCGACAGGTTGATGCCCGCCGCCGAGTCAAAAAAGGTCACGCCGTTGACGACGATCTTGCCCTCGTCGGGCGTCTCCACACCGGCAATGCAACGCAGTGTGCAGCTCTTGCCACATCCGGAGGCACCGAGCAGCGCCACACGCTCCTCGCCGGCCTCAAGCTGCATGTCGAGCATAAACCCGGGGTAGTGCTTTTTGATATCCAGAACGAGCGACATGGCTTATCGACCTCCCTTTGCGGCCGTGTCATCGCGCATAAGCTCGGCCAGCGCCTCGCAATCGATACGCAAGGCATCGCCGCCGACTGGGTCGAGCGAATCGGTCTGGCCGCCCAGCTGCTTGGCCTGCTTGCGCTCCGCACGGGAAAGGCCCCGCTCGCGATACTTTTGCGAATGCGCCGTGTACATGTTGATGAATAGGATGACCAGGAAGCTGAACGCAATTACGACCACGACCCAAAAGAGGGCCACCGACGTATTGCCGCCCATCCACTCAAAGTAGATGGCGATGGGAATGGTCTGCGTAATACCGGCGTAGTTGCCCGCAAAGAACAGGGTGCAGCCAAACTCGCCCATCGCGCGGGCAAAGGCGAGCACCGTGCCGGCGGCAATCGAGGGCCACCCAAGCGGCATCATAAGCTTGGTAAAGATGAGACGCTCGGACCATCCCAAGGTTCGCGCGGCGTCGAGCATCTGCGTGTCGAGGCTCTCGAAGGCTCCGAGTGCCGTACGATAGACGAGCGGGAACGACACCACCACGGCAGAGATCACCGCCGCCGGCCACGTAAAGACGATCGAGATGCCGTGCGCGATGAGCCACCGGCCCACCCCGGTCGAGCGGCCAGACAGCATGAGGAGCAAAAAGCCGCAGACCGTGGGCGGCAGCACCATAGGAATCGTAAAGACCGAATCGAGCAGGCCCTTGATGCGACTCGAGGTACCCATAGTCTTCCACGCGGCGAACAGGCCCAGCGCAAAGGAGATCAGCAGGGCAAGGCCGCTCGTTTTAATGGACACCCAAAACGGGCGATAGTCGATGTCGCCCAAAAAGGAGGCCAGAGAGGTCAAAGGCCCCTGCTCATCCCGCAACACGACAGACGATGCTTCTACCATTTGAGCGCTATCAAGCCAACGCGCGCCGCCCTTGGCATCACCCGAGGCTGATGCAATCACCACATAGCGGTCCCCATCCGCACCGCGCTCGTCAAAGCTATAGGTATACCCGCCAGCATCAAACGTTGTTTCCGCCGTGACATACCAAGGAAGATCCACGTCCCCTAGCTGCGCACCTCCCATGCAGTTTGCGCTGTCGAGCTTACAGACGAGGGCCTTGAGACCCGATACGCACTCGTTGTCCTGCGGATCCAGTCCATACTTCTCGACCGCCTTGGGCGATATCCACACCACAACGCGATCGGCAGCAGGCGCCACTACAAGGTCCACGTCCTCGTCAACGGGAAACCGGTAGCCCTCAGGCTGGCCCTCCATGGCACGAGCGGTCCCCTTGGCCAGCCGCTCAAAACCCTCGATCCCGTAGGAAAGCCCATGAGCGGTCGCAGCAACCTGGGCCCCATCCTCAGCGCCCCCAGCAAACGCAAATCCCGGCACCCAGCAAAGCGCGAAGGTCAAAGCACAGGCGACAAGCATGCGGAATCTATTAAGCACGAAAAGCTCCAAGTGAATACAAGGACGGAGTGAAACACAAAACGATGGAATTATCGCGCCAAGCCGCACTACGCGGAAAGCTCAAAGCCGTACTTAGCCCAAATCTTCTGAGCCTTCTTGTTAGACAGGCAGAAGTCGATAAACGCCTTGGCCTCGTCGGCGTGCTCGGAGCCATCGGCGACGGCACCCGGGTACACGATGGGCTTGTGCGAATCCTCGGGGCAAACGAAGGCCTCCTCGATGCCATCGTAGCGGTAGATGTCAGAGCTGTAGACAAAACCGGCCACGCAGTCGCCTGTGGACACATAGGCGGCAGCAGTGCCAACCTTGTCGGCCAGGGCAACCTTGTCGGCGATCTCGGGAGCATACTCGCCGTCGTCGCCCTCGGTGCCGGTATAGAGGCCCACGGAGGCCAGGGCCTGGTTGGCGTACTTGCCGGCGGGGACGGTCTTGGCGTCGCCAATGGCGATCTTGCCGTCCAGGTTCGCGACGTCGGCGATGGCCTCGACCTTGGTGTCGGAGCCCTCGGCGCGAATGATCACGAGGTCGTTGACGAACATATCCTCGCGGGTGTCGGTGTCGACGAGCTCAGCGGTCTCAGCGTCATCCATGGTGCCTTTGGAAGCAGTGATGAGCACGTCGACCGTGGCGCCGGCACGCATCTGCTCGACGAGGTCGCCGGACGCCTTAAACTGCGTGTCGGCAAACGTGGTGCCGGTCTGCTCGGTGTAGAGCTCCTGGACCTCGGGCAAGGCCTTCTCGAGCGAGTTAGCGGCAAAGACCTGCAGCTCGACAGTCTTCTTCTTAGAGGAAGACTTGGCGGAGCCGGCATCGGAACCAGCGAGCTCGGACGTCTTGTTGCCCGAGCAGCCGGCAAGACCGAGGCCGGCAGCGGCGACAGCAGAAAGCGAGACGAATCCGCGGCGAGAAACCATATCGAACATGTTCAACCCTTTCGAACGCTATGCCCGGGCACCCCGCCGCGGGCTTTAATCTGCAATCAGATTATACTTCTGCGCGAATAATGATTATGAGAAATTATTCTCTCCAGAGAATATAGTTTCAAGTTACCGTGCACCTCGGTGTCGCTTCGGCGGAAAACAAAAGCGGAGCGACCGATAAGGTCGCCCCGCCGCAGGTAAACCGCTTAGTTGGTATGTCCGCCGCCCGCTGTCATCTGAGCCGCATGCTCCAGCTGGTCCGCTATGGCCTCCCAGCTTTCGCGGGCGGCCTTCGTAGAACCGGGAAAGTTTACGACAAGTGTATGACCTCGTTGCATGCAAATAGCACGCGAGAGCATGGCACGGCGCGTCTTGGTCATCGAATACGCACGGATTGCCTCTGCAATACCCGGCACATCGCGGTCGCAGACGGAACGCGTCGCCTCGGGCGTTACATCGCGCATCGAAAGCCCCGTGCCGCCGCAGGTGAGCACGACATTGGCGTGGCACTCATCGGCGGCTTCCACAATGGCATCACCGATCTCGCTAACATCGTCGCGCACGACCACATGTGAGGCGACCGTCCAGCCCTGTGCCTCGATAAGTTCCTCGAGTGCGGCTCCGGCCTCATCCTGCAAAAGATCGCGTGTGTCCGAGCACGTCACGATCGAAATCTTCAACTCCATAGTCTTCCTCCTACAACACCGTTCCCTCGGGCAGGTCGACGCGAACAACGTCCACGACATCGCCCGCCGCAAGGTCGCACGGTCCTTCGTCAATACGCAACAGGCAGTTCGCACGCTGCATAGTTCCAAGCAGCGCCGAATTCTGTGTCTTAGCCTCGGTCACCAACAACTCACCGGTCTCGGGGTCGCGCAAAACCGTGGCGCGATCGAAGAAGCGGCGATGCTGTCGCTTTTTCACGCCGTGCGTGAGCGTCGCCTGCTGCACGGGACGCGTACCCTCGGCAAAGCCGCGCATCTTGCGAATCGCCGGGCGGGCGAGCATCTCAAAGCCCACATACGCCGCGGCCGGATTGCCTGAAAGCCCCAGGTAGGGCTTACCCCCGAGCAAGCCAAACGTGATGGCCTTGCCCGGACGCATCGAGATGCGGTCAAACAGCACCTCGCCCTCGCGCCGGACGAGCGCCGTCACATAGTCGTAATCGCCCGCCGAGGCGCCACCGCTCGTAATGACAAAATCGCACTCTCGCGTGGCGCGATGTACCAGCTCGGCAATCGCTTGCTCATCATCGGGCGCGATGCCGTAGAACACGGGCTCGGCGCCGGCATCGAGTGCCTCGGCCATCAGCGCCGAGGAGTTGGAATCGCGAATCTGACCACGCGCCGGTACCTTACTCGGTGCGACCAGTTCCGTGCCCAGCGAGATGATGCCCACACGCGGGGCAGCGTGCACCTTCACGCTCGCGTATCCGGCGCTCGCCAGCAGACCCGCGCCCGCCGGAGCCACGACCTCGCCGGCGTGCATCACAACATCGCCGGCATGGGCCTCCTCGGCAGCAGAGCGAACGTTCTCCCCTACCTTGGCCGGCGCCGAAAAGCGAACGTGCGAGCCCTCGTTGCCGTCACCGTCGAGCACATCGACGATCTCGTACTTCACCACGGCATCGGCACCCTCGGGCACCGGCGCGCCTGTCATGATGCGGACCGCCTCGCCCGCACCGATTGCGCCCTCAAACACATGGCCCGCGGCCTCGTGTCCGATAACGTCGAGCGTCACCGGCGCCTCGCCAGATGTCTGCACCAAGTCCGCCGAGCGCACGGCATATCCGTCCATAGCGCTGTTGGCAAACGGCGAGATATCGATATCGGCCACCGCGTCCTCGGCCAAGGGAAAACCAGCCGCCTGCCACACGGGAATCTCGACGAGATCGGTCGGAGCAACGTGCGACAGGACAATCGACTGTGCGTCCTCCAGTGGAATGAGTTTCTCTGCCATATGCACCTCTTAATGCCACGGCGCACAACAGGGGCGCCAATTCTTTATGCTTGTCTCAGTATAATCCCCCAACGCACGACCGCGACTCGGCCTGTACCCGCAAATACACCTGTCGGTTGCAGGCCGCGAAACAGAATGGAAACCAACCCACCGGCTCGTCGCGTTTACCGCGTTTTATAATGCTTGCGTTGCAACCTAAAAGAGGAACGTATGGCTCATAACGACAAACCCGAAAGCGCAAACAAAGCGCAGGATCATTCCCAGCCGCTCGACGACGGCGGCTTTTTCTCCCTTAATGACGTCATCACGGCAGGCAGGCATCAACTTACCCGCTCCGAGCATCTCTTGGCTGCCGACACGCGCCGCAACGCCCGCAACCTACTTGCGAGCGCTAAGTTGCTCGTACTCGTCGTCATCGTCTCGCTCGCCATGGGCGTTGCCGCTTGGGCGTTTTTGGCCTCGCTGAATATCGCGACCGACTATCGCGAGCACCATGTGTGGGTCTACGCCTTGCTTCCCGTTGTGGGCGTTGCCACCGCATGGGTGTACAAAAACCACGGTCTTGCCGCCAAGCGTGGCAACAACCTGGTCATCGACTCCGCTCTGGGCACACGCCTCATCCATATGCGCATGGCCGTCCTCACCTTCGTCTGCTCCACGCTCACGCACCTAACGGGCGGATCGGCCGGTCGCGAGGGAGCCGCGGTGCAGATTGGCGGCACCATCGCCAGCAACATCTCGAGCCTCGCCCACCTCAAAAAGCATGACCACCACGACCTCATGCTCGCCGGCATCTCGTCGGCCTTTGGCGCCGTATTCGGCTCGCCCCTTGCCGGAGCTTTCTTTGGCATGGAGATGTGCTTTATCGGCAAGATCGACTACACGGCGGGCATCTACTGCCTGGTCGCCTCATTTACCGGCTATTTTACATCACTCGCCCTAGGTACCGAGTACGAGGCGAATGTTATCGCCAGCGTTCCCAACATGACACCACGGACGGTTGTCATCGTTGTTATCAGCGCCATTATCTTCGGTCTGACGGCACGCCTCTTTGCCTGGTCAGTTCGAACCGTCAAGAGCCTGTACGGTCGCTTTATCACCAATTATCTTATTCGCGCACTCATAGGTGCACTCGTGGTTTTGGCCGCCTATGCCCTCCTCGACGCCTGGGACTACGCCGGCCTTTCCACGTGGCTTTCCGGCGCCGGATTTGCCGGCAACACCACCCTGGCGGACGCAGTCATCAAGTTGGTCGTCACAGCGCTCACCCTGGGCGCCGGCTTCCAAGGCGGCGAGGTCACGCCCCTGTTTGGTATCGGTGCGGCGCTCGGCGGCTGGATCGGTTGCCTCGTCGGAATCGATCCCAGCTTTCTAGCAGCGCTGGGCATGCTCGGCGTGTTCTGCGCCGGCCTTAACGTGCCTATCACCACCTGTATGATGGCCATCGACCTGTTCCACGGCACGGCAGCCGGGTTCTTTGTCATCGTGGCCTTTATCAGCTACCTAACCGCCGGACACCGCGGCGTGTACCCCGCCCAGCGCATCATCTCGCCCAAGCGCCGTTCGCTTATTGTGGATGAGGGCGGTACGGTAGCGGATGCTATCGAGCGCCACAACGACCTGATAGAGTAGACGTAAGTATTCGACGTGCAGCCACAATCGGGGGCAATTCGACCTGAGCGCGACCGCACCGTCACGTCATACGCCGGGAGTCGCCCCATGCACGCAACTGATTTTGGCCTCACGCTCATCATCGCCAACCCAGCCGCCCAGTCGGGTGCGGCGCGCGAAGTTGCCGAGCGCCTGCAACGCTTTTTGGATATGACCGCGCGCGCATCCCAGTTTGACCTGGTGCTGACCGAGCGCATGGGACACGCCAAGGAGCTGGCCGCACAGGCTCAGGGCTATCGCACCGTTATCGCCCTTGGCGGCGACGGCGTGATTCACGAGGTCGTCAACGGGCTTATGACGCAAGAGGAGGACACCCGCCCCGCTCTTGCCATCCTACCCGTGGGCTCCGGCAACGATTTTGCCCAAACGCTCGGCATCGACGATTTCTCCGGTAAGGATTTTGGCGCGCTGCTCACCTGCGAGCTGCAGCGTCAGGACATCGGGCGCATTCGCTTATGGAACCCCACAAGCGGCAGCGGCGAGGCTACCGTTGAGTACTACGACCAGACGCTTTCGGTCGGCATCGATGCCGCCATCGGCCTTGGCACCACCGAGCTACGCAAAAAGACGAGCCTCACCGGCGCGCCGCTCTACACTCTTTCGGGACTTGAGCAGTTTGGCCTACGCTATCGCAATTACCCCATGACCATCAGCTTTGATGGCGCACCCGCCGAGCGCGTGCGGGCGATTATCATGGCCATCCAGCTGGGACCCACCTATGGCTCGGGCTATCGCATCTGCCCCGATGCCGACCCCTGCGACGGCATACTCGACGTCTGCTACGCCTGCGGCCCCGTCCCTCGCGCGGTTGCCCTGCCTATGTTTCTTTCGGCCAAGGACGGCCACCATACCAAGTTGCCGCCGGTTCGCATGCGCCGCTGCCACCATGTCGAGCTCACCTTTGAGGAGCCCAACTATCCCATCCAGGCCGACGGCGAGCCCATCGTCGCCTCGCGCATCGAGGTCGACATCCTTGCCGGCGCCCTCCACGTCTGGCACCCCACCCGCTAGCCCCACCTAAGTTGCGGTGAAATAGGGACTGTTTATGTAGCTAAAGCCGCAAAACAGTCCCTATTTCACCGCAACTTATGAGGAGGCTATTCGTCGCTGCCCGGCTTGCGACGGTTGGCCTTTTTAATGGCGTTGAAGTGTTTGTCATTGAGCCTGCGCTGGCGAGAGCGCTGAGGCACCTTGGTCTTTACGCGCCGGCGCGGTGGACGCCCGCGACGCCCAAGCTCAGCGCGCAGCTTACGCAGGCAGCTACTACGGTTTTGGAACTGACTGCGGCTCTCGCGCGCCGTCACGACAATCCCCGTGGGCCCATGCTTCATGCGCACCGCCGAGTCCGTCGTGTTCACGCCCTGTCCGCCCGGACCCGTCGCGCGAAACACCTGCACCTCGCAATCGCGTGCCAACTCCTCGACCGACATCTCGGCATAGCGCGCATACTCGCGCCATCCCATCTTGTTCTCATCCATAACAACACCTCACCTCATACAAAAAATGTGACAAAGGGACAGTCCCTTTGTCACATCGCATACCAATCGCTTGTGTTGCGCGCCTAGGCGAAGGTGATCTCGCCGTTCTCGCAGTCCATTTCGGCGATACGGGCCAGGCTCTCAACGCGGAAGCCGCGCTCGCGGAGCTTATCGCCACCGCCCTGGAAGCCCTTCTCCACCGCAATGCCAATGCCGGCAACCTCGGCGCCCGCGGCCTCGCAGATCTTGATAAGACCCTCGAGCGCGCAACCGTTGGCCAGGAAGTCGTCGATAATCAGGACCTTATCGCCCTCGGACAGGAAACGCTTACCCACGATAACCGGGTACTCCTTCTGCTTGGTAAAGGAATAGATGGTCGTGGCATACTGCTCGCCGTCAAGGTTGATGGACTGGGCTTTCTTGGCAAAGACCACCGGCACGCCGCCAAAATGCTGAGCCGCGATGCAGGCCATACCAATGCCCGAAGCCTCGATCGTCAGGATCTTGTTGATCTCGACACCCTCGAACAGACGGGCCCACTCAGCGCCCATGTGATCAAACAGCTCAACGTCGCACTGGTGGTTGAGGAAGGCATCAACCTTAAGGACATTACCGGCCTTTACGATGCCGTCATGGCGAATACGATCCTCAAGCTCCTGCATGGCGCAACCCCTTCTCGCGGCAACGATACCGCGCGATTAATAAACGTTGTTCGATAGTCTACCACGGACCGACCCCCGCCCGCCCCACAAGCCGCATCGCACCATAAAGCTGCAAGACCAGTAGATAGGCCCGATTCGTGGCAAGCCTGCCCCCACAAGCTAATGACGGGCGCGCATCCACACCAAACGCACCATGGCAAGCGCAAAGCCCACGGCGGCCACAGCCATGAGCACGTAGAACACCGAACGGAAACCAAACAGGAACACATCCGGACGACCGGCAACAAAACTGGTCACGGCCTCGCCCATCGCTACGCTCATCTGTCCATATAGGATATGCGACGCCACCGTAATACCCAGCGCCATGCCCGCATAGCGCGCCAAACTGCCCAAGCTGCCCGCAAAGCCGAGTGCTTCGCGCGGAGCCGAACCCATATACAGCGAGTTGTTGGGGCTCTGGAAAATCGACGTGCCGCACGACATAAATGCGACGCAGCACACGATCACAGGGATAGAAGAGTGCTCGTTGAGCGTGCTTACCGCAAAGAGACCGCACACATACACGCCCAGGCCGACCGCCGTGGGGCCCTCGCAGCCGACACGGTCCGAAACCGTTCCCGCAAGCGGGCCGATAAAGGCATTCACCATTGGCAGCGCCAAAAACAGCAGGCCCGAAACGTCAGACCCAAACCCATGCGCATCCTGAAAATAGAATGGCAGGATAAACTCGGATGCGCCGATGCCAACGAACACGATGAGCATGCAGGCAAGGTTGATGGTGAAGGCCGAATTTGCAAAGCAGCGACGAGCGGCCTCGGCAAGGGACATGGGGCGCTCGCCGGCCTCTGGCCTAACATGCGGCAGCGTATAGAGCCCCACGATAAACGAGATTACGCCGATGGGCAGGTTGATGAGAAAGATGCTTTCCCAGGGAAAGCTTGCCACCAGCATGCCGCCGAGCACGGGGCCACACATCATGCCGAGGGCCACGAAGGTCGCGAGAATACCCATGGCACGGCCTCGTTCGCGTGCCGGAAACGACTCGGTAATGATACCCATGTTGTTAGCCATGGCCGCCGCGCAACCGACGCCCTGAACAATGCGTGCCAGGATAAGAACCTCGAGCGAGGCCGAAAGGCCGCACAGCAGCGAACCGACCGAAAAGACGATGACGCCCAACTGGAACACATTCACCTTGCCGCGCACGTCGCCCAGACGGCCAAACGGCAACATAGCCACGCAAGTCGCAAGCAGATACACCGAACTTAACAGCTGAATGCGATCGAGGCCCACGCCCAGCTCCTTTTGCATCACGGGCAACGCCACGGTCACGACGGTCGAATCCAGACACGACATAAACGTCATGATGAGCACGGTAAACAGAATCGCCCATTTGTTCTTGCCATGGGTGTCGCCCTCAAGGGCAATGTGCTCGCGGCGCAGCTGCTCTGCGGTTTTCTCCATATCCATCCTTTCGAGTGGCGCAAGGCAAAAACGGGGCCCCAATCGCCAGCAAACAGCCGCGATTGGGGTCCCGCCTACGGAATCGGAACGAAAGGTCGCCGAAGCTTTCTGCCAGCATCGGCGCCTTATGCGAACGCTAGCCTAGCACTGCTCGAGTGCCTGCTCAAGGTCGGCAATCAAGTCGGCCGTGTCCTCGAGGCCGCACGACAGGCGTACCATATCGGCGGAGATGCCACAGGCGATGAGCTCCTCATCGTTCATCTGGCGGTGCGTGGCATTAGCGGGATGCAGGCAGCAAGTGCGGGCGTCGGCCACATGCGTGGCGATCTGGGCGAGCTTAAGGCTCTTCATAAAGGTCTCAGCCGCCGCGCGACCACCGTTAAAGCCAAAGCTCACAACGCCGCAGGTACCGTTGGGCATGTACTTCTGAGCGATGTCATAGTACTTATCGCCCTCTAGGCCCGGATAGCTCACGAAGCGTACCTTGGGATGACTCTGCAGGAACTTGGCAACGGCCAGGCCGTTCTCACAATGACGCGGCATGCGCACATGCAGGCTCTCGAGCGAGCTGTTCAGGAAGAAGGCCGCCTGCGGGTTCTGCATGGGGCCGAGGTCGCGCATGAGCTGCGCGGTGGCCTTGGTAATGAAGGCGCCCTCGCGACCGAACTTCTTGGCATACGTCACGCCGTGGTAGCTCTCGTCGGGCGTGGTGAGACCCGGGAACTTATCCGCATGGGCCATCCAGTCAAACTGGCCGTGGTCAACGATCACGCCGCCCAGGTAGGCAGCATGTCCATCCATGTACTTGGTGGTGGAGTGCGTAACGATGTCGGCGCCCCACTCAAAGGGACGGCACATCACGGGCGTCGGGAAGGTGTTGTCGACCATCAGCGGCACGCCGTGGTCGTGCGCGGCCTTGGCAAAGCGCTCAATATCGAGCACGGCGAGGGCGGGATTGGCGATCGTCTCGCCAAAGACGAGCTTGGTATTGGGCTCAAAGGCTGCCTCGAGCTCCTCATCAGTGCAGTCGGGGGCGACGAACGTGCAGGTCACGCCCATGCGGCCCATGGTGTGGGCGAGCAGGTTATACGTACCGCCGTAAATGGCAGAAGTCGCGACCACATGATCGCCGGCACCGGCCACGTTAAAGATCGCGAGGAAATTCGCAGCCATGCCCGAGCTCGTGAGCATCGCGGCAGTGCCTCCCTCCATCTCGCAGATCTTGGCGGCAACCAGATCGCACGTGGGGTTCTGCAAACGGCTGTAGAAGTAGCCCGACTCCTCCAGGTCAAACAGCTTGCCCATATGCTCCGACGTGTCGTACTTCCACGTGGTGGACTGGTAGATGGGCACCTGGCGCGGCTCGGCATCTCCCGGGTGATAGCCGCCCTGAACACATGTAGTACCGATGGTCTGCTCGCTCATATCTAGCTCCCTTGCCTGGGTTTTAGTTTTATTCGGTTCACGATACCGCTACCCTGCACCCCTCTCAACCCATCCCCAAGGTAGGTTATGGGACAAATTGATCAGGGGTATTTATCTCAAGCCTTGGGCATTTGCTCGATAGATAAAAACGAGGCATACATGAAGCTCTCGATGATTACATGCCCCGTCACGGGTACCATAGGCGGGTACACCGTGACCAAGGAGACAACGATGAAGCAAATCGATACGGCCCAGCTCGACATCACCGCCTGTCAGGCTCAAGCTGCCGAATATCACGCCCGTGGCTTTAACTGCGCCCAGGCCGTCGCCTGCACGCTCGCGCCCGCCGTCGGGCTCGACCCCCAGGTCGCCTTTACCCTCACCGAGGGCTTTGGCGCCGGCATGGGCGGCATGACCGAAACCTGCGGCGCCATCTCGGGCGCCGTGGCCATCATGGGCTTTGTAATGAGCGACGGCATGGAAAACCCCAAGACCAAGGGCCAGACCTACAAGCTGTCGCGCGAAATCGCCAAGCGTTTTGGCGAGAAGAACACAACGACCGTCTGCGGCACGCTCAAGGGCATCGGATCGGATAAGGGTCCGCTCCGCAGCTGCCCCGGCTGCATCGACGATGCCGTCGAGATTGCCTGCGATGTGCTAAAGCAGCTCGCCGAGTAAACGGCAGCAACGGAAAAACAAAGGCCGGCGTGCGCTTGGGATCCATCCAAAAGTACGCTGGCCGTCGCCGTTAGAACTCGGCAAATTCGGGGGCGCCGACCTCAATCTCCTCGCGCCCCGCCATAAGCTCGCGCATCTTAGCGCAAAACGGCTCCTGCTCCCCCGCCTTAAACACCGAATGAATCGTCACGGTATCCGCGAAATCGGTATCCGAAACCTTGGCACCCGAATCCTGCGCCAAATGAAGCACTTGCTCATACTGCGGATAGGCCACATGCACGTCAACAGGCACGACACTCGTCATCTCGACGATCTGCCCGGCCTCCTGAGCCGCGGCCACCGCCGTCTGCGTCGCCGCGGTATAGGCGCGCACCAAGCCACCGGGCCCTAACAGCGTGCCACCAAAATAGCGCGTCACCACGCAGCAAACATTTTTGAGCCCCGCGCCGCGCAGCACCTCGAGCGTCGGCATACCGCTCGTGCGGCTCGGCTCACCATCATCGCTCTGGCGCTCGCGTCCATCGACTAAAATCCACGCGGGAACATTGTGCCGAGCGTCGTAATGACGCTTGCGAACCATCTCGATAAAGGCATTCGCCTCATCCTCGGACTCAATATGGACCAGCTGGGCAATAAACCGGCTCTTGCGGTCCACAAACTCGCCCGAAGCCTCAATATTCGATTGCAGAGTAAAATAGCTGTCCAACAAAGCCCCTCAACAACAAGCAAAGCAACAAACAGCCTCAATAATACGGCAAAGACCGTACCGATAACCCCAGTAAATTGAACGGCAACGCCAATGACCAGGCAAAAACAGTGAGACGTCAAGGATGACGGCGCCGATGAATCCGTCAACGAAAGCGAGAACCCGTCAGCGCGAGCAAGGTGCCTTGAAAGACGAGATTGCAACAGAAATGAGGCTGCCGATGATCAGGCACAAGCAGCGAGACGGCGTCAGCTGAGTCGATTTGGCCCGAAAGAGGAGGGAGCACGCCTTATGGCGGCGACCGACGAATGAGCGCCAAATCGGCCAGCTGACGCCGTCGCAGCGTCAACATAGTTGCTGAGTGGGCCTATAAGCCGGGTTCTGTCGTGAACGGTCATTTATCTTGTCTGCACGTTACCGTGCAGCTCCACGCACGCTACCCGAACGCGGACCGGGCCGGCCCATAGCGTTCCTATTCGCGCTTGCTCCGGATGGGGCTTGCCAAGCCGCCGTGTTGCCACGACGCTGGTGGTCTCTTACACCACCGTTTCAGCTTTTCCCTTTACGCCTTGCGGCGCAGGTGGGAGTCTTCTTTTCTGCGGCGCTTTCCGTCGGATCACTCCGCCCGGCCGTTAGCCGGCATCCCGCCCTCTGGAGCCCGGACTTTCCTCACGCGTACTGCAAACAGCACATCGCGCGACCGTCTGGCCCACTCAGCAGTGCAAGAGTGTAGCACACCGTTGCCGCAGGCAATGGCACAACACAAGCGTTCGACACGATAAACCAAGAACCACGCCATGCAGTACAATAGGGTTGTCGATGGGCAATGTCGTCAGTCGAGACGCGACCGCGCTCCGCACCCCTCCGTCTACTCGGTGCGTTCCCGCCTCCTCCCCGAGGCGGGATGTCGGCATTTTTTCATTCACCGACAACCCAATAGCCTGTGGACAGCCCGGGTAGCATCGCGTGCATCAGCAGCGAAAGCAAAAAGGGACCCGTCCATTGCGGACGGATCCCTTAAAACAAGTGATCGTCAAACCGATTTACTCGGCGTCGGCCTCCTCGTCCTTCTTCTCGGAAGGAAGCGGGGTAACCTCGATCTCGACGCCCAGAGTCTCAGCAGCGGACTTCATGGACAGAGAGATACGACGACGGTCGAGGTCGATCTCCATGACCTTGACCTGAACCTTGTCGCCCACGTGGGTGACCTGAGAAGGCTGGTCGACGTGCTTGTTGGCCATCTCGGAGATGTGCACCAGGCCCTCGATGCCCTCGCCCAGGTCGACGAAAGCGCCAAACGGGACAAGCTTGGTCACAGTGCCCTCGACGATAGCGCCGACGGGGTACTTCTTGACCAGTGCGCGCCACGGATCCTCGGTGGTCTGCTTGAGACCCAGGGAGATGCGCTCGCGGTTGAGATCGACGTCGAGAACCTCGACCTCGACCTCCTGGCCGACCTTGACAACCTCGGAAGGATGGTTGACGTGGTTCCAGGAGAGCTCGGAGATGTGGATGAGGCCGTCGATACCGCCGAGGTCGACGAAGGCGCCGAAGTCGACGATGGAGGAAACGGTGCCCTGGAGACGCATACCAGACTTGAGCTTGGACAGGATCTCGGAGCGCTCGGCCTTACGGGACTCCTCGAGCACGACGCGACGGGAGAGGACGACGTTGTTGCGGTTACGGTCCATCTCGATGACGCGGGCCTCGATGCGGGTGCCCATGTAAGAGGTGAGGTCCTTGACGCGACGGAGGTCGACGAGGGAAGCAGGCAGGAAGCCACGCAGGCCGATGTCGAGGATCAGGCCGCCCTTGACAACCTCGATAACCTCGCCCTCGACGTTCTCGCCGGAGTTGAACTTCTCCTCGATGCGGTTCCAAGCACGCTCGTACTCGGCACGCTTCTTGGACAGGACCAGACGACCGTCCTTGTCCTCCTTCTGGAGAACCAGAGCCTCGATGGGATCACCGAGTGCAACGATGTCTGCAGGGTTAGCGTCCTTGCGGATGGACAGCTCGCGGACCGGGATAACGCCCTCGGACTTGAATCCGATGTCAACGAGCACCTCGTCATGCTCGATCTTAACGACAGTGCCGTTAACGAGATCGCCCTCATCAAAGTCGGTAATCGTACCGTCGATGAGGTTGTTCATCTCCTCCTCGTTGACATCGTCAAGAGAGAAAATGGACGAGTTCTGAATCTCACTCAAAGGTGGACCCCTTTCGAACTACGGGGCCCCGATTGCTAGGACCTACAGAAGGGTGCGACAAGCACACAACGTTTAGGAACACTCGGGAGCCGACAGATACTAATGTGACGCTTATGCAATCACGTTCGTATAGGTTACGGGGAAATGAGTTCGATTTCAAGCGTGAACTGCGATTTTTTACTCGTGTGGAGACTTTTTCGTAATCTTATGAACACACGTCTCCGCAACTTGACGATAACCAGCTAGGCATTCGGCTTTGGGGTAAAGTATCCGGAGCCAACGATTCTAGATCGATTTTTCGAGAAAGGTGCCCGCGTGCTCAAAGCAGTCGTTTTCGATATGGACGAGACGCTTCTCAGCATCAACCTCAACGCGTTCATCCTTCGCTATTTTAAGGATGTCTCTTCGATGCTCGCGGATATCGGGCGCCGCAGCCGCGGTGGCACGATGGCACGCCTCGGCACCATCCTAGTCGACCTCAACGCCAATCGCCGCAGCGGCACGGACAACCGCACCAATCTTGAGTTTTACCAAGAAGAGGTCGAGCGCCGATGCGGGATCCGCCTCTCCGATCCCCTCATCTACGAGGCGTTTACCTACTATGACCGCGAAGTTCTTCCGTACAAGAACGACGATGTCATTAACGCCCACGCCATGCCGGGCGCACACGCCGCGCTCCAGGCCGTACAGGACGCAGGGCTGCGTTGCGCGCTCTTTACCAACCCCAGCTTTCCCCAAGGGGCCATCGAGTGCCGCATGGGCTGGGGCGACCTGGCCGACGCCCCCTTTGAGCTCGTCACGCACATGGGAAACACCACCCGCTGCAAGCCCGATGCCACCTACTATCTAGAGCAGCTTCAGGTGATGGGACTCGAGCCACACGAGGTCCTTATGGTGGGCAACGATCCCAAACGCGACTTCCCGTCCCCCGATTGCGGCATCCAAACCGCCTTTGTGGGCCAAGGAAAACCGGGACGCGCCACCTGGCGCGGAACCATGGAAGATTTCGCCCACGACTTTAACGCCGTAATCGAGGCCTTCTACGAGCACCAAGTAGCCCACGAACTGTCGTAGGACCCCTCGCTCCAAACCAAATATCGCCGCAGGTTGAGCACAAGTCAGCGAAAATGCCCCTAAGCGAGCAATGTGCCTTGAAAGAGGAGGGCATAAGCCTTCTGGCCATGCCCGACGATTGAAAGGCAGATTGCCGCTTAGGGGCGTTTGCAGCGTTGACTGGTTACGCGGTTTGGTAAAACCGCGTAACTAGCACACCTGGGTTTTGCCGATCATGATGTTGAGGATCTCGACGTCGGTGTCCTTCATGCCCACGCGGCCTACGTAGCCCATACTGGCGATCGTCTGCTCAACGGTATCTTGGATCAGGCCCTCGCCGGCACGGAAGCCGCGGCCCTGCATGGCCATATCATGGCCCAGAATCGCCGCATCGACGGCAGCCGAGATCTTGGCGGCACAGCTCGCCTTGGCGCCATCGCACACGATGCCGCCTACGTTGCCGAGCGTGTTCGAGACCGTCGCGCCAATCTGCTCGCGCGTACCACCGCACAGCCAGGTAATCGCAGCGCCGGCGCCGCACGCGGCACAAATAGCACCGCAAAACGCCGAGAGCGCACCAATATAGCTCTTGATATGCACAGCGATAAGATCGGACAGCATCACGGCGCGCACCAGGCGATCGTGGTCGCAGCGCAGATACTCGGCATACTCCATAACGGGCAGCGCGCAGGTAATGCCCTGATTGCCCGAGCCGCACACAATGGCGACCGGCAGCGCGCAGCCGTTCATGCGGGCGTCGGACCCGGCGGCTGCACGGGCGCGGGCACGGCAGGCGACGTCATCGGCACGTGCACCCAGCAGCGTACGGCCCACCTCGGCGCCCCAAGCGTGCGCCAGGCCCTCGGCACTGATCGCACCGTTCAGCTCAATCTGACGCTCAACGGCAGCGCGGGCGTCCTCAATGTCACCGTCCTCGATAAAGTCGATGATAGACTCAATGCTCATAGGGGTGTCGGCGTTGTCTGCCGCGCGCTCGGCCACCACGCGCTCCGCGCAGGCGGCACACTCCCCCGCCGACTTACCGCATACCGGGATACCGTCGAGCGTATGGCATGTGACGTTGGTGTGGTGGTCGGTAATCTCGACGACCGCGGTATGGCCTCCGGCCGTGGCAGTCACCTTGATGTAGAGGTTGGGCACACCCTCGACAAGCGACACATCGCAGTAGCCGGCGTCGGCGAGGAGCTCGGCCACGCGAGCACGGTCTTCATCGTCAACGCTCTCGAGCACCTCGAGCGCGCTCTTAGCGTCTCCGCCCACGGCACCCAGCACAGCCGCGGCTTCGATGCCATGCATTCCGCCCGAGTTGGGCACGGTCACGCTCTTGACGTTCTTGATGATGTTGCCCGAGCAGGCAACGTCCATATGATCGGGTTCGCAACCGAGCGTCTGGCTCGCCAGCGCCGCTGCATAGGCAACGGCAATGGGCTCGGTGCAGCCGAGCGCACAGACAAGCTCGCGGTTCAAAACATCGCAAAACGCGGTATCACGAAGGGAATCGGCAGACATAGGTATCTCCTACTTGTATAACGGGCTGGGCTCTCAAAAATAGTTAGTTCTTTTATTTGATAACAATGCATCAAAAACCGCAACCATGGTTCCGGCGGACGGCGCTCGAGCACAAATTGGCGGAATTATTCATGAGAAGCCGGTCTTGTTGCATGCTAAAGCGTTTGACCAAAAAACGCCCAAGCGTTTACACAAAAGTCGCGCTATCATGCAGTCGAACGCGGTAAAACCTTTAGCATTTGCGCCGCACAGACCAGAGAGGAACCATCCATGAAGATCGGTATCGGTAACGACCACGCCGCCGTCGAGCTCAAGAACATCATCTCCGAGCACCTGGAGGAGCGCGGCTGCGAGGTCGTGAACTTTGGCACCGACACCTCCGAGAGCTTTGACTACCCCATCGCCGGTTACAAGGTGGGTAAGGCTGTGGCTAACGGCGACGTCGACCTGGGCATCCTGATCTGCGGCACTGGCGTTGGCATTAGCCTCGCTGCCAACAAGGTCGAGGGCGTGCGCGCTGTCGTTTGCTCCGAGCCCTTTAGCGCCAAGCTCTCCCGCATGCACAACAACACCAACGTGCTCGCCTTTGGCGCCCGCGTCGTGGGCTCCGAGCTCGCCAAGATGATCGTCGATGAGTGGCTCGACGCCGAGTTTGAGGGCGGCCGCCACGAGCGTCGCGTCAATCTCCTCAACGAAATCGACCAGACCCGCGGCCTTAAGGTCGTCGACGAGGCCTAAGCCGCTCAGCGCCACATGCCAACAGCAAGGGGCCCGCTCGGAGCACATGTCCGAGCGGGCCCCTTCTTAGTAGCTTTTTGAATAAAAAGAGCGCCGCGGATGAAGTTCCGCGGCGCCCAAGCCACACGCTAACAGCTTTAAGGAGTCAAAGCTGGTTTAGCCAAAGAAGCGCTTAATCTCGATTTCGGCGTTCTCCAGGCAGTCGGAGCCGTGAATCACGTTGGCGTTAACATCGACGGCAAAGTCGCCGCGGATGGTACCAGGAGCAGCGTCAAGCGGGTTGGTAGCGCCCATGAGTGTGCGCATCTTGGAGACAGCGGAGAGACCGGAAACGACCATCTTGACGACCGGACCGCTCGTCATAAAGTCGCACAGACCGCCAAAGAAGGGCTTGTCGGCCAGGTGAGCGTAGTGCTCCTCGACGGTAGCGCGCTCGAGCGTGGTCATCTCCATGCGCTCGATGACAAGGCCGCTACGCTCAATGCGAGCAACGATCTCGCCGATCTTGCGATCGCGCACGGCGTCGGGCTTAATCATGATGAAGGTCTTCTCGATAGCCATAAGGTAGCCTTTCAAGTAGGTTCGCGCGTGCCCAAGTCCCATTCCGGCACCCGCCTGGACTGCATCGTAACAGAGTTTTAGCTGCAGTTAAACAAAAAGCTGTTTATTGAATCGCTACAATTTATTAAAGCGCTCCATATGTGTCACTTCTGTTTCAAAGCCCGATTAGAGTACCATCCGACCGCCCATCAACCGCATCAAACAGAGCAGGCGGTCGGTTGCCGCCCGCGAACGTAACCCCTTCACAACCTGCCCAAAGGTCCTACAGAAGTTCTCGACAAGCCCCTCCCCCATAGCAACAAAATACGGGCGCCCACATCAGCAGGCGCCCGTAAAGTGAAAACGATTTATCAATACATGGCCAAAACGGCTTCAGCCAAATCCCTACTTTACCCCGTGGCCCATCTCGACGACCTTAGTCAGCGATCCAAACACGCCCTCGTCGGCCACGAGCTGCGCCTCGGCACGCTGCAGCTGCACGGCAACGGCGGCAGGGGCGGTGCCGCCCTCGGTCGTGCGCGCGGCGACAATCGACGGGATGTCGAGCGCCTCGGTAATGTCGTGCTCAAAGAGCGGGCTTGCCTCCTGGAACACCTCAAACGGCAGGTCCTCAAGATTGCAGCCGCGCTTCTCACACATCAGTACCAGATGCCCCACCACGGCATGTGCCTCGCGGAACGGCAGACCACGCTTAGCCAGGTAATCGGCAACATCGGTTGCGGCAAGGTGACCCACGCCGCACTCGCGCGCCATGGCATCCTCGTTGACGGTCCAAGTCGAAATCATACCGGCCATAACCGACAGGCACTGCATGAGCGTATGAGCGGTATCGAGCGCGCCCTCCTTGTCCTCCTGCAAGTCCTTGTTATAAGCAAGCGGCAGGCCCTTCATGGTCACGAGCAGCTGCACCAGGTTGCCATACACACGGCCGCTCTTGCCGCGAATAAGCTCGGCAAAGTCGGGGTTCTTCTTCTGCGGCATGATGGACGAGCCGGTGGAGTACGAGTCGGAAAGCGTGATAAAGCCAAATTCGGAGCTCGACCACAGCACAATCTCCTCGGAAAGACGCGACAGGTGCATGGCCATGACGGAGCCGGCGTAATGCAGATCGAGCAGGAAATCACGGTCGGAAACCGCATCGAGCGAGTTGGGAATCACGCCCGCAAAGCCAAGTTCGGCAGCCGTCATCTGGCGATCGAGCGGATAGCTCGTACCGGCAAGCGCGGCAGCACCCAGCGGACAGTTGTCGGCGGCATCAAAGGCGGCCTTCAAGCGTGTAAAGTCGCGCGCGAACATCCAGGAATACGCCAGCAGATGATGCGACAGCAGCACGGGCTGAGCGTGCTGCATATGCGTGTAGCCCGGCAGAATCACCTTGTCGTACTTCTTGGCCGCATCCACCAGCACATGGCGCAGCTCAAGATTGGCCTCCATGAGCTCCTTGGCCAGCGCCTTGACGCCCAGGCGTGTGTCGGTCGCCACCTGGTCGTTGCGCGAACGTCCGGTATGCAAGCGCTTACCGGCCTCGCCGATGCGACGCGTCAGCTCGCTCTCGATGGACATATGAATGTCTTCATCGTTGATGTCGAAGGTGAAGTTGCCGGCATCGATATCCTGTTCGATTCCGGTCAGGCCCTTGGCAATCGCCTGCTCGTCCTCGGCACTGATGATGCCTTGGGCGGCCAGCATCTTGGCATGTGCCTTAGAGCCGGCGATATCCTGCTTATAGAGATGTTTGTCGACCGGCAGCGACGCGCCAAACTCCTGCGTAACCTCGGCCACGCCCGCCTCAAAACGACCGCCCCAAAGAGCCATGGGATCGTCCCCTTTCATCAAATACCAAACGAAGCGCCCAAAGCAATGTGCCCTGTCGCTAAAGCGATTTACCAACCGCTAGTTTTGCACATTCCCCACTGCATGCGGGGCCATGTAGCTAATTTGCAAAGAAGTGACGCACCATGCACTTGGCACCCAACGTCTCCCTCCGGATGTTGCCCTGCGAACCGTCAATCCAAGCCTTCAGGCTCATAGGGACGTCCTCGACCTTTGCAGCATCGAGCTCGGGCGCGAGGGCAAGTAAAGCATGCGCGATGACATTGAACATATTGGATACTCCTCATATATATAGGCGCAAGGCCGACAAATTGATAGAAAGAGCCCCGCCGGACAACCCCGGCGGGGCTCGGACTCAGCCGCAAGCGCGGCGTCATATATGCGGGCGGAACGTAGGGGCCACCGATGTTAAGAAGTGTCAGCAAGCATAACGAAAGGTAGGGACCCCGTGCGCCCGTTTTGTATCACGCGGATGGGCCGCGCGGATACCAAGGGAAGGAAAAGCCTTAGGCCTGGGCGGCGGCAGAGCTGGGGCCCTGGACCTTTGCCCACGTCTTGAGCGACAGCGTATCGATCTCGATGAAGCCGGCGCTGGCCTTCTCGTCAAACGTGGTGTCGCGGTCGTAGGTAGCCAGACCGTAGTCGTAGAGGCTGAAGGGGCTCTTGCGGCCGACGACGTGGCAGTTGCCCTTAAAGAACTTCAGACGGACGGTGCCGGTCACGAACTTCTGGGTGTCGGCCATAAAGGCGTCGAGCGCGTTTTTGAGCGGGCTGTACCACTGACCGTTATACACGGCGGTGGCCCAATCCTGCTCGAGCTTGATCTTGGTCTTGAGCAGGTCGCCCTCGACGCAGATGTCCTCGAGTGCCTTGTGGGCGGTGATGAGCGTCAGGGCTCCGGGAACCTCATAGCATTCGCGGCTCTTGAGGCCCACCAGACGATCCTCAACCAGGTCGAGACGGCCAAAGCCGTTGTCGCCCGAAATCTTGTTGAGGGCGATGACGATCTCGGAGAGCTTCATCTTCTTGCCGTCGACGGCGACGGGCTTGCCGGCCTCAAACTCAATCTCGGTATACGTCGGGGTGTCGGGCGTGTCCTCGGGATTCTTGGTCATAACCCAGGCGTCGTCGAGAGGCTCGTTCCAGGGATCCTCCAGGTGGCCGCACTCAATGGCACGACCCCACAGGTTGTCGTCGATGGAATAGGGGTTGTCGTTGGCACCCTCGGGAACCGGCACGTTGTGGGCGTGGGCATAGGCGACCTCGTCGGGACGGCACTTCAGATCCCACTCGCGAACCGGGGCGATAACCTTGAGCTCGGGGTCGAGGGCCTTGACGGCAGCCTCAAAACGAACCTGGTCGTTACCCTTGCCGGTGCAGCCGTGGGCGACGTAGGTCGCGCCAAACCCGTGAGCGACCTCGACAAGCTTCTTGGCGAGCAGCGGGCGAGACAGGGCGGAGAGCAGCGGGTACTTGTTCTCGTACATGGAATTTGCGGCGATGGCCTTAGTCAGGAACTCATCGGAGAACTCGTCGCGCAGGTCGAGCACCTGGCAATCGAGAACGCCCAGGTCGAGCGCCTTCTGCTTCTTGCCATCCAGGCCGGTCTCCTCCTGGCCCACGTTGCCGCAGACGCAAACGACATCGAGATTCTTCTCGTCCTGGAGCCATTTGACACATACGGATGTATCAAGACCACCGGAATATGCGAGAACGACTTTTTCCTTGCTCATGGCTGTTTCCTTTCGCCCTTGGTAGCTAGTTAGAACATCGGTCAGTTGCAAGTCATTTCAAGGTCATATACCGTGCAATATCAGGTTAAATAGCAAAAATCAGCACATACATGCCCTAGAAACATGCAGCAATGTCGTGCTAAAACCCAACGACCTCAAAATGACTCTGTTGAGGCAATTCGCCCCATGCGGACAGAGACGATTGTTATCGTCGTCGGGAAATTGCGCGCTGGCGTCGGATGGCATTGTCTGCAGTGGTGATGATCTTTACGAACTGCATCTGCCTCTCCTTTCACGTATCGCCGGGCGCAATTCAAATATCGTAAACGGTACCTTTTACTCGGTAAGCGGTTGTTTTTCCGTCTCCGTTTTCGATGGTCGCTATATTACGCTAAAGTGCCCGCAGCACAAGCGACAAATTCAAATTTCTGAAAAGTTTTTTCATTACTTTGTGAAGCGTGGTGCAAACACGCTCCGTTCCTGCGAAAATACGCTCGACTACGAGTTGATGGTTATAACGTCTGAAACAATCTCGAAACGAAAGGCTCGCTTTTATGCAAACTTACGAATCGGACGCCAACATCGGCAACATTAAGATTCTCGCCGTCGATATGGACAAGACGCTGCTGACCGACGAGCGTGTGCTGCCCCAGGGTCTTGATGAGCGCCTGGACAAGCTCGCCGACGCCGGCATCGTATTCTGCCCCGCCAGCGGACGTCCCGCCCCCAAGCTCGAGGAGATGTTCGAGGGCATCAAGAACCGCCTCGCCTTTTGTCCCGACAACGGAGCTTGCGTGATCTATCGCGGCAGCTATATCTATAAGAGCAACATCGATGTGGCGCTGTATCAGCAGGTCTTGAGCCGTGCCTCGGAGGACCCGCGCGCTGTCCCCGTCCTGTGCTGCTTCGACGAGTTCTACGTGCTTGCCCGCGACCATCAATACCACGACGAGATCAGCGTCTACTACAACACAATCAACTACGTAGACAGCTTTGAGGGCATTGATTTCGAGTCCAACAAGATTTCGGTCTTCTTCCCCGGCTACGACGCCGAGCCCGCTTTCCGCGAGACCTATAGCCCCGAGTTCTCGGACAAACTCTACGTCACCAACGCTGGGCGCGAGTGGATCGACTTTATGAACCTGGGCGTCGACAAGGGCGCCGGCGTCGCGCACCTGTGCGAACACCTGGGCATCGATATCGCCGACGCCGCCGCCGTGGGCGATACGTACAACGACATCCCCATGCTGGAGCGCGTCGGTCACAGCTTTATCGTGGACAACGCCGAGGAGCACATGAACGCGCATGCCAAGTGGCGCATTCCGAGCAACAACGACGGGGGCGTACTGACGCTCATCGACGCCATCTTGGCGGCTCGTTAATCTATCCCGTCGCCATGCCCGGGGCCGACCGCTTGATTTTTGCTCGGTCAAGTCCTGGGCTCGCACGAAGAGCACATTTAGTGCTCTTCGGCTCGTGCGGAATCTACAAAAATCAAGCGGTCGGCCCCGGGCATGGCCATGTTGACTTTGCTTGCCGCCAAGATGGCCTCTTGAGTGTCTAGATACTTGGCTGAATTTATTTGAACAGAGGGGAGCCCCTTTTTGGAAGGGGCTCCCCTCTGTTTTGGTTACTTTGGGGTTGTGGGCACTTCCCTATTTGGCGTCGGCCCAGGTTATGCCGGTGCTGGCTTCGGCGATTAGGGGGACGCGGAGGTCTACTACGTGCTCCATGACGTCGCGGACCATGGTGGTTAGGCGCTCGACTTCGTCGACGGGGCACTCAAAGTCCAGTTCGTCGTGTACCTGCAAGATCATGTGGGCGGCAAAGCCCTCTTCTTCCAGGCGGCGGCTTACGCGGGCCATGGCGATCTTGATGATGTCGGCGGCGGTTCCCTGCATGGGGTGGTTCATGGCCGTGCGCTCGCCAAAGCCGCGGAGTTGCGGGTTTTTGGCCTTGAGCTCCGGAATATGACGACGGCGGCCGTACATGGTCTCGGCGTAGCCCGTCTGCTTGGCGCGTGCCACCACGTTGTCGAGGAACGTACGCACGCCCGGGTAGGCCTCGTAGTAGCGGTCGATCATGTCGCGCGCCTCGGCCATCGAGATATGCAGCGACTGCGACAGGCCGTAGGCCTGCTGGCCATACACGATGCCAAAGTTCACGGCCTTGGCGCGACTGCGCAGGTCGGGCGTTACCTCGGACACCGGCACACCAAACACGCGCGCCGCCGTCTCGGCATGGAAGTCCTCGCCCTCGTTAAAGGCGCGCACCAAGTGCTCGTCACCCGAGAGATGTGCCAGCAGACGCAGCTCGATCTGCGAGTAGTCCACCGCCAAAAAGACGCTTCCCTCGCCTGCCGAAAACGCCGTCTTGACGGTACGCCCCAGCTCCGAGCGCGTCGGAATGTTTTGCAGATTAGGGTCGCGCGAAGACAGACGCCCCGTCGCGGTGATGGTCTGGTTGTACGTGGTGTGCACACGACCGTCACCGCGGCGCAGCGGGCCCAACGTGTCCAGATAGGTTGACTTGATCTTGGACTTCTCGCGCCAGTCTAAGATCAAACGAACAATCTCGTGGTCGCGGGCAAGATCACTCAGTACCTTGGCATTGGTCGAATAGTAACCGCGCTTGGTCTTTTTGAGACCCTTGGTCGGAAGGCCCATCACATCAAAGAGCACATGCGAAAGTTGCATGGGGCTGCCGATGTTAAAGGTCTCGTCACCGGCAAGGTCGCGAATGCTTCGTTCGACCTCGGTGATCTGGGTCGCCAGACCCTCGGACAGACTGTGCAGGCGGTCGGGGTCCACGAGCATGCCCGCGCGCTCCATCTTGGCAAGTACCGGAACGAGCGGCATCTCGATGCCATCGAACACGTTGGCGGCGTTCTCACGGGCCATGCACTCGCGCAACGGCGCCACGAGCGCCAGCGTCAGAGCCGCAGTACGGGCGGCAGGCGCCGGAGCGTCCTCACCAGCACCCTCTGCACCGCGCGCCGCAGGCAACGCCATCTGCAGATAGGTATCGGCCAGATATGCCTCATCGAACTCGGAGCGATCGGAATCCAGCAGATAGGCAGCGACCACGGTATCGAAGATACGCGTGGAATCGGCAGCGAGCGGATCCATGAGCTCGGGCTCAGAAGAATCGATGGGCGAAAGCTCGTGCAGCAGCGCTTTCGTATCCGGGCTCGCCACGCGGCCCTCCATAAACAGGCTCGCAAGCACGCCGGCGATCACACCGTGAGCGAAGTTGAAGCCCTCAACCTCAGCCGCCGCACAGCTGTCGCCCTCCTCGAGCGCGAACAGGCCCTTGGACGTCGCCAACCACAGCGTGCGCGTCAGTCCAAAGAGCGCGCCCTCTTCCTTGTCGTCGTCCACCACGGCGGCGACCCACTCGCCGGCATCAATCGCGCGGGAGACCTCAGCCGCAACGGCACCAAGCGCGTCGGCATCGCCGGCGGCTGCGCGAACCATAGCAGGTATCTCAAACACACTGGAGGCAGCAGCCCCGCCCTCGCCGCCGATCAGCGCCAAGAAACGGTTCTGCATGGCGGTGATACCAAGCGTACCCAGCGCCGCGGAAACCTCATCGGCAGAAAACGCCGGGAAGGACGTCGCCTCAAAGTCGAGCTCGACGGGCGCATCGGTGCGAATTGTCGCAACCTTGCGGCTCAGTAGTGCGTCATCGATGTGTGCACGCAGGTTCTCGCCCATCTTGCCCTTGACCTCATCGGCATGCGCGATGACTTCGTCCAGGCTACCGTACTTCGCAATGAGCGCACTCGCCTTTTTGGGACCGATGCCCGGTACACCGGGGATGTTGTCGGACGTATCGCCCTTTAGACCGTAAAAATCGGGCACGAGCGCCGGCGTAATGCCATGATACAGGTCGTCCACGCTCTCGGGCGTCATGATCGCCACGTCGGACAGACCCTTGCGAGTCGAGACCACGTTGACGTGCTCGGTCACGAGCTGATACATATCGCGGTCGCCGGTCACCAGCAGCATGTCGCAGCCGGCCTCCTCACCCAGGCGCGCCATGGTTCCCAGAATATCGTCGCCTTCCCAGCCCTCGGACTGCAGAATTGGCACGTTGAGCGCGGTGAGCAGCTCCTTGATCATCGGAAACTGTGCGTGCAGATCGGGGTCCATGGGCGGACGCTGCGCCTTATACTGCGGCAGCATCTCCATGCGCACGCGCGGCTTGCCCTTATCAAACGCCACGACCACGCCGTCGGGGTTAAAGGCATCGATCATCTTGAGAAACATGTTCAGAAAGCCGAAAATCGCGTTGGTGGGGCGACCGTCCGGCGCGTTCATGGTCGGCGGCACGGCGTGGAAGGCACGGTGCATGAGCGAGTTGCCGTCGATAACGGCAAAGATGCGGCGCTTGTCAGACATATTGAATACCTCGCTTTGGGCTGGGCACGGTTTGCTCACTCCAGTTTACACGCTCCCCGCCCCGCGGCCACCGCACATCAAGCTCCCCCGCCACCGCGCGCCCGTGCGTGATACGATGGCTCACGGTACATTAACCAGCACGATCGATCCGAAAGGAGCCTGCGTCATGGAGCGTCCCTGCGCATGGAAAAAGTACACGCCACAGCAAATCGAGGAGCTCGAGGAGCTTTGCCGCGGCTATAAGCAGTTTTTGAGCGAGAACAAGACCGAGCGCTTGTGCGTCAAGACCGGCATCAAAATGGCCGAGGAGGCGGGCTACGTCGACCTGGAGACCGTGATCGCCGAAGGCCGCGCGCTCAAGGCCGGCGACAAGGTATACGCCGCCAACCACGGCAAGGACCTTATGCTCGTCAACCTGGGCACCGCCCCGCTCGAGCAGGGCTTTAACATCCTGGGCGCCCACGTGGACTCACCGCGCCTGGACCTCAAGCAAAACCCCGCCTTCGAGGCCGGCGACATGGCCTACCTCGACACACACTACTACGGCGGCGTCAAGAGCTACCACTGGGTGGCCTCCCCGCTTGCACTCGTTGGCGTCATCTGCAAAAAGGACGGCACCACCGTCGATATCAACATCGGTGACAAGGCCGACGACCCGGTCTTTACCATCTCCGACCTGCTGATCCACCTCTCGAGCGAGCAGATGTCCAAGCCCGCCAAAGATGCCGTCGACGCCGAGATCCTCGACGTGATCGTGGGTGGTCGCCCCGTCAAGTTCGATGAGGACGACAAGGACGCCCCCAAGGAGCCCGTCAAGCAGATGTTCCTGGACATCCTCAAGGAGCAGTATGACGTCGAGGAGGAGGACTTCCTCTCCGCCGAGATCGAAGTCGTGCCCGCCGGTCCCGCCCGCGACATGGGCCTCGACCGCTCCATGATTTTGGGCTATGGCCACGACGACCGCGTCTGCGCTTACCCCTCCATGCTTGCCCAAATCGACGTCGCCAACGTGGAGCGCACGAGCATCACGCTCATCGTCGACAAGGAGGAGATCGGCTCCGTGGGTGCCACCGGTATGACGAGCCGCTTCTTCGAGAACACCGTCGCCGAGATCATGACGCTCGCCGGCGAGGATAGCCCGCTGGCCCTGCGCCGCGCACTCGCCCGCAGCCGCATGCTCTCCTCCGATGTTTCCGCCGGCTTCGACCCGGGCTATGCCGGCAAGTTCGAGACCAAAAATGCCGCCTTTATGGGTCGCGGCCTGTGCTTTAACAAGTACACGGGCAGCCGCGGCAAGGGCGGCTCCAATGACGCCGATGCCGAGTACGTGGCCCTCGTCCGCGACATCATGGACGAGGCTGGCGTGGACTTCCAGACCTGTGAGCTCGGTCGCGTCAATGCGGGCGGCGGCGGCACCATTGCCTACATCATGGCCAAGTACGGCATGAACGTCATCGACTCCGGCGTTGCCGTCCTGTCCATGCACGCCCTGTGGGAGGTCGCCAACAAGGCCGACATCTACGAGGCCTATCGCGGCTACAAGGCCTTCCTCGAGCGCGCGTAACCAGCCCATTATAACTTGCGGTGGAATACGGACTAAACTGGCCCATAAACGGCCAAAACAGACCGTATTCCACCGCAACTTCCTTTTTTGGCAGAGGAGAGCCCATGCTGCAGGTCATCATTTCGCCCGCCAAGCAGATGCGCGCGGCCCAAGATGCTTTTGAAGTCCTGAGCATTCCACCTTTTGCGCACGAGATGGCTCGCCTCCACCGCGCACTGCTAGATATCGAGCGGAATGGAGGCAGCGGCGGCCTGCAGGCCCTTTGGAACGTGAGCGACAAGCTGCTTACAACGTGCCTGGATACGCTTCACGAATTTATGCCCGTCCTGAGCGATGCCGACCTCGCCGATCCCGATATCGCACGTCGAATCTCCCCCGCCGTCATGTCCTACCACGGCATCCAATACCAAAGTATGGCACCCGAGGTCATGGATGCTGCACAGCTCGACTGGCTGCAAAACCATCTCTGGATCCTCTCGGGACTCTACGGATGCGTGCGCCCCTTCCACGGCGTGTCGCCCTATCGGCTCGAAATGGGGGCGAAGCTCTCCGTCGACGGCGCTCGCGATCTCTATGCCTTCTGGGGGAATCGACTCGCGCAGGCAATTGCGCCGGCCGGTTCCGACACCACGATCGTCAACCTTGCCAGCGTGGAATACGCCAAAGCCGTTCTACCCCATCTCGCAGGCGACGCCACAACCGTCACTTGTCTCTTTGGCGAAGGTGTCCGCAACGGCAAGCCCGTCCAGCGATCGACCGCCAGCAAAAAGGCACGCGGTTCGATGGTCCGTTGGATGGCGGAAAACAAGGTCGAGGACGCCGCCGGTCTTACCGAGTTCAACCTTGGCTACCGCTATGTCCCCGAGCTCTCGTCCCCAGACAGCCTGGCCTTCATCAACGAGCACTCTAGAGCCGGCACCCAACACTGACCCGCTCAGCTTTCTCCATATAACTTGCGGTGGAATAGTTCCTATTTGAGCCTTTTATCGCACAATCAGGAACTATTCCACCGCAACTTTTATGAATTGGCTGCTAGGCTCGACACCTATTCTGCTAGACCGTCGGCCTTTGCAATCCCATTTGTCGAACCGTCCTGATAGACAATCTTGACGTGCTCAACCTCGGACACCGCAACACCCGTCGGAGGCTCCAAACGCCATTCCGTCAGGGCGATATCCATGGTCGTGGGCACGTCCCCCTGATCTTTGAGCTTTACCGTGAGCGTTTTGAGCGCTGCATCAAACGTCACGCGTTCGATTTCTTCACCCGGAATGGATCCACCACTCAGCTGCAACTGCACAAACTCGTCGCGCGGATACCAATAATCGCCCGGAACGGCGAGCGTATTGGCATTACCGCCAGTACTCCTCACCGTCATAATCGGCAGGGCATCATCGGCCTCAAATTCCCAGGCAGCGCCGCCGCGACCGCCAAACGTCCAAATACAAAAGGCAATCACCAGCACGGCAAGCACCGCAAAGCCAATCGCGACTAACCCATGGTGCGCACGGCCCTCCTCGGCCGATATGTCCCATTGTGTCTCTCGATATAGATGCTTGTCTTCCATGTACGCCTCCCCACTGGCACGTCCGTTAGGCCAATCGTACCCATTCGAGCTATACTTGAGCCCATTACATAAACGGGGAGCTTGCAGGACAAGACGGCAGGCTGAGACTGGGTGCGCCCGCCCTGACCCGCAAACCTGATATGGGTAATGCCAACGAAGGGAGCCGTGCCAATGAGCACACAGACCGAGCCCAAGCTCGTCACGCAAATCGACTTCGCCCGCGCCGGGCAGATCACGCCGCAGATGAAGGAAGTCGCCGAGCGCGAGCATCGCGACCCCGAGTACATCCGCGAGCGCGTGGCCGACGGCCGCATCGCCATTCCCGCCAACATCGTGCACATCAAAAAGGGCATGCGCGCCTTTGGCGTCGGTGAGGGCCTGTCCACCAAGGTCAACGTGAACTTGGGCATCTCAGGCGACAAGGCCGATGCCGCCGAGGAATGGAAGAAGGTCAAGATCGCCGAGGACTTTGGCGCCGACGCCATCATGGACCTCTCCAACTCGGGCAAGACGCGCCAGTTCCGCCAGCAGCTCATCGACGAGACGCCGCTCATGGTAGGCACCGTCCCCATGTACGATGCCATCGGCTACATGGAAAAGCCGCTGGTCAAGCTGACCAAGGACGATCTGCTCGAGGTCGTGCGTGCACACGCCGAAGACGGCGTGGACTTTATGACCATCCACTGTGGCATCAACAAGTCGGTCATCAAGACCTTTAAGGAGACCGGACGCCTGATGAACATCGTCAGCCGCGGCGGCTCGCTGCTGTTTGGCTGGATGGAGGTCACCGGCAACGAAAACCCGCTCTACGAGTACTTTGACGAGGTGCTCGATATTTGTCACGAGTACGACGTAACGATCTCGCTCGGCGACTCCTGCCGCCCGGGCTGTCTCTACGACTCCAACGACGCCACCGAGACTGCCGAGATGATTGAGCTCGGCAAGTTATGCAAGCGCGCCTGGGCCGCCGGCGTCCAGGTTATGGTCGAGGGCCCGGGTCACATGGCGCTCGACGAGATCGCCGCCAACATGAAGCTGCAGAAGCGTCTGTGCCACAACGCCCCGTTCTATGTGCTGGGGCCACTGGTGACCGATATCGGCGTGGGTTACGACCACATCACCGCAGCCATCGGTGGTGCCATCTCCGCGAGCTCGGGTGCCGACTTCCTGTGCTACGTGACGCCGGCCGAGCACCTGTGCCTGCCCAACGCCCAGGACGTACTCGACGGCCTCATGGCCACTAAGATTGCCGCGCACGCCGCCGATATCGCCAAGAAGGTGCCGCACGCCCGCGACGTGGACGACAAGATGGGCCAGGCACGCCGCAAGCTCGACTGGGATGCCATGTGGAAGTGCGCGCTCGACCCGGTTACGGGCAAGAAGCGCTACGAGGAATCCCCCGCCGCCACCGAGGGCACCTGCACTATGTGCGGCAAGATGTGCGCCGTCCGCACCGTCAACAAGATCTTCGAGGGCACCACGATCGACCTCGGCATGGAGGACTAACCTGTCGCCGCGGCCGCTTCTGTCGGCGAGCTGGTGCCTGTCAATTGTTGACGTGTGAACATTTGCTTGCATTTGCGTAAAGATTGCATCGCCCGCCCGGGTTCGATATAGAGTCGGCCCGGGCATCTTTATAATGCTGGCTTAAAGACCCATTTGATTCCGACCGAACAAGGGAGCGAACATGGATCGTAGTAAGGTACCTGCCGTCCTGTCCATCGCGGGATCCGATTCCAGCGGCGGCGCCGGCATTCAGGCCGACATCAAGACCATCACGGCGCACCGTCTGTATGCCCAGACGGCCATCACCGCCATCACAGCGCAAAACACACTGGGCGTTACCGCCGTGCAGGATATCTCGCCAGATATCGTAGCCGCGCAAATTGACGCCGTTTTTGACGATATCCGCCCGAGCGCCGTCAAGATCGGCATGGTTTCTTCTGTCGAGATTATCGATGTTATCGCCGACCGCCTGAGCGCCTGGAAGGCGACAAACGTGGTAGTCGACCCCGTCATGGTAGCCACCTCGGGCGCACGGCTGATTGCCGAAGATGCCGCAGAGGCGCTCACTCGCCGCCTGTTCCCGCTAGCGACGGTTATCACGCCCAATATTCCCGAGGCCATGGCCCTGCTCGACTACGAGGTCGACTCCGAGCGCACGCAGCAAAATGCTGCCATGCTCCTCACCCGCCGCTTTGGTTGTGCATCCCTCGTTAAGGGTGGGCATCTTGTCAACGAGGCCAACGATGTACTGGCCGAACCCGCGCCACTCGATGACGAGGGCAACCATCTGGGAGATCCACTCACCACGTGGTTCCGCCACAAGCGCATCGAGACCGACAACACGCACGGCACCGGATGCACGCTCTCGTCCGCCATCGCCTGCGCGCTGGCTCAGGGCATGGATCTTGCCGACGCCGTCAACGCCGGCAAGGCCTACCTGACAGGCGCTCTGGCCGCCGGCTTTGACATGGGCAAAGGCTCCGGCCCCGTCAACCACATGTGGCAGTATTAAGATTCGCAGCCCAAACCACCGCAAAGGGGACAGACACCTTTGCGGCGGCTTGGGATCGCACTACTCACCGAGCATCTCTTGGAGCTTGGCTGCCACGGCGTGACCCAGGCTCTCATGGCTTTCGGGCATCATATGCAGATAGTCGATATCGCCCGGCTCGGCAAACTCCGCTGCATTCAAAAAGTCGCAGCCAAACTGCTCGGCTACGTGCGCGTAGTATTCAGCAAAATGCTCCGAGGCCTCAACGGAACGCTCGTCAAAATCGGTCATATATACATCGGCGATTTGCGGCTTGATCTTGATAGGTGCCATCAGCAGAATACGCGGGCAGGGTGCGGCATTGGTCCAGGGAAATGCGCGCACCAAGCGAATCAGTGCCATGGCGCCGCGGGCAATATCGGAGGCCGTCACGCCAAAGACCGTCTTGCAGTCGTTGGTGCCCAGCATAATCACGATCGCATCCAGCGGCTTATGGGCCTCGAGCAGCATCGGCAGCGCGCGAATGCCGTTGAGGTTGGTGTCCAGATGGCACATATCGTCGCGCACCGTCGTGCGACCATTTAGGCCTTCCTCAATCACATGCCAACCCTCACCCAGGTCACGCTGCACCACACCGCACCAGCGCACATCCTGCGCATAGCGCACTGCGGTGCTGTCGCGCATACCTGCCGGATCGTAGCCATAGGTATTGCTGTCGCCAAAGCACAGAACGTTTTTCATCGTAAGCCCCTCGCTCAGTAAAAAGCCGACGGGAGCAGCCCCTCCCGCCGGCTCGACCTATCTGTCGGCACGTACCGATTACAGGTACTTGCGCCAATCGCCATCGTCCTCATCGTCCTCGGCGGCAGTCTGGGCCTGCTCGGCGGCGCGAGCAGCCGCAGCGCGAGCGACAACCTGGGCATAGGACTCCTCGTTGCGCGCGGGGAAGTTTGCCAGCACGTGCTCAAACTTGGCAAAATCCTCGTCCCAGCGCGTAGAGGGCACGGCAAAGAAGACCTGCTTGACCTTAAAGTCGCCCGACGCGAGCTCCTTACGGAAGAGCTCGGCTACGGCCTCGGCGTCAAAGCCGTTATTATCGCAGCCCCAAGCACCCAGCACGAGCTTCTCGCGACCCAGCTCATCGCAGATGGCAAGGACAAAGCGGATACGGTCGCGCAGGGCATCCAGCAAGGCATCGTCACCCACGCGATATTCCTGGCGAGCGCGCTTGACGTTGGGCGCAGCGGCAACGATTACGTCGGCATACGCATGCACGTGGTTGCGGTCGAAGCGCACCGCAGGCACCACCAGCGCACGGTTGCGGTAAAGCTCGCAGTTGATATTGCGGCGACGGTTCTCGCCGTACCATTTGCGCTGCTTATCGAGTACGTTGTACAGATACGAATCGGCGCAGAGCGTGGCCTCCTGACCCAGATAGCCCTGGATGTAGCCACCGCCCGGGTTGGTGAACGAGGCAAAGGCGAGCACGGCCATGTCACAGAACTGCGCGTAGCCTCGGCCGTTATCCAGAATGGCCTGCGTGGCAGAGGCGTCGAGCACGGTGACCTCGGGCAGGACCGGAGCGGGCTCCTCAGCAGCAGGCGCGGACTCGATCTCCGCGGCCTCCTCTGCGGGTGCAGGCTCGGCCGTGACCTCAGTCTCGGCGGACGCAACCTCAGCGGTCTCGACCTCGGCGGCCTCAGACTCCTCAGCAACCTGTTCCTCGGCAGCGTCGGCCGCTTGGGCCTTGGCCTTCATCGCCGCGACAAATCCGGCAGGCATACCATCGAACTCGCGCACGCCGGCAAGCGAGCGCTCAATGTCCTTGGCGCAGGCCTCGGACACAGCCGCCACATGGCGCTCGGCGGCCTTAGCACGCGCCTCGCGCTTGGGATTGGGCTGACCCGTTCGATTGGACCTGCGGTTACGGTTCCTGTTGTCGACGTCTGCCATAAGTGGTCACCTTTCTCGGTCTCTGCCGCTATCGGCTTTTCCCATCCATAATACCCCGCCGTGTACAAAAAAGACGGCCCCGAAGGACCGCCTTTCGCATCGAATTGCGTGCGCGGCAAGCACCGCTGCAATTTGGCACTAGTCGCGACGACCAAGGATGTTCAGAATACGCAGGAACACGTTAATGATGTCCACGAACAGGTTGGATGCCATGAGCACGGCGTTGGGCAGCGTGGGCGGCACTGTCGTGGCCACATAGGTGTCGTAGCCAATAAAGCCGGCGAACACCACGATCACAATCAGGTCGGTGATGGTCTGCGAGACGCCCATAAACATCAGCACGATCTCGACCAGAATCGTGGCAAGCAGGATGCCAAAACCAATGCCATACACACGCTGGAAGAACTTGGGGAAGGTCACACCCAACGCGCCAAAGACAAAGGTGATAGCGGCCGTGGCGATAAAGGCAGTGTTGATGGTGGGCAGGTCGTAGTTGGCAAGGCCAAACGACGCGGTCAGGCCAAAGGTGCTCGCAAAGATTACGTAGCCCACAAGGGACAGGCCCACGGACTGCTTGCTGGCGGCGGCCGACATCATGACCATGCCGACGATGGTCAAAATAAATGAGCCAAAGACCAGCGGCAAAGCGGCGCCGCTCATCATCATGCGCGCAAACGACATGGTGCTCGTAAAGTAGGCGCCGGCGCCCATGGCGCAAAAGCCCAAGAAGATCAGGGCAGACATGGCGAGATTGTACGCGCGCGGCGACATCTCCTTGGCGCGGCTTGCGCCGCTCTCGACGGGGCCGTTCTGATAGCCCTGGATATCGTTCATAGGTTCGTCCTTTCAAAAAGTGCCGTGAAAGACGGCGCAGCAGGTGACAAGATTCCTGTCATTGTACCCGAATGCCGTACGTCCTTACCCACGGCGCTCGCCCTCGAGCGTACGGTCGAATGCCCACACCCACCAACGCATCAGATGGGCCTGCGAACCATCTGGTCGTTCGCGCGTCTGGTCCTCCAGATACAACTCGGTCGCGTGCCCGCCAAAACGCACCTTATAGGTTGCCGTACGGATGCCGTGAACCGTCAGGCCAAACCCAGTGGTCGAGACAATCTCGTCAATCGTAAAGCAACGACCGTCGACCCAGCAGACGGTGACCGGCACGACCTGTCCGCCCGCGAGGATGCGAGCCACGACGTCCACATACTGCTTGTGCACGCGCCGAGTTTTGCCATCTGTCTGTCGATATTCCATGCCTCCTATTATCGAACGCATGTTTGCATGTTGTAAAGCGAACAGACTGTGGTTTTGGAGTGTCGTAGTAATCGCACGTGTCCGCATGGCGTGTTAGCAAAAAGAACACCCGCGGTCAACAGGGCTAATATTCAATTTTAGTGCCAAAAAGTTCACTTCTCCCATCAGAACTCGGTAAAGAAACCCACAGGAGGTGATACGATTTATCATGTTTTTGTAACGTGTCTGCAAACTTCGAGAAAGCCCATATATGGACGTAACGTTCTCAACCTTCCTCGGCCAAATTGTGTCGAACCCAGTCCTTGCCGTCACCGTGATCCTCGCGTTGGGCGCCATCTTCGTCAATGGATGGACCGACGCGCCCAACGCCATCGCGACCTGCGTCACTACGCGTTGCATGCCCGCCCGCGCCGCCATTCTCATGAGCGCCGCATTCAACTTCCTCGGTGTGCTCATCATGACGCACTTTAACGCGAGCGTCGCCAATACCATCTCGCATATCGTCGACTTTGGCGGAAACAGCACCATGGCGCTCGCGTGCCTCTGCGCGGCGCTGTTCTCCATCGTCGTCTACGGCGCCACAGCGTCGCGTTTTGGCATCCCCACCTCGCAAAGCCACAGCCTTATCGCCGGCCTGACCGGTGCCGCCATCGCCCTCGGCGGTGCGAGCAGCGTCAACGTCCACGAGTGGATGAAGGTCATCTACGGCCTGGCGCTCTCCATAGGCCTGGGCTTTGTCATGGGCTGGGTCCTGTGCAAGCTCGTCTCGATTCTTTTCGCCGCCGCCAACAGGCGACGTGCCAATGTCTTCTTTAAATACGCTCAGATCGCGAGCGCCGCGGCCATGAGCTTTATGCACGGCGCGCAGGATGGACAGAAGTTCATCGGCGTGCTCTTTTTAGGCGTGGCCTTTGCCAGCGGCCAGACGAGCGTCGGCGATGCAGGCATCCCCATCTGGATTATGCTGCTGTGCTCGGCCACTATGGGCATCGGCACCAGCGTGGGCGGCGAGCGCATCATCAAGTCCGTCGGCCAGAGCATGGTCAAGCTCGAAAAGTACCAGGGCTTCTCCGCCGACCTGGCGGGCGCCGCAAACCTGCTGCTTGCCACCCTTACCGGCATCCCCGTGTCCTCCACCCACATCAAGACCTGCGCCATCATGGGCGTCGGTGCCGTCAAGCGCCTTTCGGCCATCAACTTCGGCGTCGTCAAGGACATGATGTTCACCTGGTTCTTCACCTTCCCCGCCTGCGGACTCATCAGCTTTGTCATGGCCAAGCTGTTCATGATGTTCATCTAGTCAAACCGAGCGTCCATCCGGACTGCAATGCTTCGCCCACCCGTCTTCGCCTCGAAAGGACCCACCCATGGCAAAGAAACCCGATTCGTTCTACTTTGACAACTACGTCGCTTGCGCTGACCTCGCCGTTCAGGCAGCCGAGCTGCTCACCAAGATTTTTGAGAACTTCGACCCCACGCAAATCCATGACATGCTCGATAAGATGCATGCGATTGAGCATGCGGCAGACAAGAAGCACCATGAGCTCGAAGACGCCCTGCTCACCGCCTTTATCACCCCGCTTGAGCGCGAGGATCTGGACCTGATGAGTTGCTCGCTCGACACCGTACTCGACCGCATCGAAGGCGTCGTGCAGCGCGTCTACTTCACCAACATCCAGAGCATCCACCCCGATGCCATCGTCATCGCTCACAAGGTAACCGATGCCTGCCGCGCCATGAAGGACCTGATGGTCGAGCTGCCCAACTACCGCAAGTCCAAAACGCTGCGCGAACTGGTCATCCAGATCAACACCATCGAGTACGAGGCCGACGAGCTCTACATCAACGCCATGCGCAACCTGCACGTTAACGGCAAGGATCCGCTCGAGGTCATCGCTTGGCGTGACGTGTACGCCTTCCTGGAGTACTGCGCTGACTGCTGTGAGAATGTGGCCGATGTCGTGGATTCGATTGTCATGAAGAACAGTTAATTGGGGGTACGTGTCCCGGCGGCGAAGGGCCGGCCACGGTTTGCTTTCTCACTCCGGCTGCTTTGCAGAGTCGTTCGAAAGTAAACCGTGGCCGGCCCTTCGCCTTACGTACCACCATTGGAACTTTGGCTGATAGTTAGAGCGCAATGGGGGGTTGGCCGAGGGGGCCTTTAATACCCAATTGAACACTTTGGTATTCGGTGGGCGTTTGGGTGGATGGGGGTTTGGGTACCCTTTGGTTTACCTTGGATTGATTTGCTGACTTTGGAGGGTTTGGTTATGGGGTATTTGGATCTGGCTCGGGGTCGGTATTCTTGTCGTGAGTTTGAAGATCGGGCTGTAGAGCAAGCTGTTGTGGATGCCATTGTTGAGGCTGGACGTATTGCTCCTTCTGCTTGTAATAACCATCCAACCCGTGTGATGGTGTTGGATACGCCTGAGCTTCTGGAGAAGGCTGCTGCTTGTCAGCCTCGGTTTGCTCGTGATGGATCTATCTTTGGCGCTCCGCTCATCTTCCTTATTTGTAGCGTTACCGAAGACGCTTGGGTGCGCCCGTATGACCAGATGAATTCCAGTGAAATCGATACGTCCATAGTGTGCGATCAGATGATGATGGAGGCCACCGAGCAGGGCCTGGGAACGTGCTGGGTATGCCATTTTAAGCCAGAGGTGGCACAGGAGCAGTTCAATCTGCCCAAGGGCGTTTATCCCTATCACATGCTTGTCTGTGGCTATCCTGCCGACCACATCGCCGACCCCGAGCATCGCGAGGCCCGTACCATTCCCCTCCCCAACTTCCTCCTCAAGTAGTTTTTTGGCACATGCCCTAAAACCTACCTTTTACCGCTCACCCATTCGCCGAGTTCTGCGCCACAATGTGCAGGGCTCGGTTTTTTATGTTGCGCGCCCCTGCACAGTCATAAAAAAGGACCCGCAAGCTGCGGGTCCTTTCTAGGCACTAAATTGTAGGCCGAATGTTAGTCCAGGTCGTCGGCAGCAAAGTTGTCGATCGGGGCGAAGGGATCGGCCACGGGGACAACCGGGTCAGCGACGGGCAGCGGCTCGGCGGGAACAGTCACTGCAGGAGAAGCGGCAGAACCGACCGGCGTGGAGGCCATCAGATCGGCCGGGAAGGAATTCTGGGCATCGTCCATGAAGTGCTGGATGAGCTTGAGATACTCTGCCTTGAACTCCTCACGGGAAGCCTTGAGACGATCGATCTCCTCGAGCTCGGCCTGCTTCTCGGTCAGAGCCTGGCGGATAACCTCGCGGGCCTTGGCGTCAGCCTCGTTGCGGATACGCTCAGCGTTCTCGTTGGCATCGTTGACGATGGTCTCAGCGGTCTGCTGGGCAGCGATCAGGGCAGCGGAAATCTGGCGCTCCTGAGCGGAGAAGTCAGGGGCGGGAGCAGCCACGGGGGCGGCAGGAACGGCCTGGGCGGTGGCATCCTGAGCCTGGGCAAGCTGAGCCTGCGCATCGGCAAGCTGCTGCTCGGTAGCAGTCAGACGACCCTTAAGGTCGACGATCTTAGCGAGCATAGCGTCAACCTCGGAGGACAGCGTCTCCAAGAAGACGTCGACCTCAGCAGGATCGTAGCCACGCTTGGCCTCAGAGAAAGTCTGAGCCTGGATGTCTGCAGGGGTAATAGCCATAACAAGTCTCCTTTTTCATCGCCTCGGCGCTACACGCCCGACGTAAGTTACTAAGTCAGTTCTACACGAGTATACCTATAAGAAGCTGCAGAACCAGCCTCTGCACCAACTGCAACGCAATAATCGCAACGACCGGCGAAAAATCGATACCGCCCATCGGCGGGATGAAACGACGGAACAGGTTGAGCCACGGACCGCACACGCTATCAAGCACCGCGGCAATATCCTGAAGCAAACCACCCTGCTTCATGGGAATCCACGTCATAAAGCAGTAGACGACAATGAGCGTGGAATAGAAGTTGAACAGCGTGTTGACCAGCTGGACGATAGTGTAGATGTTGATGGGAATCTCCTCGTCTTGTCTTTACTTAAGGTAGCCGTCGGCACGAAGCTTCTTGAGATCGGAATCTTTGACCTCGCAACCGGCGGGCAGCACCATGAACACGCGGTCGCCCACCTCCTTGACCGTGGCACCCAGACCGCAGGCAAAGCCGTAAGAGAAGTCCAAGACGCGCTTGGCAACTTCGGTGCGTACGCCCACAAAAATCAGTGCGACAGGCTGCTTGGTGCGAACGCGGCGCACCACGGTCTCCACGTCGTCATAGCTCTCGGGGCGCAGGACATAGGCCGGCAGCTGCGGCGTGGCGTTGATGATATTGCTCGCATAGGCCGAGGCATCGCTCGGTGCAGGCGCGGGTGCAGCGGCGGCACGGGCGCGGGTATTCTCGGCGTAGCTCGACGGCGTGTCATAGGCACCAGGACGATAACCGCTCGCAACACTGTCCTGCGAGCGCGAAGGCGGGTTATACGTCGTGGCATGGCGGGAGTCATCGCCGACCAGCTGACCGGAGCGCGTATACACGGCAACCGACTCAGCTTCACCGCGGCGCGTCTGGCCAAGCAGGCCGTTGCTCGGCTCGTCTTGGGTGTAGAAGCCCTCGCCCGAAGCACCACTGTAGCCGTTGTTCTGATAGCCATCGTCGTAGCCGTCATCGTAGCCGTAGTCGTCGTCCTGGCCATAACCCTGGTCGTAACCCTGCTGGCCGCCCAGGTGCATCTTATTTTTAATCTCGTCAAGGAAGCCCATGGTTGTGTCCTCTCGCGGTTTAGTGCAGGCGCCCCGATAATCAGCGCGCACTTCAGAGCCTTATTTTACTGCAAACTCCGGGCTAAATACTACCCTGCCCAGGCGAACGAGCGTAGAGCCCTCCTCAAGGGCAGACTCAAAGTCCTCGCTCATACCGCAGGAAAGCTCAGGCAGGTTCAAATCGGGATGCGCCGCCTCCAGCTCATCCCTCAGCTCACGAAGCCCCGCAAAGGTGCGGCGTGCCACATCCTTATTCCCCCGGGGCGCCATAGTCATAAGCCCCTGTACGCAAATTCCCTCAAGTTCTGCAAGCTCACCCGCGGCGGCGCGAATCTCATCAGGTGAAAAGCCTCCCTTCGACTCCTCACCACTCACATTGACCTCAATGAGCACACGCTGGGGGCCGACGAGCTCGCCTGCCTCAATCTTGCGAACAGCACGGCTCGAGATCGCCTGCGCCAGATGCAGCGAACCCACCGAGTGAATCAGCTCGGCTGAGCCCAGCACCGCATTGATCTTATTGGTCTGCAGGTTGCCGATCATATCGAAGCGCACCTCGGGCAGCTCCGGATGCTCCGCCAGACCCGTGAGCTTGCGAACCAGCTCCTGCGGGCGGTTCTCGGCAAAATGGCGATACCCCGCCTGGATGGCGGCAACGGTCTCATCGACACCAACGGTCTTGGACACGGCAATGAGGCTCGCGGCGTCGTGGGGACGGCCCGCGCGATCGAGCGCCGCATAAAAACGTTCCAGAATCTGCTCGCGGCGAGCGCGCATCAAGTCCAAATAGTTATCCATTGCCAATCGCCTCCGCTGACAGCCAAACAAGTAGTCCCATGCTAACGCAAGAGCGCGGCCCCGCATGTGCAAGGCCGCGCTCACTTAGGTATTTACAATCTTTCGACGAACGGGGTTACTTACTCCTCGTCGTCCTCGCCATCGTCCTCATCCTCAAGATGATCGAGCAGGTAGCGAAGACCCTCGCTGACCTCGTTAACGGGCACCTTGGCAACGTAGCGTGCATCGACGGCGGGCCTCATGATAACACCCTCGCCCGAAGGCACGCGCATGCTCTCGAGCTCATCCTCATCAGTGCAGGCGATATCACCGGCAGTCATACGCTGTCCGGTCAACAGGAAGGTCAGACGGCAGGCGGCATCGATGGAAATCGAGGCGATGCGATCGAGATAGCGCGATACCATGATGGCGCGGCGCAGGTCGTCATAGTTGCTGTCGTCGTCCATAAAATCGCCCGTGTCCATGCGGTTAAAGGTGCGGAAGAACTTCTCGTAGGCGGCGTGCACTGGCTCGTCCTCGACGGCCAAGTTGCAGATGATGGACATGTCGTTGGTGACGAGCGCAGAAAGCGAAGAGCCCAGCACCTGGTAGACGGCCTCAGCCTCGGCCTCGACCGTGCCGACAAGCTCCTTGGGCAGCGAGATGTCGGCCTTGATCATATGACGCGTGGCGCGGCAAATCTGGCGAACCTTATCGGTCATGCGCTGCAGGTTAAAGTCGACGTAGATGATCGTCTGCAGCAAGCGGAAGTCGGAGGCGACCGGTGACTGCGTGGCAATCAGGTTGTAGCAGACGGCCTCCAGGTTGGCGCAGCGTGCGTCAATCGAAAGCGTGCGCTTCTTGGTCTTGGTGGCGAGCTTGCGGTCGTCGGTCACATAGGCCTTCACGGCATCGTGGAGGGCCAGATCGACGGCCTCGTAGATGCTCAGCATCTCGTGACGGGCCTCGATGAGCTGACGGGAAAACAGTTTGCGCATGGTTCACTCCAATCAGTTGGGTGCGGTCATGCCGCCCGCACAGTGAATACGCACCGGACCAGATCCGATCGGCTTGGGACTAGTCGCACCGATCAGCCAAAGCGGCCGGTGATATAGTCTTCCGTCCGCGAGTCCACCGGGCTGATGAAGATCGCGTCGGTTTGACCATACTCGATGAGCGTGGCGGGCTCGCCGGCAACTTCCTGCAAGAAGAATGCGGTGTAGTCGCTAATGCGAACTGCCTGCTGCATTGAATGCGTGACGATGATGATCGTCATCTCGGGCGCCAGCTCGGCCATCAGATCCTCGACCTTAGAGACGGACGTGGGGTCGATGGCGGAGCAGGGCTCGTCCATCAGAAGGACATCGGGTTGCACCGCAAGCACGCGCGCGATGCACAGACGCTGCTGCTGACCGCCCGAGAGCGCCAAACCATCCTTGTTGAGCTGATTGGATACCTCTTTCCAGAGGTTGGCGCGCTTAAGCGATTCTTCCACGATGTCATCGAGGTCACTTTTGCTAGTCACGCCCTGCAGACGAGGGCCAAAAGCGACATTCTCGTAGATGGATTTGGGAAACGGATTGGGCTGCTGAAAGATCATGCCCACGCGGCGACGGAGGTCGACCGGGTCGACACCCTCGGCATAGATATCGTTGCCGTCGAGCGTCATGGTGCCCTCGACGCGCGTACCCTCGATCAGGTCATTCATGCGGTTGATGCAGCGCAAAAACGTCGACTTGCCGCAGCCCGAAGGGCCAATGAAGGAGGTGATGGCGTTTTTGGCGATGTTGAGGTCAAGCCCCGTCAGCGCATGAAAGTCACCGTACCAAAAGTTGAAATCCTTGGCCGTAATGGCCGCTTGCTCCAACGCGGGAGCGGACTGATAAACGGACATGGGACTCCTTAACTAGCGACGCTTACGCGACAGGAAGCGCGCAAACAGGTTGAAGGCCAAAATGATCACCATCAGCAAGAGCGCGGTGCCGTAGGCTGCGTTCATGTTGATGCCGTCGTTGGCAAGCAGGTACAGGTGAACGGTCATGGGGCGGCCGGAATCGAGCGGCGAAATAGGCAGGTTGATGGCCTGGCCCATGGTGTAGAGCACCACCGCGGTCTCGCCAATGGCACGGCCGATGGCGAGGACGATGCCCGTGGCAATACGGCCAAAGGCAGAAGGAAGCACGATCTTGGAGACAACCTGCCACTTGGTGGCGCCCAGGCCGTACGCGCCCCAACGGATATAGCGCGGAACGGCGCGAATGGCCTCTTCGGTGGTGCGCATGACGATGGGGAGCATCAAGAGCGCGAGTGCCAGAGCGGCAGAGACCATCGAAAGGCCCAGGCCCATAGCCTCGACAAACAAGGCGTAGCCAAACAGGCCCATAACGATGGAGGGCACCGAGGCCAAAGCGTCAGCAGCGTAGCGAATGAGCTCGACGACCTTGCCCTGCTTGGCGTACTCGGCCAGATAGACGGCTGCCAGCACAGCGATCGGCGTGCAGATAAGCATGGCGAGCGCCGTCACGTAGACGGTCGAGACGATCGTGGGCCAAATTCCGCCCTCGGCGTTGACGCCCTGGGGCCAACCGAAGATAAAGTCGAGCGAGATGTGTGGCAGGCCGTTGATGACCACGTAGGCGATGATAGCGACCAGCACCAGCGTGGTGATGTAGGCAGCGGCACGAAACACGCCAAGCATGATCTTGTTGGACAGGTCCTTGTTGATGCGGCCCTTCTTGCCGTGGGAAAGGGCACGCTTGATGCGCTCGCGCGACGAGGTCGTATCGACCGTCGTGTCAACGGAATCGGACATAGCCTACCCCCTCTTCTTCTTGGAAATCAGACGGACGATGCCCACCAGCATGGCGGAGATGATAAACAGGACCACACCCATGCCGAACAGCGCCGAGCGGTGCAGACCCGAGGAATAGCTCATGTCGAGCGCAATCTGGCTCGTGAGCGTCGAGATGGGGCTCGCAATGCTGTCGGGAATAACCGGGGCGTTACCTACGACCATGAGCACGGCCATGGTCTCGCCGATGGCACGGCCCATACCCAGCACGATGGCATCAACGATACCCAGCTTCGCGGCAGGTAGCACGACCTTATAGATGGTCTGCCACTTGGTGGCGCCCATGGCATACGATGCCTCGCGAATGCCCATGGGAATGGAATTGAGAGCATCGATGGTGAGCGTGGTGATGGTAGGGACGATCATGATGGCGAGCACAAACCACGCCGTCAGCGCACCAAAACCAAGGCCGCCGGTCAGTTGTGCGATAAACGGGCGGATGATGATCATGCCGAAAAAGCCGTAGATGATAGAAGGGATGCCGGCCAGCAGGTCGACGGCAGGGCTGATGAGCTTGCGCACGCGCTTGCTGGCAATCTCGACCAGGTAAACGGCTGTACCCACGCCCAGCGGCACGCCCATGGCGAGCGCACCGACGGTCACCAGACCCGAGCCGGCAAGCAGCGACAAGATTCCGTAGTGGCCCTCGGAAGGCGCCCACGTAAAGCTAAAGAAGTCCGCCAGACCGATGTCAGTAAAGACGGGCAGCGCCGAGTACGTGGTAAAGACAAAAATCAGGATGACGGTGACGACCGCCAAGAACGCGCAGGCAAAGAAGATCCACTGCAGCGCCTTCTCCTTGATATAGGTGCTGCGCGATACGAGCGCCAGCTCGCGCTTCTTGGGCGTCTGAACATTCTGCTCAGTCTGGGAGTTATCCTGTGCTTCCATGCTACTCACTCCCCTTCTCGTCGTTGGTGACGGGGATAAAGCCCGCCTCGCGAATCTGCTTGTCCATCTTTTCGGACGTCACATAGTCAATGTAATCCTGCGCCTGCTGCGAAGGCGCACCCTTCACAAAGAAGTAAAGGTCGCGCGAGATGGGATAGCCGCCACTCGCGACCGTCTTCTCGGACGCCTCAACATGATTGACCGAGACGGCCTTGACCGAGGTCTTGGCGTTGAGGCTATCGACGAAGCCCAGCGAAATGTAGCCGATGGCCCCACGCGAACGAGATACCACGTCGCGGACCTGGCCCGTACCCGAAAGAACAGCCGAGCGGCGATCGAACGGCGTGCCATCCATCACGATGGTACGGAAGGCCTCGCGCGTACCGGACGCCTCGTCTCGGTTGATGACCTGAATCCTCAGGTCCTCGCCACCGACCTCTTTCCAATTGGTAATCTTGCCGGCGTAGATATCGCGGAGCTGCTCGGTCGAGAGGTTATCGACGGGATTGTCGTCGTTCACGATGACCGCAATACCGTCGTGGGCAATGACGATGGGAGTCAGGCCCAGATCCTGTTCGTCGGCATTGAGTCCACGGGAGGAGCTGGCGATATCGGCCGTGCCGGCGCTGACGGCCTCGATCCCAGCGGAAGAACCCAAACCGGAAACGAGCACGTCGATGGCGGTCTCCTCCTTAAAGCCCTCGGCCGCAATCTCGGCGATAGGAAGGCAGGTCGTGGAGCCGGCCACGGTAATGGAAGAGGTAGAAGATCCCGAAGAACAGGCGCACAGCGTAAGCGTAAACACAGCGGCGCTCAGGACCGATACGATCTTTCTCATAGCATCATGCCGATCGCAGCATGGCGCCCACAGGTGCCGTCCTCGTTACGGTAGGAATAAAAGCGGTCGTTCTGACGCACGGTCGAAAGCTGGGTATCCACGATATTATCCGCGTCGACACCGACATCTACCAGCGCCTCGCGAATGGCAGCGGAAAGATCAAGCATGCGAGAGGTATTCGCATCGATGCAAGAGAACTCGGCGGCAAAGCGATCCATGAGTTCCTGGGATACCTCATATTCGTCACCCAAGATATGGGGGCCGATATAGGCGGAAACGTCGCTCGCATCGCAACCGGCAGCATCGCAAAGCGCCTGGCACGCCTTGGCGGAAATACGTGCAATCGTGCCCTTCCAACCGGAGTGCACCACGGCAAATCCGCCGGGGGCCACCAGCACCACGGGAACGCAGTCGGCAAAGCAGAGCAGCACGGGCACGTTATGCGCCGTGCAGACGATGGCATCACAGCCCTCGGCAATCTGCTCGCGAACGTCCTCAAGGTCATCGGCGCCGTTCGAGGTCACCGCAACGATATGATCACCATGGACCTGATTGGGAACGAGCAGGTTGTGCTCGCACTCGGCGGCACCCATAGCCTCGAGCGCACGACGACGATTTTCTTGAACAGCAAAGGGGTCATCGCCAACATGCGAGCCCAAGTTGAGTGAGGAGTACGCATCTTCGGAAACGCCACCGGCGCGCTCGGTGAAGGCAAAGCGAACATCGGATGTCGCGCCCTCCACCAACGTAACTCCATCATGGTCGACACGCGAAACTTTGTCCGCACGTGCTGCCATACTAAAGCCTCCTAATAACACAAGTACCGCGGCATCGCCGCTACAGCCCGCGTTTATACGGCTGTCATACTTCTCTAAAAGGATACCTGCTGCGCTGGAGGCAATCGTAAAGGGAACGTAAAGAGATTGGAGGTTCTAGTTTACAAAGTCGAAATAAAAAGGGCGCGTCCATACGGACACGCCCCTGTGCACAACAATGCAAAGAACGACTTAGAAGCTACCGCGCTTCAGGAAGTCGGGAAGCTCGAACTGATCGTTGCCGAAGTTAGGAAGCTCGGTGCCACCGACGTTGCGGGTCGGAGCGGCCTGAGCCGGGCTCGTGGCAGGAGCGGTGCGCTGCGGCTCAGCGGAGGCAGCGGCCTTGCTCTGAGACTGCTGAGCAGCAAAGAGCTCGTCCTGACGGTTGACGTTGGAGTCGGAGAAGCCCGTAGCGATGACGGTGATACGCACCTGATCGCCCAGGGACTCGTCGACAACGGTACCGAAGATGATGTTGGCCTCGGGGTCGACGGCGTTGGCGACAACGTCGGCGGCGTCGCTGATCTCCTGGATGCCCAGGTCCTTGGAACCGGCGATGGAGAGCAGCACGCGCGTGGCACCATCGATGGAGCTCTCGAGCAGCGGGCTGGAGATGGCCTGCTGGGCAGCGTCGACGGCACGGGTGTCCCCAGAAGAGGTACCGATACCCATCATGGCGGTACCGGCCTGCTTCATGATGGTCTTAACATCGGCGAAGTCCAGGTTGATGATACCGGGGACGGTGATGAGGTCGGTGATGCCCTGGGTGCCCTGGGAAAGGACGCCATCGGCAATCGCGAAGGCCTCGAGCATGGTGGTCTTCTTCTCGGCGATGTCGAGCAGCTTATCGTTAGGGATGACGATCATGGTGTCGACGCAATCGGAGAGGGTCTTAATGCCCTCCTCGGCGCTCTTCTTGCGCTTGCGGCCCTCGAAGGTGAAGGGCTTGGTCACGACGGCGACGGTCAGCGCACCGACCTCGTTCATCGCGATATCGGCAACGATGGGAGCAGCGCCGGTACCGGTGCCACCGCCCTCGCCGCAGGTGATGAACACCATGTCGGCACCAGCGAGCGCCTCGGCAATGTCGTCGCGGGACTCATCGGCAGCCTTGCGGCCAACCTCGGGGTTGGCGCCGGCGCCCAGGCCGCGGGTAAGGTCGGTGCCGATGTGCACCTTGATATCGGCATCAGAGATCGCGAGTGCCTGAGCATCGGTGTTGATGGCAACAAACTCGACGCCGCGGATGCCCTCTTCGATCATTCGATTGACCGCGTTGGTACCGCCGCCGCCGACGCCGACCACCTTAATGACGGCAAGGTAGTTGTTGATCTCTGTCTCGTGCATGTCGGTCCTCCGAACAAAGGTTATAGCCATAGCATGGGTCGACCCCTGCGCACATTAACCTTCAGGTTGAAAGTAAATGCAAAGGTAAACCGTATTATGTTTGCACATTATGAACGTATCAGTCAAATAATTGACCGTGAAAACCAAACAAACCAGATAAACGGCGTGGTATGGCCCCTCAACAAAGCATCAACCAGCGCTACGAGGTCGGAGCGTTCCTAAATGTATAGTTACCCGGAGAGCGCACATTGATATACGTTACGCCCTCTACCTGCGAAAGCAGCTTGGTGACTACGCGCTCCTTCTTGACGATATCGTTCGAATCGCCCAGCGACACCTCAATGCCGTTATTGAGGTTTGCCGAGATGGCTTCGACCGAAGGCGTGGAAATATCCTTGACTTGTCCCAAGAACTCGCTCGAAAAACCACGCACATAATCCAAGCCAGCCTTAACGGCCTTGGAGCTCACTGCCTGGCCGGAAACCGGAGCGACATCCGCCGAGACATCAGTCAACAACACCGCGCCATAGTGCTTAGCGAGCGCCAGCGCGGCATCGATTCCGGTCAAGGTATTTGAGCCCTGCGCTGTCGTGATGACGTTGCCCTGATCGTCCACTTCGACCGACGTCGACAGCGGGGCGATCCAGGTGTCATCATCCCCGATGGCCCAGGCAAGGTCATCGGAGCTGATATAGGCAATTGCGATGACCTTGCGCTCCATCGGCGTAATGATGAGCGTATGTGGGAACTGACGCTGGACATCCACGCCCGAGACCCACGGGTTCTGCTTGAGGTCCTCGGTAATCTGGTCGGGATCGACGTTAAAAAGCGACGTTCCCTCGGGCAAATCGATCAGCTGGATAGCATCGTGCTTCGTCACATGCTCGCTGCCTTGAATCTGAATATCAGTGGCGGTAAACAATCCAGAGTTAATCACCACGATAGCAACGACGACGAGCACGGCCAAGACGGCCAAAACGCCGCCCACGATTTTGCCTTTGCCTGTAACGACAGAAGCGGCGTCTGATGTTTTATTTGCCATCGCCCTAAGTAAAGACAACGGGTTGACGCCTTTTTTACCCGAAGGCTTCTTGGCGGTAGCCGGCACCGATGTCAGCGAGCGCGGTTTCGATGCGCCCAGCGTGCGACTCGGACGCGCCGCCTTAGTTCCTGTCGAGGGCTTAGGAGTTGCCATAGGACGGGCAGGCTTGACGCCCATAACAGGCTTTGACGTCACCGAGGGACGCGAGGACTTTTTTGCGGCCGGACGATTACCGAGCTGCGAGCCGACAACCGGACGACTGGTCTGTCGAGCATGCCCGACAGGCTTAGAGTGCGCGACGATATTGCGTTGAGGTTTGGCAGGCGCGCCGGAACGCCCTCCGGCGCGGCGGAAGGTGGGTTTCGATGCTCTAGAAGCCGAGGAATTTAACTTCCGGTCTGAGCTCGATGCCATACGCCTCCCTCACCTTTCCGTGCACATGTCTGATAACCGCGGCAACGTCATCGGCCGAGGCAGTTCCGTTATTAACGATAAAATTAGCGTGAACGGGCGAAACTTCCGCGCCGCCAATCGAAAAACCCTTTAATCCACAATCCTCGATAAGCTTGCCCACGCTCGCATCGGGCGGGTTGCGAAAGACCGACCCGCAGGATGCGCGACCCATGGGCTGTGTACGCTTGCGCCTCGTCAGGTACCGCTCCATGCGCTCGCGAATGTCGGCCTTGGGCGCCGGTTTAAGCTTGAGCACGCACTCGAGGATGATCTCATTGCGGGAAAGGCTACATTCGCGGTAGCCCCAAGTGATCTCGGACCCCGCATAATGTTTGATACCGGATGCCGGGTCAAACGTTACGACATCCTCAACCAGCGAGCCAATCCACTCGGTCCGTGTGCCGGCATTCATAGATATCGCACCGCCAACCGAACCAGGGATGCCAACGGCAAACTCAAGGCCCGAGAGGCTACGCGACAGGGCATCGTTGACCAGGCGCGCAAACATCACGCCCGCACCGACCGTCAGCGTACAACCGTCATCGGCAACAACCGTGCGCTGAAACTCACGTCCGAGCGAAATGACGGCGCCGCGATAACCGCCATCGGCAACCAGCAGATTGGAGCCCTTGCCGATGATGACCCACGGCACCTGCTCGCGATCGAGCACCGCCACGGCGCGGCGGAGGGCATGATAGCTATGGCACGTCACAAAGAGGTCGGCCTTGCCGCCGATACGATAGCTCGTATGACGCGCAAGGCGCTCGTCCTCGATCACATCCGTGTCGATCATGCCCGAGAGCGCCATGACGGCGTTAAACAGACCCATTAGACTTAAGCGTCTTTCTTGGCAGTCAGATACTCAATGAACTCGGGACCGACGGTCGTAACGTCACCGGCACCCATAGTGAGCAGCAGGTCGCCCTCGCCCACCATCTGCTCGAGCTCCTGATTGAGCTCAAGACGGCTGGAGCAGTACACGACCTCCTTGCCAGGATGCTTGGCGCGCACGGTATCGGCGAGCATCTTAGAGGTGACACCCGGAATGGGCATCTCGCCAGCCGAGAACACATCAATCAGCAGCAGTTTATCGGCATTGGCAAATGCATCGGCAAAGTCGTCGCACAGGGCCTGCAGGCGCGAATAGCGGTGCGGCTGGAACACGACGTCGACGTGCTTGTAGCCCAGCGACGAAGCAGCAGCAAGCGTCGCCTTGATCTCGGTGGGGTGATGGCCGTAATCATCGACCACGGTGATGCCATCGATATCGCCCACGTGGGTAAAGCGACGGCGGACGCCCTCAAAGCTCGAGAGCGCCTTGGCGGCGGCGTCGATGTCAAGGCCCAGGACATGGGCGACGGTGAGCACCGCCGTGGCGTTGAGCATGTTGTGGCGACCGGGATTGCTCTTGATCTCCACAGCGTGCTCAGTGCCGTCCTCAAAGCGAACGATAAAATCGCTCTGGATGCCCTTGACATCCGGGTGCATGCAGACGATGTCGTTGCTCTCGGCAAAGCCGTAGGAAAGCACGTGACGACCCGTCGACTTGGCGAGCTCGACCAGATGCGGGTCCTCACCGCAGACGATGACGGTGCCGTCCTCGCCCACCAGGCTCATGAATTTGGCGAAAGTTGCCTCGATCTCCTCGATACCCGAGTAGTGATCGAGGTGGTCGGCCTCGACGTTGGTCACGATGACCACGTTGGGGTTCAGGAACAGGAAGGAGCTGTCGGACTCGTCGGCCTCAGCGACAAAGTAGTCGCCCGAGCCGTTCTTGCCGTTCGTGTCATAGCCCTCGACGATGCCACCGATCAAGAAGCTCGGATCCAGACCCATGCGGTCTAGCATGGTGGCGCACATCGAAGACGTGGTGGTCTTGCCATGCGTGCCGGCAACAGCGACGGTGGTGTAGCCGTGGCCCAAAGCAGAGAGCATCTTGGCACGGGGCCACACGGGAATACCAAGCTCGCGAGCGCGCACGAGTTCAGGGTTGGACTCCGGAATAGCGGTGGAGACAACAACCACGTCGGGCTTGACCTCGTCGATCGTGGCGGCCTCATGGCCCACATGCACCTTCACACCAGCGCGGGTAAGCTGGCGGATATAACGTGACGTCTTAAGGTCGGAGCCGGTAACGGCATAACCGCGCTCGTGAAGAACGAGGGCGATGCCGCTCATGCCGGCGCCGCCGATACCGATAAAGTGGGCGCTCTTAAACTCGGGCGCGGAGGTTGCAGTCTGGGAATCAGCCATGTGCTCGTGTACTCCTTGCGTAAACACTGCCTGTAACCCGTTAACTGTACCGCACCTACCGCATCAGCGCGAGGGCGACCGACGATATCCCGTCTAACTAACGCAAACCCTCTACCGCATCCGCCAGAAGAGCGGCGGCCCTATCCTGAGCCAGACCACGTGCCGCCTGACGCATGGCGTCGCGCGCCGCCGCGTCATCGACCAGGTGCAGCAGTTCATCGGCAAAGGCAGAACCGTCGATATCGGCATCGGCGCAGAGCACGCCGGCCCCAGCGTCGACCAGATAACGGGCATTGGTGGTTTGGTGGTCGGCCGTCGCATGCGGGTACGGCACGAGCACCGAAGGCACGGCGAGTGCAGCGATCTCGGCCACGCTCGATGCGCCCGAACGCGAGAGCACCAAATCGGCAGCAGCCAGCATATCGCCCATGTTGTCGATGTAAGGCTGGACGCGGTAACGCTTCGCCTCCTCGGGCGTCAGCGCCAAAGCGCGCTCGGTCTCCTCAAAGCCGTCGGCACCCGTCGAATGCAACACATAGAGGTTCTTGCGCGAAAGCAGCTCGTTTTTGAGCGAAGCCACACGCTCGTTGAGGTGCTGGGCGCCAAGTGAACCGCCAAAGACGAGCAGCAGCGTAGCGTCCTCGGGAACGCCAAGTGCCTTGCGGCCGCGAGCGCGATCGCCCTCGATCACCGAGCGACGTACGGGGTTGCCGGTCATGAGCACGTGGTCAGGGTCACCTTCGCGCTCAAAGACCGAACGCGCTGCCGGCACCGAGATGCACACGCGGGCGGCGTGGGAGTTCATCATCTTGTTGGCCAGGCCCGGAACAGAGTTCTGCTCATGCAGCAGATACGGAACGCCCGCGCCCTTGCACCACCCCAGCAGCGGAACCTCGACATAGGCACCAAAACCAATGGCGGCATCGGGCTTGCCGACCTTTGAGAAATGACTGGCGAGCACACGCTTGGCTTTGTTGACACGCCACAGCGAGGTCAGCGCCGTCCAAGGACGGGAGCGGTCGAAGCCCGTGACCGTAATGGGCACAAAATCAAACCCAGCCTCGGGGACCAGACGACCCTCGAGCTTGCGCGACTGGCCCACGAACACAACGTGGTGGCCACGGTCACGCAGCTCTTCGGCCAAGGCGAGCGCGGGGTTGATGTGCCCGGCCGTGCCGCCGGCTGCAATAGCAACGGTCATTTTATCGGTCATGGTAGTCCCTTCGTACACGCGGTCCCTGGTCGTCGATACGCAGACGCGCCGACGGGTCCGAGTTCAAATCGATTCGATTATATCCGCCGCCCGCGTTGCGAGGGCTGGGGCGCTGAGGACGACCTTGCGGCGCCGTTCGCTGACGCGGGCGGGCTGCCGGCTCGGTCGCAGAGCCATCCAGGACGGTAAAACCGTTACGCGAAGATCGCTCGCCGCGCACGTGGGGCACGCCGGCGGTACTCTCATCCATAACGGCAAAGCTCTCGCGGCGGCGGTCATACTCATCGCGGCGGGCGCTCTCGTACGAAACGCGCAGGATCAACCCGGCAAGCATGAGCGACACAATAATCGACGAACCGCCGTAGCTAATAAACGGCAACGGTTTGCCCGTCATGGGAAACACGTTGAGGATACCCAGCGCGTTAATCAAAAACTGCACTGCGAGAATGACCGCGGAGCCAGACGCCATAAGCGCGCCCCGGCGATCGGTCGCCTGCTCGGCAATGCGAAACGCCGAGTAGATCAGCATCGCAAACACCAAGAAGAACAGCACGGTTCCGACAAAACCGACTTCCTCGCCAATGATGGCCAAGATGTAGTCGTTGTGTGCCTCGGGCAGATACGAGTACTTCATGGTTGAGTTGCCGATGCCACGGCCGAACAGACCGCCCGAGGCAAAGGCCATGATGGCAAGCGTGGCCTGATAGCCGTCACCATACTCGTCGGCCCAAGGGTTCAAGGCAACCTGAATACGCACCATACGGTACGGCTCTGCGACAAGCGCAATCACGATCACGAGAATGCCGAAGATTAGCACGCCGATGATAAATCTGGGGTCGAGACCCGCAAACAACGCCATGCACATGAGGGTCAACAGGATGATCAGGACAGTACCGAAATCGGGCTGGATAAAGATCAGAAAGAGCGAAATGCCCAGGTAGATGCCCATCTTGCGAAGGAATTCGTTGATGTTGCCACTGGGCGAAAAAAAGCGATCAAGCATGATGGCCGAATACGCAATGGCAAATGGCTTTAAAAACTCGGAAGGCTGGAACTGAATGCCGGCGATGTTGAGCCAGCGCGTGGCGCCACGGCTGCCGCTGCCCACCAAGAACACCAGAAACAGTAGCCCTATCATGCCTATGAGGAAGATCCTGAGCACATCCTCCCCAAACCAGCTGTCCGGCAAAACGCGCACGATGGCAATCAGCGCCAGAACACCGACCACGGCAAACGCGGCCTGTCGACCCAGAAAAAACGTCGCCGAGCCATTCTCGTGCAGCGCCTCGACCGAAGACGCCGAGTACACCATCAGCAGGCCAAAGCATACCAAGGTAAACAAGCAGGCCATGAATATCAAACGGGGGCGCATGATACGGGCGGGAACGCCGGCAATATAGCGTTCGCTAAACGACTGCCCGCCGCGGCTGGAACGCGGTGTGGTGCGACGTGAGGAAGCACGGTCCGAGTCGGGCCTCCTCATACCTTGTCGGGGGCTCTCCTCTCTCACCGCAACCCCTATTCCATTTGTGATTTCGCTGTAGCGGCAAGCTGGGCCACGTAGTCCTTAAACACGCGGCCGCGCTCCTCATAGCCCGAGAACTCATCGAACGAAGAGCAGGCAGGAGAAAGTAAGATCACGTCACCACGGCTCGAAAGCGAACGGGCAACGTCCACGGCGTCGCGCAGGTCATCCGCCTGGGCGATATCCACATCGCCATCGACATCAGCCTCGTCCATAGCGGCGGTGAAGCGCTCGCGCGCATCGCCAAAGCAGACGACCGAGCGCACGTTATCCATAACGACGCGCGCGAAGTCCGTGAGCGGCGTGCCCTTATCGTGGCCGCCGAGCAGCAAGATCACGTCGTCATCGGGAAATGCCGTCAGTGCCTTCTCGACCGCATCGGTGTTGGTCGCCTTGGAATCGTTGACGTAGCGCACGCCGTCAATCTCGCCACACGGCTCCACACGGTGCTCGAGCGGCTGGAACGAGGCAAGACCGCGGCAGACACCATCGACATCGGCACCGACCGCCAAGGCAGCCGTGGCAGCGCATAGGGCATTGATAACATTGTGATGGCCCGAGATCTTGAGCTCGGATATAGCGATGAGCGGGGTCTCGACACCCTTCAGACGCACGATCATCTTGCCATCGCGCACAAAGGCGGCATCCTCGCCCTCAGGCTCGTCAAAGGCAACCTTGCAGATGCGACGACCCGGCGTGTAGATGTACTCATCGAACTCGTGAATGCCGGCGTCTTCGACGTCGACAACCACCAGATCGTCATCGGCCATATTGTCAAACAGTTTGATCTTGGCAAGCGCATAGTTCTTATGGCTCTTATGCCAGCCCAAGTGGTCGGGAGTGATGTTGAGCAGCACCGCCACGCGGGGGTGGAGCTCGGTTGTCGTAGCAATCTGATAGCTCGAGAGCTCAGCCACAAACCACTCGTTATGGGCTCGGCCGTCAATCTCGTTGACCGGCGGCTCGCCGATGTTGCCGACAGCAACGCTGGCCTCGCCGGCAGCCTTAAGCAGATAATCAGTCAGCGACGTGGTGGTCGTCTTGCCGTTGGTGCCCGTGATGGCAATCCAGTTATCGGGCGACAGGCGATAGGCAAACTCGGGCTCACCCATAATCTGGGCGGCATGCTCGCGCCCGGCCTTAAAGAAGCCCGAGAACTCCGAGATGCCCGGGCACGTCACGCATACGTCATAGGCGCCCTCGACCTGTTCGGTCCCATAGACAAACGACGCACCAGCAGCCTCGAGCGCACGCGTGGCGTCATTGGGCTCAGAGGTGCCACCGCCATACACGGTAACGGCACTTACGCGCTCGGGATGTGCCAGCGCCCAGCGGGCGACATCGAGACCGGATTTGCCCTGACCCAAAACGAGCAGGCTAAAGACATCAGCAAGAGACATGAAAGACCACTATCCCAACTGGAAGAACAGAGCAAGGCCAACGGCACCAAAGGCCGCAGCGATAATCCAAAAACGGATGACGACCTTGGTCTCGGCCCAACCCTTCTTTTCGAAATGATGATGGATGGGCGCCATAAGGAAGACGCGCTTGTGCGTAAAGTGGAAGTAGACAACCTGAATCATGACCGACAGGGTCTCAACGATAAACAGGCCACCGATGATGAGGGAGACGACCTCGGTGTTGGTCATGATGGACGTGCAGGCAAACGCGGCGCCCAGGGCAAGCGAGCCGGTATCGCCCATAAAGATGCTCGCCGGATAGCAGTTGAACCACAGAAAGCCCAAGCAGGCACCGGCACACGCGGTGCAGAAGATGGACAGGTTCACGTCTCCGTGCAAAAACGCCATGGCAGCCATGGCGAGCATGGCGATCATGGAGGTGCCGCCAGCAAGACCGTCAAGGCCATCGGTCAGGTTCACGGCATTAGAAAGACCGGCGATCATCAGCCAGCAAAAGACAATGTAGAGCCACGGGAACGAAAGGCCGCAGATGGTGGTCGAAAGAACACCGAGGTCAATCGTCAGGCCGCCGGGAAAACGAATCTCGGGGGCGACGCCGCACCAGTTGACGGCAAGTACCGTAAAGGTAACACAGATAATGGTTAGGCCGATCATCTTGGCATGAGGCGTCAGACCGAGCGAGCGCCCGTGCGTAACGGAGGTCAGGTCGTCGATCAGGCCCAGCACGCCGGTCGCCAGCGTGGCGAGCAGCACGAGCACGAGCTCGGTGGTGAGCTTGCCCATCAGCAGGCAGGTCAGCGAGATCGCGACGAGGATGACAACGCCACCCATGGTGGGCGTTCCCTGCTTAACCAAATGACGCTTGGGGCCGTCGGCACGAACCTGCTGGCCGATACCCTCGACCTTCAGCAGCTTGATCCACCACGGCATGAGCAGCAGCGCAATGGCGGCGGCGATGCCAAGCCCCAAAAAAGCCTGATACGTTGGATACGAGGGATTTCCGAACATGGGCTAGCACACACCTTCCACAAAGCGGTCGAGCTCAACAAAGCGGGAACCCTTGACCAGTACAACATCATGTTTTTCAAGCGCGCCGCCCATGCGGTCGAGCACCTGCTGATAATCGGAGAACACCTGGATGCGGTCCTCGTCCATGCCCATCATGCGTGCGGCATCGGCCATAAGCTGGGCCAGCTCACCACCCACGCACGCCAGCATGTCGAGCTTCTTGGCGGCGGCATAGGCGCCCACGAGCTCATGCATGCGAGGAGCCTCATCGCCCATCTCGCCCATCTCGCCCAGGATCGCCATACGAGACCCCGTGCACGAAAGCGAGCACAGCAGATCGAGGCCAGCAGCCATGGATTCGGCACTGGCGTTATAGGAATCGTCGATGACGCGGGCGCCGCTCTTGGCGCGCTTGATCTCCTGGCGGTGACCGGTGATCGTGAGGCCTCTAAAGGCAGCATCGATCTGCTCGGGCGTCACGCCCAGGCGATAGGCAACTGCGGCGGCCTTAACGGCATTTGGGACGGACTGCACGCCGGGGATGGCAAGCATGGTATCGATCGTCTCACCCTGGCCAAAATCGAGCGTAAAGACCGGACGGCCTTCGTCATCAACACGAATGTCGCGGGCGCGGACCTCATCATCGTCCGAGACGCCGGCCAGCATCACGTCGATACCAGCAGGCTGGGCGAACGTATCGAGAATGAACGGTGTAAAGTCGTCCTCGCCGCCCAAAACCAGCAGCGGCAAGAAGTCGCCGGCGGCGCACATACCCTGGACAATCTCGGCCTTAGCGCGGGCGATGTTCTCGCGGCTGCCCAAAATGCCGATGTGAGAGGTACCAATCTTGCTCACGATGGCAAGGTTGGGATTGGCGGACTGGGACAGGCGCTCAATCTCGTGGAAATGGTTCATACCCATCTCGAGCACCAGGACCTCGGTATCGGCCGGAGCGGAAAGCACCGTGAGCGGCATGCCGATCAGGTTATTGAAATTGCCCTTGGTGGCCCAGACACGATAGCGCTTGGCGAGCACGGCGGCGAGCACGTCCTTGGTCGTCGTCTTGCCGATGGAACCGGTAATGCCAACGACCAGGCAGCCAAGCTCCAGGCGATACGTGTGCGCCAAACGCAGCAGAAACTCCTCGGGATCATCGGTCAGCAGGATGGCGCACCCCTTGTCCTGCGCCAGCGAGACCAGCTCGGCCTCGGGCTCACGCGTCATCACGACGGCGCCGGCACCCGACTGGACGGCACGGGAAGCAAAATCATTGCCGTCGACGTTTTCACCGGGAAAGGCGACGAAAATCGTCCCTTCCTCGACCTGGCGCGAGTCGATAACGCACCCGCGGCATACCCGATCGGCTTCTCCCGTCACGGTTCGGGCCCCTGTTGCGGCCGCGAGGTTGTTGACGGCGATCTCTATCATTGCAGCTCCCCTGTAAACCTAATAATGCTATCGGCGTATTGTATCCCAGCGCCGCGCATGCGTGGTGCAGGGCATGTGAACACCCTCATATGGGACAACAAACCACGCCCCAAAGATTGTAACCCCCTACTTCGTGTGCGGGATACCCAGCACGTCGAGCGCGTTGGCCATAATGGACTGGAACGGCACCGCAGCGGCATCTGAGCCGCTCGGCGTTCCGTCGAGCGTGATATAGCACAGCACCTTGGGCGATTGTGCCGGTGCAAAGCCCATAAAGGACGACATGTAGTTCTCCTTGAGGTAGCCGCCGTTCTCGTCGGCACGTTCGGCCGTACCGGTCTTACCCGCCACGTCATAGCCGTCAACCGCGCCGCCAACGCCCGTTCCCTCGGACACGACCGTCTGCATGCACGATGTCACCTGGGATGCGGCGTCCTCCGAAATCGCGCGCTCGCCTTCGCCCCAGTCCTTCTCGTCGCCTTTGCTGGACTTATAGAAGTGCGGTGTCATCATCACGCCGCCGTTGGCGATGCCGCCCACGGCACGTGCGATCTCAATCGGCGAGACAGACAGTGCCTGTCCAAAGCTCATCGAGCCCAGCGTGGCGCCGTCATACTGGTCACGCTCCTTGACGATACCCAGGCTCTCGCCCGGAAAATCTACACCAGAGCTGTGACCGATGCCCCACTTGTCCACATAGGTGGCAAAGTCGTCGGCACCGATCTTGCGCCCCACCAGGACAAAGCCCACGTTGGACGAACGGCGCATCATCTCGCGCACATCCATGGTCATGGCGTAGTCGCGCTTGTCGGCATCGGTGACGGTATCGTCGCCCACCTTGATGCTCGCCGGCACCTCAAACGACGTACTCGATCGCACGACACCCAAGTCGAAGCCGGCGCCCGCCACGAGCGTCTTAAAGACCGAGCCGGGCTCGTAGGCGTCGGTGACCAGGCGCAAGTTCATATCCTCGGTCTTGGCGTTTTCCAGATCGGTCTGGTCGTAAGTCGGATACGAGCAGGCTGCCAAGATCTCGCCTGTCGTAGGATCGGTGACCAGCGCCGAGCCGTTCTTGGCCTTTGTCTTCTCGACAGCCTCTGCCAGGGCATCCTCGGCCGCACGCTGGATATTGACGTCGAGCGTCGTCACGATATCAACGCCGTCGACCGCAGCCACCTTTTTATAGGCACCGCCCGCGATATAGCTGCCGTCCCTCGCGCGCTCGCGTACGAGAGAACCGTTCGTGCCGGTCAGAAGCTTGTTGTATTGCTTTTCGAGACCCGTCAAGCCGTCGTTGTCTACATTCACTACACCCAGCACCTGCGATGCCAGATTGCCGTATGGATATACGCGCTTCATGGCCTGCTCAAAAAGCACGCCGGGCAGGTTCTTCTTCTCCAGCGCCGCAGCATCGTCTTCGTCCACCTGGCGCTTGATATACACCCAGGTGCCATCGGACTCGACGAGCTTGCGGCAGGTCTTTTTATCGATTCCAGTTGCCTTGACCAGCGCCGACACCGTCTTGTCAACATCCTCGACAAGCTGCGGGTTCACGGCGATGTTGCGACATTCGACCGACGACGCCAGCACGTTACCGTTGCGGTCGTAGATGGTGCCGCGTTTGGCATAGAGGGTCTGTGCAAGCAGGCGGCGCGCATCGGCACGCTCGCGCAGTTTATCGGCTTCGACAATTTGATAGTCGGCAAGGCGAAAGACGCCCAAGCTCAAACCAAGCCCGATGAAGCCCATGATGGCTTTGCGGCGAGGCAGAGGCGTGCCTGTGAGCCATTCGGTCGACGAACTCTTGCGCGACCTGGTGTTATGCATTTGAGGGCCGTCCGAGCCGCGAAGTCGCGACGCCGGGTCGTTGCCACGGGACTGCCCGGCGTTGTAAGATTGCCGACCCGTTCCTTGATAACCAGAACGTCCCCGCGACGAGGGACGTCCAGAACCGCGGCCCCCATCGGAACCGCGGCGATAGTCATTTGTCATACTCAGCTACCGTCTTGCTACTGAGCGGTCGCGGTCGCGTTGGCGCCCGCGGCTGCATCCTGCGAAAAGTCAAGTGTAACGCTCTCGCTGGGCTCCACCATGCCATAAGCGCCCGCAAGGTCGCGAATGCGCGTGTCGGCGCCATAGACCGAATGCATGACCTCCAGGTCGGAGCTCTCATCGGTCGCCTTTTCGAGCGTGCTGGTAAGCTCGGCGTTGCTGTTGAGCACCTGGGCCGTAACGCCGGCGAGCGCCACGCGGGCGACGCCGATCGTCATGAAGATAGCCGCAATGATGCAAAACGTTTTAAGAACGCTCATGAAAACCGGGCTTACCACCTGGTTTGCCTGACGGCCCGCGCCCGTGTAGACATCAAAGCGCGGCGCGCGCTGCTCACGGGGAGCAACGGGCGCCTGCGGCGTCTCACGATAGGCGGGCATGGCGTTCATATCATAGGCGAGTGCTGCGCTTGAAGTGTTGTAGCCCATGATATGCCGCCTCCCATCCCGAGTACGTTGGTAGTGTGTTTAAGCTTCGTTTATGGTGCGAGCGGGAGGTCCAATATCGCGCGGTCGCGTCTACAGACGCTGCGCCACGCGGATTTTGGCTGATCTCGCCCGAGGGTTGCGCTCAACCTCATCAGGCTGGGCAACCAAGGGTTTGCGGGTGATGACCTTGAGTATCGGCACGTTGCCGCACACGCACACCGGAATCTCCGGCGGACACGTGCACCCCTGGCTCATCTCCTTAAAGTGGTTCTTTACGATACGGTCCTCGAGCGAGTGATACGAGATGACGCAGATACGTCCGCCCGGGTTGAGCCACCTGGTGGCGGCATCAAGCCCTCGTTCGAGCACATCGAGCTCGTGATTGACCTCGATGCGAATGGCCTGGAAACTTTTCTTGGCCGGGTGTCCACCATGCCGACGAGCGGCAGCCGGGATACCCGCCTTGATGATCTCGACAAATTGGCCGGTGGTTTCGATCGGTTCTTGCTCGCGGCGGCGCACGATCTCGCGCGCGATCTGCGAGGCGAACTTCTCTTCGCCGTAGACGCGTAGAATCCGGGCGAGGTCGTGTTCGTTATAGGTGTTGATGACCTCAGCTGCGTTTAAGGTGTTATTACCCGGATCCATCCGCATGTCCAATGGGGCGTCCTCGTTATACGAAAAGCCCCTGCCAGGGATATCGAGTTGCGGCGACGAAACGCCCAAATCGAACAGGAAGCCATCGACCCCGGGCACCTCGGCCGAGCAAAGCAGCTCGTCCAAGTCGCCGAAGTTGCCCTTCAGCAGCTGGTGCGGAACGCCGGGAACCTCGCGGTCCAGACGGGCGCCAGCGGCCTCGAGGGCCATGTCGTCCTGATCGACGCCGAGCAAAAGGCCCGTCTCCCCCACCTGCGCGGCCATCTTTACCGAATGGCCGGCACCGCCAAGGGTGCAATCGCAGACAACGGAGCCGCTCTTTAGCCGCAGCGACTCAAGCACTTCGCCGAGCATGACAGGTTCATGCCGATATTCTTGTGTCAAGATCCCACGCTCCATCCGTTACCCGTGCCTTGCCCTTACGAGAAGAAGAGGTCCAGCAGGGCCTCATCGTCATCGTCCTCATCGGCCGCGGCGCGATCCCAAACCTCAAGGTGGTCGTAGTTGCCCACAACCGTGACCTCGCGGTCGAGGTTCGCCTGCTTGCGGAGAGACTCGGAAAGACCGATACGACCGGCGCTGTCCACGTCCATCGACGTGGTGCGCTTGTTGATCGCCCTCATGAGCTTCTGGTCGTTGATGTCACGCGGGTTAAAACCCTCGTGGCCCTCACGACCCGCGAAGAGTCCTTCGACCCACTTATCGAAGGCCTCGGCAGAGAACACGTACAGAGCATCGACATCCAGGGCTTTGAACACGCGAACGTGCTCTCCAAGCTCCTCGCGAAGGGGTGCAGGCAGGGATAGACGACCTTTTGCATCGAGATTGCGCTCGTATGCACCCGTCATTCCCATGTGCGCCCTCCCCTCGGTTACTCAGATGGCACGTACGCGGGGAACCACCCCGCCTGTCGACGTCATCAATAATATGGGGAACCGCCCCATTTTTCAACACCTGTCGCCCCCCCCGTGCC
>DBEZHA010000006.1:0-81687 GCA_048189585.1 Collinsella sp. | reverse complement strand
CGCGAAACAGCGAAGGGGACGGAATACCCGGCCAACTACGTCCTTCATCCGCCCACACAATCCGAGGACGTAGTCGTAGCAGGATCTGAGGGCTAACCTTCGCGGACACTCCGCAGAACGAAAGAACCCCCGCCGCAGTTCATTCTGTGCGCAGCGGGGGTTCTTTCATGTCCGAGGACGTACGCGAAGGTTAGCCCTCAGATCCTGCGGTGGGAGACCTAGGCCTCGTTGTACACCGTCTTGAGCTTCAGCAGGTGCTGATAGCGGTCCATAGCGGCCTGCTCATTCTCCTTGAAGAGCTCCTCGGCGCGCTCGGGGAAGGAACGCGTCAGCGAAGCGTAACGGGCCTCGTTCATCAGGAACTCCTGATAACCGCCCGCGGGCTCCTTGGAATCGAGCGAGAACTTCTTGCCGGCAGCAGCCTCGGGGTTGAAGCGGAAGAGGTTCCAGTAACCGCACTCGACAGCCTTCTTCATCTCGGCCTGGCAGTTCTGCATGCCGCCCTTCTTGATGGAGTGCATCTCGCAGGGGCTGTAGCCGATGATGAGGGACGGGCCGTCGTAGGCCTCGGCCTCGTGGATGGCCTTGAGGGTCTGAGCCGGGTTGGCGCCCATGGCGACCTGCGCCACGTAGACGTAGCCGTAGCTCATGGCAATCTCGGCCAGGGACTTCTTCTTGGTCACCTTGCCGGCAGCGGCGAACTGAGCGACCTGGCCCAGGTTCGAGGCCTTGGAGGCCTGACCACCGGTGTTGGAGTAAACCTCGGTGTCGAAGACGAAGACGTTGACGTTGTGGCCGGAAGCCAGGACGTGGTCCAGGCCACCGAAGCCAATGTCGTAGGCCCAACCGTCGCCACCGAAGATCCAGAAGGACTTCTTGGTGAGGTAAGCCTTGTCGGCGAGGATCGCCTTGGAAGCGTCGCAGCCGCACTTCTCGAGCTCGGCAACGTAGGCGGCGGCAGCGGTCTTGGAGGCCTCGGCGTCGTTGACGGAGTCGATCCAAGCCTGGCCGGCAGCCTTGAGCTCATCGGACGGACCATCGGCAGCGATGATGTCCTGGGTAGCGGCGATCAGCTTGTGCTGGACGGCCTCGTAACCGACGGCCATGCCCAGACCGTGCTCGGCATTGTCCTCGAACAGGGAGTTGTTCCACGCCGGGCCGTGACCGTCCTTGTCCTTGCAGTAAGGAGCGGTGGCAGCGGGGTTGCCCCAAATGGAGGAGCAGCCGGTGGCGTTGGAGATGAACATGCGATCGCCGGCGACCTGGGTCACCAGACGTGCATAGGCGGTCTCGGCGCAGCCGGCGCAGGAGCCGGAGAACTCCAGGTAGGGCTGCTTAAACTGGCTGCCCTTGACGTTGGCCGCGATGAGCTCCTTCTTCTCGGAGACGTTCTCGACCATGTAGTCCCAAACGGGCTGCTGGTCCATCTCCTGCTCGGTGGGAACCATCTCGAGGGCGCCCTTGGGGCAAACCTTGACGCAGTTGGTGCAGCCCATGCAGTCGAGCGGGGACACAGCCATGGTGAACTTCATGCCCTTGGCCTTGGGGCCCATGGCGTCGAGCGTGCGGGTAGCCTCGGGCGCGGCGGCAGCCTCGTCCTCGGTCATCGCGAACGGACGGATGGTGGCATGCGGGCACACGTAGGCGCACTGGTTGCACTGGATGCACTTGGTCTCATCCCAGTGGGGAACGACCACGGCGACGCCGCGCTTCTCGTATGCGGAGGCGCCCAGCTCAAACTGGCCGTCGGCGCAACCGACGAAGGCGGAAACAGGCAGGCTGTCGCCGTCCATGCGATCGATGGGCTCGAGCAGGTTCTTGACCTGCTGGGCGATAGCGGACTTGGTCTCCTCGGAGAGCTCGACGGGAGCGACATCCTCGGCGGTAGCCCAGTCGGCCGGAACCTCGAACTTACGGAAAGCGGTAGCGCCGGCATCGATGGCCTTGTGGTTGGCGTCGACGATGGCCTGGCCCTTCTTCATGTAGGACTTGGTAGCCGCGTCCTTCATGTACTGCAGGGCGTCCTCGGCGGGCAGGACCTTGGCCAGCGCGAAGAAGGCGGACTGGAGCACCGTGTTGGTGCGCTTGCCCATGCCGACCTTGGCGGCCAGGTCGATAGCGTCGATCAGGTAGACGTTGACGTTGTTGTTCGCGATGTAGCGCTTGGCCACGGCGGGCATGTGCTCGGCGAACTCCTCGTCGCTCCACTGGCAGTTGACCAGGAAGGTGCCGCCCGGCTTGACGTCGCGGACCATCTTGAAGCCCTTAACGATGTAGCTGGGGTTATGGCAGGCGACAAAGTCGGCCTTGGTCACGTAGTACGGCGAGCGAATCGGGGAATCACCAAAGCGCAGGTGCGAGACGGTGACGCCGCCGGTCTTCTTGGAGTCGTACTGGAAGTAGGCCTGGACGTACTTGTCGGTGTGGTCGCCGATGATCTTAATCGAGTTCTTGTTGGCGCCGACGGTACCGTCGCCACCCAGACCCCAGAACTTGCACTCGATGGTGCCGGGGGCTGCGGTGTTGGGCGCATCCTCGGCCTCGGGCAGGCTCAGGTTGGTCACGTCGTCGAAAATGCCGATGGTGAACTCGCGCTTGGGCTCGTCCTTCTTGAGCTCCTCGAAGACAGCGAACGCGGACGCGGGAGGCGTGTCCTTGCTGCCCAGACCGTAACGGCCGCCGACGACCTTGATACCCGTCTTGCCGGCCTCGTAGAGAGCGGAGACGACGTCCTGGTAGAGCGGCTCGCCGATGGAACCCGGCTCCTTGGTACGGTCCATGACGGCGATCTTCTGGACGGTCTCGGGGAGAACGTCGACGAAGTGCTTGATGGAGAACGGACGGAACAGACGAACCTTGACCAGGCCGACCTTCTCGCCGTGAGCGTTGAGGTAGTCGATGACTTCCTCGAGCACGTCGCAGAAGGAGCCCATGCACACGACGACGCGATCGGCATCGGGAGCGCCGTAGTAGTTGAACAGGCCGTAATCGGTGCCGAGCTTCTCGTTGATCTTCTTCATGTAGCCCTCGACGACGGCGGGAAGCTCGTCGTAGACCTTGTTGCAGGCCTCACGGTTCTGGAAGAAGATATCGCCGTTCTCGTGGCTACCGCGGGTGTGCGGGTGCTCAGGGTTGAGCGCGTGATCGCGGAAAGCCTGGACGGCGTCCATGTCGCACATCTCGGCCAGATCCTTGTAGTCCCACATGGCGACCTTCTGGATCTCGTGGCTGGTGCGGAAGCCGTCGAAGAAGTTAAGGAACGGGGTCTTGCCCTCGATGGCGGCAAGGTGAGCCACCGGCGAGAGGTCCATGACCTCCTGGACGTTGCCCTCGGCGAGCATGGCGAAGCCGGTCTGACGACAAGCCATGACGTCGGAGTGATCGCCAAAAATGTTCAGGGCGTGGGAAGCGACGCAACGCGCGGAGACGTGGAAGACGCCCGGGAGCTGCTCGCCCGCGATCTTGTACATGTTCGGAATCATCAGGAGCAGACCCTGAGAAGCCGTGTAGGTGGTGGTCAGAGCACCGGCACCCAGCGAACCGTGAACGGTACCGGCTGCACCTGCCTCGGACTCCATCTCGACGACCTTGACCGGGGTGCCGAAGATGTTCTTGCGACCCTGGGCCGCCCACTGGTCGACATGGTCGGCCATCGGGCTGGACGGCGTAATGGGATAGATTCCCGCTACCTCGGTGTACGCATACGAAACATATGCGGCCGCCTCGTTGCCGTCCATAGACTTAAACTTACGCGCCATATACCCCTCTCCTCTCATATAGGTATACAGGCCCCGGCGATCGCCGGGATGTTGGCGTGATGGGATTTACGCTGTTGCTTCCAATCATCTGGCAGGCAGGCTCAGCAGCAGGTACATGGCGTGGAGAGAAGACATGCCGAGGCGAGGGGCAGCTGATGCGCCCTACAGGCCCGACCGCCCGTCTTGCACATGACCGAGCGCCGCAAAGGCCGCATGCCGGATGCTCCCGGGCACGCCCCGGCGATGGGAAGCGCCCGCAACGGAAATCCGCATGCGGGTTTATTGTACCCCGCCGTCAGGCCATATTTCGGCAAATATAGGTGGGCGGTAGAGGTTTACCTTAGGTGACTGCCAAGGGCCAAAATGGTCCCTCCATCCCCGGGCGACTGGCTCTGACGCGCCAAGGAGTGTCCCCAAGTACCGGCAGGAAAGGAACGTCCCTAACTGCCGGCTAGAGGGCGCCGAGCAGGATGGCGTAGGTGGTGGATTCGCCGAGTTTGAGCTCGTCGCCGGGGTTGAGCTGGGCGGAGCGGCCGGGCTCTACTTGAATACACACACTCGTGGCCCCGTTTACCACCACGGTGCCGTTAGTGGACGACAGGTCCTCGACAAACCATGCGCCAGACTCGTCGCACCAGATATGGGCATGGCGGGCCGAGACGTCGTCGGTGATGCCGCCCTCCCCCGTTGCCAGCGCGCCGATCTCAACGCCTTCCTCACTCGGCTGAATCCAGCGCGGGACGCTCACCACGTAGCCGTTTTGCACGCACAGCAGTCCCAGCGGATGCGCCGGCGCGACCTCGTGCTCGCCCGCGACCGAAGATGTGCTCAGCGAGCGCGGCGTCGACGTGTCGCCGCCACGGGTCGCATGAGCGCGGCGGCTCGCCCGACTTGGAACTAAGGCGGGCGTGAGAGCAAACGGCATAGGGAACGAATCTTGCGGATGTACTCCTCGACGTCAGGCAGGTAAGCCCCACGAAGTCACCGGGGAGGCCCAAGCGGCCCGGCACCACTTCCAGATTCTGACCAGGGCGAGTCGTTCGCCGGTGGCTGAAGGCTCGCTCCCACCCAAAAGGGGAGATTCGCGTTGTTCCCCAATCGCTCTCGCATCTTTCATTTTGCTCGAGGTGGGCTATAAAAACTTTCCTGGTGAAAGGCGGCGATTGGTTTCCTTTCTTTCTAGAGGAGCGCGCCTGTAATCTGTTTTCATCCTAAATCAAGTTAAGATCGGACCTTCCAGAGGCAAGTCGACTCAAACTGCGAGGCTCCATGTTGGAATAAAGAGCGCTGTCGAAGTGCCAACAACACAAAGCTTGCCAGTCTCAAATAGAACCTTTTGGGAGTCCGATTGGGCCGCACACCGAATCCCCGCTGGTGGTTTTTTATAGCTGCGCAACAATAAACAAGGTTAGTGCCAGTCCAGCATGAAATTGAGGAACGTATGCATTTTTTCTCAGTAAGTGATCGTCGTTACTGCTTCGATGAGGTCACTCGCAATTGCTTTCAGGTTGACCAAGCATCAGAAGATGCGCTTCGCATATTTGAAGCATCGGGAAGAACGGTCAACTCGAAGTTGCTAACAAAGTCACTTGCTGCGAAAGGCTACGACCAAACGACCATAGCAGAACTTGAAGACGACATTGATGAGTATCAACGATTGTCTGAGCGGACTTTCTTAACAAAAGACACGCCTCGAAAACTTAGATCCATCGAACTCCACGTTTCACATGCATGCAACCTTGGTTGTAGTTACTGTTTTGCCGGTAAAGGAGATTATGGAACGTCTCCTCTGCTGATGACAGACGAGATAGCCTTCAAGGCGGTCGACTACCTCGTCGCAAGTTCATCGGAAAACGAAACGCTTGCGATCGTCTTTTTTGGTGGGGAACCCATGATTAACGAGCCGCTGATATGGAAAACGGTCGACTATTCAAAAAGAATATACCCCAATAGAAACTTTACCTATTCTATTACGACCAACGGAACGCTTTTGAATGACACTGCTGTGAATTCTTTCAAGGAGCACGGGTTTTCTGTTCTGATTAGTCTCGATGGTACAGGATGCAAGCACGATGCATCGCGCCCGTACAAGACGGGAGGCGGCTCTTTCTCCGATATCGACAAAAACGTTCGTCGTTTTTCCGAGTCGTTCCCCTTCGGCGCAAGAGCGACCTTAACAAATAATAACTGTAACCTTGTTGAAGACTATCTTCAGTTTAAAGAGATGGGCTTCAGAAGGATTTACTTCTCGCCCGTGAGCTCATTCGATGAGAATATCAAACTCGACGAACACTCATTAAACAAAATCAGGGCGGGCCTAATAGATTTGGCGGATCAATATCTCAAACAGATTGATCAAGGGGAAAAGCCCTTGTTTAGAACATTGAAAACTGCAGTTGATTTGATTATGAGCAACAGGATCGCCTTTGTCGGATGCGGGGCTGGCAGGCGTTTTATTTCCGTGACTCCCGAAGGGGACGTATACCCCTGTCACAGGTTTGTCGGGATGATGCGATTCAAAATGGGCAACATCGTCACCGGAATTGACGAAACTAGGTATATTGAAAACTGGAGTCAGGGTGTCGAAAAAAGAATTGACTGTACGGACTGTTGGGCTCGGTCTTTCTGTGGTGGGGGCTGTAGCTGGGAGGCTGCAGACGAGCACGGCTACTTGCCCAAGAGTCTACACCCTGCATCATGTGAATATAGAAAAATGTGCTACGAGATGGCTTTTGACCTTATTTCCCGCCACTCATCTTCGCAGGAGAAAAATCAACGAGAAGCTACTGTATCGGAATAAGCGGTTCAGCGCATTGCTGTCACCATTGTGGAGGTGTTCGTTCTTCTGATTACCGTCTGCAAAGCTTATTGCTACGTTCGCCGAAACCATTCTAGAAATATGGTGAACTAGACATCTTGGTTTGTTATACACAATATTGAGGTTTTTCTGCACTCAAAGGGAGGTAGTCGTGAAGCATATTCATCCGATTAATCCAGGAAGTGGCGACGAGGCAGGCGTGAAGCCGATGTCTTTTGACTGCCTCTTGGGCATTACTGACATCTGTACTGTTTATGATAAAGCAGATGGCTGTGGTGCATACGATTACTGCGACTATGACATGGATGGCGGCAGCATCTGCGTTGTAGATCACTGTGGCATTGATCAAACGTAGTCTCTAATTGGATTAAGGTGAGGAGCTGTTATGAAGCATATCCATCCTGTTGGTTCAAATGAACATCCTCCCGTTGAGCCTTGTTGTCTTGGAGTTGATATATGCAATTTTTACGACATCGCCGAGTGCCCTGTTGCGGATTGGTGCTATGTCGATAAAGAATCAAGCTGTGTTTTGCCAGCAGATTGGTGCGATCCAGTTGACGAGTAGTTTTGTGGCTAGGTACTATTTGGTCCAATTCAGAATAAGATGGGAACAAATACCAAAATCTCGTGTCTGGGAGGAGTTATGCCATTATTGCAAGGTCTCGTTGGATTAGCCTTTATACTTGCGTTATATCTGGCACCTTTTTTAATTCTATTCTTCATTATCCGACTCTTTCTTCGGAGAAAATAGGAGTGTCACGCAAACATTAGCGTAGCTTTCTTCCAATATGAGCCGAGCATTGGCAAGTGGAATAAGAAGCCCGACCGTTCGCCACATGAAAGTGATCGGACGGGCTTCTCTATTTAACCTGGGCCGCCACCCATAGCGGCTTTCCAAGCGTATTTTCAGTGCAAAGCAATCGTCAGTTTAATCCTATGCGCTGATACCGCATTTCATTTGTTCGGCTCGAATTCTACGGCCTGGCAACCCTCGCACTCTCCGGCAAATGGATTGAACGCGAAGGCAGAGATGATGTGTGCGTGGACATCGAGGCTGCTGTAGGCAACATACTGGGACATGGACCCCCGCTGCGCGTGGTATGCGGCCCGGCATATTCATTGCCGTCCAACCCCGTGTAGTTGCAGCAAAGGGTGGAACCTCAATGCTCAGCTCATGTTGTCCGTGGGACACGAGAATCGTAAGTACACTTTGGTGCGATTCTCACGCTGATACTGAGCCACCTGGAATAAGATACGTCGCGACAACACTTCGCTTCACCTCTGTCTCGACAAGATGACGTAGACTAAAGTTTCCTTTAGTAAGAGAACGAGAACTATATCTGAAAGCGTTGCGATGGCGTGAAGGCACCGAGTCCGAACCGCCTGAATGCTACGTGCATCTGCATCGCCTTTTTGTTATCTCTGCCAGTTGGGTAGCACTACACTTGTCATCATTTACCCTGGTACATGCTGTCTAAATCCACTACCCCTTCTACCGCGCCGACCATCTCGTCATCGTGAGAGACAACGATGATCAGCTGGCTTTGCTTGTTGCGCTTAACATAGGCCGCAAGCTCGGCGCGGCTTACAGCGTCTAACCCAGTCGTGGGCTCGTCGAGTACCAAAACTGACGACTTGCGTGAAATCGCCGACCATAAGTACACTCGGCGCAGCTCACCGCCCGAAAGCGCGGAGCAACGTTTCCCGAGCAACTCCTTCACGCTGTTTTCCAGCGAAAGTAGGCCATCTACACCCCGGTGATAGGAAGAAAAGGGCGTGTCGAAATACTCTAACAGCTCTTTCACCGTTTCGTCCGGCGCGAAGCACGACTGTGGGCAGCACGATATCTCTCTCGCACGTATGTAATCCAAGTCGCATTCTTCGATTGGCACACCGTTGTATTTTACTTTGCCTTTCGATGAGTATAGCCCGAGCATCAAGTAAAGAAGTGACGTCTTGCCTCTTCCGTTTTCCCCAACTATGCAATATGTACCAGGACCGGAAAACTTGAAAGAAAACCCGCCGAGGACCTCTCGGACAGATCCGTCCGGAAGGGCAACCGAGAATTCCAAATCAGATACCGAAATGTCATTTATTTCATCGAGTTTAGCTAAATCGGTCCGATTCCACCCCGATCTCTCCTTTTCTCTCGTCGCGATAGCCGTCCTATCCCATGATGCTTTGGCATCTTGATAGGATTTGAACAATGACATCATACTTTTCAAAGTCTTAAAGAGAACCGCGAAGTATGTACCGATGATAGTGTACTCGCCTATTGACATAGTTCCGTTAATGATTCGTACTCCGGAAACAACAAGTATCACCGCTTGAAACAACGCTGCGAAAAGACCATCGAGCGATGTCAGAGAATATGATAGCTTTCCGGAGCGCAAAACTTTGGGAAAATAGCTCTTAAACCCAGCGTCGAGCGCTTGTTCGCTCTTGCCGTACGAAGATGTCAGTTGAATGTTGAGAATCTGATTAAGCTGCGATGCAATTGCGGCGTAAAAGGCGCTGTCCGCCTCTTTCTTCTCATACGTGACCCTATACAAAAGTTTCCTCAACCCAGTAATTACACAGAAATACACGATGAGGAGAATGATGGAAAACACCGCGAGAGTTGAATCAATTGACCATATGATAAGCAATACGATGGGAATGGCTACAATGGACAGCGGCGCACTGATAAAATTCGCCAAAACGAAGGATGAGACCACGCTGGAGTCGGAAATAATCCGTTGCGTTGTATAGGCTGGATCGATGGTCCGACTCACCAAGTAATCGTCTCTTTCAAAACGCAAGACGGCCTCCCTGAGAAGATCAAAGGAAAGTCTCGTGGTTATGCGAATGGAAAGTGTTCCTGCAAAATAAGTAAAGAGGGTGGAGAAAACTCCTATTGACGCAACCAGGAGCGCGAAGAGTACGGCGTCTCTTTCGCTGCGGTTACCGAGAAGAAAATCTAAGAATTTCCCGTTCACGTATGGCATGGCATAGGAGAGAGCGGTTCCAATCACCGTGATAGCAATGAAGACGAAAGCCCCTTTTGCTCTGATGAACCTCGAGAGAACGCATCGAATCAAGGAAGGCCCCAATCTACCCGCCACAAAACATCAATCACTGATACCTTACACCTCAACACAACAGGAGCGAAGATTTGCCAATGAGACTGCTTTAAGATTGCCTTGGGCCAATACGATCTCAAGCTCTTCCTACAAGAGAGTCGGAATCGGACATCTCCTCCGACGAACCTGGCAATCGGGCGGTTGAAATATCTTTTTCAACCGCCCGATTGCCACAATAGATTTGAGCATCCGCCCACAAACGTCCGCGTTTTATACCCATCAAATCCTTTGCCTTTTGTCGTCTAGACTAGAAAAATCGCTCGAAATAACGCAACCGGCCTGCTCGCTTGAAGAAACCTAAGCCCGTAACGTAGATGTGCAAACTTCCGAAACGCCTTGCGCGGCATAGTGCGTATAAACTTCGTCAACCGCCTCAGAAATATCTGAGTATCGCGCCGGGTCAAAAGCATACGATGTCGCAGCTATACCCTGCACCCATTCGGAACGCGGATTAATTGAATAGCCACACAGCATCATCATACATGCATCTAGACCTGATTTCCCAAGTATCCGACGTATTGATGAGAGCATCGCGGGTCGCCCCTGCACCATCGTCGTCACCCCTATTAGCAGTATTTACCGTTTTTCTCTAAATGCGTATCGCCACCCTTAAGAATACGAAGTGTTTTATCCAGACCCGATTGTCCTCCATCTCAAACGAAGGGATAAGGAATCTCATCCGGAATCGGCAGTAACGGAGGATTCACAACGACAAGCGAAAAACATGAGTCATCTCTCAGAGGGGAGTAAAGGCTCCCCTCAAGCACCCTAGTTTCGTCATCCAAAGAGTTGATGGCAGTGTTTTTCTTACAAAGGTCGACAACAAAAGGGTTGATTTCTACAGATGTTACATCCATGCCACAGTTGGTAAGTATCAGGCCCTGTATTCTGGGGCCAGAACACAAATCGAGAGCCTTCCGTGCGCTCTGCGGTGTAAGGCGCCAATCTCAGCAAATCTGTCCCACAATACTGCGCTGAAGAACAAGACGGAACCCCTGAGCCAAACTCCCCTATACCTTATTAAGGCTAAGACAGGCAAGTTCACGCACCCGGCATATTCCAGAATAACATCCTATTGTTTTAGATGCTCTACAAGCATGAACAGCCGCGAATCGGAAAGATCTTCTAGTTTCGCCCCGACTGACCGCCAAGGGCCAAAATGGCCCCTCCATCCCCGGGCGACTGGCTCTGGCGCGCCGAGGAGTGTCCCCAAGTGCCGGCAGAAAAGAAACGTCCCTATCTGCCGGCTAGAGAGCACCGAAGAGGATGGCGTAGGTAGTGGATTCGCCGAGCTTGAGCTCGTCGCCGGGATTGAGTTGGGCGGAACGGCCGGGCTCGACCTGAATGCAGACGCGCGTGGCCCCGTTTACCACCACGGTTCCGTTGGTGGACGACAAGTCCTCGACGTGCCAGATATTTTGAGCATCGCACCAGATATGGGCATGGCGGGCCGAGACATCGTCGCCGACGTCGGTAATATCGCCCTCACCAGTGGCCAGCGCGCCAATCTCAACACCCCGCTCACTCGGCTGAATCCAGCGCGGGGCGCTCACGACAAAACTGTTTTGCACGCGTAGTAAGCCCAAGGGGTGCGCCGGGGCGGGTTCGCGCTCGCCTGCGGTCATCGACATGCCAAGCGAACGCGGCGTGGAGGTGCCTCCGCCACAGGTCGCGTGCGCGTAGTCGATGGCATAGTTCACCGAGGACCGCACATCCGCCGAACAACCGACGGCGACAAACAACACCAGCACGGCCTCGGCGCGCTCGGCGGGCATGAGTTCCGCCGCCTGGGACAGGCGATCGAGCGCGTTGCGATAGAGATTCGTGTCCTGGTGGCACTCTTCGAGCGCGCGTACCATCGGTTCACCTGCAGGACCGCACACCATATTGATCACAGCCGTGGAGTCCATGGGATTGCGCTGGCGCAGGGCCAGTTGCGACATAATACGCGCAGCCGAGGTACCGTATTCGGCAAAGTAGCGCTGCTGAAGCGTGCCGACCGGCGCGCGAACGATAAAGCGGGAAACCCAAGAGCGATCGGCGGCTCGGCTCTGCGGGCTGCGGCCGTCGGCGAGCGGACGGGACGAAAGCACCAAGCCGCACAGCTCGATATGGCTCAGATGCGCCGCGCGCTTAAAGATGTCAAACATGGCCCCGCATGGGGTGAGCTCAACTTGAGATGCCATGACCTAGGCCTCCTTGGTCGTAGAAATAGAATCGGACGATACTTCGACAGGTCCGCCAAAAGTACGGGCAGCTGCGGCTCCACCGGCAAGCGGAGTCGCCATCTGGGCTTTTGTGCGTCGCGGTGCCGAAACGGGAAGTTCAAAGGCAAAGCCCATCGCAAGCAAAAACCACGTAAGCGTATAGGTTGCAACCAGAGCGGCAACAAGGCCGCCCATCACGGCGCGTTGGGAAAATACGCTACATGCAGCCACAACCAGCACCGGAACCTCGCAGGCAGAAAGCGCAAGCACACCCTGCAGGAAGCCCGAGCGCCGATCGCGCGCAAGTGCCCCCGCGGCAACGCCGGCTATGCCTGGCAGCGCCAACGCCAGTGCGGCAATAATACCCGGTAGCGACCCAGACCACACGAGCGATCCCAAAGTCGCCGTCACGCGAGCGCCCGACGCCAGCAGCGCGGCCGAAACCACGACCACAGCCCAAACCACGCCACAGACGACTGTCGCGCCGACCATCAGCGCGCGACGAACCGCGCGGCCAGACGCATCCATGGGGCACGGCGTGAGCGGCTCGCCGCGGAGCGAACGGCCGACTTTTTGCGCATAGTGGTCACAAAACGCTGAGAGCGCCGCCTCGACCGCCGCCGGCTCGGGACGATCTTTTTGATGGCTGGACAGACAGGCCATCACCACGTCGAACAGCTGGGCATCGACAAACGCCAGCGCATCGCGTAGCTCTTCGGAATCCGGCTCAAGCCCTAGCTGCTGGGCCTGCTCGGCCGCGGCGAGTGCCACATCGGGCTCACGACGAAGCAGCTGAGTCAAATCACAACCGGGCGCATGGACACCAATGGGATAGTCGGGCCGCGTGTCCATCTTGAGACGATAGGGGCTGGCGATGTCGCGCGTCTTTTTGCGCGAACCCGAGGTGCCCGAAGTGTCCGGCGCGGCTTCGTATGGCGCGACGCCGGCAATGAGCTCGTAAACCGTGCTTGCCGCGGCATAGACGTCGATCGCCGGCGACATACGCAAAGCGCGCAGGTCGGGAATATCGTCGGTGAGCATCTCGGGCGGGGCATAGGCAACCGTCGCGCGACGCAGCGTGGCATAACGCTCCGTAAACGACGCCTTGCCGCCGGCACCGGCCACGGCCGACGCAGGCTCGAGCGCCAGCGACGAGCCAAAGTCGATCAGGCACAGGTCAAAGGTGCCCTCGGCAAGCTGTCGGTCAAGCGGCAGGCGCGCCGTACGCACCATAATATTAGCGGGCGAGATATCGCGATGGACAAAGCCCTCGCCCACCAGGCTCATACGGCAGAGCAGATCGAACAGGTCGCGACCCAGACGCGCCGCCACAAGCGGCGACAGGCGTCCGGCATCGTCCACGGCGAGTCGCGAACGCAAGCGGGCAAGCGTCTCGCCCTCGACCCATTCCATGACAATTGCAGGCACACCGTCGACCTCGCCCCAGCCATAGAGGCGGGGAAAGCCCTTAAGGCCCGAAAGGGCGCGATGGCATTCGTATTCCTCGCGAAACGCCGCCTTGAACTTGGCGACCAGCGCCTCGTGAGCGGCATCGTCGTCAAACTCATCGCGCGTCGGCAAGATGAGCTGCTTGAGTGCCACGGCCTCGCCTTGGGCGTTGACGGCACGCGTCACGCGGCCGATACCGCCACGGCGCATGGTGGCATCGTCGGCAAACAGCATCGTAAAACGACGCAGATAGGCAGGCAGTTCGTCCTGACCGAGCGCAATGGCCGGCTCAAACCCGTCGACACGCGCCAGGCGCAGGCCGACCATGGGATCGCGACCGAGCGATTGTGGTGTGGTGGATGCAAGATCGGTCATCATAGGGCAAGCGCCGCCACGTTATTGTTGAAGTTACCGAGCGCGACGTCATCATCGCCGTAATGGCCGACCCATTGACATAGGTTGGTGTAACAGCCCCACAGATTGGCATACTGCTGATACCACTTTGACCGGGGCGAGAATGTCTGACGACCGGACTCGGCTCGAATGACAAACATCTCCCCGACCAGGCTGTCGCACGGTCTGGGATCTCCCGTAGAGTTATAGGTCGAGACCACGTCATTGGCACGAGAAACATAGCCGTCGAGCATGTTGTACTTGGTCACAAGCCAACTGTGAATGCTCTCTTCCTCGGCAGCGGAAAGGCCACCGGAGTTTGCATCGTTGTCAGTGTTGCCGCCCGTCGAGCCGCCATTTCCAGACCCTCCGGTAGAGGAGCCCGACCCAGAGCCGCCGCTCGAACTCGACGAATTCGAGCCGGAGCCAGAAGTATCCGAGCTGCCGGGTTTTCCGGACTGCTGGGCGTCCTGCTCCTTCTGCTGCTCGACCTTATTCACCGTTGCCGCCACGCTATTGTTGGACAACCGATCGATGATCTTGGTGTTGGTGAGCACGATGGTTTTGCCATTGGCAAGCGTGACTTCGTTGTCCGGGGCCTCGGCGCCATCCGCATCGTCGGTGCCAAACACAAGATGCGCGACCACACTTGCCCAAGCATATCCAGTCGTGGTGCCCAGATCACTTTTGACCTCATGCCCCACGCGCGGCTCGCGTGCGGCATGCGCCTGCATCATGGACGGCACGGTCATGCCATAGGCAGAAACGCCAGCTATGACCAGCACCAGCGAGCACGATAGCAGTGCGTACGCCCGCGGCGCCAAGCCCAGTCGGCGTCGCATGCGCACCGCGGCGCCGCGCTTTGTCTGAGTGCCACCGGGCCGCATGCGTTCTCCTCCAAGAAAAACACGCCGCTCGGGAGCGGCGCATTCATTCAAATCCATATTTGAGTGTATCAGCGAACCCAAAAGGTTGCGCAACGAATGGGCAAATTAAGGATGCGAGCGGAAGCATCCATGCGATAAGCGGATACGAAGCATCTTTGTTGCACAACAAACTCACAGTCGCACAGGGAAATTATGACTACCCCGTGCGTCGCGAAGAAAACATACGGCAGGAGCAGGCTCGCCACCTAAATCGTGCGACGGGCCTCGATGGCGCGGCCAAGCGTAAGCTCGTCAGCATACTCCAAGTCGCCGCCCACGGGCAGGCCGCTTGCCAGACGCGACACCTCGACGCCCAGCGGCTTGATAGTGCGGGCCAGGTAGCTCGCCGTGGTCTCGCCCTCAATATTGGGGTTGGTGGCGATGATGACCTCATGGATATCCTCGTGGCCCAGACGCGCCAGCAGCTCGCGGATGTGCAACTGCTCGGGACCAATCTTGTCCATGGGGCTGATCACGCCGCCCAGCACATGGTACAGGCCATGGTAGCTGCCCGTGCGCTCGATTGCCTGGACATCGCGCGGCTCGCCCACCACGCAAATGCGAGTGGTATCGCGCATCGGGTCCTGGCAGATGGAGCACTCGTCGGCCGTGGCGTAGTTAAAGCAACGGCTGCAAAAGTGGACCTCCTGCTTGACCTCCAGGATGGCCTCGGCCAGGCGGCGCGCCTCCTCGGCGTCGGCCTCCAACAGGTAATAGGCGATGCGCTGGGCCGACTTGGGACCAATGCCCGGCAGGCGGCCCAGCTCATCGAGCAGTTTTTGCAGACTGTGGTTGGCACTCATATATATGCGTGTCTTAGAACGGCATACCCGGGATGTTGAGGCCGCCGGTGATGGCGCCCATCTGCTTGTTGGCGAGCTCGTTGACGCCGCGGACGGCCTCGTTGACGGCAGCCATGATCATATCCTGCAGCATATCGACGTCCTCGGGATCGAGGGCATCGGGATCGATGGTGAGGTTGACGAGCTCCATCTCGCCGTTAACGGTCACCTTGACCATGCCGCCGCCGGCAGAGGCGTCGACGGTCTGGGACTTGAGGTTCTCCTGCGCGGCGGCAAGCTGCTCCTGCATCTTGCGAGCCTGCTTCATCATCTGCTGCATGTTCATACCGGCCATGATGGCTCCTTTACGTGCGGCCGCACGCCGAACTGCAAGGGCAGCCGGAGCACGGCGGGACTTTCAAACTCAAAAATCGTACCACGGCGCGAGGCCAGCGAACGGGGCGGACACGCTACCTCAGTCGATATACATGTCCTGGAGTGCAAGCCGCACCCAAAAATTATGCGAAGTTGAATAATTTGCATCTGCATAATATTGAAAGCTAAATCTTGTAGAGCCGGAATCCGACATTTTCTGCGTACCACTAAATGGCTAAATGCCGAGCCACTACTCGAGGCGGCGCACATGGCGGTGGGGTATAATTTGATTGCTATAGATAGCAATTTGGAGGTACCCCATGAATGCCCCCGACGTGCTCCAAAACATCCGCTCAAAACACCCCGTTGCGTATTTGGTTCTCTATCTCTTTGTCGGCTGGACATTGCTGGTTGTCATCACCCATGCTATAGCCTTTGGAGCAGAGCTGCTGATAGCCAGCTCGGACCAGCCCGTCGTCAAATGGGAGACGACCGATGAGTGCACCGACGGAACCCGAACCGTTTACTACAACAGCCCGTCCCTCTACCAAGAGTTCAAGGTCAAGATAAAGGACTCCAAGATTGTCGATGCCGAACCAGGCGCTTTCTTGACAATCGGAGCAACCATCAACGCCGAGCAAGTCGAGTGCACAGACGGCCATGCGACGTATCGTATCGACCTCAGCATCCTAGGCCGACCGTCACGTACCTGTCTGCTCGAATGCGATATACGCGGCACCACGTTGCACATGTCCGAAATACAGATGCGCCCGGACAAAGAGATCTCTTCTTGAGCAGTATACCCGCCCGTACAGCTACTCCACCGGCTTGAAGATGGTGGACTGGCCGAAAACGCTGCGGATAAGGGCTTTGGCCTCGTCCTCGGTCTGCGGGATGCTCGGGGCTGCACCCTGATGGCCGAAGGGGCTGCCCGCACCGGGGTTGGACTCCCAGGGAGCTGCAGGAGCGCCCTCCTCTTTGGGGGCAGTTGCAGCGGACTTGGGCGCGGACGCCGCACCCGGCACGTCGAACGGAGGCAGATCGTCCCCGCTCGCATCGACAGCGAAGCCGCCAACCATAGCGTCGTCGTAGGGCACCTGCTCGGATTCCCACGGCGCGGACTGCGCGACAGGCTGAGCCTTGGGGGCAGCCGAGCGCTCGGGCGCACGAGGTGCGGGCTCGGTCGGGAGCTTACCCGTGGCAGGAGCGCCGGCGGGGTTGTCGGAGCGTAGCCAGGGGGCTTTGCCCAGGTCAGACGACTTGGGCGCGGGCGAGACGGGCTTGGGCGCGGGTGTCGGAGCAGCCGGTTTGGGCGCCGCGGGCTTAGGCGCCGACGGGGTCGATGCCGCTACCGGCGCCGCTTGCTGCTGCGGCGCGCTGGCGCTCGAGGATACAGGGGCCGCCGAGAACACGGGTTGCGGGTCCGCAGATGCCGCAGCCCGTGCAGATGGAGAATGCTCCTCATGTTGAGGAGCCGGCGTGCCACCCCCATCCAGGACATAGTCGACGGTGCGACGACCGAAAACCGCGCAGACCGTCGGCAGGACCACCGACTGCGTATCGGCGCGACCGAGCATCTTAATGGCAAAAGTCGAACCCGCGGGGAACGAGACCGTGAGCTTGGAGCCGTCGTCGGCCGTGGCGCGGGCGTTGAGCAAAAGCCCTGCGTAGGAAGCCTGACGCGCCTTGACGCGCTCGACAACCTCGGCCCATTTGCGCTGCAGCTCTCCGGCATCCTCGACCGCGGGCGTCTCGGCAGCACCGGCGGCGGCAACCTGGGCGGCATTGTTGGACTGGGGCTTAGGTGCCGGAGCGGTGGCAGGCGCGGGGGCCGCAACGGGCTGAGGCGCAGGCGCTGCAGGCTTGGAGGCTGACACGGACGCAGAACGGGGCGCAGGCTGGGCAGTCGGAACAGCAGCTCCGCGGTCCCAAGGCATGCCACCCTGGCGCGCGGACGTAACAGCAGGGGCAGCGGATGCCGCCGGAGCGGCAGCGCGGGCGCCCGAAATGAGCGTCGGCTGTTGGGCAGCAGCGGGTACGGATGCTGCAGGCGCGGCGGCCTGAGCAGCAGCCACGCTCGCCGGCACGGCGCCGTTGGCAACCATGGCCTCCAGACGTGCCACGCGCTCGGCCAATGCCTCAATCGTTAAATCAGCCTCGGGACGCGCCAGACGCGTGCAGGCAATCTCGAGCACCAGGCGCACGTCGCTCGCGCCCCTCATCTCCAGTGCGGCATCGTCGAGCACCGTCAGCACACGGGCCAGGCGGTCGGCAGGATGCTCGCCAAAGGCAGCGGCCTCGGCAGCAAGCGCCTCGGCCTGCTCGGAGCCGCCCTCAAACAGCTCGGCACGGGCACCGGCAACGCAGGCAACGTACACGTCACGCACATGCGCCACCAGGTCGCGCGTCAGCTCCAGCAGGTCATTGCCCTCCTCGACCTGCGCACGGATCAGTCCATAGAGCTCGGCAACATCGCGATCGGCAATGGCGCGGGAAAACTTGCCCAGAATCTGGTCCGAAACCTCGCCCAAAAGCGAGCGGGCATCGTCCGCATGCACGGCGCCGTTGCCAAAAACGCTCAGCTGCTCCAGCGTGGACAACGCGTCGCGCATGCCGCCCTTGGCATGGCGCGCCACGATGGCCAGCGCCTCGTCGTCGTAATCGAAGCCCTCCTGCTCGCACACGTAAGACAGGCGATGCTCGATATCCTCGTTGCCGATGCGGTGGAAATCGAAGCGCTGGCAGCGCGAGAGGATGGTCTCCAGAATCTTTTGCGGGTCGGTGGTGCACAGCACAAAGATCACGTGTGCCGGCGGCTCCTCGAGCGTCTTGAGCAGCGCGTTAAACGCCGCCGTTGTGAGCATGTGGACCTCGTCGATGATATAAATCTTGTACTTGCCGCGCACCGGGGCAAAGTTGACGGAGTTGATGATTTCCTCGCGCACATTGTCCACGCCCGTGCGGGAGGCGGCATCGAGCTCGTAAACGTCTGGGTGGTTGCCCTCGGCGATGAGCTCGCATTCCTCACAGGTGCCGTCGGGCATGCAGCCGCTCGCACCCTCGGCGCGCGCCGCCTCGGCATTGCGGCAGAGCAGCGCCTTGGCAAGAATACGCGCCATGGTGGTCTTGCCCGTGCCGCGCGGTCCGCAGAACAGGTAGGCGTGGGACAGGCGCCCCTCGGTGATGGCGTGCTCGAGCGTCGAGACGATATGCTGCTGGCCCACCACGGAGTCGAAGGTGAGCGGGCGATACTTTCGGTACAACGATTCCATGGGTGCTCCCCCGGGTATACTGAGTCTTGTTGCCGCGGCGGCCATGCGGTCGCACGGCATACTGCATTCCATAATACCCGTACGGCGAGCCCGCCGCGATAGGAGTCCAAAGAGCATGGCAGACGCAGAGAGCAACCTCGTCCCCTCCGAAGCAGCCGACCAGGTCGAGGTCGCGCTCGAGGAGCAGGCCGCAGCCGACGACGGCATCCTGTACCTCAACGAGTACCAGTACGAAAACGACCTGGTCACCGACTTCGCCCGTCTGGTCGCCTCGCCCAGGCGTCGCGGCTCGCTGTATGTCGCCGCGGCAATTGCCGCGCTCATCGGCATCGGCATGCTGGTGGCCGGCGGCAACTGGATCAAGTTTGGCGTCGTCCTGATCGTATTCGGCGCCTTTTTGGCCTGGTGGAGCAAAAACCTGCACCACACCCTCGCCCGCGACTTTATCGACGCCGTCGAGGCCGACGAGTCCATGGGTGGCCGCTATCGCCGCGTCGCCGCCAACGAGGACGGCCTGATGGTTTGGGGCAAGAGCGGTAAGTCACAGTTCTTCCCGTTTGACAAGCTCGACCACGTACTCGACGGCGAGCGCATCTTTGTGGCCATGTTCGCCGACCAGGGCGTGACGATCCCCAAGGACACCTTCGTCCGTGGCGATGCCGAGCAGTTCGGCCCCTTCCTCAAGGCCCGCATCAACAAAAAACTCCGCATCGAGACCAAGCGCAAGAAGATGAAGGCAGAAAAGGCCGCTGCCGAAGCCAAACAGGGCGACAAGGCCGACAAGCCCCAGGAGACCAAGGGCAAGCAGCGCAAGCAGAAGAAGAACAAGAAGAAGCGCTAGGCCGGACGCAAGGTCCAGACCCCAGACGGAGCTTAAATTGAATGTCGCCCACCCGAGCGTGCTACACTAGCAGCATCTATGCCACCGCGAACGGCTCGGTCCCGCGCCCGCCGCTCGCAAACGAACTTTAAACGCACGAGGGTTGGCCATGCCGCTTTTCTCGCAACATACCGCCCGGTTCTCGCCGGACGTTCCTTTGGAGGGCACCAGCTCTCGCGAGCTGCTCAAGCGGTACCAGCCGCTCGAGACACTTGCGACCGGCGGTTTTGGCTCCATCGAGATCTGCCGCGACACGCACCTGCGCCGTCGCGTCGCCATTAAGCGCATCCCCCTTATCAACGGTGCCGGCATGCCCGCCAGCGACATCATGGATGTCCTGCGCGAGGCGCATACTGCCGCTATGCTTCAACATCCCAACATCGTGCAGGTCATCGACTTTACGCACGACACAGCCTATGCCTACCTGGTTATGGAATATGTCGATGGCATGTCGCTGGCCGAGTTTTTGCATCGCGTGGACGGCCACTCACTTACCTTTGACGAGGCCGCGGCCATTGCCGATGCCCTGGGCCAGGCGCTCACCTTCGCCCATAGTAATGGCGTACTCCACCTGGACATTAAGCCCGCCAACGTGCTCATCGACCACTCGGGCAATGTAAAGCTCACCGATTTTGGCATGGCGCGACTGTCGTCCGCCGGTGGCTTTGGCGGCTCGCGCGGCGGCACCATCGGCTACATGCCGCCCGAGCAGCTCGATATCGAGACCGGCACGGTCGACGAGCGCGCCGATGTCTTTGCCCTCGCCTGTGTGATCTACGAGGGCCTGTGCGGCAGCGCTCCCTTTATGGCGGCCACGCCCGCCGACTCGCTCGACCGCATCATCGGCGGCGCCACCTATCCCAGCGAGCTGATACCACACTTTCCCCCGGGAGCCGAGAGCGCGCTCATGAGCGCGCTCTCCCCCATGCCGCAGGACCGCCCCAACAGCATCGAGGCATTTTGCGACCAGCTCCTTGCCGGTCTGGGCAGCGTGCGCGAGGGCCGTCGCAGCCTGGAGCAAATGGTTGGCGAGCTTTCGGATGACGAGCAGGAGCTCGACGATATCGAGCCGTCGCACTACGAGGACGACGCCATCGAGGTCGACCCCGCACTCGGCTGGGCGGGCACGCGCTGGAGCCATGCGCGCGACTACACCATGCGCGCTATCTCGGCGCTAACGTGCGGCACCTTTAGCTTTTTGCTGATGCAAACGGCCGGGGTCGCGGCGCTTCCCGGCCTGGTCATTGCGGCTATCGCGATCGGAGCGGCGGCTGGCCTGGCCCCCCAGATCGGCTCGGCCATCTCGGCTGTGGGCTTTTTGGTGCTCATGGCCAACGCCACCATGCAGGCGCAGGGCATCCTGTCGATGTTGCCGGTCGCGGTGATCTTTGCCGCTGCCATGTCCGGTTGGTGGATCGCCTGGGGTCGCACCGAGGCTGCCGCGAGCGCCGCGCTCACCTGTGCACTCGCACTTGGCTGTCTGACCGGCAATACCTTCCTGGCAGCTGGGGTCGCCGGCGGCGTCGCGTCATTTTGGCTCGGCCCGGCAAGCGCCGCCGCGGCAACGGGCATGGGCGCGCTTTTTGCCCGTCTGGCCACGGTCGCGCTTTCAGCCGGAGGCGTGCTGGGGCTCGGTAACGTTGCCGCAGCGCTGGGAGACCCGCTCCTTTGGGTCGCCTTTGTGCTGGTCGCGGCAACTGCCGCGGCGTCATCCGCGCTGCTCAATGCCCATGCCAAGCGTGCCGACCAGGGCTCAAACCTTGCCGCAATCGCCGCCATCGCTGTCACCGGCATCGGCTGCGCAGCGGCGTCCTGTCTTGCACACCATATGGAAATTGCCAGCCTTGCAGCCGCGGTCGTCGCCAAGGCGGCGGTTGCGGGAACCCTATCCTCTATAATCGTTGGGATATGCCTATATTTGCTCGGATACCAAAGAACCTATACGGAGAGTGATCTTTCGTGAACTTCCTGAACATCTTCGAGGACCACGTGGCCGGCATCTTCGGTGCCACCCGTGCCCCGTTCTCCTTTAAGAAGCTTGCCAAGCAGGCCGCTCGCGACATGGAGGATCAGACTCTGGTGATCAACGGCGTCAACACGGCGCCGGCACTCTATACCATCCTGATCGCCGCCGACGACGATCCCATGCTCGCCCCGTTCTACCCCGAGCTTTCGCGCGAGGTCCGCGAGTTCGTGAAGGCGCAGGCCGAAAAGCGCCGCTATGTCTTTGTCGGCGAGCCCCTCGTGCGCTTTATGATCGATCCGCAGCTGCGCGCCGGCAAGTTCTCGGTCTTTGCCGAGAACGTCGATGCCCCCACGCTCGGCCGCCTGTACGAAGAAGAGCGCGCCTATCAAAACGGCCTGGGCCAGAACAACTCCGCGGCAAGCCGTGCCGCCAGCGCCCCGCGCGCCGGCCAGCAGCAGTTTGCTGCCCCGCAGCAGCAGCGCCCCGCCGCCATGCCCCAGCAGCAGCCGACGCCTCGCGCCGCCGCTCCCGACCCGCTTGCCGTGGCAGACCCCTTCGCGCCTAGCGTCCCCGACCCCGCCGCTCCTATCCCGGTGCCGCAGACCGTCTCGCGCGACGCGCTTGCCGGCATGGGCGGAGCCGCCGCGACCGGTGCCGCCGTGGGCCTAGGCGCTGCAGCCGGCATCGCCTCCAACATGGCGAGCACTCGCGCCCCGCAGCGCCCGCTCGCCCAGCTCGTCGACGTCGTGAGCGGCGAGAGCCATAGCATCACCTCCGCACAGGTGACCATCGGTCGCGAGCGCTCAGTTTCCGACATTGCCCTGCGCGACCCCAACGTGTCGCGCCGCCACGCCCAGCTCACCTTTACGGGCTCGGATTGGTCGATCGAGGACCTCAATTCCACCAACGGCACGCTCGTCAACAACCGCCGCATTACGCGCTGCCCGCTGCGCAACGGCGATCTGCTGACGTTTGGCCTGAGCACCTTTGAATTTAGGGGATAGTCGCTTATGAACATCGATATCGTCCTTTTTGCAGGCCGCATCGTCCTGGTCGCCCTGCTCTATATCTTCCTGTTCGCCGTCATGAAGACCGGCGTGGGACTTGTGCGCGGGCAGCGCCGCGACTCGGCTATCTGGACGATTGATGTGGACAAGGGTCCGCGCGGTATCCGCGGCATCCACGTAGACATGCTCGGCCCCGTCATCGTCGGTCGCTCGCCATCTTCGGACATCTGCATCAACGAGCCGTTTGTCTCGGCCTCGCATGCGCGCTTTTCGCTGCAGGGCCCGGCGCTCATCATCGAGGACCTCAACTCGCTTAACGGCACGCTCGTCAACGGCCGCCAGCTCGTGGAGCCCGCGACGCTGCGCGAGGGCGACGAAGTCCAGATTGGCGATGTGGTCATGAAGGTGAACCGTCGATGATCGACGAGGAGAACAAGTCCGCAACTATGACCGAGGCACCGGCTGCCGCCACAGCTGCGCCGGCCCACGCCGCTCCGGCGGGCTCCGCACCCGTGGAGCCCGAGGACACCGTGTTCTCCCTGCCTCTTTCGCATGTAACGCATGATATTTCGGATCTCGCCGATAACGAGGGCGAAGAGGATGCCGCAGCAGCGCCCATCGGCGCACATGCTGCGGAACAGCCCACAGCGCCCGAAGCAACCCCGGCGCCGGCTCACTTTGCAGAGCCCGTCGCCGCGGCAATCAACGAGAGCGCTGCGGTGTTTGCAGCACCCGAGCCCGCCGCGCCGGCGTTTCCCATAGCCCCGGCATCCGAGGTTGCGCCCGCGTCTACGCCGGCGCCCGAGGCGGGGACATCCCCCGAGGACGGCCCTGCACCCAAGACCCCGCAGCCTGCGCCCGCAAGCGAGTCCGATGCCGTGGCCGAGCCCGCCGCCCAGTCGCAAAACACGCCCGCGCCGTCGCACTTTGCGACGCCCGAGCCTATAGACGTCAGCCCGCAAGATGACGAGTCGACCGCCCGCGTTTCCGAGGAGCCCGACTCCCCGGACACCGGAGATTCCGAATCAAACGCCGAGACAAACACCGTCTCTCCCGGTGACACAGCAGAGATCGACGTTGCCGCCGTTGAGGCCAAGCTCAAAGACCCCGGCTCGACCATGAGCTTTGAGCCCCTGACCGAGGAGCGCATCGAGACCGACTCGACCTATGATGCCGGCACCACCACGCAACTCATGTGGGGCGCCCGCTCCGACGTTGGCTGCGTGCGTCCGCACAATGAGGATTCCTACCTGGTGCAGTCGCCGCTCTTTTGCGTATGCGACGGCATGGGTGGTCACGCCGCCGGCGAGGTGGCCTCTTCTATCGCTGTCGAGACCATCGCCAAGACGGCCCCGCAGTCTGCCGACGCAGCACGCCTGGCCGCAGCCGTCGAGGCAGCCAACGCCGCCGTAATCGAGGCGGCCCTGAATGGCCTGGGCAAGCCCGGCATGGGCTGCACAGCCACTTGCGCCTATATCGAAAACGACACGCTCGCCATCGCCCACGTGGGTGACTCTCGCGCCTACCTGCTCCACGAGGGCACGCTCATCCGCGTGACCCGCGACCACTCCTACGTGGAGGAGCTCGTGGACGCCGGCGAGATCACGGCAGACGAGGCTCGCGTCCACCCCAACCGTTCGGTCATCACCCGCGCACTGGGCTCGGACCCCGCCATGTATGCCGACCACTTCACTCTGCATATCGAGGAAGGCGACCGCCTGATCCTGTGCTCCGACGGCCTCTCGAGCATGATTCCCGATAGCGATATCGAGAACATCGCCACGCAGTCCTCAACCGCGCAAATCTGCGTCGACAACCTAGTGGACGCGGCGCTTGCCGCCGGCGGCCACGACAACGTGACCGTAGTAGTCGTTGACCTGGTTGACGATGGCGTCATGCGCGAGGCGCAACGCGTGCGTCGCCGCAACGTTACTATCGCCGCCATCCTGGCCCTCGTCTTTGTGCTGGCAGCTGGCATCTGGGCCTACACGGGTGTCACCGGCTCGTACTACCTGGGTACCTACCAGGGCAATGTCGCCGTCTGGCGCGGCCTGCCCGGCAAGCCACTCGGACTCAAGCTCCACTGGCTCGAAAGCGAAACCAGCATCAAGCTGTCCGACCTGCCCGAAGACACGCAAAACCGCCTCAAGGCGGGCATTCCGCAAACAAGTGTCGACGATGCGCAGGACACGATATCCAAGTACCGCCACCAGATCGACGAGGAGCAGACCCGCCAGGTGATCGACGCGCAAACGATTCGCGACAACACCAATCAGGGATCGACCTCCGAATCAGATTCCGAGAAAACCGCCGAACAGTCCGCCGAGGCCGAAGCCTCCGATAAGAATTAGAAAGGGAGTGCCGCTTATGAGTCGCCGCAACACCGAGCTGCTCTTGCTCATCGCCTCGGCGTTCCCCGTCATCCTGCTGTATGCGATGTACGTCCTCACCGCGGGCGCTGCCATCTCCTTTGAGACGCTCGCCGTACCGATCGGCCTCTTTGCCGCCTTTGCCGCGGCCCACATTGCCGTGCGCATCTTGGCGCCCGGTGCCGACCCCGCCATCCTGCCCATCGTATTTATACTTTCGGGCATCGGCATCACGTTCGTGACGCGTCTCGCCCCCGCTCTCGCCATCTCACAGCTCATCATCCTGTTTGTCTCGGTGGCCCTGATGGTGGGAACACTTGCACTGGTCAAAAACCTCGACGTGGTCATGCGCTACAAGTACACCTTTGGCATTATCGGCATCATCCTGCTGATGCTGCCCATCTTTATCGGCACCACGATCTCGGGCTCCAAGCTGTGGATTCGCATCGCGGGCTTTACCATCCAGCCTGGCGAGTTCGCCAAGGTCTTTATCGTGCTGTTCCTAGCCGGGTACCTGGCCGAGAACCGCGAGCTGCTCTCCATCTCCAACCGCAAGATCCTGGGCTTTAAGATCCCTCGTCTGCGACTGCTGCTGCCGCTGTTTGCCGTGTGGGGTGTGTGCCTGCTCGTCGTCGTCTTCGAACGCGACCTGGGTTCGGCCGTGCTGTTCTACACCATCTTCTTGCTGATGCTCTACGTTGCCACGGGGCGCTTTTCGTATGTCGTTATCGGCCTTGCGCTCTTAGCCGTTGGAGCCGTGGGCGCCTACAAGTTCCTGTCTCACGTTCAGGTGCGTTTCCAGGTTTGGCTCGATCCGTTTAAGGACGCCCAGGGCCAGGGCTACCAGATCGTCCAGTCGCTCTTCTCGCTTGCCGATGGCGGTCTGGTTGGCGTCGGCATTGGCAACGGCATGGCCAACAACATCCCTGTCGTCGAGTCCGACTTTATCTTCTCGGCTATCGGCGAGGAGATGGGCCTTTTGGGCGGCGGCGCCGTGCTCATCCTGTTTATGCTCTTTGCCGTGCGTGGCCTCACCACGGCTGCCCGCGCTAAATCCGACCTCGCCGCCTTTAGTGCCACAGGCCTTACGGCCGCCATCAGCTTCCAGGCCTTCTTGATCGTTGGCGGCGTAACCCGCCTGATCCCGCTGACCGGCGTCACCCTGCCCTTTATGAGCCAGGGCGGCTCCTCTCTGCTGGCGAGCTTTATCATCGTCGCGCTCCTGCTGCGCGCCGGCGACGAGGCGACCGGACGCGAGGCCGAGCTTACCGGCACCGGCACCATGGCCGCCATCACCGATGATCAGGTCGCATCTGCCGCCGCCCCGACGGGCACGCGCTTTGCCACCTCGTCTTCCTACGGCAGCGGCAGCCATTCCATCGGCTCGCGTATGCGCCGTCGCCTGCTCGACACGCCTGAATCCGGTGTGCTCGGCCGCGTTGCGCTCGCCAACCGTCTAACCCGTGCGGTGCTCGCCTTTACGGCGCTGTTCGCCATCCTTATCGGCAACCTCACCTATGTCCAGGTCATCAAGGCCAAGGACTATCAGGACATGCCGACCAACAACCACACCATCGCCCGCTCCAAGTACATCCAGCGCGGTTCCATCATCACGTCCGACGGCGTGACGCTGGCCGAGTCGCTGCAGCAGGAGGACGGCACCTACGTACGCTCCTACCCCAACGGTAACCTGGCAGCGCACGTGGTTGGCTATGTGAGCCAGCAGTATGGCACCACCGCCATCGAGAGCGTCATGAACGACACGCTCACCGGCTCCAAGGATTACTCCAGCTGGAACAACGCCATCGCGTCGCTCGCGGGCCAGACCCAGCCGGGCAACACCGCCAAGCTCACCATCGACTCGCGCATCCAGACGGCTGCTGAGCAGGCGCTCAAGGGCTTTAAGGGCGCTGTAGTGGTCATCGACCCGCGTACCGGCGCGGTGCTTGCATGTGCCAGCTCGCCCACCTACGACAACACCAACATCGATGCCCTGCTGCAGACGGGCGGCGGCGAGGACGGCTCCATGTACAATCGCGCCATGGACGCGCTGTACACGCCGGGCTCAACGTTTAAGGTCGTTACGCTTTCCGCGGCACTCGAGACCGGTACCGCCAGCCTTACCAGCACCTACCAGGCGCCCGGCTCCATGGACATCGGCAACGCACCGGTCACCAACTCTGCCAACGAGAGCTACGGCACCATCAGCCTGCAGCAGGCCTTTGCCGTGTCCTCCAACGTCGTCTTTGGCCAGGTGGCAAACGAAGTTGGCGCAAACACGCTCGTGCAGTTTGCCAACGCCTTTGGCTACGGCCAAAAGCTCGGCCAAGACCTGACCTCCGCGGCCTCCATCATGGCCGACCCGTCGCTCATGACCGAGTGGGAGACCGCCTGGGCCGGCGCCGGCCAGCCTGTCGGCATGGACCATACGCCCGGCCCGCAGACCACCGTCATGCAAAACGCCGTGATTGCCGCCGCCATCGCTAACAGCGGCGTGGTCATGGACCCGTACTTTGTAGCCCAGGTACTCGCCCCGGACGGAACCGTGGTCAAGACCACGCAGTCCCGCTCGCTTGGTCAGGCCGTCAGCTCCGCCACGGCCGACCAGGTCAAGCAGGCCATGCTTGCCGTCGTCCAGTCCGGCACCGGCACCGATGCCCAAATCCCCGGCGTCAAGGTCGCCGGCAAGACCGGCTCGGCCGAGACTGGCGGCACCAACGTCAACTCTATGTTCGTTGGCTTTGCACCTTACGATTCACCCACGGTCGCCATCTCGGTGGCCTTGGAGGATTTCGACAAGCATGACGTCAAGGCCGCTAAGATCGCCGGTATCGTCCTGACCGCGGCGCTTGCCGCACAGGGAGCGTGATGCCCATGATCGAATCGGACACCCGAGGCGCGCCGCGGCCTAAGGGTTAGCGGCAACGCGTCACACGGCCCCAGCGACCACATCGTAGGTACTACACACATCGTTGAGCGAATAGTTATGTTAGGAGCAGGAATGGAACAGAGGGTCCTCGGGGGAAGATACCTCCTCAAGGATAAGGTGGGAACAGGCGGCATGGCGACCGTCTACCGTGCACAGGACCAGGTTCTCGACCGCACGGTAGCCGTCAAGATCATGCTGCCGCAGTATGCTGGCGACGCGACCTTCGCTGCACGCTTTAAGCAGGAGGCCCAGGCAGCAGCCGGCCTCTCCTCCCCCTATATCGTGGGCGTCTACGATTGGGGCAAGGACGGCGACACCTATTACATCGTCATGGAGTACCTGCGCGGCACCGACCTTAAGAGCGGCATCAAGAGCCACGGCGCCCTCGACCCCAAGAAGGTCGCCCAGATCGGCTCGCAGATCAGCTCTGCGCTTTCGGTCGCCCACAAGCACGAGATCATCCACCGCGACATTAAGCCGCAGAACATCATGGTGCTGCCCGACGGCAACATCAAGGTGATGGACTTTGGCATCGCGCGTGCCAAGAACAGCCACCTCACGCAAGACAACAACGTGCTGGGAACCGCCCACTACGTCAGCCCCGAGCAGACCCGCGGTCAGGACCTCGGCCCCACCTCGGATATCTACTCGCTGGGCGTCGTGATGTACGAGTGCGCCACCGGCCGCGTTCCCTTTGACGGTGACGACGCCATCTCGGTCGCACTCAAGCAGGTCAACGAGCTGCCTATTCCGCCGAGCCAGATCAACTCCGGTGTCGACGCCGACCTTGAGCGCATCATCCTCAAGTGCATGGAGAAAGACCCGGCAAACCGCTTCCAGACCGCCGACGAGCTGCGTCAGGTGCTCAACAGCTACCTGTCGGGCCGTGCCGTCAACGTCTCGGAGCCCACGCGCATCATCGGTGCCCCCGGTGAGCTGGGCGCCACCAAGACTCGTGAGCTTTCCGATCAGACGCGCGCCATGGTGCGTCCCGTCTCGGGCGTGAGCGGGCAGAATACCACCCGTAGCTCGGTTTCGGGCTCCACCGGCTCCTACGAGGTCGAAGAGCCCAAATCCAACAAAAACAAGATCATCGCCGCCGTGGTGGCAGCCGTTGCCGTCATCGGCATCGTGGTGGCCTTTGCCACAGGACTCTTTGGCGGCGAGCAGGTCACCGTGCCCGATGTGCTGGGCAAGGACCAGCAGACTGCCGTCGAGCTGATCAAGGAAGCCGGCCTCGAGGTCGGCACCATCGACCAAAGCTACAACGACGATGTCGACGAGGGCAAGGTCGCCGAGCAGACGCCCAACGGCAACACCAAGAAGACCAAGGGCACCAAGGTGAACCTGGTAATCTCCAAGGGCCCCAAGCCCTCCGAAAAGGTTGAGGTTCCCAAACTTGTCGGCCTGACCAAGGACCAAGCAGAAGCCGCACTGGCAAGCGTTGGCCTGAAGGGCAACGCCTCCGAGGAGGCCAACGAGGCTGATGAGGGCCAGGTCTTTGAGCAGGGCACCGAAGCCGGTAAGGAAGTCGCGAAGGGCACGACCATCTCGTACAAGGTCTCGAGCGGCCCGGATACCACGTCCGTCCCCGACCTGACCGACATGACCGAGGCCCAGGCGCGCAACGCCCTCGATATGGCAGGTTTTGGCGTCGACGTGAGCTACCAGGAGAACGACTCTGTTACCGAGGGCACCGTGATCAGCTGGAACCCCAGCGGCAAGCAGAAGCCCGGCGCCACGATTACCGTCGTCATTGCCAAGAAGTCCGGCAAGGCCACCGTCCCGGGCAACCTGTACGGCAAGAGCATTTCCGCCGCCGTTACCGCGCTCAACAACGCCGGTTTCTATAACATTGGCTTCTGTGACCAGAACGGCAATCCCGTGAGCGGTAACGAGGATGCCACCGTTACGGGCGTCTCCCCCACCGGCAAGCAGTCCACCGACAGCACGATCACGCTGACGGTCGCACTTTCTGGCTCGGGCTCGGGCTCGGGCACGAGCACGGGCGACGATTCCGGTACGACCAACTAGTCGCCACCCCACCGCTCATCGCGGCTTTCGCCGCAAACATATTCGCTCACAGGCGCCCGCTTGCTCCCCCAGCAAGCGGGCGCTTCGTTTTTGACATGGCATTGAACCAGAAGAGCCCGGCACCGTGGCGGTGTACCGGGCTCGATCAATCTCTGGTGCCCGCGGGCGGATTCGAAAACTCCCCCCGCGGGAAATTGGTGACGCGGGTGTCGACGGCTCGAATCCCGCCCTTAGACCAGAAGAGCCCGGCACCGTAGCGGTACCGAGCTCGATATTCCTCTGGTGCCCCCGGGCGGATTCGAACCGTCGACACCCGCTTTAGGAGGTCTTGTATTTCTATTTGAGCTGGTGTTTTATAATTTTATACAACTTCATATAACCGCATGTAAAACGGCATATTTCAAGAATCGCGAGATATAGGCTTCAAAAACTTTCTACCCTAATTCTACCCAGATACTCTTGCTTGGGTAGATTTTTGGGATTAGGCTAGGGGCAAGCCTTTAAGGGCTTGCCCCTAGCCTAATCCCAAGGAATCCCACCATGAGCACCAAACCACGAGTCGTCGGAAACGGCAGCGTATATCAAGTTAAAGAAGGGGTGTTCCAATACCGCTTCAACCTCGGCAAGGACCCCAAGACCGGCAAATACGCCTACTCATCCAAGAGAACGCTGCACTGCGAAGGTGTGAGTAGACGCACACAACAGGCAATGCTCCGCAAAGCCCTGGAAGAATACAAGGAGGAGTTGAACTCCGGTATCGTCCGTGACAACGGAAACCTCACCGTCGCAGAGTACGCCAGGAACTTCCACAAACTAAGGAAAGAGAGCCTCAAGTCACCGCTCGCCTATGCCCGTGAGGGCAACTATATTAACCACATTCAAGAGATGTTCGGCCATATTCGACTTACTGACCTCCACCCTGACGATATACGGCACATCTACGCAAACGCCCGCAAAAAGGGAATGTCCGAAGCCGAGCTACACGGGACACATGTCAAACTGCGACAGATTCTCCAAGACGCCGTAGACAACGAGCTCATCCTTCGTAACCCATGCACGCCAATCAAGCTTCCCAAACCAACTTACAGGGAAAGAACTCCGCTTACGGCAGACGAGGCTTCACGATTTCTGTCTTGCCTCATGGATGAACCACTGTCGGCCAAGGCAACGGGCACCATGCTCTTGCTCCAATGTGGTCTCCGACGCGGCGAAATGCTCGGCTTGACTTGGGGCGACATCGATCTTGGGCAGCGCACGTTGAGCGTGTCGAAGCAGTTCACCAATGACAAGACTCTCCGACCGCCAAAATCGAAGATGAGCCGACGCACCATAGCAATCAACGACTCCCTGGCCTGCTATCTCAGCAAATGGAAGCTAGAACAGCGGGCGCAGCTCAACCGATACACTCTCAATCAGGACGACAAGACGCCTATCGTTAACGGCATAAAGGTCGTCACGACCGAGGATGGCATATACGCCACAGTCGTCAACGTAGACGGCCACAACTTCGACCGATGGTTCCGCGACTTCTGCGTCGATAACGGCTTTGGGAGCTACAACAATATCACCAGAAGATTCCAGCGAAACGGCAAAGAACACGTGAGGGGCACGGGATACAGTGGGCTCGTCCCCCACGCCCTGCGGCACACGCAAGCGACGCTCCTAATCGGAGAAGGTGCAGACGTGAAGACTGTCCAGGCAAGACTTGGACACGCATCTCCAAGTACGACGCTCTCCATCTACTCCCACGCCATCGAGGCAAACGATCGTAAGGCAGCAGATGCCTTCGGCGAGCTCATTTCCCAAGAGAGCAATTCATAAGGGAAGGGCCGAGATATACCCGGCCCTTCCCTTGCTTTGAACATAGATGGACTAATGGCGATAGACCATCGCTCCATATGGAGCTTTATCCTCCCAGGAAAACGATGAGGCATCGCGAATGGGGAAGACGCCGATTATAGGTGCCTTCGTCCATTCGTCGGCATTCAGAATCGCGCCGTCCTTGTCATAGATCGGCTCGACCTGAGAACTCTGGACATCACGAATCCCCGGCCATTTATCAGCTATTGCATTAAGCACCTCATCCGTAGGACAGGCTTCCCTTGAGGAAAGATAAACATAGTGCGGAATTGCATCGCTTGCGTTCCGCACTTCAAGGACGAAAGCATAGTCGCATGATGAGGCGTTTGGCTCATTGACCACAGGCCAATCGTCGGGGACAACGAGATACGAGCCACCTCGCAGGTCCACGCGTTTCATTGACGGCCCCTTATCAACAAGGCTGTCTTGCGGAACAAATCGCAGCATATGGTTACGAAGAGCCTTGTAATAAGAGAGCTTGTCGTTTAAATCGTCTGCAGCGAGCGACAGGGACTCAGCATCGCCATATCCACTAAGCTCATCCTGAATAGACTTGACCCGTTGCGCACAAAAAGCACTCAGCTCTGCAGCCGCACCCTTGTTGACGCGGAGACAGAGACTCGCGAGAAGGTCGACCACTTCCCCCGGAGTCTTAAACTCTTGCGGATGTTGTTCCTTGAACATGCTGATGTTGTCATCGGTCTGTTCAAGGACGGTCGTCCCAAACTTTCGTTTTTTCGGTTTCCTGGAGCGTTCCATTTCATCCTCCAATCAATTTTCATTGCAAGTATAACCCTGTTTTTCGAGGTAAAAGCGCTTATCCGAAACTTTTCGGAACTTTTTCTGAATCTTCAGCGCCTCGATTGCCAGAAGCAGTATCATCGAATTGCACAGATAAGCGAATGCCGGAATGGAGGTGCCCAAAGAAGGCCGTAGAAACAAAAAGCCGCCCACCCCTCCCCTCTAGTCGCCAAACTGAGGTGGGGAGGAGTGAGCAGACCAAAGGAGATTCTACCATGGTAGATTCCGCTGTTCCCAAAGCGGGTATCGTACCCGCTCCTCCTCGCGTCGTTCTGGGACGCGAGCGTCTGCTCGGCGTCACCGAGATTCGTGAGCTGACCGGGCTTGGGGAGGTTGCCGCCGCATCGCTCATGAAAGAGAGCGGTCGCTGCCTCAAGCTTCATAGCCGCCTCTTCGTCATCGAGTCCAGCTTTTTTGAGTACCTTCACGAGTTGGAGGTGTCGGATCCGTGCAGCCTGTAGCCAATAGCTCATTCAACGTCGAAGCCGATCAGCTCAAGACCTATATCGAGGAAATGAACGGGCGTAAGCCCATGGCTCATATACGCAGCCTCCCCTCTCTCGACAAGCTCATCGGAGGCGTCGTACCCGGAATCCTGACCATAGTCGGAGCGGCACCCGCTGCCGGCAAGACGACGCTCCTCAAGACCATCTCCGACGACCTCGCATCCCAAGGCGTGCCCACCGTCTTCTATTCCGCGGAACTCCCCGCGTATCGCATCGCCCAGAAGGGCATCACGCGCCTCGGCAACGGAGACTTCAGCCTTTCCGAGGCGACCGGGACCATCCCCGAGAAGAGGGAGGCATTTGAGCACGCCTGCGCCATCTACGCCGAGACCGTAGCACCTAACTCGTGCATCATGGACAGCCAAACGTCCATGGAAGATCTCGGGCGTTGCATCGGTGATTGCATTCACGAACGTGGGCAGCGCCCTGCCGTTTTTGTGGATTACCTTCAACTCATTGCAGCAACCAATTTCAATGTTCGCGCGGAAGAACGCGTTGTCATCACCGCTTGCGTCCAAGCCCTGGGCAACATCGCCCGGACGTATGACGTCCCCGTTTTCCTGATAAGCAGCGTCGCGCGCGATAAGTACAACGATGCGAACACCGAGCTCAACGTCTTCGCTGGCTCGCAGGGTATCGACTACGGCTCCGACAACGCTCTCTTCCTGCAGGTCGACGGCGGGGACAAGAAGGAGCGGAGGTACAACTCAGAGCTAGATGTTCGTCCCCTGCTCGTTCGCGTCCTTAAGGCACGCTATGGCACGCTTGGGAGCGCCAAGCTCACCTTCGACGCGCCCCATGCCACCTTCTATGACCAGGAGGGCTAGGCCATGCGCGGCAACAGCAAGACCGCGCATATCAACGTCCGCATGACCGAGGAGGAGCGTGCCGCCATCATGGCGCGCTCCTCCTCTTTTGACATGGCCCCATCGACGTTCATGCGCGAAGCCGCCCTCCGCATCGGGCAGAAGCCCGTCAAGGTCGCCGACGAGGCGACCTTGCGGCAAATCCTCCACCAGATGAAGAAGCAGGGCGGAAACCTCAACCAGGCCGTCCATGCCGCAAACGCCTATGGCGTGGATGCGCAGACGGCCCGACAGCTCACGGAGGCCGTCCGACTGGTGTCGAGCACGGCCTCGCAGCTTTCAAACCTCATCTCCAAGAATCGAGAACTATCATGAAAACCAAGATGCTCACAGCGCTCCTATCATCCCTTTTCCTAGCGATCCTCGCATGCCCCGTACTCGCCGCCCCCATCGACATGCTCGTCGCCGGGTACGGACTCGACGCATCGGCAATTCCCACAACGTTCGACGCGGAGACCGTCCTCGGCTGGTGGCTCTCGGACGGGTTCGTCACCCATCCCCTCGGGGCCTTGTTCGTCTTCCTCCTTGCACTCTGCACCTGCGCCCTCATCGCCTACTCAAGCGCCCTCAAATCACGAGCCGAGGACGGCGGCGTGCTCGGCGACGCCCACGTCAAGACGGGTCGTGAGGTCGTGAAGGGGTCCATGACCTGGGACGGCTCGACGAATCCCTCGTCACGTGGGTTCGTCTATGGGTTCACCAAGTATCACGGCAAACCCTGCTATCTCTACGAGCCCAAGAAGATGGCCTTCGTGTCAGGGGCCACCGGGTCAGGTAAGAGTCGCTTCCTCTACCTCCCCTCAATCGACCTGCTCAGCTACGGCGACGCCTCCAACGGCTCCGAGCCCGCGACCCTCGTCGTCTCAGACGTGAAGAACGAGCTCATAGAGCTCACGGGCGATGAGCTTGCCCGTCGTGGCTACCGCGTCCTCCTGCTCGATACGCAGCACCCCTATCGCGGCCAGAGGTTCAACCCGCTCAAGCAGGTTCTCGACCTCCATGCCGAGGGGCGCGACCAGGAGGCCGAGCAGGCGGCGGACGCCATCGCGGAGCTCGTGGTGCAGGATGACGAGAAGGGCAAGGGTTCGCACTGGACGGCATCGGCCAGGGGCCTGCTCTCGGCCCTGGTCCTGCTGGTCTCCATGTCTGACGAGTGTCCCGAGGGATCGAGGCACCTCGCGACCGTCTGCGAGGTCTTGGACCGTGGCACCGAGGCCGAGGGCGACGACCCGGCCGAGCCTCTGAAGGCCGTCTTCCGCTCCCTGCCGAGCGGTCACCCCGCCAAGGGCAGGGCGTCGCAGTTCGTCTCCTCGGGCGGCAACGAGCTCAGGAGCATCCTCTCGACGCTCAAGGTGGCACTCCGCCCGTTCTCGTCCGCGCCGGTCGCATGGATGACCTCTGGCTCCGACATCGACCCGCGAACGGTGCTCACGGAGAAGAGTGCCGTCTTCCTCCACGTGCTCGACGAGGGCTCCCCCTACAACTGCATAGCGGCGATATTCCTCTCGCAGCTCTGGGCTTCGGTCCAGGCGGTCGCGGACGTGAACGGCGGAAGGCTCCCCCGCCCCGTGCAGATACTCGGCGACGAGTGGGGCAACCTCCCCCGCGTCGAGTGCCTGCCCGCCCTCCTCAGTCTGGCGCGCGGCTACGGCATGTTCTGGGTCGGCGCGACGCAGGACGTATCCCAGCTCAATAAGTATGGCGAGAGAGACGGCCGCAGGAAGATCCTCGCGAACTGCGGCATCAAGGTCGCGATGAAGCTCGCCGAGGAGGAGGACCGCCGGTACTTCACCGAGCTCATCGGTAAGACCACGCGCCACACGCAGGGCACGAGCAACGGCAGGGCCGCGTCGGGCACGTCCTCCTCGACGTCCTACAGCGAGAGCGCCGACGACGTGATACACCCCTGGGAGTGGCGCGGCATGGCCCCGGACCGGGACGGGATCATCGTCGTGAAGCACGCGGACAACGGCATGCCCGCATGTCGAGCCGGCGTCTTCCGCTCCCCCGTCACCGACTGCACCAACACGCCCACAAGGGAGCACTTCGACCTCGGGACCCCCGAGCACGAGGCGGAGAACCGTCACGCCTACCAGCGCCGCCTCGACGAGTCAGCTGCTGGGAAGATGCGCGAGGAGGCCTCGACCTGGTGCCCAAAGTGGCCCGAGCCGGAGAAGAAGAACGGGAGCAAGCCGGGCGGCAAATTCAGCGGGCTCTCGCTCGACTAGGGAGGCGACCATGACGGCGATAAAGCAGACGAGCGTCTGCAGCGAGAAGCACCTCGCGAGACTCAGGGATTACCTCTCCTGGGACCGCGACAAGGCGCTCGCCCACGGCACGCAGAACATCATCGACGATGACCGCTGGTTTCAGGAGATGGCGGACACGAGGGCGGCCATGGGTCACGACAGGCCCGGCAAGGCCGGTGCCAGGTGCACCTACATGCAGCACCAGATACTCGGGTTCCTCCCAGACGAGTGCGACCTCAACGGCGGGAAGATGACGCCGGAGCTGTGCATGCGCTATGCGAGGGAGTACGCGGCCGAGCGCTACCCCAACCAGGAAGTCGTGATGGTGCTGCACCGCGAGCGCTGCCGCGCGGACGCCACCGACCGCTACGCCGTGCACCTCGGCATCAACCGCAGTGATCTGGAAACCGGCCGAAGGCTCGACGAGGGCCCCGCCCGGAAGGCGGCGGCATCACGCGTGAAGACCGTCCGTACCCTGGACGAAAGGTATGGCCTCAGGCAGCTTGAGCGCGGCAAGGCCAACTCGCGCGTCCACGCGAGGCAACCCGGCACGGAAGAGCGCGACATGGCCCGAAAGGGGCAGGCCGCGCGCTCGGAGAACGCCCGCATCCGCGTCGCGGTCGCCCGCCGAATCGAGGAGGTCGGGCGCATGCGCGACTGCCCCGACCGGATGGGCGAGCTTGAGCGGCGGCTCAAGCGGGACGGCATCGAGCTCGCCAGGTCGAAGGGCGGGAGCCTCCAGTACCGCTTCCCCTCGAAGTCTCTCGGGGGCATGAGGAAGGTCAACGGCGGAAGGCTCGGCTTCGCCGTCGACCGCTCGACCGGCATCGCCGTCCGCTTCACGCTGCGCGGGATAGCGACGGCGATGCGGGCGTTCTGGGAGCTTGAGCGCAGGGCGCTGGAGAACCAGAACGGCCGAGACGACTGAGCATTTGGGCCGGGACGCAACAGGCGTTCCGGCCCCTTCTTTTGCCCTTCGGTGAGAGCGACCTCGGAGCGGTTCGCCGTCCCGCCGCAGGCGGGCAAGATGATTCCGTGCAACGGAATCCATATCTTGCCTGCACGGAGCGAGCCGGTTGCCCAAGGCAACGCGAGCCCGGGCAGGTGAGCGCCGGTTGAACCGACGCCGAGGAGACGCGACCCTGGAGAGCGTCGCACGACGGCGCTCGGCGACCCGGCGCGAGAGGCCCAGCCCAGCGACCACGGCGGAGCGATGGCGACTTCTGGAAGCCATCGAGCGCAGCCGTTCGGCGGGCTGGGCCGGCGTGAGCGGAGGCGTACGAAACGCGACCCTGGGGAGCGTTGCCAGGGAGCCGCAGCGAGAGCGACGCCGTGCGTCGCGGGGGTCCCGCCCATAAGCGGGACCCATCGGCCGCAAGGCCGATTGCCACGCCTCGGCCCTCTCGACCTGCGCGTCGGGGAGGGGTCGGCAGTAACCTCTCCCCGATCCACAATGGAGACCTAAAGCCGCTCGTAGGCCCTCTTCACCAGCTCGCCCATAAGCTGCCTTCGCTTGCCTAGGAACTCCTCGTAATCGAGGTCCTCAAATCCAACAGGCAGGGCATGCTCCTCGCAGTTGCGGCGATACTCGTCCTCCCCCAGCGAGTCGCGGTACTTCCTGACGTACTCGCTCGGGGCGTCGTCCGAGATGTAGATGTTGTTCTGGTAGTCCACGAGGGTGAAGTTGCCCCTGTTGCTGCGCTGCGAGAGGTAGCCCCTGGACTTCAGGTAGTTGTCCGGGAACAGGTGGTGTTTGTCCAGCGCCTTCTTCGAGCCCGACGAGCCCATGAGCAGGAGCTGGGACAGCGGGGCCGTGCTGAACAGCGCCTTGGCACCGAGCACGACCTGAGCCGCGACGAAGCCCCACCAGGTCGGGCCCGCCGCCTCGTTTGCGTCGAGGGAGCTGGGCAGCGTGATGGAGAAATAATCGTCCGTCATGATGGCGGCGAGCCTACGATCGAAGTACGCCCGGAACTCATCGGCGGTCTCAAGGCGCGAGACGTCGTTAAGCTGCTGCTCGAACTCGGATTCGAAGGACCCCACATAGAGCCCCGTTATGGCTGCGGCGAAATACCAGCGCCGCACGAGCCTGCGCACAGCCAACGGCTCCATACCGAACTCGTAGCGCCCGATAAGGTAAAACGCATAACAGAACATGAGCGCATTGCCCGACCCCACCTGGTCGGAACAGACATAGCCCGCCTCCGCCAGCGTGTTGATGAAGGCATGCCAGTTGTTCAAGTCGAGCACGAGATCGAGGGCGCGACCGAACGTGGCAAAGTTCTCGGCCCGCGTCTCGGGCGTCGTTTCCTTTGTCTTGAGATCTCGCCCGCGAAGAATCTGGTAGGCATAACGCAGGCGACCCCTCTTGAACCCCACGCCCACCGTGGCGCGAATGATATGCGTCGGCGAGACGGTCATGAGCGGGTTGTACGAGGTGCCCTTTGCGGGCGCATGACTCATGGCGCAGAACTCCTCTATGCGCTCCCTCATGGCAGGTTCGTAGACCGAAAGCAGGGTCATGATGAAGTCATCCTGCTTAAGCGCCTGCCCTTGCGAGTTCACACGCACGAAGATGTCCGATACGGTCTCCTCGTCAGCTGATTCGGAAATCTCCAGCGTCGGCAGAAGATAGCGCTCAAGCCCGAGTAATGCGTTGAGCCCGCCCTCGACGGCGTCCTCGCCGCCATCGTCGAGTTCGGGTTCTCCCTTTTTGGCATTCGCCTCGTTAAGGCGCTTGATGAACGCCCTGCGATAGGCGCTCAGCTTGTTGTCGTGGTTCGCCGCGAAGGCCTCGGATACGTCGGGCACATAGCGCGAATCCTTCTCGGTCGAGGCATCGGCATTCTTGAATGAGCGTGCGATGGGGTCGTAGGCGATCTTCACCGTTCGCTCCCTGAAGTTCTTGTCTCGCACGGGTACGCCGTACAGAGAGCTCAAGAGGGCAGTGAGCCTCTGCTGTCCGTCGATGACAAGGGACTTGGGGACGGCATACACCTTTTGGTTCGAGCCTATGGCAGACTTCTTGCCCGCATCATCGCTCGGAGAGTCCCACAGCATCACATAGCCGATAGGGTATCCGCGAAGCATGGAATCAAGCAGATCGCGAACCTTTTCATTGCCCCACACGAAAGGCCGTTGCAGATCAGGCAGGCCAATCTTGCCCGTCTGAACATCCTTCAGGATGTTACCGACCTCCAGCGATATGGGATTGTAGATAGAGTTGGACACTATAGTTCACCGACCTTCTTGGCGTACAGGTTGAAAAGATGGGCGACTATCTTCTCCTCGTCCCCGCCGAAGTCGACGCCATAGGCGGCTTCGACGGCGGCGTCGAGTGCCTTGTGCGCTGTCATCAGCTCGGGGAAGAACGTCTCGTTCTTGGGATCGTACATGTCCGCGAGCGTCGCACCTTCTTGGGCATCCCGGGCGTCGAGCACGGCTTGGGCGCAACGCTCGACTTCCTCGCGTTGGGATTCCGTGGGCTCGGGCCAGACGAAGTTGTTGTAATCAATATTGGCCGAATACTGGTAATCGTCCTTCAATCTTCCGGTTACGATCCTAACCCATGCATTATGGAATTGAGATTGCAGAATGCCATAGTGATAGAGAGAAGCATTAGGTATCAATCTAACCTTGTTGCTGCAAAATATCTCTGGACCAACAAAGCCCATTGGAACACGTTTCCGTCTGCTTGAAGACACCTCTGGGATGATGATGGAACTTCCCTCGGGCATGTTCTCAACGTGAAATCTCGTTGGCTTATCTGCTATTTTTCGGGTTCCAGCGCTTTTACTTGCAAGCCTGTATTCACGAACCTGTTCTACTCTCTTTCTGCACTCAGGAAGCTGCTTTAAATCTGAGAAGGTTGCCTCCCCAAGCCACAGGCACCAGCGATGATAGCCATGAATGAACTCTTTTGATCCAAGCCATGGATGGAAGAAGCCTTCGGCCTTTGGCTCTTTCTTCAGGAAATCGTCTTTCTCCTCATCGGTAAACAGGTAGAATCCCCCATCAATAGGTTTATTTCCGATGCCCATTTCCGGAACATCACAAATAGGCTTGCTGCGGCTGTAGATGAATACATCAGGGGCGTCTTTCAGATACGCATTGATTCGAGCCGTGGGAATCTGTTCTTCGTCGCTGTCCGGGGTCGCGTGGTAGAAGAGCGTCTTGGTCCCCGACTCGCGGGAGAACCCGACGATGACACAGAACACGTGTGCCTTGTCCGCAGCCTCGTTGTCCCACCTGAACGTGTTGTGCGCGAAGTCGATGTGGATACCCAGGTCGTGCAGGGGTTTCCAGAGGTTGGCGACCTGCTCGCCCTGACATATCGAGTTGGTCGAGACCAGGGCGCAGCGCGTGCGCTTCCCTTGCGTGAACCTCGCGGCCTTCATGTACCAGGCCCCGCAGTAGTCGATGTTGCCCGCGTTCTTCGCGCCGTCGAAGACCTCAAGGAGTTCGGCCTTCTGCTCCTTGGACTGGTTGCGGGCCCCAAGGAAAGGCGGATTGCCCACGAGGTACGTGAGGTCATCGGGGAACACCTCGGACCAATCGGTCTTGAGGGCGTTGCCCTCATGGAGGTTGCTGAGGCTCCTGAGCGGCAGGAAGTCGAAGTCATAACCGACGTATATCTCCTGCGTCTTTCGGAGCATCTGCTCCTCGGTGATCCAAAGGGCGGTCTTAGCGACCGAGACGGCGAAGTCGTTTATCTCGATGCCGTACAGCTGGTCCAGGGACACGCGGACAGGGCTGTCCTGCGCAACGACGAGGGATGTCTGCCCCGCGTTGCCGGTCTCCTCGCTGAGCTCGTCCTCGAAGATTCGGTTCTCGATGGTGCGCAGCTGCCGGTACGCCTCGGTAAGGAAGTTGCCCGAGCCGCACGCGGGGTCACCGATGGTGATGGAGGCCACCTTGTCGTGTAGCCTCGCCAGGGCCTGCTTGCGCTTGGCAGCTGTCTTCTCGCCCTCGGCCTCGTGCAGTTCATCCCACAGCTCGTCGAGGAAGAGTGGCCTGAGGCAGCGCTCGATATTCTCGACGCTCGTGTAGTGCATGCCCCCGGCGTGGCGCGTCTCGGGGTTCAGCGTGCCCTCGAACACGCCGCCGAAGATGACGCCCGAGATCTCGCGCCAGTCAAAGTCCTGGGACGCGTCAGCGATGGCCTCGAGGATCTCCGAGGTCATCTGCGGGACGATGATGGAGGAGTCGGCGAACAGACCGCCGTTCACGTAGGGGAAGGCCGCGAGGTCCTCGTCCATGTACTCATCCCTCTGCTCTAGGGGCGTGTCGATCGTCTCAAACAAATCGACCAGTTTTCGGCGGAGCTTCGCGGGGTCTCCCTCGCAGTACCTGCCGAACGCCTGGTGCGATTGCAGGAGGTCGGCGTCCTCGGCGTAGAGCAGGAAGATGATTCGGGTGATGAGCACGTTGAGGGAGCGCTGCTCCTCTTGCGCCCGCTCGTCCTTCTCCTCAATGTGGTGGTACTGCTTGGCGAGGGCATCGTAGAGCCTGGAGACGTAGGCCCCAGCCTCGATGGAAAGCTGCTGCTCCTTGTGCAGGCGGCTCGTCTCGTTGGAGGTCAGGAAGGACAGAAGATACAGGCTGTCCGGGAGCTCTTCGAGGGAGAACTCCTGCACGGTATCCTCGGGCCGCTCGTTGTCGAGGTCGTAAAGGCGAAAGGTCCCGAAGTTGCACGTCATCACCCAGCGGGGGCGCTCGGAGTACGGCAGGTGCCGCGCGTACCACATGGCCTGCTGGAGCGGCGTCTCCATGCCGCCGTTTCTGGGCTCGGGCTTGTCGAGGTCGATACCCCACGACTTCTGCTCGCACAGGAAGTTGTGATCAGAGACGAACACGTCGATGCGGCGGCCTCTCACCTTCCGCTCGAAGTCGACGAAGCTGTCTATGGTGTTGGACGGGATGCCCAGGACGTTGATGAGCAAATCTACCCAGAACTTTTGCGTGTCCTGCTGCTCGTTGTTGGAGCCCGCGGGGATGGCGGCAAGGCGCTTCTGCCACCGCTTGACGAACTCTTTTGCCTCTTTCTTGCTGGCAGGCATACCGGACCTCCTGCGTCGTTGTCACTTTCGGACAATTTTAAGGGGTAAAAGCCCTCTTCCAAGCGGAAGGGCGAGTTTTCAACGGTCCACGGTGTCGCAGGGTCCCAGGCGAAACCCGAAGACGCCGGGGACTGTTGGAAACTCGCCCATCTCACAGCAGCGTCACCCTAGGTTTTCAACGCTTTCCATGGCCGAAGGGCTTCTTATAAGCCCGTAGGCTGTGGGAAGGGTTGGAAACCGGACTTTGGGCATAGCCCTTCACAAAAAAACTTTCTACCCAAATTCTACCCAACTGACGTTAACGATGCCCTTATATAAGAAAGCAGGTCAGACGATTTATACCGTCTGACCTGCATTTACTTCTGGTGCCCCCGGGCGGATTCGAACCGTCGACACCCGCTTTAGGAGAGCGGTGCTCTATCCCCTGAGCTACGGAGGCATGTTGTACTAGTGTAGCAGATTTACTGCATCGCAATACGTCGCATGACTAGACTTCGAAGTTGCGGTGGAATAGTTCCTGTCTGAAGCATCTAAAGCCGTATTTAGGAACTATTTCACCGCAACTTATGAGGAGCTAGTTACCTTTGTGGAAGAGGTTTTTGATAACGGAGGGGATGCTCTTGGCGCCCTTGGCCGTCACATCGATAAAGTCGGGCGAACGCACGAGCTTATCCTCGTCGACGTACTTGCGGACAGCACGAAGCGTCTCTTTGTCGTCGCGCGTCGAAAACGTAAAGTGACCGTTGTCCTTGGTGAAGATGGCAAAACGCGTGATCTTCTTGGTGCCGCGTAAAACCTCGGCGGCAATATAGTCGACCTCATCCCACGGGATTTGAATATAATCCTCGGGATTGCGCTCGTTGTAATACTCGAACGCCTTATTGCCCACCATCACGTTGCCGTGGCTGGTAAGCCCCATCAGGCAGGTTGCCGGCGTTGCCAGATCGACCGTGCTGTTCTGAGATTGCGCCATGCGCGCCTCGCCCTCCAAATAAAACAATCGGACCGCATCCAGTGTACCCACCGGGTGCGGTCCGTTTCAATGGCTCAAAAGCCCTTGCCTAGCAATTCTCGGTCTTAAGCCGAAACGTGCTTACATGAAGCCGCAGACGCGACCGATGATGCCGATGGCGAAGAGAGCCAGGATGATGACGATCGGGCTGACCTTCTTCTTGAGGAGCTTGCAGACCAGCAGGGTCAGGCACACGGCGGCAAGGCCGGGGATGAGCTGATCGAGGTTGGCCTGAAGCGTGGTGACCTTCACCTGATCAAGGGCGTTAGCACCGATGGAGTTATACATCGTCAGCGCTTCCTTGATACCCTCGGAACCGGAGGGCAGGCTAGCCCAGTCGATAAAGGCGCCAGCAGACTGCGTGACCCTGGAGACGACCGGGGTGAAGGAGATGGACACCCAGCGCTCGACCAGGGCGCCGATGATGAACATACCCAGGATGGAAGCACCCTCGGTGACCTTGCCCATCAGACCGCCGGAGAGGTCCTTGGCGATGGAGGAGCCGACCTTGTAGCCAAACTCCTGCGTGTACCACAGGAAGGCGTAACGGATGATGTTCCACGCGAAGAAGAACAGCAGCGGACCGGCGATGCTGCCGGACAGGGCCAAGGAAGCGCCCAGAGCACCCAGAATCGGGCGAAGGGTGAACCAGAAGGCGGGGTCGCCGACACCGGCGAGCGGGCCCATCATACCGACCTTGACGCCCTGGATGGCGACGTCGTCAATCGGGGCACCGTTGGCGCGCTCCTCCTCGAGAGCGAGGGTAACGCCAATGACGGGGGCGGAAACATAGGGGTGGGTGTTATAGAACTCCAGGTGGCGCTTAAGAGCGGCAATCTGGTCATCCTTGCTGGTGTAGAGCTTCTTGATCGCAGGGATCATTGCGAAGCACCAGCCGCCGTTCTGCATACGCTCGTAGTTCCACGAGCCCTGAAGGAACTGATGACGGAAGCAAACCTTCTTGCGGTCAGCCTTGGTGAGCTGAATCTTGTTCTCTGCCATATGTATCACTCCCCTCCTACTCGTAATCGTTCAGAATGTCGCCGAGCGGGTCGCCGGAGCCACCGCCCATGCCGCCACCCTGCTTGGCCAGATCCTTAAGGCCAAGGTAGATGAGGGCAAGGGAGATGCCGATGAGGCCAAGGGCGATCAGCGTGAGCTGAGGGATGGCAGCAAGGACAAAGCCGAGGATGAAGAACGGCCAGGTCTCCTTGGTGGCCATCATGTTGATGACCATGGCGTAACCGACGGAAGCGACCATGCCGCCGCCGACAGCCATGCCGCCGGACAGCCAGTCGGGCATAGCGTTAAGCGCGTTGGTAACGGCCTCGGCCGGGATGATGCACAGAAGTACTGCCGGGATGGCGATACGAAGGCCCTGCATGAGGATGGCAGCGTACTGCCAGCGCTCGATGCCGGAGAAGTCGCCCTTCTCGGCGCAACCGTCCATGGCGTGAGCGATAGCGGTAGCAATGGTACGGCAGATCATGGTCAGGAACAGACCAGCGACCGACAGCGGGACGGCGACGGCGATGGCCGCGGTAACGGCCTTGGCCGAATCAGTGGCGCCGCCGTTGAGGGCGAGCACCATGATGATCGAAGAAGCGACCGAGGCCAGAGCGGCGTCAGGCGCGACGGCGGCGCCGACGTTAGCCCAGCCAAGGGCCATCATCTGGAGCGAACCGCCCAGGAGGATGCCCTCCTGAAGGTGACCGGTTACGAGACCGATAAGCGTGCATGCCACGAGCGGCTGATGGAACTGGAACTCATCCAGAATGCCTTCCATACCGGCAAGCAACGCGACAATCGCAACAAGCAGAATAGTGATTGCAGACATGTATCGGACCCTCCTTTACTATGCTTGAGCGGCCAGTTCGGCCTTAGCTTTCTTCAACATGGCGTCGAGATCCTCGGAAGCATCCGAAGGAACCTTGCGGACCTCGAACTTGACGCCCTTGGCCTTGAGGGCCTCGAGAGTCTTGACGTCGTCATCGCCCATAGCGACGGCGTTGGTGACGACGACCTTGCCCTTGGAGTGAGCCATGGAACCGATGTTGACTTCCTTGATGTCGACGCCGGCCTCGATGGCCTTGAGCAGATCCTGCGGGTTCTCAAAGAGCAGCATGGCCTTGGTGTCACCAAAGCGCGTGTCCTTGACGACCTCGGCCATCTTCTTGATGGGCACGACGTTGGCATGGACTCCCGGAGGGGCAGCCTGCTCGATCATGGTCTTACGGAGCTCATCGTGAGCAACGCCGTCGGAAACCACGATGATGCGGTTGGGGTTGATCTGCTTGGTCCACGTGGTGGCCACCTGACCATGAAGCAGACGGGTGTCGATACGGACGTGGGCGATCTTGATGTGCCCATCGCCGATGACCGTTCCCGGAGGGATGGCGCCTGCAGGAGCAGCGGCGGCCGCAGCCGGCTTCTTCTCCTCGGGCTCCAGAGACTCGGGCTTGACACGCACGCCAGCCTTAGCCTCAGTCACGAGATGTTTTGCGATCGCATGTGCAGTGTTCTTTGCGTCAAAGCGCTGCGAATATGCCTCGATGAGCATAGGCAGGTTGACACCGGTGACGATAGCCCAGGAATCGTGGCCCTCGATGAGCCCGCTGATCTGGTTGAACGGCGTGCCGCCCCACAGATCAACGAGGAAGAGCACCTGCTCCTGGTCTTCGAAGGAAGCGATTGCTTCCTCGACCTTGGCACGGAAGTCGTCGGGGCCCATGCTCGGCTCGAGCGAGACCACGGCAACAGACGGCTGATCGCCAAAGACCATCGAGCCCGTCTGCTTGATTCCAGCTGCCAAGTCCCCGTGGCTAGCAAGAACAATACTTACCATCACATAACCTCCTTTTTGTCTACGTATTTCCTACACGACATGAAAGGAGTATAGCTGTTTGGTTTGTGGAATTATAGCTAAATCCGCAAAAGGTTGGATTATTTGTTTAAACGTCTAGGTTTGTTACAAGTTGATTACGTTACTGCTTTTTGACTCATTACACGACAAGGCGTCGCTCATCAAGCCATGCATTTTACAGATACAAGCAGGCTGTTCATTAATATCGATTTTAGGCAAGCGCGAATGCGCTTGTACTGCCGCTATTTTGTTTAAACAGACATGGCTTGACTATTTTCGTGACTTATGGTCTATGAAACCACTCAAAATAGTTGCGGTGGAATAGTTCTTGTTTAAGAGCCAGAAGGCTGAATTTAGGAACTATTTCACCGCAACTTATAGGGAATCCTAGGCGATGTGGAGGGGGTTGGCGGCGTCGACGGCGTCGGGGACGTCGGAGAGGCCGTCAGGAGCAGCGTCTGCCGGGTCCTCGTCGGGGGTCTCGATCTGTTTGATCATGACCTCTTGGCCCTGCAGCAGGTATGTCTCGCCGCTACCGCAATGGGGACAGGTCTTGCCGTGCTCGACCGTCGCGTAGTCGCGGCCGCACGCCTCGCAATGTGTCACGGCCTCGACGGGCTCCACGATAAGCTCCGCGCCCTGCGCGATAGGCTTTTTATCTGCTGCCCAGCGCCAAGCGTCGAGCAGCAAGTCGGGAACGACGCCCGAGACCTCGCCCAGTAGCAACGTCACGCTCGAAACGCGACGCACGCCATGAGCGCGCGCCACATTCTCGACATCGCGAATGATGTGATAGACGATTCCCAATTCATGCAAGGCGAAACCCTTTCTGCAGAGGTTGATTCGATGCAAACTCAAAGCAAGGGGACGACGAGATCTAGTCTGCGCCGTCCCCTTACCCGCCATGGCTGCCTATTTACGACCAAATTTAATCTTGATGGCACGCTTTAGAGCGTACTTGCCGAGGCTTGGGAGCTTTTGCTCGTATTTGACCATCGTGGAGCACTCGGGGCGGTCGCGATCCAGATGGATGGCGTCAAACGCGCACTTGGTGGTGCACAGGCCGCAGCCGATGCACTTGTTGGGGTCGACGATCGAGGCGCCGCAGCCCAGGCAGCGGGCGGTCTCGGCGCGCACCTGCTCCTCGGTAAAGGTCTCAACATACTCGCTAAACGGCGCAGCCTTCTCGCGCTCGCGGTCCACGTGGGCAACCTCGCGGCTCGCGTTGTCGTAACTCTCGATCACGACATCGTCGCGGTCGAGCGCGGTGTAGTGGCGCTGGTTGCGGCCGATGGTGAGCGTGGAGCCTGGCTGCACAAAGCGATGGATGGACACGGCGGCCTCGTGACCGGCGGCAATGGCGTCGATGGCAAAGCTGGGGCCGGTGTAGACGTCGCCGCCCACAAAGATGTCTGGCTCGGCGGTCTGGTAGGTCTGGGGATCGGCAAGGGCACCCTGGCCGCGGCCGAGCTCCACCTTGGAGCCAGCCAGCAGGTCGCCCCACACAATGGACTGGCCAATCGACATGACGACACGGTCGGCATCGACACGGCGCAGATCGTTCTCGTCGTACTCGGGCGCAAAACGGCCCTCGTCGTCAAAGACACGCGTGCAGCGCTTGAAGGTGATACCGCACACACGACCGGCCTCGTCCAGGTGAATCTCCTTGGGGCCCCAGCCGCAGCTGATGTGAGCGCCGTCCTCAACGGCCTCGCGACGTTCTTCCTCGCTGGCGGGCATCTGGGCCTCGCTCTCCAGGCAGAACATCTCAACGTGCTCGGAACCCAGACGGCAGGCGTTGCGCGCGACATCGATAGCCACGTTGCCGCCGCCCACCACAATGGTGCGGCCGGGCAGCGCGTCGATCATGCCACTGTTGACCTCGCGCAAAAAGTCGACGGCCACGGTCACGTCCTCGGCATCCTCACCCGGAATACCAGCAAGGCGGCCGCCCTGGCAGCCAATGGCAACGTAGAAGGCCTTAAAGCCCTGCGCGCGCAGCTCGTCGAGCGTCACATCGCGACCGACCTCAACGCCATAGCGGAACTCGGCACCCATCAGGCGAATGATCTCGACCTCGGCCTCGATAACATCCTTCTGCAGCTTAAAGCTGGGAATGCCGTAGGTGAGCATGCCGCCCGGGCGCTCGTTCTTCTCGAACACGACGGGCTTGTAGCCCTTCTCGGCCAGATAAAAAGCGCAGGACAGGCCGGCCGGACCGGCACCGATGATGGCGATCTTCTGGTCGAAGCCGCCGGCACGCGTCGGGGTCACCACAGGCGGGACATAGCGGGTCGCGGCATCCAGATCGCGCTGGGCGATAAACTTCTTGACCTCGTCGATAGCCACGGCGGCGTCCACACGGCCGCGGGTGCAAGCATCCTCACAGCGGCGGTTGCACACGCGGCCGCAGATAGCGGGCAGCGGGTTCTCGCGCTTGATGAGCGCCAGCGCCTCGTCATAGCGACCCTGAGCCGCGAGCTTCAAATAGCCCTGAACGGCAACGTGCGCGGGGCAGGCCGTCTTGCAGGGAGCGGTGCCGGACTCATGCGTCTCGATACGGTTGTCGTTGCGGTAGTTGGGCGACCACTTGGTGTGATCCCATTTGGTGGCGTCGGGCAGCTCCTGGCGCGGATACTCGGGCACCTGTCCGCCGGCCTTCTTGCTGCAGAGCTTCTGGCCGAGCTTGGCGGCGCCGGCCGGGCACACCTCAACGCAGCGACCGCAGGCAACGCACTTGTCCTTCTCGACCTTGGCGACATAGGCCGAGCGCGACAGGTTGGGCGTGTTGAACAGCTGAGAGGTGCGCAGGGCATAACACACGTTGACGTTGCAGTTGCAGATGGCGAAGATCTTGTTCTCGCCGTCGATATTGGTGATCTGGTGCACAAAGCCGTTGTCCTCGGCCTGGCGCAGGATGTCGTAGACCTCGTCGCGCGTCACGTAATGGCCGCGGTCGGTCTCAACCACATAGTCGGCCATATCGCCCACGGCAATGCACCAGTCGGCGGGATCGTCGGCGCAGCCCTCACCCATCACGCGACGGCTTGCGCGGCAGCTGCAGGTGCTAGCGGCATATTTGCCATCGTATTTGTCGAGCCAGTGCTCGATATGCTCGATCGGCACCGAGGTGCTCGCGGCGTCGATGGCCTTCTCGACCGGAATGACGTGCATGCCGATGCCGGCGCCTCCGGGCGGCACCATCGGCGTGGCCTTGGACAGCGGTCCCTTGGACGCCTGCTCAAAGAACTTGGCATAGACCGGGTGCTCCTCGAGCTGGCTCACGCGCATGTTGAGGAACTCGGCAGAACCCGGCACCAGCATGGGCAACACCCATTGCTTGGCGCGCTCGGGGTTTTCCCAGTTGTACTCGAGCAGACCCGTGTAGCTCATGTCGTCGAGCATCTTCTCGATCTGGGTCTCGGGCATGCCGGTGAGCTTGGCCATCTCGGGCAGCGTATAGGGACGGCGCATCTTCATCTTGCAGAGCACTTCGGCCTGCTCGTCGGTCGCGGCCTCGGCAAACGACCAGTACTCGTAGCCCAACAGCTCGTCGCGATGCAGTAGACGGTTGGTGCAGTGCTCGCACAGCTTGACGATGGCCTCGCGCGGATGCTCCGGCAGCGGCGGCACGAACTCCGAACCGATGTCGGGCTCGGTGTAGCTAATCCCCGGTCCGTTGAGAATCATGGTTGTCCCTTCTCTTGCCACAGCCCGGCGAGACCGCGGCACCCCTCTTTTTTGCAGGCCGGGCATGCCCCCATGCCGTTCACCCGCCATTAGTTGACATTGTGTCAAAAATAGTATTGACGAACCGTCAACAATATTCAAGACTGTTAGGCGAACGGTCAGGCAAAAGAGGATGAAAGGCGGCAAAACATGAGCAACAACACAGCAGATACCTCTGTGGTCGATGCCGTCCCCGCATCCGATAGCGCGGCAAAGCGCTTGACGGGCGACGAACGCCGTCGCGAGATCCTCGCCGCCGTGCGCACCGTGAGCTCTGAGCTAGGCGTGTCGCATCTATCCGTCTCGGCCGTGACCAAGCGAGCCGGCTGCACGCGCTCATTGTTCTACCACTACTTTGCCGACATGGACGCCGCTGTCACCGCCGTCATGGACGAGGCGATCGACGGTTTTATCTCCGAGCTCGAGCAGTGGAATGCCAACCGCACCGTCGGTGATATCGAGGGCGCACTCGACACCGTCGCCCCGCTCTTTAAGCGCCTGGTCGTCAGCGGCCACGAGCTGCCGAGTACGCTCACCTCAAGCAGCGGCGCGCTCTACGGCGGCTTTTTGCACAACGTGGTCCAGCGTGTGGCGCAGTATATCTGCGACACCACCGTGGTGGATTTTGCCGCCCATCATGAGCTACGCATCGACCATGTCTACGAGACGTTCTACACCCTCATCATGGGGTTGTTGATGTATATCCGCACGCACCCCGATGTGCCCGACGAGACGGTCAAGGAAATCATCGCCTCGACACTCCACATCGAGGGCTATACCGCCAAGTATCCGGAGCGCAAGCCCCAGAACTGACGACATTTGGCCAAACTGCCCGCGATCAGAAGAGGGGCCGCGGGCGTGTGAAAGGAGAGCAGCATGCTGTTCGATGTTTGGGGTAGCGATACCCTTATCCACTGGGCCGGCTGGGCCATGGTCTTTATTGGCCTGATCGTGCTCAACGAAGTCGGCCGCCGCACCAAGCTGGGCGCGGCAATCATCTTTGGCGTGGCTCCGCTGGCCATGACCATCTACTGCGTCGCCATCGCCGTGGGCGTTTCGCAGGGCGCCGAGTGGGCGCTCACCAACCCCACCCATGTGTACCAGAACAGCTGGTTCCACTACGCCAAGGTATACGCGGCGCTCGCCGGTTGCTGGGGCTTCATTGCCATTAAGTACCAGTGGGGAAAGATCGGCAAGGCGCATTGGTTCCGCGCATGGCCGTTTGTGATCGTCGCCATCAACATCATGATCGCCGTCGTATCCGACTTTGAGAGCGCCTATCACTTCTTTGTCCTGGGCGAGTCCACCTGGGTCACCTCCGAAGGTGCTACGCAGCTGGCCGGCTGGAACAACGTGTTCAACGGCATCGCCGGTATCATCAACATCTTCTGCATGACCGGTTGGTGGAGCGTCTACGCCTCCGAGGACAAGACCGACATGCTGTGGCCCGACATGACCTGGGTCTACATCATCGCCTACGATATCTGGAACTTCTGCTACACCTACAACTGCCTGCCCACCCACTCCTGGTTCTGCGGCTTTGCGCTGCTGCTGGCGCCCACCGTCGCCGCCTTTATCTGGAACAAGGGCGGCTGGATCCAGAACCGCGCCTTTACGCTTGCTATTTGGTGCATGTTTGCCCAGGTGTTCCCGTACTTCCAGGAGGAGTCCATCTTTGTGACCCACTCCACGCTCGACCCCGGCGCCGCCACCGCGGTCTCGATCGCCGCACTGGTCGCCAACGTCGCCGCGATCATCTACATCGCCTACCGTGCCAAGAAGCTCGGCCGCAATCCCTACAAGCAGGATGTCTTTGAGGGCACCAGCGATTGGGAGAAGGCTACCGCTCGCCGCGCCAAGGTGGATTACGCACACGCCGAGTAACGCGCCTGGCGCAGACATCGCTTGAGCACGAAGCAGCATAGCCGGCTCCGCGCAACTCAACGCATTGTAGAGCCCCCGGAATGTGATTCGTTCGCGTTCCGGGGGCCTTTTGCCGCCGCGAGGATGCGGCCGAACGATGCGCTCGAGTTAAATCGGATCTTATATTTCGCACGCGCTTTATATGGCTCCATTTTTGGGTACAGTGTTGTCCCGATATTGAGCTTGGGGGATATATGAAAGATGAGACGATGGGCCAAGAGGATGCGGCCCAAGATGCAGAAGCTTGCGCTGAGGCCTTGGAGAGCTTAGACCGGATTTCACTCGATGAGATTGCGTTTGACGATTCGGGCGTTGATGTGCAGGATGAGCCGGAAACCGAGGCGCAATCCGATGATCAGGATGCAGGCGACGTTGAGCCTGCCGAGGATGAGGCAGATCACGAAGACACCGAAAGCGAGGCCGGCAACCAGCCCGAATCCGACACGGGCGAGGAAACCGTCTTGCTCGACAGCTTACCGGCCGAGGATTCGCTGACCCGCGAGCTTCCTGGCCTGGGTTCCGCACCAGCCGTGGACGAGACCATCGCCATGGGCGATATTCCCCTACCATCCGTTCCCTCGGCACGCGAGGCCGAAGTTCGCCATCGCAAGATGTCGCCCAAGCGCCGCAACCTGATGGTTGCCGGCGTTGTGGCCGTCGCGCTCGTCGCCGGCGGCGCAGGCTATGCTGCCTGGAACGGACATCAGCAAGAGCAGGCTGCCGTGCTTGCCGCAAACGCCCATACCATGATGTCGGTGCAGATTGGCGTGCATGCCGCGGGCCTCGACTGCTCAACTGGCTCCAAGATTCCCGTGCAGGTGAGCGGACAAGATTCCGACGGTTCTTCCGTGAGCGAAACGCTCTACGTTGACGAGCACGGCCGCGGCATCAAACTGCTGCTCGGCGATTACACGCTCTCCATCGCTGCCTCCCCCATCGCGGCCGACGGCACCATCTATACCGTCCCGACCACCAAGACGCAGGTCACCGTTAAGAGCGATGGACAGGATTTAAGTGCCCAGGCCACCTTTAAGCTCAAGGTGCCTTCGGCCGACACGGTGACTGACGACCAGATCGATGCCGCCGCCAAGTATGCCGAGGAGGGCGGTGCGAGCTCCGCCGCGGCTGCCAAAGTGCTCCAGCAGGCAGCAACCGCGCGGCGCGACGCCGCCGTCAATGCCGTGAGCGCGCAAAAGGCACAGGCGTCCCGTGATGCTGACGCTCGCCACAAGGCAACCGACCTCTACCAGCTCGATATTCCCGTCGAGTGGTACGGCAAGGTCGCAACTTGGCAAAACGGAAGCACGCTATGCATCTATCTGGGCGACGACGCCAATACGCCGCTCGTGACGCTCGTCGCGGTGCGCGAGGGCGAGAGCTTTACGCCCGATGAAGGCGATACGGTTTTGGGCGCGGCCAATCTAGGCAACGGTTATACCGTCTACGCCAGCGGCCCCGTCTATCCGTACGTGGTGCCCCAGACCATCAACGGACAGACGCAGAACCCCGTGTCAACCTACCCCATGGACACGGCCATTGAGCTTGTCGAGCTTACGACCGGCAACCGCTATACCTATAGCCAGATCAAGAACGTGCTGGTCGGCAAAGACGGCAAGGCCGACGCCGCCGCCAAACTCGAGACCGACTACCTCGCCCAGATTCTCCTGCCGAGCATCAAAGCCCAGGACTAGCCAGCCCGAAGACAGCCGCCCAACACCCACATCCCCAACGCAGTTGCGGTGAAATAGGGACTGTTTTTGCTGGTCAAACCGCAAAACAGTCCCTATTTCACCGCAACTTATTCGTGGCCTTTTGGGTGGTACTTAGCGCCAGGGGTCGGCTTCGAACAGCGGCTCGCGCTCGGGGCGGCGATCGCTGTAGGGATCGTAACCGTCATCGTCCTCGTTCTCGGCGCGGATATAGGGGTCGCGCGGCTTGGGCGCGGGTTTGGGAGAAGCCTTCGGTGCGACCGGCGCGACGGGCGCCGCCTCAGCCGCCGGTGCGTTCGTCTTGTTCTCGTCTTTCATCTGCATAGCTCCTTGCCATGTGCTCATGTTCAACACCATCGATTGTCGCACGAAAAAGGGCGGCGGACCCAATCGGATCCGCCGCCCTTGGCGTTCGGCTCAAAAGGCAGATTTTAAGGCATGGCCCAAAACCTACTCGGCGTCGGGGACCTCGTAGGTGGCCGCCGGCGTGTTGTCGCACACGACGGTAAAGCCGCCGTCCTTGTCGACATCGACCGTCACCTGATCGCCCTCACGCACCGTGCCATCGATGATAGCGGCGGCGATGGCATCCACGACCTCGCGCTGAACCAGACGCTTGAGCGGACGGGCGCCAAAGACCGGGTCCAAGCCGCCCACGGCGAGCATCTGCTTGGCCGCCGGGGTGATGGCAAGCGTCATGCGCTCCTTGGCCAGACGCGCGCGGACGTCGGCGAGCTGGATGTCGACGATCTTCTCGATCTGCGCCATGCCGAGCGGATGGAACACCACGATATCGTCGATACGGTTGAGAAACTCGGGGCGGAAGGTCTGAGCCATGGCCGCGTCGACCTGATGGCGCATCTCCTCCTCGTCCTTGCCGGAAAGCTCAGCGATAGCCTTGGAGCCCACGTTAGACGTCATGATGATGATCGTGTTCTTGAAGGACACCCGACGACCCTGGCCATCGGTCAGACGGCCGTCGTCGAGCACCTGCAACAGCACGTTGAAGACATCAGGATGAGCCTTCTCCATCTCGTCGAGCAAGATTACGGAGTACGGGCGACGGCGCACGGCCTCGGTGAGCTGGCCGCCCTCGTCGTAGCCCACGTATCCCGGGGGCGCACCGATCAGACGCTGGACGCTGAACTTCTCCATGTATTCGGACATGTCGATACGCACGAGCGCGCGCTCGTCATCGAACAGGCACTCGGCCAGCGCCTTGGCGAGCTCGGTCTTGCCCACGCCGGTGGGACCCAGGAAGAAGAAGCTTCCGATGGGCTTGTCCGGATCGGAGAGGCCCGCACGGCTGCGGCGCACAGCTGCGGCGACGGCGGAGACGGCCTCGTCCTGGCCGATGACGCGCTTATGCAGCTCGCCCTCCAAGCCCTTGAGCTTGTCGAGTTCGCCCTGCATCATCTTGGACACGGGCACGCCGGTCCAGGCGCTCACGACCTCGGCGATCTCATCGGAGGTCACCTGTTCGTTGAGGCCCTCGCCGTCCTGCTGCTTTTGCGCCTCGAGCGCGGCCTCGGAATCCTGAATCTGCTGCTGCAGGCCCGGAATCACGGAGTAGCGCAGCTCGGACGCACGACCCAAATCGCCATTGCGCGTCGCGCGCTCCTCTTCGCTCTTGGCCTCGTCGAGCTGCCCCTTGAGCTCTTGCACGTGGTCGATGGCGTTCTTCTGGTTGAGCCAGCCGGCCTTTTGCACGTTAAGCTTTTCCTGGACCTCGGCAATCTCCTGGCGCAGGGCCTCCAGACGCTCCTTGGAGGCATCATCGGTCTCTTTCATGAGCGCCTGTTCCTCGATCTGCAGCTGGGTGAGCTGACGCGTGGTGGCGTCGATCTCGACCGGCATGCTGTCGAGTTCCATGCGCAGGCGGCTCGCGGCCTCATCGACCAAATCGATGGCCTTGTCGGGCAGGAAGCGGTCGGCGATGTAGCGATCGGAGAGGTCGGCAGCTGCCACGAGCGCGCTATCGGTGATATGCACACCGTGGAAGATCTCGTACTTCTCCTTCAGACCACGTAGGATCGAAATGGTGTCCTCGACGGTAGGCTCGCTCACCATAACGGTCTGGAAACGACGGGCGAGCGCCGCGTCCTTCTCGATGTACTTGCGGTATTCGTCGAGCGTGGTCGCGCCGATCGCGTGCAGGTCGCCACGGGCGAGCGCCGGCTTGAGGATGTTGCCGGCGTCCATGGAGCCCTCGGTGGCACCCGCGCCCACGATGGTGTGGAGCTCATCGATGAACAGGATGACCTTGCCCTCGGACTTTTGCACTTCCTTGAGCACGGCCTTCAAGCGGTCCTCGAACTCGCCGCGGTACTTGGCACCGGCGACCAGCGCGCTCATGTCGAGCTCGATAAGGTCGCGGTCGCGCAGGGTGCTCGGCACGTCGCCGGCCACGATACGCTGGGCGATGCCCTCGACGATGGCCGTCTTGCCGACACCCGGCTCGCCGATGAGCACAGGGTTATTCTTGGTGCGGCGGGACAGGACCTGAATGGTACGGCGGATCTCGTCGGTACGACCGATGACCGGGTCGAGCTTGCCGGCGCGGGCAAGGTCGCAGATGTTGCGGCCGTACTGCTCCAGCGCCTCAAACTGGGTCTTGTCCTCGGCAGATGTCACGCGGTCATCGCCACGCAGCTCCTCGTAGACCTGCTCGATGCGCTCCTTGGTCACGCCGGCGCCGCGCAGCACGCGGCCCGCCTCGCCCTTGTCCTCGGCAAGTGCCATGAGCAGATGCTCAGTCACCACAAAGCTGTCGCCCATCTTGGTGGCCTTCTTCTCGGCCTTTTCGATGACGCGGACGAGCTCGTTGGACAGGCCCATCTGCTGGCCCTCGCCCGAAACCTTGGGCGCGTGGTCGATGGCATCCTGCGTGGAGCGTGCAAGCTGAGCCGGGTCGGCACCGATGCGCTCAATGATCACGGAGATATTGCGCTCGCCGGCACCGAGCAGGGCGGACAGCAGGTGGATCGGCTCCACCGCGCCGGCCTGCGCATCGGCAGCCGCGCTCATGGCGGTCTGCAGCGCCTCGCGCGACGTCATTGCTAGCTTATCGATTCTCATGGAATCACCTCTCTTGGGGTGGCCGCCCTACGGGGCGGCTTCACGTTGTTCGAGAAGTATTGTTGCCAGCTTTGTACGATCTTATACACAAATCTAAGTCTCTATATATAAGATTTTCTGAGTGATTGAGAGATAGGGGTAAAGATGTCGGCCCGCCGCCGCACAGGTGCGCTACCGTCTCAATCTGTAACATCTATCGACCGTTTCTGGCTCCAGATGTTACAGATCGAGACGAATTGTTCAGCGGCACCCGTTTGTCTCAATCTGTAACATCTACTCGGCAAATAGAGCTCTATCTGTTACAAATCGAGACGAACAGAAGACACCCGAATCGAAAATCTAAATCTGTAACACCAGGCCCACTTTTAGCGGCCAAGATGTTACAAGTCGAGACAAACCGAGAACCACCACAAAGAGGACAGGCACCTTTGTGGTGGTCGCGGTCTCTACTCCTTCGCCGAACCCGTACTTCCCGATTCGACGGTCCAGGGCATCTCATCCTCGAACAGCCATGTACGGGCAGACCCACTATCGCGTGCAATCTGCGGGTCGGGCAAGCAGGTCTGTTTATAGGCATCTTGGATACACTGGCCCATAAAATCGTTGAGCTCGGTCTGGTCGCCCTCCATGACATAGGCGAGATCGCCGTCCATGATGTAGATGCCCGGACCCTCATTGCCCTCGTAGCCCGGATCGTACGAGACATCACATAACTTTGCGCCGTTTGCAGTGTCCAGCTCGATGGAAGAGTGGCATCCGCCAACCATGTCGTTCGCTTTTGCCCGATAGGACGCATATCCGTACCAACGCTTAAATGTTTTGCCCTTGAGTAGCTCGGACGCCCTATCGATCAGGCTTGTATCCGTGGTATAGCGCATGGCCCCAAGCTGAATACGCGGATAATTGCTAATACCCAGCACAGCCGGCTGCTCATCAAAATCAACGGTAATGGTCTCGGGCTTGTCGTCGCCGGTCAGAAGTTCGACAGATTGAGTCACAGGCTTGACCACCGGCTCCGTCACCGCAGCAGGTAGAAATGCCATACCGACAGCGCCCGCGCCAACCACAGCGATCGCAAGCGCCAAAACAATCAATCCAATACGGGCAGGACTTCTCACAGCAAAGCACCTCACAATGCAAGCCTTCACCACCTGCACTAATGATATCGCCAGCCAGCACTATTACCTAAAGGAGCCGCGCGCTCCTCACCACCACAAAGGGGACAGGCACCTTTGTGGTGGTTTTCGACGCTAACGGTCGACCATCTCGCGCCATGAGATTAAACTTGAATTGTTCTCTGAACATATCCATTTCTGCCTATCCTCAACAGATCTTTGTCTCGAGGAGCGCATATGAAGCCGTCTCATTCCACCGGCCGCAACGTCATCGCCATTCTCGCCATACCCATCGTGATGCTCTTCCTTATCGTCATCACGCCCTTTTCTTTTGGTATCGCCTCGCCCTTCGATCTTTGCGGGATGATCGACGCCGGCTCGCGTGCCACCTCGCTCTCCTTTGTCTGCCGTGGCGTGTTCTACGAATATGCAATTCCCACCGGAAGTTGGCAGTCCAAGTTACCGTTGCTCGGCAAGGTCGACGGATGCTCCCCCTATTTCTGCCTTGAACCTCAGGCGCTAAACTATCTGATCGACGACCAGCCACTCGACTCCATCACCCTCGCCTACGACTACGCACCAAACACCGATGAGCGCCACATGAACCAAGTCCTCGACAAGCTGCTTGGACAGTGCGGGCTCACCGCGGAAGCCGGTCGAACCATCTATAGCAACCAGAAATTAAAGCGAACAGAACTCCGCCGTATCGGAAAAATCGAGGGGCGAAGTGGGGCCGCCTACTGGCAGGCCTGGGCAATACGCGACAAGTGCGAATTCGGACACAGCACCTATATGGTCACCGTCTATACCAAGGATGGGATCAAGGACGATGTTGACGATTTCGCGTCATCCAAACTCGGCATCCCCAAAACAACCAAACCCGCCAGCCCAGATGAAATCCTGTAGAGACGCTCATTAACATACCGCTCAACAATCACAACAACATCGAGCTCGTTCCCCACCACCACAAAGATGTCTGCCCCCTTTGTGGCGGTTTTCGACAAAAAGAAGCCGCCCCGACAACAGAGGCGGCATTAAGCAAGTCTATTTTTAGCGTCCCTCAAGACCCAACGAGAACGCAGAAATGTAGCCCGGGGCGGACAATTAAGTGCGTTACTCGGCAGCGGCCTTGAACTTGTTGTAGTTGATCAGGCAGCCGGCCTTGACGATGGCACGCTCCTCTGCCGTCATATCGGCAATGTAGAGCTCAATCTGCTCGACCGCACCATCGGCGCGCACCACGTAGGCGGCGATGCCCTTCAGGTCGCCATCGAGCGCGGCGCGGATACCCGGCACAAAGACGTAGTCGCCCACCTCAAAGCTGGGCTCGGCCTCCATCTGGAAGGGCACCATGCCCCAGTTCATCACGTTGGAGCGATAGCGCTTGGTGGCGTACTCGTGGACGATGTTGGCCAGGCCGCCAATTACGCGCTGGCAGCTCGCGGCCTGCTCGCGGGCGGAACCGTCACCGGGCTTCTTAGCGTAGAGCATGGAGCCGTACTCGGTCGCCTTGGCATCTGCCGCGACACCCGCGCCGGCCAACGCCTCAAACACGCTGGCAAGCTCGGCATCGAGTGCTGTCAGGTCACCCGCGGACTCGCCAGCCACGCGGCGCTTCTCCACGGCGTCGACCTCCTTGGAACGGCCCACGTAGGCCGGGTCGCGGCGGCTCAGCGTAAACTCTGCCAGGCCCAGCGGGTTGGAGCGGAAGGAGCTCGTCTCGCCCGAAGGAATGAGCTCGTCAGTCGTGGTGACCGGGTCCATGATCTTAGAGCACACCTTGAGCAGGATATCGTCGCCGAGGGGCTCCATCGCGGGCCACGGCTTGATGTTGGGACCCTCGACCAGTTCGTCGGCAGGCTCCGCCTTGCCAAAGCCCCAATACACGCGCTTTTTGTACGGCGCGTCGTCAAAGGTGTACTCGCAGGCCTCGTCCCAAGTCTCCTCGGGCAGGTCGGTCGCCGGCGTCAGGACGCCGCCGTTGGCAGCCGTCGCCGCAATGGAGCGAGCGTCCATCAGGGCCACGGCGCTCAGCTGGCCATTGCCCGGCTTGGAGCCCTCGCGGTTGGGGAAGTTGCGCGTGGTGTGGCGGATCGAAAGGCCGTTGTTGGCGGGCGTGTCGCCGGCGCCGAAGCACGGGCCGCAGAACGCCGTGCGCACAATCGCGCCGGCCTCCATAAGGTCGTAGATGTAGCCGCGGCGTGTAAGCTCGAGTGCCACGGGCTGGCTCGTGGGATAGACCGACAGCGAGAACTCGCCGCAGCCGGTGCTGGCGCCCTTGAGCACGCGGGCAGCCTGGACCACGGAGTCGTAGTTGCCGCCCGAGCAGCCGGCGATAACGCCCTGCTGCACGTGCAGCTTGCCGTCGACGATCTTGTCGAGCAGGCTAAAGTGCGTCTTGCCCTCGCCGATCTTGGCGGCCTCGAGCTCCACCTCGTGCAGGATGTCCTCGAGGTTCTCGTTGAGCTCGTCAATCTCAAAGCCGTTGGAAGGATGGAACGGCAGCGCGATCATGGGCTTGATGCTCGACAGATCGACCTCGACGCAGCCGTCGTAGTAGGCAACATCGGCGGGCTTGAGCTCGCGGTAGTCGTCGCCGCGGCCGTGCATGGCCAAAAACGCGTGTGTGTCCTCGTCGGTGGCCCAGATGGAGGAAAGGCAGGTGGTCTCGGTGGTCATGACGTCGACGCCGTTGCGATAGTCAGTCGTCATGCTCGCGATGCCGGGGCCCACGAACTCCATAACCTTGTTCTTAACGTAACCCTTGGCAAAGACGGCACGGATGATGGCGAGCGCCACGTCGTGCGGGCCAACGCCGGGGCGCGGGGCGCCCGTGAGGTAGATGGCAACGACGCCGGGATAGGCGACATCGTAGGTGTCGCGCAGCAGCTGCTTTGCCAGCTCGCCACCGCCCTCGCCCACGGCCATGGTGCCCAGAGCGCCGTAGCGGGTGTGCGAGTCGGAGCCCAGGATCATCTTGCCACAGCCGGCGAAATTCTCACGCATAAAGGAGTGGATGACGGCGATGTGCGGCGGGACGAAGATGCCGCCGTACTTCTTGGCAGCCGAGAGACCAAAGACGTGGTCGTCCTCGTTGATGGTGCCGCCCACGGCGCACAGCGAGTTGTGGCAGTTGGTGAGCACGTAGGGCAGCGGGAACTGCTCCATGCCCGAGGCGCGCGCCGTCTGGATGATGCCGACAAAGGTGATGTCGTGGCTCGCCATGGCGTCGAAGCGAATCTTGAGCGCCTCGGGGTCGCCGGACGTGTTGTGTGCCTGAAGGATCGAATACGCGATGGTGCCGCGCTTGGCATCCTCGGGCGTCTGCGTAATGCCGCGCTCAGCGGCCTCGGCCGCAGGCACAACCTCGCTGCCGCCGCGCAGGTAGATGCCGTCCTCGTACAGCTTGACCATACTGTCTCCCACTCTGCCCAAGAGATTTGGGCGCATAGCATACATTCGTTCAATATCGTGCCATAGAACGGTTGCAAGTGGGTTACGAATCTGCACGTTCACTTTATCTCGGTAAAGCAAAGGACGAACCCGGTGCAGGACCGGCAGATTTGGTGCAAGAGTGTCCCTTTCGACTAGTCATTTAAGAACGTCCCCAATGACTACCCTACCGTATCCGGAGAAAGCAACGCCGCAGGTAGAGGACGGACAGCGAGCGGGCCGCATTTGAGACAAGGTGACGTGAAACGAAAGGGCGCTGACCTTCTGGTCGCGCCCTTGAAGTTGAACGTCAGATTGTCCAAATGCGACCCGCGCAGCGTCGAGCCGTTACGCCGTTCGGCAGAACAGCGTAACCTAGAGATCCCCGCCGGCACCCAGCAGCTTGCGCATGACCTGTTCGGGGTTAACCGAGCCGTCACGCGGGGCCAGGGCGGTGATCTTCTTCTGCATCTTGTACTCGTGCAGCTCGTCCTCGAGCTGGCGCACGCGGGCGCGGAGCTTTTCGTTCTCGCGCTCGCGCTCCTCGGCACGCTCCTTCATATCGAGGATGCGCACCACGCCGGCAAGGTTGATGCCCTCGTCGGTCAGCTGGTTGATGAGCTCCAGGCGCTCGATATCGGCACGCGAATACAGACGCGTGTTGCCGCCCGAGCGCTGGGGGTTCACCAGGCCCTTGGACTCATAGACGCGCAGAGTCTGCGGATGCATGCCGGTCAGCTCGGCCGCCACGCTGATCATGTACAGCGGTTTGTTCCTATTGTCCTCGGCCATGCTACCTGATCCCTTTCCGTCTCGTTATCGTCCATCATAAGCCCGCGGGCGCGGGCGTGCGCCACGACCGCCCTAGTACGTCGCCTTGTAACGGTTGACCTTCTCGCGATAATCGCGCGTGTCGGCCTCGCGCAGCTTGGTCATGGCATCGCGCTCATCGTCGGACAGGTTCGTGGGGACCTGCACCTTGATCTCGACGAGCAGCGCACCCGTGCGGCCGCGATGCTTAACGTCGGGCGCACCCATCTCCTTAAAGCGAAACTTCTTGCCCGTCTGGGTACCCGCGGGCACCTTCAGACGAACCGTCGCACCGCCGGGCGTCGGCACGTCCACCGTGCAGCCGAGCGCCGCCTCATAGACCGAGACCGGTACCTCCATGGTCACGTCGGCACCTTTACGCTTAAACAGCGGGTGCTCCTCCACATGCGTGGTCACGACCAGGTCGCCGCGCTCGCCGCCGGCAACGCCATACTCGCCGCGACGCTTGTAGCGTAGCTTGCCGCCGTCGACCGCGCCCGCGGGCACCGAGACCGTAATGGTCTGCTGCTCGCCTGTCGAGGGAATGCGATAGGTGACCTTGTGCGTCACGCCGCGAAACGCGTCCTCGGCCGTCACATCGACGGTCAGCGACAGGTCGCCGCCCTTGCGAGCACGGCTGCGACCCGCGCCGGCACCGGCAGCGCCCGCAGCCCCGGCAAAGCCCGAGCCCCAATCGCTGCCCCAGGCGCCGTTGCCGCTAAAGATGCTGTCGAAGATGTCGCCCCAGCCGCTGGCACCCGCGCCGGCACCGTAGCCGCCGCCATACGCGCCGCCCGCGCCCGGCATGCCGCCAAACATGAGCATCTGGTCGTACTCTTTGCGCTTCTTCTCGTCCGAAAGCGTCTCGTAGGCCTCGCTGATCTCCTTGAACTTGGCCTCGTCGCCGCCGGCATCGGGGTGATATTTTTGCGCGAGCTTGCGAAACGCGCTCTTGATCTCTTTGTCGGAGGCGCTCTTGGATACGCCCAGGATGTCATAGAAGGTTTTGCCTGCAGCCATCGTAGCTCCTCTCCTGTTTCATCCGTCGCCCAGCGGGCGGCGGTTCATGCTTTCATATGGCACTAGGCCAGAAAGGGCCCCGGGTGTTGCCCCGGGGCCCTTCTCAATTACTCCTCGGTGCTCTCGGCTGTATCGGCCGCAGCATCCTCGGGCGCCGCTTCGGGCTCCGGTGCGGGGCGCTTCTCGCCACCGTAGGTCACCGTCACCATCGCGGAACGCAGGATGCGGTCCGCCATGCGGTAGCCCTTCTGGTACACGTCGTTGACGGTCTCGTCGTACTGCGATGCGTCCTCGACGCGACCCACAGCCTGATGCTCGAGCGGATCAAACGCTTCGCCCTTGGGGTCGATGGGCTCAACGCCCTCATGCGCAAACACGTCGAGCAGCTTGGCATGCACCGCGTCGACGCCGTCGACGAACTGCTTAAAGTCGTCGGCAAGCTCCTGACTGCGGGCGTGGTCGATCGCACGCTCGATATCGTCGACCACCGGCAGCAGCGCAGTGACGAGCTTCTCGGTCGCGCGCTCGCGCTCGGCGATGCGCTCGTTGGCAGTGCGGCGACGGAAGTTCTCCCAGTCGGCCTGCAGACGGGCGGTGCGCTCGGTGGCGTCCTTTGCCTTGTCCTCGGCGGCCTTCTGGGCCTCTGCCGCAGCATCGAGCTCGTTGCGCACGTCGGCAAGCTCTTTCTGAGCCTGCTCGAACTTGAGCTTAAAGTCGTTGTCGGCGGCTTCCTCACCGGCGCGGATAGCAGCTTCCACCATCTCGTCCTCGGTCATCGTCGCCTCCTTGTTGGAATCCTCTACCTGGTTCTCGACAGCCTCGGCGGCCGCGGCCTCGTTGGCCTCGGTATCGTCGACGGCCTCTACGGGAATCTTCACGTCCTTCTCCTCAGAGTCAACGGGGGCGGCGCCAGCGGCAGCCGCCTCCGTGCGAGCTTTACGGGCGGACATGATTACTTGTCCTCGTCGTCCACAACCTCGTAGTCGGCGTCGACGACGTCATCGTCGGCAGGCTGGGCGCCGGCGGCACCGTCGGTCTGCTGCTGAGCGTCGGCGTAGACAACCTGAGCCAGCTCGTAGGCCACGGACTGCAGGGACTCGCCGGCGGCCTTGATGGCCTCGACGTCAGAGCCCTCGAGCGCCTTCTTGGCGTCGGCGATAGCGGCCTCGGCCTTGGACTTCACGTCGGCGGAAACCTTGTCGCCCAGCTCGTTGAGGGTCTGCTCGGTGGAGTAGCACAGGCTGTCGGTCTGGTTGCGGACCTCGACCTCTTCCTTCTGCTTCTTGTCCTCCTCGGCATGAGCCTCGGCGTCCTTGACCATACGATCGACTTCGTCGTCGGACAGAGCGGTGGAACCGGAAATGGTGATCTGCTGCTCCTTGCCGGTGCCCTTGTCCTTAGCGGAGACCTTGACGATGCCGTTGGCGTCGATGTCGAAGGTGACCTCGATCTGCGGCACGCCGCGGCGGGCAGCCGGGATGCCGGTCAGCTGGAACTTACCGAGCGACTTGTTGTCGCGGGCAAGCTCGCGCTCGCCCTGGAGCACGTTGATCTCGACGCTGGTCTGGTTGTCGGCAGCGGTGGAGTAGACCTCGGTCTTGGAGGTCGGGATCGTGGTGTTGCGGTCGATCATCTTGGTCATGATGCCGCCCATGGTCTCGACGCCCAGCGACAGCGGGGTAACGTCGAGCAGCAGGATGCCCTCGACGTCGCCGGTGAGCACGCCGCCCTGGACGGCAGCGCCGTCGGCAACGACCTCGTCGGGGTTCACGGACATGTTGGGCTGCTTGCCGGTCATGGTCTTGACGAGCTCCTGGACGGCGGGCATACGGGTGGAGCCGCCGACGAGGATGACCTCGGTCAGATCGGAGAGCTTAAGCTTGGCGTCGCGCAGGGCGTTGGTGACAGGCTGCTTGCAGCGCTCGAGCAGGTCGCGGGTGATCTTCTCGAACTCGGCGCGGGTCAGCGTGTAGTTGAGGTGCAGCGGGCCGGACTGGTTCATGGTAATGAACGGCAGGTTGATGGTGGTCTGCTGGGCAGCGGAGAGCTCCTTCTTGGCGTTCTCGGCGGCCTCCTTCAGACGCTGCAGGGCCATGGGGTCCTGACGCAGGTCGACACCGTTCTCCTGCTGGAACTTATCGGCCATCCAGTCGATGACGCGCTGATCCCAGTCGTCGCCGCCCAGGTGGTTGTCGCCCGAGGTGGACAGAACCTCAAACACGCCGTCGGCGAGGTCGAGGATGGAGACGTCGAAGGTGCCGCCGCCCAGGTCGAAGACCAGGATGCGCTGGTCGGTGCCCTGCTTGTCCAGGCCATAGGCAAGAGCAGCAGCGGTCGGCTCGTTGACGATACGCTTGACGTTGAGGCCGGCGATCTTACCGGCGTCCTTGGTGGCCTGACGCTGGGCGTCGTTGAAGTAGGCCGGGACGGTGATGACGGCGTCGGTGACGGTCTCGCCCAGATACTTCTCGGCGTCGGCCTTCATCTTTGCGAGCGTCATGGCGCTCACCTGCTCGGCGGTGTAATCCTTGCCCTCGATGTCGACGACGGCACGGCCACCCTGGCCCTCCTTGACCTCATACGGCACGGTCTTGATCTCGGAGGTGCACTCGGAGTACTTGCGGCCCATGAAGCGCTTGATGGAAAACACGGTGTTCTTGGGGTTGGTGACAGCCTGGTTCTTAGCGGCCTTACCCACGACGCGGTCGCCGTCGGCACGGAAGCCCACGACGGACGGGGTGGTGCGGTCGCCCTCGGCGTTCACGATAATGGTCGGAGAACCGCCCTCGAGAACGGCCATTGCGGAGTTAGTAGTACCAAGGTCGATACCAAGAATCTTGCCCATTAGAAATTCCCTCTCTCTTGTGCGTTTGCACCGACTCGGCGGTCTGTCGAACGGTGTTTCGGCTTGTCTTTCAGGATGTAGTGTATCCCCTTATGGGCCGGAATATACAAAATCTAAGTCAATTCATATAAGATTTCTTATTGCTGAGAGTTTAGGTTCGCAAATGCGCAGGTAGACGCACTGTTTGAGTTCTAGGCAAATCTATCGAGATCTATGTAGAGATGACTGAGGTTTGGGTCCGAGGGTGCCTGAGGCTGCCTTGCGGAAAGCCTGTCCCAGTTTTCGGCAAAATAACGGGATGCCCTTTCCGCAGGCGCGCTCAATAGCTCAATATTTCAAGTCACCTTTAGCTAACATTTGCGCAGCTCAACGGCCCCACCTGCGTGTTTTTTAGTAAGCCGCGGCATACTCGGCGAACGGTATGAAGATGCCGGTCAGAGGGTATTGCAAACGGTCGCTCCCGTGGTATGTTTTTGCCCGAATCAAACCGGCGCGCATCGCCTGTAGCGTCGGTCAACAGAGAGGAAACTACCATGGCTCATCCCGTAATTGATGCCGACGAGTGCATCGCTTGTGGCGTTTGCGTCGACTCCTGCCCCGCTGGCGTTCTGGAGCTCCAGGACGTCGCTACCGTCGCTGACGAGGACTCCTGCGTCGCCTGTGGCGCTTGCCAGGACGCTTGCCCCGCTGGCGCGATCACCGAGATCGTCGAGGAGTAACAACTCCCCCACTTGCACACTCAAAAGTACACCGTGCACAAAAAAGGAGGCTTCCGCATCGCCGCGGAGGCCTCCTTTTGCATATGTGGGCAGCTAATTTGGAGCGGGACCCTTGGCAGTTGCGGTGGAATAGTTCCTGTTTTATGTCTTGGATGCCGATTTTAGGAACTATTTCACCGCAACTTATAAGATGCGGCGTCGACTAGGACAAATCGTCTTCGTAGGGCATCAGGTCTGCTAGGTAGCCTTTTTCCTTGAGCATCGCCTCGATCTCGTCGAGGGTCTGTTCGTCCTCCGCCGCGATGCGATGGAAGTGATAGCCGCTCGTCACCGTTAGTAGCGGGAAACTCTTGCCGCTCTCGATATCGTGCAGGTAGCGCTCAACATCGCGACGATTGCGGATGTCCAGGTCGGCCGTGATCTTGCCGTACACACGATGGTTGACGATCACGTTAAGCACGGCGCCACCCGCGTCGACGATACTCGTAAGTTCGTCGCCCGCCTGCTCCACGCTGTGGCGCACCTTAACAAGACGCGTGGGCACGGCGGGGCTGCTGGGGGCCTCCTGCAGCACATAACCACGGTTGGTCGCCACGATATCGTGCCCATCGGCGCGCAGCAGGGCGATGTCCTGCACCACGACCTGGCGGCTCACACCCACCTCACGAGCAAGTGCGCTGCCCGATACGGGCCCCTTGGCCACCTCGAGCACGGCCATGATGGCACGGCGACGCTCGCGGGCGTCCATTATTTACCGTCCAGCAGACGCAGGTGCTTAAGCGAGAGGTCGAGAATCGGCGCAGAGTGCGTTAACGCCCCCGAGCTTATAAAGTCAACGCCCAGGTCGGCGAGCGCGCGGATATTGCCGGCGTCCACGTTGCCCGAACACTCGGTCTTGGCGCGACCGGCGATAAGCTCGATAGCGGCGGCCATGTCGTCATGGGTCATGTTGTCGAACATGATGATGTCGGCGCCGGCCTCCACGGCCTCGCGCACCATGTCCAGGTTCTCGCACTCGATCTCGACCGTCGCGGTAAACGATGCATGGGCGCGCGCCATCTCGATCGCACGCGTCACGCCACCGGCGGCATCGATGTGGTTGTCCTTGAGCATGACGGCCGTCGACAGGTTGTAACGGTGATTGCTGCCGCCGCCGATCTCGACCGCGGCTTTCTCGAAGACGCGCATGCCCGGCGTGGTCTTGCGCGTGTCGACGAGCACGGTCTTGGTGCCCTCGAGCACCGCGGCCATCTGGTGTGTATAGGTAGCGATGCCGCTCATGCGCTGCAGGTAGTTGAGCGCCACGCGCTCGCCCGAAAGCAGCACGCGCGCATCGCCGCGCACCTGGCCCACGTGGTCACCGGCGTGCACCTCGTCGCCATCGACGACATCAAACAGCACCGAGCTCTGCGGATCCAGCAACTCAAAGGTGCGGGCAAACACATCCAAGCCGGCGATGATGCCATCGGCCTTGGCGATAAGCTCCACCGTGGCGGGGCGCGCCGTGGGACACACGCTCGCCGTGCTCACGTCCTCGAACGTGATGTCCTCGCGCAGGGCCTGCAGAATCAGATCATCGGCGACGAGCTTCATGGTAATGGGATTCATGGTCTACTCCTCCACGGCCTGCGTGCCGGCGGCACGGGCCAAATCATCGATTGCCAGGGCGTCGGCGCTCAGGGCGCGATGACGGCCATCGAGCGCGGGATCGCCCGCCTGCTCCACGGCCAGCGACTCGCCGGTACGCATGTACCACGCGGCGCGACGACCCCAGACCAGTGCTTCGAGCAGACTGTTTGATGCAAGGCGGTTCTTGCCGTGAACGCCGTTGCAGGCCGTCTCGCCCGCGGCGTAGAGCTCGGGCATCGAGGTGCGGCCGTCCTTGTCGACCCACACGCCGCCCATAAAGTAGTGCTGCGTCGGCGTAACGGGAATGGGCTCGTCCAAGATGTCGCGGCCGTCCTCCAGGCAGCGCGCGCGAATGTTGGCAAAGTGCCCGGTCACCACGTCACGCTCGACGGGGGCAAAGCTCAGCCACTCGTGCTCGGTGCCGTCCTGCTTCATCTGCTCGCGGATGGCGGCGGCGACAACGTCGCGCGGCTGCAACTCGTCGGTAAAACGCTCGCCGGCGGCGTTGAGCAAAATCGCGCCCTCGCCGCGGCAGCTCTCGCTGATCAGGAACGTGCGACCCGGCTGCGGCGAGAACAGACCCGTGGGATGGATCTGCACGTAGTCCAGGTGCTCCATCTTAATGCCATGCTCCTGAGCGATGTAGCAGGCGTCGCCCGTGAGCTGCGGGTAGTTGGTCGAGTGGTCGTACACGCCGCCAATGCCACCCGTCGCCCACAGCGTGTGGCGGGCATGGATCTTAAACGGCTTACCGGCATGCACGCCCTCAACGGCATTTGCCAGCTCGTCGGCGGGGCGAACCGAGTTGTCCTCGTCCACGGCTACGGCGACGACGCCGGTGCACACCGTGGCGCCATCGCGCTCGGCGGTCAGGATGTCGGTCATGGCCGCGTGCTCCAAAATCTGCACGTTGTCCAGCTTGCGAACGGCCTGGAGCAGCTTGGTCGTGATCTCCTTGCCCGTAATGTCGGCATGGAAGGCAATGCGCGGACGGCTGTGCGCGCCCTCGCGGGTAAAATTGAGGCTGCCGTCGGCCTTGCGCTCAAAATCCACGCCCATCGCTAGCAGGTCGTTGATGACCGAGCGGCTCGAGCGAATCATGATGTCGACGCTCTCGCGGCGGTTCTCGTAGTGGCCGGCGTGTATGGTGTCCTCAAAGAAGGCATCGTAGTCCGAGCCTTCGGGCAGCACGCAAATGCCGCCCTGCGCGAGCATCGAATCGCACTCATCGACCGCGCCCTTGGAGAGCATGATCACGCGCGTGCTCGTCGGCAGATTGAGGGCCGCGTACAGACCCGCCACGCCGCAGCCGGCAATGACGACGTCGCACTCCATATCGGGGTATTGCTTGGTTTCCACAGGAATCCTCTCCCTTGAATGTGACATAAGGGACCGTCCCTCATGCAACATTGTTCTAGCGTGCTGCGTACTCGAGCATACGGTCGAGCGTGAGCTTGGCCTGGTCGGCAGCCTCGTCCGACACGCCGATCTGCACCTCGCCCTCGCCCGTCTCCAGGCAGCGCACGAGCTTCTCGAGCGTGATGAGATCCATGTTGACGCAGGTGGGCTGCACCGCGGGGAAGTAGAACTTCTTGCCGGTGCCCTGGCAGCGGCGCTCGAGCTCGTAGAGCACGCCGCGGACCGTCACGATGATGAATTCGCTCGCGCCGGACTCCTCGGCATACTTGATGATGCCGGCGGTGGAGCCGATGTAGTCGGCCTCGGCCAGGACGTCGGCCTTGCACTCGGGGTGCGCCAGCACGAGCGCGTCGGGGTGGGCCTCCGTCGCGTCGACGATCTGCTCGACGGTGATGATGTGATGGCGCGGGCAGTAGCCGTTGTTGAGGATGACGTGCTTTTGCGGCACCTGCTCGGCTACGAAGCGTCCCAGGTTTTGGTCGGGAATGAACAGAATATGCTGCTGCGGCAGCTCGGACACGATCTTAACGGCGTTGGAACTGGTGACGCACACGTCGCTCCAGCTCTTGATCTCGACCGTGGAGTTGACGTAGCACACCACGGCCAGGTCGTCGCCGTACTCGGCGCGCGCCGCGTCGACCGTCTCGCGCTTGACCATGTGCGCCATGGGACAGTCCGCGCCCGGCTCGGGCAGCAGCACGGTCTTAGTGGGATTGAGCAGCTTGGCGCTCTCGCCCATAAACTCCACGCCGCACAACACGATGGTCTGCTGCGGCAGGCTTTTGGCGAGCTTTGCCAGGTAGAAGCTATCGCCGACGTAATCGGCAACGGCTTGGACCTCGGGCGCCACGTAATAGTGCGCCAGGATCACCGCGTCACGTTGGGTTTTTAGTTGCTGAATGGCCTCGACGAGCTCTGCGGGCACCAGTGCCGCACGCTCCGTCGCCGTCGTTGCCGATGCCAGGCCGGCCGCGATATCGCGTGCAAGCTCCGACGCATCCATGTTCGCGCTCTGTGCCATCAAGGCCCCTCTCTTTTGGCGAATCTTGGGGCTTTAGTATGACACCTAGGTTTACAGCTGACAAGACAGCTGTAAACCTAGGTGTAAAGTTGAAATAAAGATTCAATCATGTGGCAGGTCCATTTTCGAACTGGCAAGCTGAGGATAGCTGAGCTCTCGATGGCGCAGGAGGCATCTTTCGCCACCGCAATACCGCTTGGCGCGAGTTGCACGCCGTGGGGCGCAAACGGTCCGCACCCCCGCAAGCGGCGCGTACCCGATGTGGCAAAATCGAACTACTTAAGGGGGCCGAATGCTCAAGATTATTGCCTGCGACGATGATGTCGCTTTTCTAGATAGACTGCACCGGATGATCGACCGTTGGTCGACCGAGACGGGCACGGCGGTCGATGTTGCGCTCGTCACGCGCGGCGAGGACCTGCTAGCCCGCCATGCCGCATCGCGCGCCGACATCATCCTGCTCGACATGATCATGCCGCTCGTCAACGGCATGGACACCGCGCGCGAATTGCGCCAGGCCGATACCGCCGTGCGCCTGGTGTTTCTCACCTCATCGCCCGAGTTTGCACTGGAGTCCTACGAGGTCCGCGCCTTCGACTATCTGCTCAAGCCCGTGACTTACGAACGCCTGGCGCAGCTACTCGACGAGCTTTCGAGCATGCGCCCGGCGGCAACCGACGAGCTCGTGATCAAAACGTCCTTTGGCTACCACGCCCTGCGCTTATCCGATATCGAATATGCCGAGGCGCGCAACAAGCACGTGGTCTTCCACCTGCGCGATGGCCGCGATATCGAGGCACTCGAGTCGTTCCGCAGCGTCGAGGACCGCTTGGAGCAAAACGCGGTCTTCTTTAAATGCCACCGCAGCTACCAGGTCAACCTGCGCAAAATCGATCACTTTGACCGCACGGACATCGTTATGCGCTCCGGCGCGTGCATCCCGCTTTCGCGCAGCTGCAAGCAGGGATTCCAAGACGCCTACTTTGCGGCGCGCTTTGAGGGTGGGAGAGACTGATGGTCTCCTCGGTCGAAATGGTCCTTTGGGCAATCCACCACGCCACGACGCTGCTCTTTGGCGTCTTTGCCTCGGCGGCGCTGTGCGGTGTCGAGATCAACCGGCGTCATGCGCTTGAACTAGTGCTGGTCGGTGCCGTAACCGGATGCGCATTTGGCCTCGCCAATGCCGTCGGCGGCGAGCTTTTCGCCCGCCAGGTATATCCGCTCGTCGTGCATCTGCCGCTCGTCATCTATTTGTGCGCGCGCTACCGCCTGAGCCCGCTGCTTGCCGTGCTCGGCATTACGAGTGCCTATCTGAGCTGCCAGTTCAGCAATTGGATGGGCATCGCCGCATTTGCCGCAACCGATTCTCAGATCGCGTACTACCTGGCGCGCATCGCGACCACACTCGCCGTCTTTGCCGTCCTGTTGCATTGGGCCGGCGACATCGGTCCACGCTTGGCGATTAAAAGCACCACCGAGCTGGGCATCCTTATAATCCTGCCGCTCGTCTATTACGTCTTTGACTATGCCACCAACGTCTACACCACGCTGTTCCACTCGGGCTCGGTGGTGACAGTTGAGTTTTTGGCATTTGCGCTCTGTGCCTTCTACCTTATGTTTCTTGCCGTTTACCTGCGCGAATACGAAGAAAAGGAAACCGCCGAGCGAGAGCGCTGGATGCTCGAAACCCGCGACAGCGCCGCCATCAAAGAGCTCGAGGCTTGGCGCCAATCTGGGCGCGAGCTGTCGATTCTGCGCCACGACATGCGCCACTTCCTACGCGGCCTGGCCGCTTTAATTGAGGAGGGCCACACCGACGAGGCGCTCAAACGCATCGATGAACTCTGCGAAGCCGGCGATCGCACCGCCGTACGCCGCTTCTGCGCCAACGAGACCGTAAACATCGCGCTTTCGTCATTTAACTCGGATATCAATAGAAACGGCATTACCGCCAACCTGCGCGCCGCCGTACCCGAAACCATCCACGTAGGTGACGCCGACCTGTTTAGCGTGCTCTCAAATGCCTTGGAAAACGCTATCACCGCCGCGAGCGCCGCGCCCCAGGGAAAGCGATTCGTCGACTTTGACCTGCGATTAGAGGACGGCCAGCTGCTGCTGTTAGTTTCCAACACGTTTGACCGCGCGCCGCGCATGGTCGACGGCATGCCCGTGACCCGGCATGCGGGCCACGGCTTTGGCACCAAGAGCATCAAACTTGCCGTGGAGCGCATGAACGGCAACTGTCAGTTCCGCATTAACGGCGATCGGTTTGAGCTGCGCGCTGTGATGTAGAAGTGCGGCGCCGATCTCGCGGCGTGTCTTGCCCGCCAGGCAATCGCTCACCGGCGCCAATCCGCTACAGCGGAGCGGCCGCCGGGGTCAGCTGCTTGATGTAGGCCCACATGCGCTGCTTGGCCGCTTTGTCGGTCAGCGCCGCCTCAAAGCCATCGAGCGCGAGCACGCGGCGGCCCTGCACATGGGCGACCAGGCCGGGCTTGAGCATGGCGGTGTCGAAGTCATCGATCGCCACGAGCATATCGGCGTAGGTCTCGCGCATGGCGTCAGCCGCGTTGTTGTCGAGCAGCAGCACCGCCTCGGGGTCCAAAGCCTCAAGCGCCTCACGGAACAGCTCGCACGGCAGAGTCTCGCCCACCGCGACCGTCCCATCACCCACGCCGGCGACGCTTGCCAGCACGCAAAAATCCTCGGGCGCGTAGCCGATGGCCCCAAGCGCCTTGCGCAACGCCGCGCCATCCGGGCCGGCGGCAAGCTCGCCACCCGAACGCTCGGCCTCGTCCAGATCGCCTTTGACCAGCACGATCGGCGAGCACGCGTTGCCCGCGATACGCACGCCACGACCCGCGAGCGATGCGAGCTCCTGCTCGGTCGCCTGGGCGATGGCTTCTTTTTTCTGGCTTTGTGACGTGGGCATGCGCTCTCCAATCGTTTGCGTGCCCACCATTATATAAAAGAGCCGCCCGCGAGTGGTTGCTTTGCGGGCGGCTGGGTATAAGCACGGTCGTACTGAGTTTTACGCGGCCGAGCCGCGTCGCATTATGGAGGTCACCATGGCTGACATTAATCAGATTACCCCCGAGAACTTCGATTCCATCGTTAACGACAGCCTGCCCGTGCTGGTCGATTTTTGGGCACCGTGGTGCGGGCCCTGTCGATCCCTCTCGCCCATCGTTGACGAGGTTGCCGATGAGCTGGCGGGCAAGCTTGCCGTTGCCAAATGCAACGTCGACGACAACCAGGACCTGGCCATGAAGTATGGCGTCATGAGCATCCCCACGCTGATTGTGTTTAAGAACGGCGAGGAGATTGACCGCTCGGTTGGCGCTCTGCCCAAGGCGAGGCTGCAGGCGCTGCTGGAGAAGCATCTGTAATACGCTTGTTACATGTTGCCGTCTGCCTGCCGTCCATGAGCGCTTTTACGCCGCTCGCCGGACTTCTGAATGCACCGAGTGCAACCACGGATAGTATGGTAGTCACAAACAGCCCCCAGTGAACGGGTGCGGGTCGCACAGACTCGTACCCGTTTTCTTATGCAGCTGCGCGCAGAGCGGGCGTAGTAAAATCTGAACCACTGAACTGCCCCATACAAAAGGAGATTTCCCATGCATGATGTTGGAATGAACATGAGCCAGCTTGCCATGAGCGTCAAGCAGGTCGACGACACCATCGAGCTCGCTCACGAGTGGAGCCATCAGCTGCTGCATGCGACCGAGAATTTTGACATGGAGCGCATCGGCGCCAAGCTCGAGGCCGCCATGGCCGCGCTCCACGAGGCGCATGACGCGCTCGAGGGCTACGAGGAAGCCATCGAGGCCGACCACAACTCCGTCGGCTCCGTGAAGCTGGTGTAAGGTGGCCGAACACGAGCACTGCTGCGAGTACGAGCACGAGCATCCGCACGGGGCGGACGGTGACGCGGGCTGCCACTGTAGTGGCTCCGGCTCCGAGCTGGTCCGTTTTTCGGTTACCGCACCCGACGACCTGCTGCGCCGTTTTGACGAGCAGATCGCGCGCCGCGGCGACGTGGCCAACCGCTCCGAGGCCGTGCGCGATTTGATTCGCGCCTCGATCGCCAAAGAGCAGATGCGCACGCCCGATGAGCACGTTATCGGGTCGCTCACCATGATCTACGACCATCACACCGGCGATCTGACGCGCCGCCTGGACGAGGTGCAGCACGACTACACCGACGAGATCGTATCGACGATGCACGTGCATTTGGATCACCACAACTGCTTGGAAATCCTGGCACTCAAGGGTCGCGGCGAGCGCGTCTACGAACTAGCCGACCGCCTGCTGGGCCTGCGCGGCGTTAAGCACGGCGAGCTCACGTGCGCCGCCACCAAGCAGAGCCTGGGGCTGTAGCGGGATTTCCCGCAGCGCACCTGCCAAATAGGGACAGGTTTGTTTTGGCAGGTTTAGAAGTTTTACCTACCAAAATAAACCTGTCCCTTTTTGGTCGGTTTTGATGAGGGGTGTCGCATGCGGCATGTGCATATTCATGTGACGGGCATTGTGCAGGGCGTTGGCATGCGACCGTTTGTGTATCGCGAGGCCATGGCACATGGCATTTGTGGATGGGTGCTCAATGCGGGCGACGGCGTGCATATCGAGGCGCACGCTTTGGCCGATGCGCTCGATGCTTTTGTTGCCGCGCTTTCTGAGCATGCGCCTGCGGCAGCTCGCGTTGAGCGAGTCGATATTGCGGATTTGGAGCCTGGCGGCTGGAGCGCTGCCGATGAGCAGGGCTTTCACATTGTGGCGTCGCAGGACCAGACCGCGCACACGACGCTCGTCTCGCCCGATATCGCCACCTGTGACGATTGCCTGCGCGAGTTGTTCGATCCCGCCGACCGACGCTATCACTACCCCTTTATCAACTGCACTAACTGCGGCCCACGCTTTACCATCATCCGATCGCTGCCTTATGACCGAGCGGCCACGTCGATGGATTGTTTTCCCATGTGTCCCAAGTGCGCTGCGGAGTATGTCGACCCACTCGACCGGCGTTTTCACGCGCAGCCCGATGCCTGCTTTGATTGCGGGCCGCATATTACGTGGCGCGAGGCTGTAAACGGCAATGCGTGCGGGAATTCGTCCGCGACACCGGCCGTCGGCACCACACGCGAGGCCAGCGACGCTATCATCGAGCGCTGCGTTGAGCTGCTGGCCAGCGGTGGCATCGTCGCCATCAAGGGCCTGGGCGGATTCCATCTAGCCTGTGACGCTGCCAACGAGCAGGCGGTGGCCGAGTTGCGCCGTCGCAAACGCCGCAGCAACAAACCACTTGCCGTCATGGTACGTAGTCTTGCTGATACCGAGCGCCTGTGTCATATCGATGATGCTGAACGCGATCTGCTCGCTGGCAGTATCCGCCCCATCGTGCTGCTGCGCCGGCGCACTGTTAGCGAGGACAACGACGGTTCCCCCGACATCCTCGCCCTCGCGCCATCTGTCGCGCACGACCTGCCCGAGCTCGGCGTCATGCTCCCCTATACGCCGCTTCAACATCTGTTGCTTGCCGCGGCAGAAGTCTGCGGTATGCACGCGCTCGTCATGACCAGCGGAAACCTGAGCGAAGAACCCATCGAGACCGACGACGACCTTGCCTGGGAACACCTCGTTGCCGCCGGCATCGCCGACGCGTTGCTCGGTAACGACCGCGCGATTCTCTCGCGCTATGACGATTCCGTGGTGCGCGTGGTCGACGGCGCCGTTATGCCCGTGCGCCGCGCTCGGGGATATGCACCCCAGCCGCTGCCGTTGCCGGCGCTCGACGGCGCTCCGTCCTGCGTGCTCGCCTGCGGGCCACAACAAAAGGCCACGATTGCGCTCGCACGTGAAGGGACGAACGGCGAGGCGCCCTGTTTTGTGTCGCAGCATATCGGCGATGTTGAAAACGGCGGGACCTTCGATGCCTGGAACGCCGCGCGCACGCGCTTGGAAGATCTCTTTGATTTGGCGCCCGCCGCCTTGGCCTGCGATGTACACCCCAGCTATCTATCGGGCCAGTGGGCGCGCGAGCAGGCGCGAAAATGCAATCTGCCGCTCGTCGAGGTGCAGCACCATCATGCGCATATCGCGAGCGTAATGGCCGAGGCCATCGCCGCGGGCCAGCTTACAACCGACGCGCGCGTCCTTGGCATCGCCTTTGACGGCACCGGCGCCGGCACCGATGGGACCATTTGGGGCGGCGAGTTTCTTGTTGCCAGCCTTGGCGGCTTTGAACGCGCCGCGCATTTGCGCACCTGGGCGCTCCCCGGCGGGGCGGCCTCCGTGCGCGACGCCCGCCGCAACGCCTTTGCCCTGCTCAGTGAGCTCGGTCTGCTCGAGCACCCAGGTGCCGCTCGGCTTTTGGACAGCCTCGACGAGCAAACGCGCAGCGTGACAGCCACCATGATCGAGCGCGGCATCAACAGCCCGCGTACCAGCAGCATGGGGCGTCTCTTTGATGCCGCGGCAGCAATTCTGGGCATCTGCGACAAGGCAACCTACGAGGGCGAACCCGCCATCGAGCTTGAGGCTGCCGCCTGGCGCGCGCTCGACAACGAAATCGCCCATTTTCCCGACAACAACGCCGGCTATTTCGCATCTGGCCCATCGTGGCTGGACGGCCCCTATGTTCTGGACCAGAAAGCACTCTTTGAGGCACTTTTGGGAGGAATTGAAGCCGGAGCGCCCGCCGACAGGCTCGCACTCGATTTCCATGTCTCCGTCGCGCGCTCCTCGGCGCGCATCGCCAGCGATATCTGCGTGCACGAGGGCATCGACACCGTCGCGCTCTCGGGCGGCGTCTTCATGAACCGACTTCTGCTTCAGCTCCTCGCCCGCGAGCTCAAAAGCGCAGGCCTTACTGTCCTTGTCCCCCACACCGTACCCGTCAATGACGGCTGCATCGCCTACGGTCAGGCGGCAGTCGCAAGCGCTCGTCTTCCGCAGGTTGCATCGCAGTAGGCTGTTCGGCCAGCCCGCAAGCCGCCGTCTCACAGGTGTAGCGCGTTTGCCCGCAGCGCCCGCGAGCGCTACCATCAACTGATGGATTATTGAGCGCCCGTCCAGCGCAAAGCGTATAAAAGGGGAACAATATGTGCCTTGCCGTTCCCGGTAAAGTAGTCAAACGCGACGACGACCTCAAGGCCACCGTCGACATGATGGGCATCGAGCGCCCCGTGTCGCTGCGACTCGTGCCGACGGCGCAGGTTGGCGACTATATTCTCGTACACGCCGGCTTTGGCATCCAGATTGTCGACGAGCAGGAAGCACAGGAAACGCTCGAGCTTGTTAATGCCATGTCCGAGCTGGTCGAAGAAGACCAGCTGACCACCAACCCGGCGGAGGCTTACTAGTGGCGCCCGAGCAGCCGGCGCGCTCCGGTATCGATTTCTCGGCATTCCGCGATCCCAAGCTGGCTCGCGAGCTCATCGAGCGCATTCATGAGCTTGTCGGCGACCGCACCATCAACCTTATGGAAGTCTGCGGCACGCATACCGTGAGCATCGGGCGCTATGGCTTTCGCTCCATTATGCCGACCGGGCTCAAGCTGCTGAGCGGCCCGGGCTGCCCCGTCTGCGTCACCGCCAACCGCGACATCGACCACGCAATCGCGCTCGCCAACATAGACGGCGCCATCATCACCACCTTTGGCGACATGATGCGCGTGCCCGGATCGTCCACCTCGCTCGCTGCACAAAAGGCGGCAGGGCGTGACATTCGCATTGTGTACTCCCCGCTCGATGCACTCGACATTGCCGAGCAAAACCCCGATCGCCCGGTTATTTTTATGGGCGTGGGCTTTGAGACCACAACGCCCACCATCGCCGCCGCCATCTTGGAGGCCGAAGCGCGCGGGCTTTTGAACTTCTCGGTCTATTGCGCCCACAAGACCACGCCGCCGGCGTTGCGCGCCATCGCTAACGATCCCGAGACCGCCATCGACGGCTTTATCCTGCCGGGACACGTCGCCACCATCACGGGCTTGGCGCCCTTTAGCTTTTTGGTCGACGAATTCAATACCCCGGGCGTGGTCACGGGATTTGAACCGGTCGATATCCTGCAGGGCATCTGCATGCTGGTCCAGATGGTTGTCGAGGACAGGCCGGCGATTGACAACGCCTACCGCCGTGGCGTCAACGCAGACGGCAACCCCGTGGCGCGCCAGCTGGTCGAGCAGGTGTTTGAGCCATGCGACACCACGTGGCGCGGGCTGGGGCCGATTGCCAACTCGGGCCTTTCCATCCGCCCCGAGTTCTCGCGCTTTGATGCCCGCGTTCGCTTTGACGTGCCCGTTGAGCCGACGGTTGAGCCGCGCGGATGCCGCTGCGGCGACGTGCTGCGCGGAGCCATTACGCCGAGCAGCTGCCCGCTCTTTGGCCGCACCTGCACGCCCGAGCACCCCGTCGGCCCGTGCATGGTGAGTTCCGAAGGCAGCTGCGCGGCGTACTACCGTTACCGAGTCTAGCCCGAACGCCCCCGCGCACTGACACCTCCCACGATTGGAGTTTTGGATATGTCCCATAGCATCACCGATAGCACCGTCCTGTTGGGCCACGGCTCCGGCGGACAGATGATGAAGCGCATCATCGATGAGGTCTTTTTAGATGCCTTTGGTTCGCCCGAGCTGCTCGAAGGCAACGATGCCGGCGTCGCCGCGCTGCCCGCGAGCGGGCGCATCGCCATGTCGACCGACAGCTTTGTAGTCTCGCCGCAGTTCTTCCCCGGTGGCAACATCGGCCGCCTCGCCGTGTGCGGAACCGTTAACGATGTCGCGACCTCGGGCGCCAACGTGCGCTACCTGTCGTGCGGCTTTATCCTTGAAGAGGGCTATCCCATGGATAAGCTCCGCCAGATTGTGCAGACGATGGCCGAGACGGCGCACGAGGCGGGCGTGTCCATAATCACGGGCGACACCAAGGTGGTCGAGCGCGGCGGGGCCGACGGCGTCTATATCAATACCGCCGGCGTGGGCGAGGTGCCTGCGGGCGTGGCGCTCAGCGGCGCAAACTGCCAGCCCGGCGATGTCATCCTGGTCTCGGGTACACTGGGCGACCACGGCATCGCTATCATGAGCCAACGCGAGGGTCTGGCGTTTTCGAGCACCATCGAAAGCGACGCCGCGCCGCTCAACCACCTGATTGCCGATGTGCTTTCCGCAGCACCCGACACACGCTGCTTCCGCGACCCCACGCGCGGTGGCCTGGCCTCGACGCTCAACGAGTTTGCGCAGGCCAGCGGCGTTGCCATGGAGATCGACGAGGATGCCGTGCCCGTGCGTCCCGACGTGCAGGCCGCCTGCGAGATGCTCGGCTACGATGTGCTGCAGGTGGCAAACGAGGGCAAGATGGTTGCCGTCGTGCCGGCCGAGCAAGCCGATGCCGCGCTGAGCGCCATGCGCGCCGCCCGCTACGGCGAGAATGCCGCCATCATCGGCCGCGTGCTGCCACTTGCCGAGGGCGCCCATCCCGCCGTGCGCGTGCGCACCGGCTGGGGCTCGACCCGCATCCTCGACATGCTCGTAGGAGAGCAGCTGCCGAGAATTTGCTAACGACAAAGGCTCAGGGCTATTAAAGATATTCAGATTCCAAACATGCCCGGCACGCATGCCCAGTATCATGGGGTGCGTTTTACAACTCAAGCGGCAGGAGCACCCATGGCAGCAGCTTTTTCCCATGTGATCTTTGACCTGGACGGCACCATTCTCAACACGCTCGAGGACCTGGCGACCGCCGGCAACCATACCTGCGAGGCGCACGGCTGGCCCACGTTTGCCGTTGACGAGTACCGCTACAAGGTGGGAAACGGCATGCTCAAGCTGGTTGAGCGTTTTATGCCTGCCGAGTATGCGGGCGACAGCCGTATGTTTGAGCAAACGCTTGCCGAGTTTAGGGCTTACTACGGCGAGCACAAGGAGGACCACACCGCTCCCTATGCCGGCACGATCGAGATGCTCGACCGCCTGCGTGCCGCGGGCGTGCAGCTTGCCGTGCTCACCAACAAGGACCACATCTCGGCGGCCCCGCTTATCGAGAAGTATTTTGGTTCCGAGCGCTTTGCGCTGGTACAGGGCCGCGTCGATGCGTTTCCTCCCAAGCCCGAGGCACCTGTTACGCTGCATGTGATGAAAGAGCTAGGCGCCGATCCGTCGACCACGCTCTATGTGGGCGATTCCAATGTCGATATCCTGACCGGCCACAACGCCGGCCTTAAGAGTGCGGGCGTCAGCTGAGGCTTCCGCGGCCGCGCAGAGCTGGAAGCCGCCGGCGCCGACTACGTGGTGGATAGCCAGGCAGAGCTCGCGGCGCTGGTGCTGGGCGAGTAACGAGCGACACCGCTTAACGCAGCTGCGACAATTCTTCCGCGCGGAAAGCGCATCCCGTTTTGGAGCTCCGGAATGGGATGCGCTTTCCGTTTGAGGCGCATCAGGGAAACCGCATCCCGTTTCAGAGCAATATTCCAGGTCGCACTTTCCGCAACCCACCCCATCCGGAAAATGCGACCCACTATTCGGCCAAAAACCGGGTCGCGGTTTCCCAAGCACTCGATGCAACGCTGGCACAAGGAGTGTCCCCAACTGCCGGCAGAGACGATATGAGCAGGACATAAAAACATTGAGAGCCCCTGCTGCATGAAAGACCGCGGATTAGGCCGACAATGGTGAGTGTCTAATCCAACCGCGGCGGCCACGCCGCATTCATGGAAGGGGCTCCCATGCTCGATACTA
>DBEZHA010000005.1:0-25148 GCA_048189585.1 Collinsella sp. | reverse complement strand
GTCACCGTCGAGGCCACGAAAGTTCTCGCGGGCAAGGACCTGACGGCCGATGCGTTCACCTTCGGCTTGTACGACCAGGACGGCAATGAGGACGCTCGCGGCACCAACGATAAGAATGGCAAGGTCAAGCTGACCGTCAAGGGCCTGAACCTGGGCGAGTACGACTACACGCTCAAGGAGGAGAAGGCCGGCCTGTCCGTCGACGGCGTGGCCTACGACGCCAAGGAAGTCAAGGTCCACGTCAAGGTAGAACAGAACCAGGACGACAACAACAAGACGAAGGTGACCGTCACCTATGACGGTACCGCTACGGCTCCCACCTTCAACAACACCTACACCGCAAAGGGATCCGTGGAGCTGACGGTGACCAAGACCATCAAGGTTGCGGACGGCTTCGATCACACGACGAAGCCTGCGGACGGCGAGTTCACCTTCGACCTGAAGGACGCTGCCGGCAACGTGATCGCCACCGTGAAGAACGATGCAAACGGCAAGGTCTGCTTCACGCGCGAGTTCCAGCTCTCCGACTTGGACGGCGCCGCGAGCAAGGACTTCACCTACACCATCGTGGAGCAGCCGGGCGCGGAGCCGGGCATGGTCTATGACAACCATACCCTCACCTATACGGTGACGGTCACAGACGGCGGGAACGGAGCACTGAATGCGAAGGCGATCGTGACGAGCGCATCCGGCTCGGATACCTTCACCAACACCTACCAGCCGGCCGCGACCGGTCTGGCCCTCGGTGCGCAGAAGAGCTATGTGAAGAAGGACGACAACACGCCGATCGTCCCCAAGGACGGCGAGTTCACCTTCGATGTGTACGAGGGCAAAATGACTGCTGAGCAGCTTGCCGGGGCCAAGCCCGTCCGGACCGCGACCAACGGCGCGGACGGAAGTGTTAACTTCGACGCCTTCTCCTACGCGAAGCCGGGCACGTACGAGTACACTATCGTGGAGCGGAAGGGTGATCTGGCCTACGTGACCTACGACGACGCGGTGCATCATGCCGTGGTGACGGTTGTGGACAATGCCGGCACGCTGCAGGCGAGCGTCGCCTACGACGGCGCGGACGCCACGAAGCCCACCTTCACCAACACCTACAAGGCGAAGGCGACGAACTCCGGCGCGATCGCCCTCACCAAGAGCGTTGACGTGCACGACGGCAGCTATCAGCTAAAGGCGGGAGACTTCGCCTTCGAGCTGGTGGGGTCTGACGGTACGGTGCTCCAGACCCAGAAGAACGACGCCAAGGGCAAGGTTTACTTTAACGAGCTGACCTTCGACCATGCGGGCACCTTTCCCTTCACGGTCCGTGAGGTGCAGCCGACGGACGGCGCGCCGGGCGTGCCGGGCGTGACCTACACCGGCAAGACGTACACCCTGACCTACGTGGTGAAGGACAACAACGACGGCAAGCTGGTGGTAGAGAGCTCTACGGTGAAACCGAGCGAGGGCACCGAGAACGGCGTCACCCCCAATACCATGACGTTTGCGAACAGCTACCAGCCGGGTCAGACCTCCTACCAGATCTCTGGCACCAAGGTGCTTGAGAATGCCGACCCGGCCACCACGCGGACGCCCGCCGATGGCGAGTTCACATTCGCGCTGATTGACGTGGCCACCGGGCAGGAGATCGACCGGACCACGAACGTGGGTAAAGCGTTTACCTTCAAGGCCATCTCGTACACCGCAACTGGTTCGCATGCGTACCAGGTGAAGGAGGTTGCGGGCCAAGATGGCACCATCACTTACAGCGATGCGGTGCTGGACGTAACGGTGAACGTGACCGATGACGGCAGCGGCCAGCTGACCGCGACGGCGAACAAGACGGCTGCGGATCTGACCTTCACCAACACCTACACGCCGACGGCAACGACGGCGACGATTACCGGAACGAAGGCTCTGACCGGCCGCGACCTGGCCGAGGGTGAGTTCTTCTTCGACCTGAAGGACGCCGACGGTAACGTGGTGCAGACGGTGCAGAACGGCGCCGACGGCACGTTCGGCTTCGCGCCGCTGCAGCTGGACAAGGTGGGGACGTACGTCTACACCGTGTCCGAGCGGGCAGGGGCGACGGCGAACGGCGTCACCTACGACACGACGGTCTTTACCGCGACGGTGACGGTGACGGAGAATGCGGAGACGCACGCGCTGGAGGCGCAGGTTGCCTACAGCAAGGGCGGCAAGGCTGCGGATGCGGTGGCGTTCAGCAACAGTTACGCGCCGGCCGCGACTGAGGTGAAGCTGGGGGCCTCCAAGGTGCTGAGCGGCGAGGACCTGAAGGAAGGGCAGTTCTCCTTCCAGCTGAAGGATGCCGACGGCAAGGTGCTGCAGACCGCAAAGAACGCGGCGGACGGCACGGTGGGCTTCGAGGCGATCTCGTACGACAAGCCCGGAACGTACGCCTACAGCATCTCCGAGGTGGACGACGGTCAGAAGAACGTGACGTACGACGCGGCCGAGCACCGGGTAACGGTGACGGTGACGGACGACGGTGCGGGCCATCTGGTGGCGACGGTAACCTATGACGGCGCCGTGGCGCCGGTGTTCAAGAACACGTACACGCCGCCGACCACCCCGCCGACGGAGCCGCCCACCAATCCGCCGAGCAAGTCACCGGTGCCGAAGGAGGAGAAGCCGGGTCTGCCGTATACGGGCGATACCAGCTTGTCGCCGATGGCCCTGGGTGGCATCGCGGGCGGCGCGGTGGTGCTGATCGCCGCAGGCGTTATCCTGCGGCGCCGGAACCGGTAGCTACGGCGGCCGAGAAGGGCTTTGATTGAGGGCGGGTGGTCGCAGGGCGCGGCCGCTCGCCCTTTTTGGTGAAAGGCTATGTTAACCCGCCGTTTGCACGTCCGGCTCCAGATGGAACTCGTACTCCGGCTCCATCATCTTCTTCCGGATCTTTTCGTAGCGCCCGTCGTCGAGCTGCTCGCGCATGAGCGACGTCCTGTCCCCGACGCGTGCGGCCTCGCGCAGCCATCTGAACCACATCAGGCAGCTGTGGAGCCTGCGGGTCGATACGCCCTTGAACCTCTCGAGGAAGTGGCCGAGCGAACCCTGCGCTTCAGCATCCTCTGGACCGTGTCCCGCTCGTACCCGGTGAGCCTGCCGTGGGTCCTCGGGACCGCCCTCGCGGCGCCCTTCCCGCCCTTTCCGGACATGGCGTCCTCCGATCTCCCGGGGCCGGCCGATCCGGCCCTCAGGGTATCGGATTCCCAAATTTATCCGTATATGTGCGGATGAATGCGGGAGGCGTTCGGATGAAGTTGTATTCAAGGAAAGAGACTGACCCTTTGTCGCATTCCGTGCGGGTTATATGCAGGTATGCCTGCGCACGCTATCATGTATGGGTTAGACCGCAACTATGTACCTCATACGCGAAGGGATGCGCATGTATCTGAAGATCGACATGTTCTAGCTGGGCTTACCCCCGCAGTGGCGCCATGCGCCCCATCAATTCTGCCGATTTTCACCTTCACGCATATAAAGGAGTCCCGCCATGCGCGACAAGCTCGAAAAGATCATCAAGGCCTACGAGGAGCTCGAGAAGAAGCTTTCCGACCCGGCCGTCGCCTCCGATATCAAGGAGTTCACGCGTCTCAACAAGGAGTACGCGCACCAGTCCGACCTCATCGCCGCCTCGCGCGAGTACATCGGTGCGCTCGATGACATCGAGGCTGCCAAGGAAATGCTCCACGATACTACCGATGCCGATGAGAAGGAGATGCTCCAGATGGACATCTCCGAAAACGAGGCCAAGCTTCCCCAGCTCGAGGAAGACATTAAGTACATGCTCATCCCGAGCGACCCCAACGACGACAAGAACACCATTGTCGAGATTCGCTCCGCCGCCGGTGGCGACGAGGCGGCCATCTTTGCCGGCGACCTGTACAAGATGTACCAGCGCTTCTGCGAGTCGCGCGGCTGGAAGACCACCGTGCTCGATTCCAGCCCCAGCGAGGCCGGCGGCTTTAAGTCCATCGAGTTCAAGGTCGAGGGCGACCGCGTCTACTCCGTCATGAAGTTCGAGTCCGGCGTGCACCGCGTCCAGCGCGTCCCCAAGACCGAGTCCCAGGGCCGCATCCAGACCTCCACGGCTACCGTCGCCGTACTTCCCGAGGCCGAGGAAATCGACGTCCAGATCAACCAGTCCGACCTGCGCATCGATACCTACTGCGCCTCCGGCCCTGGCGGTCAGTGCGTTAACACCACCTACTCCGCCGTGCGCATCACCCACCTGCCCACCAACACCGTGGTGCAGTCGCAGGAACAGCGCTCCCAGATCCAGAACCGCGAGGTCTGCATGCAGATGCTGCGCGCCCGCCTGTACGAGATGGAGCTCGAGAAGCAGCAGGCAGAGCTCGGTGCCGAGCGTCAAAGCCAGATCGGCCACGGCAATCGTTCCGAGAAGATTCGTACCTACAATCAGCCCCAGGACCGCGTGACCGATCACCGTATCGGCTTCAACTCCACCTACAACGGCGTCCTCCTGGGCGATCAGCTCGGCACCGTCATCGAGGCACTCGCCGCCGCCGAGCGTGCCGAGAAGCTGGCACAGGCTGTGTAGTGGGTTACGCGGTTTTACCAAACCGCGTAACGGCTTGACGCTGCGCGCCGCCCAGAGCGACAATTTGTCATTCAAAAGGCAAGGCATGACCAGAAGGTCTATGCCTCGCCTTTTTCATGCCAACTTGTTCGCTCTGGGCGGCGCTCGCTGTCCGTCCTCTACCTGCGGCGTTCTCTTGGGTAGTCATTGGGTATGCTCAACCTGCGGTGCCTTAGATGTATTCATTGGGGACGTTCTTAAATGACTAGGTTGAGTAAATTGCTATTCGAGTTTATTTAATCTGCTTTGTTAGAAATTAAGCTGTCTAACTGCTTAAAGTAATCAGCAGCCTTCATCTGCAATTGAAAATATTGCTCGAAAAATCGTTCAAGAAGTCGCGGGGTGATTTTTACCGCGTCGCGCGTCAAGTGATTTGGCAAGTTCTTGGTTAGATATTGGTCAGTTTTGGGTCAACCTTGCCAAAAGCTTGACGAATGCAGATTTAGACGTCGACGAATGAACACTCTAGGCGGGCTCCAAGCAAAATTCTGGGCTGATTCTCGATAATCGCTTCCAATTGTCTCTTGCCGCGTGCCACCCTCGCGTACAATCTGCTCCGACATTCGCGCGCCGTCCGGCGCTTAAGAGGGGAGGGCCCCATGGCAAACGAGATCTGGACCATCAAGCGTTGTCTCGAGTGGACCAAGGAGTACCTGGCCGAGCGCGGCGAGGAGCACCCCCGTCTTTCTGCCGAGTGGCTGCTGTGCGCCGCCACAGGCCTGGCGCGTATTGACCTATATATGCGTATGGACGAGACGCTTAACGCGGCCCAGCTCGAGACCATGCATGCGGCCGTCGTTCGTCGCGCCAAAGGCGAGCCGCTACAGTACATCACCGGCAGCACGCAGTTTCGCATGATTGACGTCGCGTGCGCTCCCGGTGTGCTCATTCCGCGCCCCGAAACCGAGATGCTCGTCGAGGAAGTCCTCAATTATCTGGATGCCGAGGTGCTGAGCCCCGAGGCTGCTGCCCGTCAGCGTGTTGAGCTGCCTTGGAACGATGAGGTCGAGGAGGCACGCAAGGCCGAGGCCGCGCTGGCAGACGAACGGGCGACCGCCGAGCGCCGTGCCGCTAACCTGACGGCTGCCGATGAGGCGGCGCTAGGCGGCGACGTACTGGGCAGCCGTGCCTATGCCGAGGAACTGGCCGATCGCGAGGCCGAGGAAGCCGCCGCGCAGGCAGCAGAAGCCGAAGCCGCGGAAGCCGCCGAGTCCGAGCTCGACGAATACGGCATCGCCATCGAGGGTGCCGGCCAGGAGACGGCTTTAGCTCAGGATGCCGCTGCGCCTGCCCCAACCGAGCCCTGCACTGCCCGCGTTCTCGAGGTCGGCTGCGGCACGGGCTGCATTTCGCTCTCCCTTGCCTGGGAGCGCCGCGGCCACGTCACCTGCACTGCTACCGATATCGAGCCGCGCGCCATCGACCTTGCTACCAAAAACCGCGACGCCCTCGGCCTCACGGCAGATGAGGTTGCCTTTAGCCTCACCAACTTGGTGAGTTCCATTCCCCGCGAAGAGTGGGGCACCTTTGATGTGCTCGTCTCCAACCCACCTTACATCCCGACTGGCGTCATGCGCTCGCTGCCGCACGAGGTCAAGGACTTTGAGCCCGACCTGGCGCTCGAGGGCGGCGCCGACGGCCTCGATATCTTCCGCCGCCTGCTCAATGCGGCGCCTTACATGCTGCGCGCCGGCGGCCTGTTTGCCTGCGAGCTCTACGAGGGCGCCCTCGATGCCGCGGCCGAGCTCTGTCGTCAAGCGGGTCTGTCGGACGTGCGCATCGTCCACGACCTCACCGATCGTCCCCGTATCGTCCGAGCCATCGTCACCGAGCCATCGTCACCGAGCCCAAACAGCGTATTTAAGCTGAATAAATAGACATTTGCGCAAGTTTGTCCTTGCAATATACCGTAAAACTTCTACTATAGAAGGAGAAAGGTATGTCAAATCAGCTGCATCGGTACCGTATCGTGCTTGATTACATTGAACCTTGGCTTGATGAGCAGGATGAAGCTACGCTGAAGCAGATTTATGCAGACCTTTTGGTGCTCGAGAAGGAAGGTCCCAGCCTTGGTCGTCCGCTGGTTGACCGCGTAAAGGGCTCGAAGCTTCATCATTTAAAGGAGCTGAGAGTGACGTCGTGTGGTGGGCAGGTGATTCGCATCCTCTTCGCCTTTGACCCCAAGCGCCAGGCGGTATTGCTATTGGCGGGTGATAAGTCGCGAGCGGGATCGTCAAGGGCAAAATGGAACGGTTGGTATGCGATCAACATTCCAAGGGCCGAGCAAATATACCGTCGCCACGTAAGGAGGCTCGATCGAGATGGAACTGCATGAGTATATGGAATCTCGCGGGATAACACGCGACTCCATTACCGCCGAGCAGGAGAGGACTCGCGATCGTATCGAAGCCTATAAGCTTGCTCAGATTCGCAGGTTAAAAGATCTAACACAGGCGTCGGTCGCCCAGTCGATGGGCGTTTCTCAAAAACGTGTATCCGAGCTCGAGCGTGGGGAGTTGGGTTCGATGAGGCTCGACACGCTGAGCAGGTACGCAGAGAGCCTCGGCGGAAAACTGGTTGCAAGCATCGAGTTTCCCGATCGTACCGTTACGCTTGCGCGCTAAAAATCTTCAATTAACCCCCTCACTTTCACCGACTACTAGAGCCGCTCACCAAACCAACATGCGCTCTGGGCTAATAGGTTGAATGTTTCGTGCGAGAATGCCCCACAGTAAACAAACTTGCACCGGAGCGTAAGGGGCTGGCATACACATGCAGACGGTCTATCGGGTATACGAGGGAACGCGCGAGCCGCATCGGCTTGCCGTCGAGCGCACGGCCGAGGTGCTCGGCCGCGGCGGCCTGGCCTTGATTCCGACCGAGACCGTCTACGGTGTCGCCGTGGCAGTCAACGCCTTCTCGGGCGCCGTGCCCCAAGATACAAGCGAATTCCCATCGTGGCCGCGCGATCCGCAGGCTGCCGTCAATGGCGCCGCAGTTCCTGCGCTCGGCACCGGCTATCGCCGTATCTTCACTCTCAAGCAACGTGAGCTCACGCAAACCGTCGCTTGGCTGGTCGATGGCGTCGAAGCACTCGACCGCTATGGCGTGGATATCCCGGAAGATGCCCGCGTACTCGCGCGACGATGCTGGCCGGGAGCCCTGACTATCGTGGTCAAGGCAGCCCCCTGCGTGCCGACCTTTATGCGCGCTGCCGACGACACCGTGGCCCTGCGCGCTTCGGCCTCTCCCGTGGTCCAAGCGCTCATCCGCGCCTGCGGCAGTCCCCTTGCCTGCACGAGCGCCAACACGCACGGCGCGCCTTCGCCGGCAAGCTTTGCCGCCGTCGAGGGTCGCATCCTGGAGGGGGTCGATGTTGCCGTCGACGCCGGTGAGACCCCGTGTCGCGACGCCTCGACCATCGTGTCGTTCCAGCACGGCGGGCTCCAGATCCTGCGCCAAGGCGCACTTCCCGCATCAGAGATCGAGCGGGTCCTGTCCGACCCGATGCAATAGAAGGGTGTAAGCGATGTCGTTGAATCTGGGCAGCCTGGGCATGGAAGATGCCTCGTTTAACTTTGGCGGTTCCTACATCATGGCGCTCGACTGCGGCACTACCTCGGTACTCGCGGCCATTGTCGACGAATACGGCTGCATCGTTGCCCAGGCGCGTCGTAGCGTCAAAACCAGCTTCCCGCGCCCCGGCTGGGTGGAGCAGGATCCCACGGAGGTGCTTGCCAGCCAGATCGGCGTGATGATGGAGGTTCAGTTTAAGAGCGGCATCCATTCCGATCGCATCGCCGCCATCGGCATCTCCAACCAGCGCGAGACCACGGTGGTCTGGGACCGCGTGAGCGGCCAGCCCATCTATAACGCCATCGTATGGCAGTGCCGTCGTACCGCGCCGGCGATCGACGCGTTGGTTGAACAGGGTTGCGAGGAGCTGGTGCGCTCCCGCACGGGACTTACGCTTGACCCGTATTTCTCGGCCTCCAAGGTGCAGTGGATTCTCGACAACGTCGACGGCGCACGCGAGAGCGCGGCGGCGGGCGACCTCATGTTTGGCACCATCGACACCTGGCTCATCTACAACCTCACCGGCGGCCAGGTCTTTGCCACCGACTACACCAATGCCAGCCGCACGGCACTCTTTAATATCCATACGCTCGATTGGGACGACGACCTGCTGGCGCTCTTTGACGTTCCACGTTCCATGATGCCCGAGGTTCGCTGGAGCTCGGGCGACTACGGCCGCGTCGCGAGCGACATCATGACCAACATGCCGCCCATCATGGGCGTGGCGGGCGACCAGCAGGCATCGCTGTTCGGCCACTGCTGCTTCTATCCCGGCCAGACCAAAAACACCTATGGCACGGGCTGCTTTATGCTCATGAACACCGGCGACGAGATCGTCGAATCCAAGAATGGCCTGGTCTCCACCATCGGTATCGCTGCGGACGGCAAAGTCAGCTATGCGCTCGAGGGCTCTATTTTTGCCGCCGGCTCAACGATGAACTGGCTTCGCAACAACATGGGCATCATCTCGAGCGTGAGCGAGTCGGCACAACTCGCCGCTTCGATTAGCGACAACGAGGGCTGCTACTTCGTTCCCGCCTTTGCGGGTTTGGGCGCTCCCTGGTGGGACCCGCATGCCCGCGGTATCGTGTGCGGTCTGACCGGCGCCTCGAGCCGTGCGACCATCGTACGTGCCGCCTGCGAATCCATGGCATATCAGAGCTACGACGTGCTGCGCGCCATGGAGCAGGACGTGGGGCTTTCGATCGAGCGCCTGTCTGTCGATGGCGGTGCCTCGCGCAACGAGTTCATCATGCAATTCCAGGCCGACCTGCTGGATATCCCCGTGCTGCAATGCGAGACGGTGGAGACCACGGCAATCGGTGCCGCGTACTTGGCGGGTCTTGCCGTCGGCTATTGGGAAGACCTGGAGGAGCTGGAGCAAAATGCCCAGATCGTTAGGACCTTCCTTCCCCACATGTCCGCCGAGCGCCGCGAGCAAAACCTTGCGGGCTGGCGTGATGCAGTCAGGCGCTCGCTCAGCACCGCACAGTAGGGCTGCGATGGGCTGCTCGATACAACAAACCGCTAAACTAATGCATGGCGTGCGGCGGCAACATTGCTGCACGCCTTGTCAGCAAGGCCGTTTTGCGGCCGCAACGAAAGGGGCAATCAATCCATGACCGTCACCTACGATGCGTCCCGTGTGACGCTTGTCGACCACCCGCTCGTCCAGCACAAGCTGTCGATCCTGCGCGACAAAAACACCGGCACCAACCAGTTCCGCCAGCTCGTGCGCGAACTCGCGCTTTTTGACGGCTACGAGGCCATGCGCGACCTGCCCATGGAAGACGTCGAGGTCGAGACCCCCATCACTACCGCCACGTTCAAACAGCTTGCCGGCAAGAAACTCGCCATCGTGCCCATCCTGCGTGCGGGCCTTGGCATGGTCGACGGCATCCTCGACCTGGTGCCCTCCGCTCGCGTGGGCCACATCGGCATGGAGCGCGACGAGGTCACCCACGAGCCGCACGAGTATTACTGCAAGATGCCCAAGGATATCGACCAGCGCATCTGCCTGGTCGTCGACCCCATGCTCGCCACGGGCGGTTCGGCCGAGATGGCCATTAGCTACCTGCGCGAGCGCGGTGTCAAGGACATCCGCATGCTGTGCATCGTCGCGGCCCCCGAGGGCCTCAAGTCGCTGACTGAGAAGGATCCTGATGTGCATATCTATACCTGCGCCATCGACGACCATCTCAACGAGGCGGCCTACATCGTTCCCGGCCTGGGCGACGCCGGTGACCGCATCTACGGCACGCTCTAGTCGCTGGGCTAAGACGGCCGCGGCTGCAAATACGAAGAAACGGTGCGCGCGGATGAACAAAAGGCGACCGCGCGCACTCCTGTTAACGGACGTTTTGCCCTGCAGGGTTCGAGAAAAACGTATTACCGTACCTGCGGCATAAAGAAGGTCTTAAGAAAACGAACAGGTGCGTATTAACCGATGCTTTTTCGGTTGTACTTTAGCGATTGGCTCGTACAATAGTCACCAATGTTTGGCGGGAACTGTTCTGTGAAGCGTTAAAAAGGAAAGTGAGGACGCCAGTGTTTCAGATAGCCGATCTGCTCGCTATCGTTGCAGGCGCCATCGCGGGCGCAATTGCCTTCCTTCCCTTTGTCTTTACGCTCAAGCCGGTTCTTGACGATAAACAGAATGCGGACATGCTCAAGGGTATGGTGAGTCTGGCGGTCTCGGCAATCGCCCTGCTCGTCTTTACCTTGGTTGTGTTTGTGTTGTTCGGAGAGGCATTTCGCATGTTCCTCCTGGGCGAGGCGATCGGCTTCGTGGCCTTTATGGCCGCCTGCGCGGTTCGCGTCGCCAAGGCGCTGCGAGATCCTCATGAGGTCGAAAGGTAAGTCGTGGAAATTTTTGAAAAGCTGCCTGATGAGATTAATCATCTGGTCAGCGAGTTCAGCTCCACCCCTGTCGTGGGCGATCTGAGCTGCGGCATCACGCAGTACTCGTTTTGGCTGATCGTCTCCACGATCGTGCTCCTGATCGTCCTGGCCGTGTTCAAGAAGAAGCAGACCCTGGTTCCCAAGGGCTTCTTCGTCAACGGTTTCGAGTACATCATCGAGTACGTCGAGAACGATATCGGCAAGGGCGTCGTGGGTGAGAACTGGAAGAAGCACTTCCCGTTCCTGTGCTCGCTTTTCCTGTTCATCCTGATCAATAACATGATCGGCCTGATCCCGGGAATGAAGCCCGGCACCGGCGCAATCGGCTCCACCGCCGCGCTCGCCATTTTCGCCTTCGTGTACTTCATCTACTACGGATGCAAGGCTCACGGCGTGATCGGCTACATCAAGAGCCTCGCCCCGCAGGGCGTGAGCTTCCCGATGAACGTGCTCGTGTGGGTTGTCGAGCTATTCTCGACCTTCCTGCGCCTCATCACGCTCGCCGTTCGTCTGTTCTGCAACATGTTCGCAGGACACGTGGTCATGGGCTCGTTCGCCATCATGGCGAGCATGTTCATGCAGCCGCTGCTTCAGCAGGTTTCCGCGGCCCACGCCGTCGGCGCCCTGCCTTCGCTGGCCTGGCTTGCCATCCTCATCCTGATCTATGCGATCGAGCTTGTGGTCGGCGCCATCCAGGCTTACGTCTTCACGGTCCTTACCGCCGTGTATGTCTCCGAGGCAGAGGAGGTCGCGGAGGAGGAGTAGTCTTCCGTTCGCGCCTTAAAGGTAAGGCAATTCGTTAAACCGCCGGTGCCCGTACCCATGGAGCCCGGCAGTTATAAAAAGGTTATCCTGCGTGAAATAAGACACGCACGACAAAGGAGGAATCGTGGGAGTTATCGGTTACGGTCTCGGTGTTATCGGCGCTGGTCTTGCTATCGGCCTGTCTGCTCTGGGTGCTACGGGTGCTATGGCCCGTCAGCCTGAGGTCCAGGGCCGCGTGTTCACCGTCTTCATCATGGGCTCCGCCTTCGGCGAGGCTCTGGCTCTGATCGGCTTCGTTGTCGCGCTGATCGTTAAATAGCACGGAGCGTCAAGTATGAATCTTTCATCCCAGAAGAGCGCGATCGCACTCTCCGCGTCCGCGGCCGCGCTGCTTATGCCGGTTTCCGCGTTCGCCGAGGACGGCGCTGCCGGTGCGGACATCCTCATCCCTAAGATGGCGGAGTTCATCCCGGCGCTTATCGCCTTCCTGATCATCTGGATCGTGCTGGCAAAGGTCGCCCTGCCGGGCATCATGAAAACCATGGAGGAGCGCGGCAAGAAGATCGAGGAGAGCCTCGACGAGGCCGAGAAGACCAAGCAGGAGGCTATCGCCAAGCGCGCTGAGTCCGACTCGATCGTCACCGACGCCCGTCGTCAGGCTGCCGACATCGTTCTCGAGGCCCGTAAGGACGCCGAGTCCGAGCGCGCCCGTATCATCGAGGCTGCTCACAAGGAGGCCGAGGAGATCATCGCCAAGGCCCATACGACCGTCGAGGACGAGCGCAAGTCCATTTACGCCGGTGCCGCGAGCTCCATCGCCGACCTGTCCGTTGCCGTCGCCACCAAGATCGTGGGCGAGGCACTCGAGGACGATGCCGCGCAGAAGAAGCTCATCGAGCGCTACATCCAGGAAGCAGGTAGCCTGAATGCCGACTAGCCGCTATCAGGACAAGGTGCTCGAGACCTACGCGCGCTCCCTTCTGGAAGCCGCTAAGGCCGAGAACCATGTGTTTGAGGACCTCGAGATGATCGAGCGCCTGGCTTCTGCCAGCCCCGAGATCATCGCCGTGCTCGACACCATGTCCAAGCGCGACCAGCTCGACCTTCTTCCCAAGGTGGCAGCTGCCTTTAAGTATGTTGCCGAGGAAGACGAGGATGTAGTGGGCGTGACCGTCACCACGGCGATCCCGCTCGACGACGAGCTGCGTCAAACCATCACTAAGAAATGCGAGCAGGACTTCGGCCGCAAGGTGTTCCTTATCGAGCAGGTCGACCCGTCTATCGTGGGCGGCCTGGTGCTCGAGGCCCGCGGCGAGCGTCGTGACATTACCGTCAAGACACAGCTGCGCATCGCGCAGGAGACCCTCGCAAACTCTGCTAATTCGTACGGAGGTGAAGCCTAATGTCCGAAACCCTCAATGCCCAGGATATCGCCAAGAAACTGCAGGAGCAGCTCACGAGCCTTTCCGCGACGGTCGATACGCATGAGGTTTCAACGGTCGACGAGGTAGGCGACGGCATCGCGCGCGTCTCCGGCCTCAAGAGCGCCATGGCAGGCGAGCTTCTGGAGTTCAAGAGCTCCGATACCGGTGAGACCGTCTTCGGCCTTGCCCAGAACCTTGACCGTGACGAGGTCGGCGCCGTTCTGTTTGGTGCCGTCGACTCCATCAAGGAAGGCGACGAGTGCCGCACCACTGGCCGCATTATGGATATCCCCGTGAGCCGTGCCATGCTCGGCCGCGTCGTCAATCCGCTCGGCCAGCCCATCGACGGTCTGGGCGACATCGTCGCCACGCACCGTCGTCCCATCGAGTTCAAGGCCCCCGGCGTCATCGATCGTACCCCGGTGTGCGAGCCGGTTCAGACCGGTCTGCTCGCTATCGACTCCATGGTGCCTATTGGCCGCGGTCAGCGTGAGCTCATCATCGGCGACCGTAAGACCGGTAAGACCGCCATCGCCATCGACGCTATCCTCAACCAGCGCGGCAAGGGCATGGTCTGCATCTATGTCGCCATCGGCCAGAAGGCCTCCACGGTCGCTAACATCCGCGAGACCCTCGCTCAGCACGGTGCGCTCGACTACACCATCATTGTTTCGGCCACTGCTGCCGATTCCGCCCCTATGCAGTACATCGCGCCTATGGCCGGTGCCGCTATCGGCGAGTTCTTCATGTACAACGGCGAGGACGGCAAGCCCGCCAGCGAGACCAACCCCGGTGGCCACGTGCTCGTCATCTACGATGACCTGTCCAAGCAGGCTGTGGCCTACCGTCAGATGTCGCTGACGCTGCATCGTCCGCCCGGACGCGAGGCCTATCCTGGCGACATCTTCTACCTGCACTCTCGTCTGCTCGAGCGTGCCGTCAAGATGTCCAAGAAGAACGGCTACGGCTCCATGACGGCTCTTCCGATCATCGAGACCCAGGACGGCGACGTCTCGGCCTACATTCCGACCAACGTCATTTCCATTACCGATGGTCAGATCTACCTGCAGTCCGAGCTCTTCTTCCAGGGCCAGCGCCCGGCAGTCGACGTGGGCATCTCCGTGTCCCGCGTCGGTGGCGACGCGCAGACCAAGGCCATGAAGCAGGTCGCCGGCAACCTCCGTCTGGACCTCGCTTCGTACCAGGAGCTCGCCGGCTTCACGCAGTTCGGCTCCGACCTCGACGAGGCCACGCAAAAGCAGCTTACCCACGGCGCTCGCATGACCGAGCTCCTGAAGCAGCCGCGCTACAAGCCGTTTGAGGTTGGCGAGCAGATCGTTACGCTGTTCGCTGGCAACGAGGGCTTCCTGGATGACCTGGAAATCTCCGACGTGCTGCCCTTCCGTGCCGAGCTCATCGAGTACATGGACAATGGCTTTGGCTCGCTGCTCGACAAGGTTCGCGCCAAGAAGATTGACGATGACACCAAGGCTGAGCTCCTGCGCGTCATCGGCGACTTTAAGCAGCAGTTCATGGCTAAGCACCATGCCGATACGACTGGATCAGAGGAGAACTAAGCCCTATGGCCAACCTTCGCGACATTAAGAAGCGAATCTCCTCGGTTACCACGACCAAGCAGATCACGCGCACGATGGAGATGGTCTCTACGGCCAAGATCCGTCGTGCCCTCGATCGCTCCAAGCAGGCCGAGCCCTATAAGGAGGCGCTGACCGACGTCATGTTGACGGTCGCCGGCGACGCCTCCTGTTCGGGCACCGATCCCATGCTGCAGAAGCATGAGAGTGTCAAGCATGGCCTGATTGTCGTTATTGCCTCGGACCGCGGCCTTGCCGGCGGTTTCAATACGACGGTGGAGCGCACGGCCGAAAAGCTCGCCGCTTCTTGGGCGAACGACGGCATCGAGTGCGAGATCATCGCGTGCGGGCGTAAGCCGGCCACGTATTTCCGTGACCGCGCAAACGTTGTCATGCACTTTGAGGGCAACTCCTCTGAGCCCGATTTCAATCAGGCCCGCATGATCTCCTCTCATATCTGCGATGCGTATCGTGCCGGTGAGCTTGACCGTGTCGAGCTTGTCTACCACCACGCCAAGAACCGCGTGGATCAGGAGCTTCGCGTCGAGCATCTGTTGCCGCTCGACCCCGAGATGATCGCTATGGCCCACGGTCCGCGTAAGAACGAGACCGACGCCCCTAAGCGCATCTCGTCCACGTTCGAGTTCGTGCCCTCTCCCGAGCATGTTCTCGGCAAGCTTGTGCCGTCTTATATCCTGACGGTCATCTACCAGGCCTTGATCGATTCGGCGGCTGCCGAGCAGGGTGCACGCCGCAAGGCCATGCACTCCGCGACGGAAAACGCCACCGCGATCATCTCGACCCTTACCCGCACGTATAGTCGCGTGCGCCAGGCTTCGATCACGACCGAGATTAACGAGATCGTCGGCGGAGCCTCAGCATTGGAGGAACAGTAATGGCTAATAACACCGTAAAGCTTGCGGTCGAGGAAGCCACCAAGAAGACGACTGCCGGTGATGGTCGCATCGTGCGAATCATCGGTCCTGTCGTCGACGTCAAGTTTGACGGTGCGGTGCCCCCGATCTACAACGCGCTCACGGTCGAGGCCGAGACCCCGATCGGTCATCTGAGCACGATCCTCGAGGTCGAGAGCCAGCTTCCGGGCGGCGTCGTCCGCACGGTCGCCATGTCCTCGACCGACGGCCTGCAGCGCGGCCTCATCGCCACCGATACCGGTGAGCCCATGAAGATGCCCGTTGGTCCCAAGACGCTCGGCCGCATTTGGAATGTCATGGGCAGGCCCGTCGACGGCAAGCCCATGCCCGAGGTGGAGGAGTTCTACCCCATCCACCATGCAGCGCCCCGTTTCGACGAGCTCACCACCAAGACCGAGATCTTCGAGACCGGTATCAAGGCCGTCGACCTGCTCGAGCCCTACATCCGCGGCGGCAAGACAGGTCTGTTCGGCGGCGCCGGCGTCGGCAAGACCGTTCTGATCCAGGAGCTCATCAACAACCTCGCTCAGGAGCACGGCGGCACCTCGGTGTTCACCGGCGTCGGCGAGCGTACCCGCGAGGGCACCGACCTGTTCCTCGAGATGAGCGAGTCTGGCGTTATCGACAAGACCTGCTTGGTCTATGGTCAGATGAACGAGCCGCCCGGAGCGCGTCTGCGCATCGGTCTGGCCGGCCTTACCACCGCTGAGTATTTCCGTGATCGTGGCCAGGACGTTCTGCTGTTCATCGACAACATCTTCCGCTTCTCCCAGGCAGGTTCCGAGGTTTCCGCACTGCTGGGCCGTATGCCGTCCGCCGTTGGTTACCAGCCCACGCTGGCAACCGAGATGGGCGACCTCCAGGAGCGCATTACCTCGACCAAGACGGGCTCCATTACCTCCGTCCAGGCTGTTTACGTCCCCGCAGACGACCTAACCGACCCGGCGCCTGCCACGACGTTTACGCACCTCGACGCCACCACGGTTCTTTCGCGTAGCATTTCGTCGCTTGGCCTGTTCCCGGCTATCGACCCGCTCGCGTCTTCCTCCGACGCTCTCGATCCCTCGATCGTCGGCGAGGAGCACTACCGTGTCGCCGTCAAGGTCCAGGAGCTCCTGCAGGAGTACTCCGACCTTCAGGACATCATCGCCATTCTGGGTATGGACGAGCTGTCCGAGGAGCAGCGCCTTACGGTCAACCGCGCCCGTAAGATTCAGCAGTTCCTCTCGCAGTCCTTCCATGTCGCCGAGAAGTTCACCGGCAACCCCGGTGTCTACGTCCGCGTCGAGGATACCGTCCGCTCTTTCGCCGAGATTGTCGACGGCAAGGCCGATGACCTGCCCGAGCAGGCATTCCGCTATGCCTCCACGATTGAGGACGTGCGTGAGCGCGCCCGCAAGATGGAGGAGAAGTAGGTTATGCGTATCCGCATCGTGTGCCCCGTGAGCCTCGCCTATGAGGGTGACGCTGCGTTTGTGTCGATTCCGTCTACGGATGGCGAGTTTGGCGTTCTGCCTGCTCACTCCAGCGAAATCTGCACGATCGACCGCGGTTACGTTCGCGTTTCCGATAAGGCCATGGGCACTGTCGACCACACGTTTGCCGTGGCCGGCGGCTATGCCCAGGTTGCGGACGATGTCGTGACCGTCCTCGCCGAGCGCGCTTGCGATTTGGCGACCGTCGACGCCGACAAGGTTAAAGCTGATATTCAAGGTTTTGAAGAGAAGCTGGGTAATTTGTCGGAGGATGATGCACGCCGCGCCTACCTCTATAATGAAATCGCATGGTGTAAGCTCAAGCTTGCCCAATAGTCAAACGTTTTAGCGTTCGACCATTTGCGAACACATCATGCCCGGGATGGCCCAGCCACCCCGGGCATGCTTTTTGAAAGGGTAGACCTTGGATATTATCCGCGTTGAGGGTGGCCACGCCATCGGAGGCTCCGTGCCCGTCTCGGGTGCAAAGAATTCCGCACTCAAACTCATGGCCGCAACGCTTCTGGCGCCGGGCAAGACAACGCTTCAGAACGTGCCCGATATTTCTGATGTCCACGTTATGGGCAAGGTGCTCAAGGGCATGGGCGCGACGATTGAAGTTCTCGACGAGCACACGCTCGAGATTGATACCTCTCAGGTCGATTCATGGGAGGCCCCCTACGAGCTCGTTGCCAAGATGCGCGCTTCCACCGCCGTCATGGGACCCCTGCTGGGCCGCTTCCATCGCGCCAAAATTGCCATGCCGGGCGGCTGCAACCTGGGTGCTCGCAAGATCGATATGCATATCTTGGGTCTCGAGGCTCTGGGCGTTGAGTTCGACACCGCCCACGGCTACATCAACGCCAGTGCTCCCCAGGGTCTGCACGGCACCACCGTCACGCTCGAGTTCGCGAGCGTGGGCGCTACCGAGAACCTCATCATGGCTGCCGTGCGCGCACAGGGCACCACGGTTATCGACAACGCTGCCCGCGAGCCCGAGATCGTTGACCTTGCCAACATGCTCAACGAGATGGGTGCCAAGATTGTTGGCGCCGGCACGCCCGTCGTGACTATCGAAGGCGTGGAAGAGCTCCATCCTGTTACCCATCGCGTAGTGGGCGACCGCATCGAGGCCGGTACCTTTATCGTTGCCGGTGCGTTGATGGCCGACGATCGCGGTGTCGATGTCACGGGCTTTTGCCCCATTCACTTGGGCATGGTGCTCAAGAAGATGGAGCTCATGGGTATCGACTGCGAGCGCGTCGAGGATGGCGTCCATGTAAACCGTGCCGAGCGTATCAAGCCGGTCGACATCCAGACGCTTCCGTTCCCCGGCTTCCCGACGGACATGCAGGCGCAGATTATGGTACTCTCCGCCCTTGCCGACGGTAGCTCCGTTATCACCGAGAACATCTTCGAGAATCGCTTTATGTTTGCCTCTGAGCTGGTGCGCATGGGTGCCGACATTCGTATCGAGAGTCATCATGCCATGATTCATGGCGTCAAGGGCTTCTCGGGTGCACAGGTTACCTCGCCCGATCTGCGTGGCGGAGCGGCCCTCGTCGTAGCGGGCTTGATCGCCGACGGGACGACCGAGGTTTCGGCTATCCATCACATCAAGCGCGGCTACGAGCAGTTTGTCGAAAAGCTGCAGGCGCTCGGCGCGCATGTCGAGCATGCTACCGTCCCCGATCCCGTCATCTACTAATACAGGTTGCCTATGTTTAATAAAAAGCCCCTCGCGGATACTAGCACCCGAAGACCCTCAACTGGTGCGCAGGCCAAGATCTACAGTCGCGATAACGTGGCTCGCTATTCCGAGCGCGCTCGCCAACGTCGTCGTAGCCACACGATTCGTCACGTCGCGCTCATTGTCGTGCTTGGCGTGCTGCTGAGTGCCACTACCGCTGCCGGCCTGTGGTTTGCCACCATTATGGGCAAGCTCGGCGATTCTAATGTCATTACCGACAATCTGCGTCGGGTTCTGGTTGACACCGATGAGGCAAAGGATCCGTTCTACGTGCTGCTTCTTGGCACCGACGGCCGTCCGGGCGAGGATACGTATCGTGCCGACTCGATTATCTTGGCACGCATCGACCCCACGCAAAAGCAGGCGACGCTCATTTCCGTTCCGCGCGACACCAAGGTCGAGTACAAGGGCGAGACCATGAAGATCAACGCCTGCCATACCGTTGGCGGCGCCGAGGCCATGGTCGAGGCGGTCAACGAGCTGTGCGGTGTTCAGATTTCCCACTATGCCGAGGTCAGCTTCGACGGTATGCAGGCGCTGATTGATTCGGTTGGCGGTATCGACATTAACGCAACCGATGATGTTGACGACCCTGAGCACCTGGATATTAAGATTACCGCTGGCCAGCAGCATATGGACGGTGCCACCGCCCTAACCTATGCCCGCTGCCGCTACACCTATGCCGACGGCGATTACACGCGCATGCGCCACCAGCGTCAGGTGCTTGGCGCCCTTGCCAACCAGATTCTCAATAACTTCGATGCCACGAAGATTTTTGGCCTGGTTAATTCGCTGTCCGATATGCTCGTAACCGATATGAGCGTTCAGGATATCGTGGCTACGGTCAACGCCATGCGCGGTATGGATGTCGACGGTATCTACTCGGCCAACCTGCCCTCGTACGCCGACGACAGCACCATGATCGACGGTGTGAGCTACGTCTTTGTCTACGAGGACGAGCTCAAGGAAATGATGGAGCGCGTCGATGCCGGCAAGGATCCCAAGGGTCCCAACACCATGGGTCTTTCCGATGGTTCCAGCTCTACGATTGGCGACCTGAACAACAACACGTCTGACGATTACGCAAACGGTACCGCAACCTCATCGGTCAGCTCTGACGATTCCGATGACTCAAGCGATTCAAGCGATTCGGACTACTACGAAGAGCCCACCGGCGACGGCAACGGCTACGAAGCCAACTACTAGAGTTACGCGGTTTTACCAAACCGCGTAACCGCTCGACGCTGCAAACCCGCCAGAGCGGCAATCTGCCTTTCAACTTCGGCGGCATGATCAAAAGATCAATGCCGCCTTGTTTCAAGGCACCTTGCTCGCTCTGGCGGGTTTTCGCTGTCGTTGCCAAAACATCGGCGTTGCCTTGGTCCGGACTAGTCTTTGGGTAGTCGTTGGGGACGTTCTTAAACGACTAGTCAAAGGGGACACTCTTGCGGCACTTGACACTTGGCACTTGGGGACGTTCCTTATGTGCCGGCAGTTTGGGACACTTCCTACGCCAAGAGGCTGGCGCACATCTACCTGTCCTCAGTGCACCAAAAATAATCGCCCCGTTCTCTGGTGAGGACGGGGCGATTTCTCTTTTAGGCTTGTGCAGCCAGGCTTATGCGAAGTGGGCGACGAGCTCCTGCAGGACGTCGGTCATCTTGACGAGCGAACTGACCGGGACGAACTCGTTGACGCCGTGGTAGCAATAGCCGCCGGTGGAAAGGTTGGGGCAGGGCAGACCGCGGAACGACAGCTGTGCACCGTCGGTGCCGCCGCGAATCGGCAGCACTTGGGGTTCAACGCCGCAGGCAAGGTAGGCTTCCTTGGCAACATCAATAAGCTCGGGATAGTCACGAACGATTTCGGCCATATTTCGATACTGCTGCTTAATCTCGACCGTCACGCGCTCCTCACCCAGACGCTGGTTGAGCATCGAGGCGGCGGCATCAATAAGGTCGAGTTTCTGCTGGAACTTGGCGGCGTCATGGTCGCGGATGATATAGCGCGCTGTGGCGTGATCGACGGTCGCAGATACACCCTCAAGGTGATAAAAGCCCTCGTAGCCTTCCGTATACTCCGGGCGCTGCACGTAGGGGAGCAACGCGTTGAAGTCGCAGAACAGATTGCCTGCGTTGACCATACGGCCCTTAGCGTCGCCCGGGTGGATGGACTGGCCCTCAAAGCGGACGGTCGCCTCGGCGGCGTTAAAGCACTCCCACTCCAGCTCGCCGATGGGGCCGCCGTCGACCGTGTAGGCGTACTTGCAGCCAAAGGTATCGATATCCAACAGCTCGGCTCCGTGGCCGATTTCCTCGTCAGGGCAGAAGCAAATGCCGAGTGCAGGATGGGGCAGAGAAGGGTCCTGAGCGATACGCGCGACAAGCGACATGATCTCGGCGACGCCTGCCTTGTCGTCCGCGCCCAGCAGCGTGGTGCCATCGCTGCAGACCAGGTCCTCACCCGCGAGGTCATTCAGGGCGGGAAGCTTGGCGGTGCTCATGGCAACGGGCTTACCGTCAACCGTGCCGCAGACCAGGTCGCCGCCTTCGTGGTGTACGATGTGCGGCTTCACGCCGGCGCCCGGTGCAACTTCGGTGGTGTCGAGATGGGCGATCAGGCCCAGGGCGGGCTTGTCCTCAGCGCCCGCACTTGCGGGGATATGCGCGCAGACATAGGCGTGCTCGGTCACGTGGGCATCTTCCGCACCAAGCTCGCGCAGCTCTTCAGCCAGCACGTTGGCAAGGTCAAACTGAACGGCGCTCGAGGGTACCTGGTCGCAGTTTGCATCCTCGGACTGCGTGTTGATCTGGACGTAGCGCAAAAAGCGCTCGAGGACATCGGGGTTCGTGGTGGTGTTTTCCATAAAGACCGCTCCAATCTTGGTCGTCGTGTGCAACAAGAACTCTAGCACGGTATGCCACGGCATACCGCGACGCTTGGATGGGGTAGAATCAGCCATTGAATGCAGAAGGGACGGAAGATCATGGATACGACAAATAGCTCGCGCGAACTACATCTGACGGTGGCGAACGAAGACTACTTGGAGTGCATGGTTCGCATTGAAAGCGAAGAGGGGGAAACCAACGGCGTTCGATCGGTCGACATCGCGCAGCGCCTTGGCGTCTCCAAGGCATCGGTCAATAAAGCGGTTTCGGCGCTCAAGGCATCCGAACTTGTCGAGCAATCGCACTACGGCAAGGTAGTCCTGACCGATCGCGGCCGCGAGGTTGGTACGGCTATCTGGTACCGTCATCGCCTCATCCGCACGTTTTTGGTTCAGGAGCTCGGTGTCGAATTTGAGCGAGCCGATTCCGAGGCCTGCATGATGGAGCATGCGCTTTCCGAGGACACGATGAACCGCTGGCTCGCCTATCTCGAAAAGCAAGGAATCAGCGTCGAGGAATAGCGGGATATATATGGATACGAGTTATTACAACCGCTTTGGTGCCGAGGAACTTGCGCGCCGCTTGTCGAGCGAGACCTTGTTGGCGCAGGGCCCCATGGGCAGTGTTCTGTTGAGTGAGTACGATGCCGCCGACATTCCACCGGCGTTTTGGAATCTGGCAGAGCCGCAGACCGTTTCTCGTATCCATCGCTTGTATGTCGCTGCCGGCGCGCAGGTGCTCATTACCAACACCTTTCAGGCATCAAGCTATGCCCTCAAGCACGACCAGATTGCGCCGTCCGTGGCGGAGGTCAATCGCGGGGCCGTCGACGATGCTCGCCAGGCACACCCGCAACTGCTGCTGGGCTCGATGGGCCCGATCGGTATTGAGTGGTTTGCCGAGGACTCTGCCGAGTATCGTGAAATCCGAGGCATTGCGCGCGAACAGGCGCACGCCTTGCTCAATGCCGGCGTTGACGGTCTGCTGATCGAGACGGTGACGTCTATCCGTAATTTGCAGCCCATGCTTGCCGGCGCCCGAGATGCCGCCGACGGCATGCCTGTTCTGGTGAGTTTTGTCGTTGACGATAAAGGCGACCTGTTGGGCGATGGCCTCAACATCGAGGCGGCCGTTTTGTACGCCGAAAAACACGGCGCAAACTCGGTTGGTGTTAATTGCTGTTCGTTTGCGGCCGCGAACGCGGCGGTGCCCAGGATGGTTGCATCGGCGACTACTCCCGTCACGGTGCGTCCCAACGTAGGCGATCCGGTCCAGACTCAGGATGGCCCCGTATGGCACGAGAACCCCGAAGCTTTCGCGCGCGCATGCATCGAATGGAGACATGCCGGTGCCGCAATGGTGGGCAGTTGCTGTGGAACCACGGCAATCACTACGGCCGCGATGGCCGAGGCGCTCGATATATAAAGGGCAAAACCGCTCCATACGGGGCGGTTTTTTTTTATTGCTTGCATGTCCTCGGCAGCATTTGCCCAAATGGTGAATGCTGGTGCCGGCAGGTTGCCGAGTGCATGTTGCGGGTATACCCCATGCGTACCATGATCCAAACACTGTGAGGTGTCTGCGCGTGTGCGCGATAATTCATTTTGGAACTGACGGTTGGCGCGCTCGCGTCGATGAGGACTTCACTGCCGATAACGTTGCTCGTATCGCCGATGCCGTCGGCGAGTTGTGGCAAAAGACCAATCCGGGCAAAACAGTATATATAGGGTTCGACACCCGGCCCCTGGCGAGCGAGTTCGCTGAACTTGCGGCGGGCGTGCTAGCAGCGCACGGGCTGGACGCCGTGCTCGCTTCGCGACCTGTTCCGACCCCTGCCCTTACGTGGGCGGCGGCTTATGACGGTGAGGCGTGCGGCGCGCTCATGGTGACGGGGTCCCATCATCCGCAGGGTTATCTGTGCCTCAAGATTCGCATGGGTGACGGCTCAACCGCCAACCAGGATGTCATCGAAGAGCTCGAAGAGACCATGGCTCCCGAGCCAATGGGGATCGAGGGGCAATATCGCACCGCGGATATCATTCCTGACTATATGCAGGCGGTGGCATCATTTGTCGATGCCGAAGCCATCCGCGCCGCGCACCTGCGCGTGGTTGTCGATCCCATGGGCGGCGCAGCCCAGGGCTATCTAGCCGACTTGCTGCGCGAGCTTGGCGTTGAGGCGCACGAGATTCACGCCGGGCAGGCGTCTGACCAAGAAGATATCTGCCCCGACCCCGTTGAACCTTGGGTGGACGCTTGCGAGCGCACGGTTATCGAGGACGGAGCTTGCGCTGGCCTGGTGACCGACGGCGACGCCGACCGTATCGGCGCGGTTGACGAGCGCGGCAGATATATACATCCGCATCAGATCATGGCGCTCGTTTTGGGCGACTTGGTTCAATTTCGTAATTTGGAGGGGCGCGTCGTCGTCAATCTTTCATGCTCGACGCTCGTACGTCGCATTGCCGAGGCGCTTGGCTGCCGCGTGACCGTCAAACCAGTCGGTTTCAAATATATAGCGGCGGAGATGAAGAAGGGCGGCGTCCTCATAGGCGGCGAAGAAGCCGGTGGTATCGGCATCGCCGCGCATATGCCCGAGCGCGATGGAATCCTCGCCTGTCTGATTCTGTGTGAGCTTATGGCAAAGACGGACGCGCCTTTGGGCGTTCTGGTCGACCAACTCGAGGACAGTTTTGGTAAGACGAGTTACGGTCGACGCGATTTGCGCCTTGAGGCCGAAGATGCCGAAACGTTACGAACCCTGCTGCCGGGCGTAAACCCCAAGTCGATTTGTGGCAAGGTGCCGCAAAACGTTAGTCATATGGACGGCTTGCGTCTGTCATTCGAGGATGACACGTGGCTGCTGGTCCGTCCTAGCGGGACCGAACCAGTGGTGCGCGTCTACGCCGAGGGGTTCTCGGTGGAAGAACGTGATGAGTTGCTCGATGCTGGCTGTGCTTTAGCTAGGGGGACGTATCCGCTTTAACCATGAGACTGCCTTATATAAAGAGATGCTCGGCGAGCGGTAGTTAACGGCTGGCAAACGTTAGTCGGATCACAAGATGTGTAGGAAATGTGTACGCCCAGATTCCCGCCCCCGGGGCCCCTCCGGTCTGGCAATATATCTCCTTGCCGCGCGGCCCGGTCGAACCGGATCAGCCGCAAAGCGTGCACCTTGAGAACCGGATACTGCGAGGATGGACACACCAGATGTGTCGCATCCGGGC
>DBEZHA010000004.1:0-26052 GCA_048189585.1 Collinsella sp. | reverse complement strand
GGGCTGGTTAGTGCCGCTCGCTATTTAGTTAGACAGTCTATTCAGTAGTCAGATTTCAGATCAGTAGATAGACGTAGCAGTATTTTCCCAGATAAAGCTGCCCAAAATAAACCTGGTCCCTTATTGGCAGTTTTCCCGTGGGGCGGGCACTGATGAAGTTTATCGCGAGTTCCGCACGAACAGGAGGCCACTTAATGTGGCCTCCGTCGTGAGCAGGACTGTAGAGCAGGAAACTTCATCAGTGCCCGCCCCACGGGAAACCGGCGGGATAGACCAGTTCAGATGGGGCTTTGATGCATGGGTGGTCTGTTGTTGTGCAAATGGGTATCATACTGTGGTTACTGCGTCGAATCTGTGATGCATGTTTGTACGTTCCCGGCGGTCGGTTTGCCAGAAGCGCCCCGTCGGTTGTTCCAGACCCGTTTCGAAGAAAGGAAACCACACTAACCTATGGCAGCTAAAAAATCATCTCCCTTGAAGATCATCCCGCTCGGCGGCCTTGACGGCATCGGCAAGAACATGACGGTCTTCGAGTGCGGCGACGACATGGTGCTCGTCGACGCCGGTCTCATGTTCCCGGATGACTCCCAGCCCGGTATCGACCTGGTGCTTCCCGACTACACCTATGTTTTGGAGAACGAGGAGAAGCTCCGCGGTATCGTCGTCACCCACGGCCACGAGGACCACACCGGTTCGCTTCCGTACCTGCTGCAGGACCTCAACAACAAGGTGCCCATCTTCTCGAGCAAGCTGACGCTTGGCTTTATCGAGGGCAAGCTTTCCGAGTTCCGCATCCGCGCACCCAAGTTCCGCGAGGTCAAGGGCGGCAGCCATGTCAACCTCGGCGGCATCTCGCTCGACTTCTTCTCGATGACGCACTCCATTCCCGGCGCTCTGGGCGTGTTCATCCGTACCAATCAGGGCACCGTTATGCACACCGGCGACTTTAAGCTCGACCAGACGCCCATCGACGGCGTCACGCCCGACTATGCCGCTATCAGCCGCTTTGCCAAGCAGGGCATCGACCTGTTGCTTTCCGATTCCACTAATGCCACGGTTCCCGGCTTTACCAAGTCCGAGGCCGAGGTCGGTCCCAACCTGCTGCACGCCATCAAGAACGCCCCGGGCCGCGTGTTCGTCGCGTCGTTCTCGAGCCATATCCATCGCCTGCAGCAGATCTGCGACGCCGCCCGCAAGTGCGGCCGCAAGGTTGTCGTGACCGGACGCTCCATGCTCACCAATACCCGCGTGGCGCGCGAGCTTGGCTACCTCAACATCGACGATGCCGATATTATCGATGCCTTCGATATCGATAACCTGCCCGACGACAAGATCGTCGTCATGTGCACCGGTTCGCAGGGCGAGCCGCTGTCGGCCCTGTCCCGCATGGCCAACGGAGAGCACAAGACGCTCTCCATCCACGAGGGCGATACCGTCATCCTCTCGGCAACTCCTGTTCCCGGCAACGAGAAGGCCGTCCAGCAGGTCGTCAACAGCCTGGCCAAGCTCGGTTGCGACGTGTGGGATAAGAACCGCGCTCTTGTCCACGTCTCGGGCCACGGTAGCCAGGAGGAGCTCAAGCTCCTGATGGCCATGGCCAAGCCCACGTACTTTATGCCGGTTCACGGTGAAGCCGTGCATCTGCGCGCCCATGCCCAGCTGGCTCGCAAGATGGGCATCAAGGACGATCATATCTTTATCCTCGATAACGGCGACACGCTCGAGATGCGCGGCGGTATCGTCAAACGCGGTACGCCCGTCGAGTCCGGCGTCGTCTACGTCGACGGCCTGCGTATCGGCGATACCGACCCCATTGTCCTGCGCGATCGCCAGAAGCTCGCCAACGACGGCATGGTCACGGCCGTTGCTATCGTCTCGCTCAAGCACAAGAAGATCGAGGCCATCGAGTTCTCGGGCCGCGGCGTCTCGTTTGCCATCGACGACCAGTTCTCCGAGGATGCCTCCGCATCCATTATGAAGACGATCGAGAAGGGCAAGTTTAGCTTTACGAGCAGCGGCTCCGATGCCATTCGCAAGGCCGTGCGCGATTCGCTCTCCAACTTTATTTGGAGCCGTACGCGCACCCGTCCGATGATCATCCCGGTCGTCATGGAGGTTTAGTTTGGCGCGCGGATCTGCACAAAACGCCAAAGGCAATAAGGCCAATAACCAACCGGCATCTGCTAAGGGTGCCGGTTCCCATCTGCGTGCCAATAAGGGCCACGAGGCCGACTTCGACGATTTTGAGCCCTTGGTCGAGCCCTCGGCCAACCGCGATATCGCCGGCGTGGTCATCGCCGTTTTGGCGATTGCGTCCTTCATTGCCGTGATTTCGCCGGCGACCGCACCCGTTACGGCTGCGGTTGCTGGTTTCTACCACCTGGGCTTTGGTCTGGGCGCCTACGTGCTGCCGATCGTCATTTTGCTGTTTGCCGCCACACTCTTTTTAGGCGAGGACTCGCCGCTCAACGTGCGCTCTGTTGCGGGCGGCGCCGTGGTCTTTATCGCCGTCGTTTCCATTCTTTCGCTGATGGTGCCGGGTACGAGTGTCTCGTGTGACCTTATGTTCACGCCGCAAAATTTGTCCGCCTCGGGTGGCTACATCGGTGCGTTTATTGCGAGTGCGCTGCAGAATGCCCTGGGTAAGCCTATCGCGATGGTAGTCCTGTTGGGCCTTGTCGTCGTGGGCTTGGTCATCATCGGCTTTTCGGTTGGCGGCGTGCTGCGCTCTGCTCGCGACCGTGCGGCCGATTTTGCCGAGCGCCGTCGTGCCGATGTTAACGCGAGTCCGTGGGGTGACGACGAAGCCCTGTCGGTGCCCGGCGTTGCCCGTCCGCACCTGAGCATTCTTCGTCAAAAGGGCTCCGATGCTGCAGTGACCACGGTCATGGGCAACGATGTGGACCCGGTTTTGGACAATGACGACGAGGACGAGGATCCGTTTGTCGACGTATCCGATGCCGTGGAGGCCGAGCGCGCTAAGACGACGCTGCTGCCGCGCCGCCATGCCAAGAAGGGCAAGGCTGCGCCTAAGCTCAATACGAGTGAGCCCGACCCGTCTTGGTCCGATAGCGAGATTGAGCTCACTGAGGGCGATGACGAGGACGACGAGGCGCCGATTGAGACCGCAAAGACAACTTTGCTGCCGAGTCGCCATGCCAAGCGCGAACAGGTAACCGGCCAGCTTTCGATGGAAGACGACCCCGATAAGATTGACGAGTCCGAGCCGCCGTTTGCCGTGAATCCTGTCTCGGCAGCACCTCAGATTCCCGACTTCTTGAAGCATCCCAAGGTTGCCGATGCGCCTGCCTCGAGTGCTGTCGGATCGGCTGCGGCTAGGGATGGGGGAGCGGACGGCGGCGCCGCAGATAACGAGGGCGAAGAAGAGGATGGCCTTAAGCTTCCGCCACTCGAAATCCTGCATGCCAACCCGCAGTCGGCGTCCTCCGCGTCTTCTGACAAGGAGCTGGAACAGACTGCCGAGTCGCTTCAGTCCACGTTGCTTGAGTTTGGCCGCAGTGCCCGCGTGGTCGGCTGGATCGCCGGCCCCACGGTGACGACCTTTAAGCTGCAACCTGGCGAGGGCGAGCGCGTGAGCAAGATCTCGAGCCTCGAGGACGATATCGCGCTTTCGCTCGCTGCCCAGTCGGTGCGTATCTTTGCCCCGATCCCCGGCACCTCGCTTGTGGGCATCGAGATCCCCAATCGCAAGCGCCAGAACGTCAACCTGGGCGACGTGCTGCCCTATGTGAAGGGCGGTCCGCTCGAGCTCGCAATCGGGCGCGATGCCGAGGGCACGCCGGTCGTCGCCGACCTTGCCAAGATGCCCCACCTGCTGATCGCCGGTACCACTGGTTCCGGTAAGTCGGTGATGATCAACTCCATCATCACGACCCTGCTCATGCGCGCGCTTCCCGAGGACGTTCGCTTGATCATGGTCGACCCCAAGCGCGTCGAGCTTGCGGGCTATAACGGTCTGCCGCATCTTTACGTGCCTGTAGTGACCGAGCCCAAGCAGGCCGCGAGCGCTCTGCAGTGGGCGGTGTCCGAGATGGAGCGTCGCCTGAAGGTCTTCGAGCGTCTCAACGTGCGTAAGATCTCGACCTACAACGAAAAGCAGGCCGCCGGCGAGTTTGAGCATTACGATAACCCGCCGCAAAAGATGCCCTACCTGGTCATCATCATCGACGAGCTCTCGGACCTGATGATGGTCGCCGGTAAGGATGTCGAGGCCTCGATCGTGCGTATTGCTCAGCTGGGCCGTGCCGCCGGTATCCACCTTATCGTGGCCACGCAGCGCCCGAGCTCCAACGTGGTGACGGGCCTCATCAAGGCCAACATCACCAACCGCATCGCCTTTAACGTCGCCACGGGCATCGACTCGCGCGTCATCATCGACCAGATGGGTGCTGAAAAGCTCACCGGTTTGGGCGACATGCTGTTCTCCAAGGTCGACTGGGGCAAGCCTCGCCGTATCCAGGGCTGCTTTGTCTCGGACGACGAAATCAACGAGATTGTCGAGTTCGTCAAGTCGCAGAGCGAGCCCGACTATCACGAGGAGATCCTGTCTGCCGTGGCGCCCGCTTCCATGTCCATGGCGGGTGGCGGTGGCATTGTCCGCACCGGAGTCGCCGAGCCGCAAGACGATGATCCGCTCATTTGGGAAGCCGCCCATATTGTGGTGGAATCGCAGCTTGGCTCCACATCTGGCCTGCAACGTCGTCTGAAGGTTGGCTATGCTCGTGCCGGGCGTATTATGGACATGCTGGAAGAAAAGGGTGTCGTCGGACCGCCTGACGGTTCCAAGCCGCGTGAGGTCCTGTTGGACGAGGAGGGGCTTGCCGCGCTGGAATCTGTCGACGCCGAGATGGCACGTGAAGATCGTGAGTTTGGAGGATTCTGATGGCTGCACGCTTTGGTGACATGCTGCTCGAGCAGCGTCGCCGAATGGGCCTTTCCATTCAGCAGGTCGCCAACACCATCAAAATCAGGCCGCAGATCATCGAGTTTTTCGAGACCGGTAACTTTGCTTCGATGCCGCCGCGCGGCTATGCGCAGGGCATGATTTCGAGCTATGCTCGCTTTTTGGGCCTCAATCCGCGCGAGGTCGTCAATGCCTACTTTGACGACCTGATGGCATACGAACGCGAGACGTCGCAGCAGGGCGGTCGTTTTCAGGACGCCGCCGGCTACGTCAACTCGCGTTCCTCGGTCGATAACGGGCGCTTCCTGATGGTTCAGGGCGGTCGTTCGACCCGCTATGGACAGCGTCCTCAGCAGGCCGGTTATATTACCGAGACGGGTTCGGGCGAGGAGATTCGCTCACAGCGTGACCGGTTCCGCAGTACGCCGATGCCTGAGGACCGTGCACTTCCCGCTGCCCGCGGTGTAGCGCGTGACCCTCGTGCCGGCTACGGCGACGGCGGCTATTCCGATCGCGGTTACCGTGGTGCCTCCACCGGACGCTCTCGCGGTGGCTATGCGGATGCCGATACCACGCAGGTGACGCCGCGTCTTCGCTCTCAATCACAGTCGTATGGCCAGCGCTCTTCGGCTCCGCGTTCGGGCCAGCGTGGCTATCAAGGCCGCGGTGAACTTGCGCCCCGCTCGGGTCAGCGCAGCCTTCAGGGCCAGGGTGGCTATCGCGGCCGTTCCGATAGCAATCGTGGTCGTATGCCTCAGGGAGGCGGCCGCAGCAGTTCCAGTCGTGGACGCGGCGGATCACGTACTCCTCAAAACAACGGGCTCGATCCGCGTATCGTCTACGCCGGCATCGGTGCCGTGGCGTTGCTGCTGATCGTGCTCATCGTGGTGCTTCTGCGCGGCTGCGCATCTTCGACGCCCGAGACCACGCCCGAGACGCCCACTGCCACCAAGACGACGACTAAGAAGTCTTCTAAGAAGACCGAAACGGTCGACGAGGATGAAGACACCGATGAGCCGACGGATGAGTCGACTGATTCGGACGCCACCAAGACGACGGCCAAGAAGGAAGAGAACGAGGTCACGAAGGTCAAGGTCTCCGTTGCCAAGGGAAAGACCGCGTGGATTGAGGTCAAGGTCGACGGAAAGTCGGTCTATGGCGCCCAGGCGACTGGCCCCTTTGAGCAGGAGTACACGCCCGAGTCCTCGATCGAGATCACCACGTCCAAGCCTTCCGATGTCACCGTTACCAAGAACGGTGAAAAGGTTCGTTACGATACCAAGACCTCGGGCGTGGCGCGTGTGACGATCACCGTTCCCAAGAAGGAGACGACTGATTCCGAGAATGGTGAAAGTTCTGATGGTACCGACACCACCGATGGTACCGACACCACCGACGGCACCGATGCCCAGTCCACGGATGGCGCCGATACCGCATCTGACGGTCAGACGCCCACCGATTCTACCGACTATTCGTACGATAGCTACTAAGCCGCTCGTACGCGAAAGGAAACATCATGGCTAAAGATTCCAGCTTCGACGTCGTGTCCGAGGTCAACATGCAAGAGGTCGACAACGCCTTCCAGCAGACCACGCGCGAGATTTCCCAGCGCTATGACCTTAAGGATTCCGGCGCCACGATCGAGCTTTCGAAGGGTGACAAGCTCTTTACGATCAACGCCCCGGCCGACTTTGTCTCCAAACAGATTGTCGACGTGCTGAGCTCCAAGCTCATCAAGCGCGGCATCGACCTCAAGGCTGTCTCGTGGGATGCTCCGCAGGCGGCATCGGGCGGCACCGTGCGCGTGCTCGGCCATATCGTCGAGGGTATCGACCAGGCGACCGCCAAGAAGATCAACAAGGACATCAAGGATCAAAAGCTCAAGGTCAAGGTGACCATCGAGGCCGACAAGCTGCGTGTTTCCTCTGCTTCGAAGGACGCGTTGCAGACCGTGATCCAGTTCCTGCGCGACCAGGACTACGGCCAGCCGCTGCAGTTCACCAACTACCGCTAATATCAATCGAAAGGACTGCTCTCCAACATGGATACACCGTTGGGCTCCGTGCTCTACATCACCCTCGGGTGCGCTAAGAACGAGGTTGACACCGACCGCATGCGTTCTCTTTTGACCGCCGCGGGCTACGAGGAGGCATTCGACCCGCAGGATGCCGATATCGCCATCGTCAATACTTGCTCGTTCCTCGCCTCCGCAACGTCCGAGAGCATCGAGACCACGCTCGAGCTCGCCAACGAGGTTCAGGACGGCGTTCGTTCTTGCCCCATCGTCATGTGCGGCTGCGTGCCGTCGCGCTATGGCGATGACCTGCCTGACGAGCTGCCCGAGGTCGCCGCCTTTGTGAAGGCCGACGAGGAAGACGGCATCGTGGCGGTCATCGATGGCGTGCTGGGTGTCGAGCGCGAGATTGCAGCCTATATCCCGCAGGTCAAACGTACCGTCGAGGGTGCTGTCGCCTACGTCAAGATTTCCGATGGCTGCAACCGCTTCTGCAGCTTCTGCATGATTCCCTACATCCGCGGCCGCTATCATTCGCGTAATGCCGAGAGCATTATCTCCGAGGTGCGCGACCTGGTTGCCGGCGGTGTGCGCGAGATCGTACTGATCGGTCAGGACACGGGCATTTGGGGCACCGACTTTGCCGACGAGGACGTCGCCGAGGGCTCGCCGCGCAATCTGGCGCAGCTGTTGCGTGCCGTCGCCGAGGCTGTGCGCCCGCACAACGTCTGGGTCCGCGTGCTCTACCTGCAGCCCGAGGGCATGACCGACGAGCTTATCGAGACGATTCGCGATACGCCTGAGGTGCTGCCCTATATCGATATCCCCGTGCAGCACTGCGACGCTCGCATCCTTAAGGCCATGCGTCGCTCCGGTTCGCGCCAGGAGCTCGAGGATCTGTTCCGCGACCTTCGCGAGCGCATCCCCGGCATCGTGATTCGCTCCACGGCCATGGTCGGCTTCCCGACCGAGACCGATGACGAGTTCCGTGATCTTATCGACTTTATGGATACCGTCGGCTTTGACTACACGAGCGTCTTTGCCTACTCGCGTGAGGAGGGCAGCCTGGCCGCCAAGATGGAGGGCCAGGTCGATGAGGAGGTTAAGCTCGAGCGCGCCCAAGAGGCCATGGATCTGGCCGAGTCGCTCGGTTTTGCTGCCACCGCCGCCCATGTGGGCGAGCGCGCCCAGGTGATCGTCGACGGCATCGAGGAGACCGAGGACGGCGCCGAGCTGATCGGCCATGCCTGGTTCCAGGCGCCCGATTCCGATGGCGCGGTGCATCTGGACGCCAGCGAGGCGTCCGTGGGCGATATTCTGACCGTCGAGTTTACCGATAGCTTCTGCTATGAGCTTATCGGCCATGTTGTGGAGTAGGAGAGCGTTGTGGCAAACGAGAGCAATAAGGAACTGACGAGTGTTTGGACGCCCGCCAACATCGTGACGTGCGTTCGCATCGTCTTTATCCCGGTGTTCATGATCGTCTCGGCCCTGTCTCAAGCGAGCGTTGCCGGTACGGACTGGAGCACCTTTGACGGTCCGCTTGCAGCCGCCGCCTTCATTTTGTACGTGATCCTGTCGTGCACCGATAAGGTCGACGGCTATCTGGCGCGCTCGCGCAACGAGATCACCGATTTCGGCAAGTTCTTGGACCCCATCGCCGACAAGCTGCTCGTGTTCTCGGCCCTGCTGCTGTTCTTGGATTTTGGCGCGGTGACCGTGTGGTCCGTGTTCATTATCCTGTTTCGCGAGCTGCTGGTGAGCGCCCTTCGCATGGTTGCGAGCGCTGCCGGTGTGGTCGTTGCCGCCGATAAGCTCGGCAAGTACAAGACGGCGACCACGATGGTCTCCATTTGCGGCTATCTGTGCGTCTTTGCGATGGCCGGCCTTCAGCTGGGGCCGGTGTCGCTGCTGCTCGGTGTCTATTCGGTCTCGCGCTTCCTGTACGTCATCGCCGTGATTTTGACCATTGTCTCGGGCGCCCAGTACTTCTGGAACTGTCGCAAGATCGTCTTTTCGGTCTAGGTCCTGGTGGGTATGACGGAGTCTTATTTGCTAATCGCCGCAAACAACGAGGAACTGGCGCGCGATATTGTCGAGCGCGCGAGTGCCCGTGGTGTGACGGTCTCGACGGCGGAGTCGCTGACGGCGGGTATGATTGCCTCGACGATTGCCGATATCCCGGGTGCCTCGGCGGTGCTTCGTGGTGGCGCGGTGACCTACTGCGATGAAATCAAACATCGTGTGCTCGGCGTCGAGCAGGAGACGCTCGACCGCTATACTGCGGTGTCGCATCAGACTGCGCGCGAGATGGCGTCGGGTTCGCTGGAGCTGTACCAGAGCGATATTGCAGTGAGCGCAACGGGTTATGCCGGCCCCGGCGGTGTTACTGAGGACGATCCGGCGGGCACTTTCTATATTGGCTGGGCGCATCGTTCCGCCGATGGGGGCGCGCCGGTCGTGGACTCCATTCGTTGTCGCTATGAGGGCGATCGTTCGTGTGTTCGTGCCCATGCGGTCGCGGAGGCACTGGGTCGCATTGTCTGCGTGCTCGATTCTATGGAATAGACGTGTTTTAAGGGGCCTCCGGGCCCCTTAATTGTGGAGATAGGGACCTCAGAAGAATTTAGCGTTTGTGCTGTTCATAGGTGTATTTTTGCCTGCCTTGTTCTTATTTGGCCCTTTATGGTCAAGCATTTGGTCAGTGTTTGGTCGGCGTTTGGTTGGGTTTTGGAAAGGTCGGCTGCATATGATTTATCTGAACGGTTGACCACGAACAGCCGTTCGTTTATTATCGATGCAGGTTGTTAAGAGGAGGGCTATTCATGGCCAAGAATTCAGGTCCCGTACGTACCGTTCATGCTCGCACGACGGGTAAAGAGCGCGATGAGATGATCGCCACCACCAAGGCCGAGATCGAGAAGAAATTCGGCCAGGGTTCCATCATGAGGTACGGCGACGGTGGCCCCGAGCTCGAGGTCGAGGCCATCCCTACGGGCGCTCTGGCACTCGATGCCGCGCTGGGTATCGGCGGCGTGCCGCGTGGCCGTATCGTCGAGATTTACGGTCCTGAGTCCTCCGGTAAGACGACGCTTTCGCTCGAGATCCTGGCCGAGGCCCAGGCAATGGGTGGCGTTGTGGCATTTATCGATGCCGAGCATGCGCTCGATCCCACGTATGCCGCGCGTATCGGCGTGGATATCGACGAGGTGCTCATTTCTCAGCCCGATACGGGCGAGCAGGCGCTTGAGATTGTTGACATGCTCGTGCGTTCCGGCGCCATCGATGCCATCGTCGTCGACTCCGTCGCCGCGCTGACCCCGCGTGCCGAGATCGAGGGAGAGATCGGCGACACTACGGTCGGTCTTCAGGCTCGCCTGATGAGCCAGGCGCTCCGCAAGCTCGCCGGCTCGCTGTCTAAGTCCAACACGACGTGCATCTTCATTAACCAGCTGCGTGAGAAGATCGGCGTCATGTTCGGCAACCCCGAGACTACGACGGGCGGCCGCGCCCTTAAGTTCTTCTCTTCGGTGCGTATCGACATTCGCCGTATCGACAGCATTAAGCTTAAGGACGAGGTTATCGGTAACCGCGTGCGCGCCAAGGTCGTTAAGAACAAGGTGGCGGCTCCGTTCCGTTCTGCTGAGTTCGACATCATGTACGGTACGGGCATCTCTAAGGAGGGCTCGATTCTGGACATGGCTGTCGAGTGCGGCATCTGCAAGAAGATGGGCTCCTGGTTTGCCTATGGCGAGGACAAGCTCGGCAACGGCCGCGAGGCCGCCAAGGCTTTCCTGCGCGAACACCCCGATTGCGCCGACGAGATTGAGCATAAGGTCCGCCTTGCCTGCGGGCTTGAGTTTGATGACGATGCTCCGTCCGAGGTCGAGCTGACCGATCAGCCTGCGCCTGAGGAGTTTGACGAGCTTTACGCTATCGATGGTTCCGCCATGCTCGATGATGACGACGAGTAGCGGTTACGCTCATGTCGTATACGGTGACCGAGGCCACGGTCGTCTATCCCGATAAGAAGGCGGCCTCCTCGTTCTCGAGCGGATATGCGTCCAAAAAGCCTTGCGCACATATCGATTGTGAGCTTGAGGGCGGTTTTGAGCGGTCCATTTGGATTCCCGTGCGGGTCGCGCGGCTGTATGTCAAAAACCGCCCCGATCTTCCCTGCGATTGGGGCAACTTTCGTGAGGCGGTGCAGCTCATCGAGCGTAAATGTGCACTTACCATGGTGACCGAGATGTTATCGCGCCGCGACCATGCGACGGGTGAGGTCCGTGACAAGCTGGCTCGCTACGGCTTTCACCAGCCTGCGATCGATTTCGCCGTCGAGCGCGCCACCGAGTATCGCTTTTTAGACGAGAGCCGCTTTTGCTCGTACTTTATCGAGGAGCGCAAGCGGCGCGGTTGGGGACAGCGCAAAATCGAGACCGAGCTCAAGCGCCGTCATGTCGTGCTCGATGACATTCCCGGTTATCCCGAGGATTATTTTGCCGTCGAAGACGATTTGGAGCGTGCGTCAGCTCTGCTCGCCAAGCGGCGTGTTCCAGAGACGCGCGGATTCGAAAAACTGGTTCGGTTTTTGATGGGCAAGGGCTTCTCGTATCACATCGCCGCCGATGCCGTTAAGGCACGTCTCGATGCCGAACGCGAGGAATGTGCGGTTTAGGCGTATGCGTTTTGTGGTCCTGCCGTTCACCGCGTTTTAGCCGCCGTGCTGGGGCCATTTATTTGACAGTTGTTGTGGTTCAACGTACGATAAACACTGTCATTTGCTTTGTGATATGTGCTCATCTGTGATGAGTTTGTTTATATGTTTATCTGTATCCGACCCGCATAAGCTGCGCCCATATTACTCAAATGTCGCGAGCCGTTCGTAAGGACGGTTCGCTTTGTTGTGTAACGAATCCATAAAAAGGAGTGAGCATGCCTATCATCGCAGCGCTCGTTGGCATCGTTTTGGGTGCCATCGCCGCAATTGCCTACATGCGCACCGCCAAGCAGGGTAGTCTTCACGAGGCCGACGTAAAGATCCAGTCGGCACACGCACAGGCTGAGTCCCTGATCGGTGATGCTAAGCGTCAGGCCGAGACCCTCAAAAAAGAGGCTCTGCTCGAGGCTAAAGAGGAGATCATCAAGAACAAGCAGGCCGCCGAGGCCGAGGACAAGCAGCGTAAGAACGAGATTCGTACGCTCGAGAACCGAGTGATGCAGCGCGAGGAATCCCTTGATCGCCGCAACGACGCTCTCGACAAGCGCGAGCATCAGCTGTCCAGCCAGGCCGGTCAGGTCGAGAAGCGCTCCCGCGAGCTCGAGGAGCTCTGCGCAAAGCAGACCTCCGAGCTCGAGCGCATCGCCGACCTGACCCGCGAGGACGCCCACAAGGAGCTCCTCGATAAGGTTCGCGGCGAGGTCACCCACGAGGCCGCCACGATTATTCGCGAGTCCGAGCAGCAGGTTCGCGCCGAGTGCCACAAGACCGCCCAGGAGATTCTGTCCCTGGCGATTCAGCGCTGCGCTGCCGACCACACTGCCGAGGTCACCGTTACCTCCGTGCACATTCCCTCCGATGACCTCAAGGGCCGTATCATCGGTCGCGAGGGTCGCAACATCCGCACCTTCGAGCAGGTTTCCGGCGTCAACCTCGTGATCGACGACACGCCCGAGACCGTCGTTCTTTCGAGCTTCGACCCGGTCCGTCGTGAGACTGCCCGTGTCGCCCTCGAGAATCTCATCGCCGACGGCCGCATTCACCCTGCCCGCATCGAGGAGATGTATCACAAGGCTGCCGACTTGGTTCAGCAGCGCGTGCGCGAGGCTGGCGAGCAGGCTGCCTTCGATACTGGCATCCACGACCTGCACCCCGAGATCGTCAAGACCCTTGGTGCCCTGCGCTACCGTACTTCGTTTGGTCAGAACGTGCTTCAGCACTCCCTAGAGGTCTCTGATCTGTGCGGCGTGATGGCTTCCGAGCTTGGCCTGGACGTTGTGACCGCCAAGCGCGCCGGCCTGCTGCACGACCTGGGCAAGGCAATTGACCACGACGTCGAGGGCCCGCATGCCGTCATCGGCGCCGAGCTTGCCCGTCGTTATGGCGAGAAGCCCGTTATCGTCCACGCTATCGAGGCTCACCATGCCGACGTCGACCCCAACACGGTGCTTGATGTCCTGGTACAGGCCGCCGATGCTGTCTCTGCCTCTCGCCCCGGTGCCCGTCGCGAGTCTGCCGAGAACTACATCAAGCGTCTTGAGAAGCTCGAGGAGATCGCCAACTCTCATGATGGCGTCGAGCGTACCTATGCCATGCAGGCTGGTCGCGAGGTCCATGTCATGGTTCAGCCGGACAAGATCTCCGATGCCCAGTCCACGGTCCTGGCTCACGATATCGCCCATCAGATTGAGGAAGAGATGGAGTATCCCGGTCAGGTGCGCGTCGTCGTGATTCGCGAGAGCCGCGCTGTCGATATCGCTAAATAACATGAGCGACGCGAACGAGCTCATCTCATTTATCGCGTCGATGTCGGGGGAGGGCAACCTTCGCGTCGAGGAGAACCTTGGCGAGGGGTATGTCCGCCTCCGTGTTTCGGAGGCCGAGCGGCGCCAGGCAAAGCACGACATTCAGCATGTCGAGGATATCGTCATTGAAATGCTCCGTAATGCTCGCGATGCCGGCGCCGACAAGGTTTATCTCGCCACGACCAAGGAAGATGGCGTCCGCACGCTTGTCTTTCTGGACAACGGTTCGGGCGTTCCGCAAGATATGCAAGAGCGAATCTTCGATGCCCGTGTTACCTCCAAGCTCGAGAGCATGAAGATGGACCGTTGGGGCGTTCACGGTCGTGGCATGGCATTGTTTTCGATCAAGCAGAACACCGACGAGGCCCGTGTGGTCACGTCCGGTGTCGATCTTGGTTCAGCCTTTAAGGTGAGCGTTGCGGCCGACCGCCTCAGTGAGCGTGCCGATCAGTCCAGCTGGCCCCAGGCCGTCAAGGATGAGGACGGACGTTATGTCTGTGCTCGGGGCCCGCATAATATTATTCGCGCTGCTTGTGAGTTTGCGCTCGAGGAGTTGCGTGGTTGCGATGTCTATCTTGGTTCTCCGTCTGAGATTGCCGCGACCCTTTATGCTCAGGCGTCAAGTCGGCTCGATACGTCGCGTCTCCTGTTCATTGATGACGAGAGCGAGCTTCCGGTTGTTGATCGTCTAGGCCTTGCCTCTGATGCCGAGGACTTTATCCGTATTTGTTCGGGTTTGGGTCTTGAAATGTCCGAGCGCACGGCCCATCGCATTTTGGCAGGGCAGATTAAGCCCGTTCGCGGTGTGACTGCGCGTCTGCTGCGCGAGCGTGACTCATCCTCGCATGCGCCGGCTCCTGTCGATCTCGCGAAGGATCGTCGTGGGCTACGTATTGCCAAGGATGACATGGCACAGTTTTCGCGTGCTGTGGAGCGCGACTTTAATGACCTTGCCGCCCGGTACTATCTCAACCTTTGCGGCGACCCAAAGATTCGCGTTTCGCGTGATCGAATCACCGTGACATTCGATCTTGCCAAAGAGGAATAGTGCCTTTACCGAGTCCACTCGGTACGATACAGTTATTGCAGTTAAAACGTACTTTTAAACGCAGGAGTTTCTTCATGGATTGCCTGAAGGTATCAAGCAAATCATCGCCCGCGTCCGTTGCCGGCGCCATCGCCGGCATGGTCAAGGATGGTGTGCCCGTCAACATCCAGTGTGTCGGTGCCGGTGCTGTCAACCAGGCCATTAAGGCCGTTGCTATCGCGCGCGGTTTTTTGATTCCAACCGGGTTTGATATTTCCTGTGCGCCCGTGTTCTCCGACATCCTCATTAACGGGGAGTCGCGCACGGCTATCCGCCTTTCTATCTACGTTCACCAGATCAATCGGGCTGCTATGGATAACGTCGTCATGGATGATGTTAAGCCTGTGGCATAGCTTCTGCTTGCCTCGATTCGCCTCCCTTCCATCGTTAGGACTTATGCACATGGACCAGCGTTCCGTACGCGATATTCTTGCCGGTAAAACCTACTTTATCCGCACCTTTGGCTGCCAGATGAATCAGCACGATTCCGAGCGCGTGAGCGGTCTGCTTGATTCGTATGGCTGTCTCATGGCGCTCGATCCCGAGCATGCCGATATCGTTGTCTTCATGACATGCTGTGTGCGTGAGGCCGCCGATACTCGCCTGTACGGTCAGTGCAATTCCTGCAAAAGCCTGCCGCCTTCGCCTTCGGGCAAGCGTGTGGTTGCCGTGGGCGGCTGCATTGCGCAGCGTGATGGCGAGGGCCTGCTCACCAACGTCGATAACGTCAATGTCATCTTTGGCACGCATTCCATCGCACATGTGGCCGAGCTCATTGCCGAGGCGTTCCTTGACGGCAAGCGTCATATCCGCACCAATGAGCATGAGGATACGGATGCCATGAGCATGCCGTGGCATCGCGAGACCCAGTATCACGCCTGGGTGCCCATCATGACGGGCTGCAATAATTTCTGCACCTATTGCATCGTGCCGTACGTGCGCGGTCGCGAAAAGAGCCGCCCCTTCGAGGAGATTGTCGACGAGGTGACCGGTTTGGTGCGCCAGGGCGTGCGTGAGATTACGCTGCTGGGCCAAAACGTTAACTCATATGGTCGCGATCTGTTTGGCAAGCCGCGTTTTGCCGATCTGCTGCGTGCCGTGGGCGATACGGGTGTGGAGCGCATCTTCTTTACGTCTTCGCATCCCAAGGATCTTCTCCCCGAGACCATCGACGCCATGGCCGAGACGCCTGCCGTTATGCCGCAGCTGCACCTGGCCGTCCAGTCAGGTTCGACACGGATCCTCAAAGAGATGAATCGCCGTTATACACGCGAGGACTATCTGGGCCTGGTCGATCGCATCCGCAATCGCATGCCCGATATCGCGCTCTCGACTGACATTATCGTTGGCTTTCCGGGCGAGACTGAAGAAGACTTTGAGCAGACGCTCTCACTTGCCGAGACGGTCCGCTATGCTCAGGCCTATACCTTCATCTATTCCAAGCGCGCCGGTACCCCGGCCGCCGAGATTGACGATCCTACGCCGCATGAGGTTATTCTCGAGCGTTTCAACCGCCTGGTTAAGGTTATCGAGACCACGGCACATGAGTATAACCAGGGTGAGCTTCATACTGTGGTGCCGGCGCTCATTGAGGGCACGAGCAAGAAGAACGATGCGGTCCTGCTGGGCAAGAGTCCCAAGAATCAGACCGTGCATGCGCCTATCCCCGAGGGTTACAGCATCGATCAGCTTGTTGGCAAGATCGTTGATATTGACGTTGACGTTGCCAAGACCTGGTATTTGTCCGGCTCCGTTGTGGGCGAGCCGCGCTAATGGTTTCTTCCGGGGCAGGTCTTTCCGCCGTTGCGATCGTCGGTCCGACGGCGGTTGGTAAGAGTGATGTTGCCGACCGTTTGGCAGCTCGTCTTTCGTCCGAAGTGCTGTCGTGCGATGCGATGCAAATCTATCGCGGCATGGACATCGGTACCGCAAAGATGGCGCCCGATGAGTGTACGGCGCCGCTGCGTCTCGTCGACATTGTAGAGCCGGGTGTGGCGTATTCTGCTGCGCTTTATCAGGCTGACGCTCGCGCGCATGTTGAACGTCTCCTTGGTTCGGGTTGTCTGCCGGTTTTTTGCGGAGGTACGGGGCTGTATCTCAAGGCCGCCCTCGATGAAATGGACTTTCCTTCGGGTGAACTTGAGGACGATCGTCGTATGGGCTATCAGGAGCTTGCCGAGCGTATTGGCGAGGAAGAGCTGCATGCCCTGCTTGCCGAGCGCGACCCAGAATCGGCTGCTGTTATTCATCCCCATAATGTGCGCCGTGTGATTCGTGCGCTCGAGATGCATGATGATGGTATTTCCTATGCACAGCAAAAAAGTCAGTTTAGTGTTCCGCGCGAGCATTATCCTGCCCTATGGTTTGGTCTGACGCGTAATCGTGAGGTGCTCTACGAGCGCATTAACCTGCGTGTCGATCTGATGTTTGAACAGGGTCTTGTTGATGAGGTTCGCGGTCTTATGGACCAGGGGCTGGGAGATGCCCTGACTTCGATGCAGGCAATTGGCTATAAAGAGATCATCGATGCTTTCAATGGCGTGACGAGCATGGATGAGGCTCGTGAACTCATTAAGATGCGTTCGCGTCGCTATGCCAAACGTCAGCTTTCGTGGTTTAAGCGCGATGACCGTATCGCGTGGTTTGATATGGATGAATGTACGATCGATGAGGTCGTTGCTGATATCCTGCATCGTATTGAGGCTGCCTAATGGCTCGTTTCCCCCTTGTTCCCACGGCACCCGAGCCCGAGCGTGCCATTTTGGTTGGTGTTGAGTGGCGCGACAATGCATGGCCACTCGATCGATCGCTCGATGAGCTGGAGCGCCTTGCCCACACGGCTGGTGCCCAGTGCGTGGCTCGCTTGTCTCAGCGTTTGGTAAAGCCGTATCCCAAATCATTTATCGGTTCCGGTAAGGTAGAGGAGCTGTGCGGTCTGGTACATCGCATGGATGCCGATGTCGTTATTTTTGACGACGACCTGACGCCCTCGCAGCAATCCTATTTGGAGAAAGCCGTGGGCGAGCCGGTAAAGATTATCGATCGTACGGCACTGATCTTGGATATCTTTGGCCTGCATGCTCAGACGCGTGAGGGACGCCTACAGGTACAGCTGGCGCAGCTTCAATATCTGTTGCCTCGTCTGCGCGGTATGTGGAGCCATCTTGCCAAGGAGCAGACGCGCGGCGGCATCGGTTCGCGCTTTGGCCAGGGTGAAAGCCAGCTCGAGGTTGACCGTCGCTTGATTCGCAATAAGATTGCCGCGCTTCGTCGTGAGCTTAAGCAGGTTGAACAGCGCCGCGATGTTCAATCCAAGAGCCGCATTGAGTCACCGGCGTTTCGCGTCGCGTTAGCCGGTTATACCAATGCCGGTAAATCGACGTTGCTCAATCGTCTGACCGGCTCTACGGTACTTTCGCAGGACAAGTTGTTTGCTACGCTCGACCCGACGACGCGTTCGTATCGCCTGCCCGGCGGTCGCGGCATGACGATCACCGATACCGTCGGCTTTATTCAAAAGCTGCCGCATGGTCTCGTTGATGCCTTTAAGTCCACGCTGTCTGAGGTTCTTGGTGCCGATCTGATTCTTAAAGTTGTGGATGCTTCTGACGAGGACTACGAGCGCCAGCTCGAGGCAGTCGATCGCGTTCTTGATGAGATCGGTGCCGGCGAGCGTTTGACGCTTACGGTGTTCAATAAAATCGATCTTCTCGATAGCGTTGATCGATTGAGTTTCCGTCGTCGCTATCCCGAGGCCGTGCTGTTCTCGGCCCAGACGGGCGAGGGACTCGACGATCTCGTCGACCGTATTGCTCGTGAGGCGGCTGCCACCGATGTGTTGCTCTCCGCTGATATCCCGTATCGCGAGGGCGCCCTCATCACGCTGGTGCATGAACAGGGAACCCTTTTGCACGAGGAATATCTTGAGGGCGGCGTTCGTATTGTTGCGAAGCTGCCGGCTCGTATCGCGCCGCGGCTCAAGCGTTATCGCACCGAGTAGACGAGCTCCAAAAAGCCCAGAATAATGGGCTGATGCAGTAGATAAAAGGGGAGTGCGTGACGTCCAAGGCTGGCGAGCGCCGGGATGGGATTGGCGTAGGCCCAGCTTGGGACGGTCTTATCGATTCCCTGCGCTATGTGTGCGGCGAAGTATCCTGCAAGATACATAAAGAAAAACGGGATAATGGGGTAGTAATCACCTGAAACAAACCCAGGGCTCGGAAATCCCAGCCACGCCAGGTAGGGGACAGGATAGATCGTTTTGGGGATACTCCAGGTGAGGGCGAACAACACAAGGCATAGGGACATGCCCCATCTCGCCGATATCTTCTTAAGGACGGGATCGGTCAACGCCACGATGCCGGTACATGCGGCCATGCAGTAGATGATGCCAAAATTAACCGAATCGTCGACTGAGACAAGTGTTGTTGCCAACCAGACGACGAGTGCTGCTAAGGCGTATTTGGCGGCACGTTTGATATTGTTGCGTGAGAGCGTGCACATCCAACCCGCGATAAACAAGAATACCCAGCTGATGCTGGCACGCCAGATGTCTTGAAAGGCGGTCTGTGTAAACCAGGGCATATCCCAACCGTACAGGTAGGCGAGATCGTAGCAAGCGTGAAAACCTGCCATTGAAATCATCGTAAACCCGCGGACGGTGTCAAAGATGGTGATGCGTTTTTGCATTACGAGAACCGGCGCATCAAGCCGACGACTTTGCCCAGGATAACGGGATTCGTTGCATAGATAGGCTCCATGGTGTCATTCTCAGGCTGCAGGCGTACGCGTCCCTGCTCCTTGTAGAACGTCTTGACGGTCGCTGAACCATCAATCATGGCCACGACAATTTCGCCGTTCATGGCACTCTTTTGTTCACGGACGATGATGTAATCGCCATTGAAGATGCCGACATTGATCATTGAGCTCCCATGTACCTCAAGGATAAAGGAACCCTGATCAGTGGCGATTTCGGTCGGGATAGTAAAAGTGTCTTCGATATTCTGCTCGGCCAGAATGGGAATCCCAGCCGCGACGCGACCAACGAGCGGTAGCGAGACCGTTCCGCGAGGTGCGGTGGGCTCGTCAGATTTAGAAATTGAGACCGAGGAGCCGTCCTCGTTAAAGAGTTCCAGGGCGCGCGGTTTGGTGGCATCGCGCTTGAGTAGCCCACGCGCCTCCAGGGCAGAGAGATGGGCGTGCACGGTGCTGGGGGAGGAAAGACCCACGGCAGAAGCCATCTCGCGCACGCTGGGCGGATAACCCTTCTCCTGCTGATATTCCTTGATGAAGTCGTAAATTTGCTGCTGACGCTTGGTAATTTTGCGAGCCATCAGGGCATCCTCTCTACCCATGTCAAACAAATGTTCGAATTTTGCTTGACAGGAACAACTGTTCGAAGATAATAATAACCGAACATTCGTTCTCGCGCTAGACATTTTTGTCCGCGCGGCTTGATAAAACTGTTCTCAGCAAAACACGCGAAAGGAGAACATGATGAACGCAACGAATATGGTCCAGGGAAACCTCGCCCTTAAGCTCGAGACGCCTGCCGCGCCCGCTTTTACTGTTGTCAAGGGTGGTCGTTCCGGTTATCAGCCTTTGCCCGTAAAGTCTGCTCGTAATCAGCATGCTGTTGCCGCGCCGACTCCCGTTGCCCTGAAAGTCTCGACGATTGTCGCCGTTGCCGTTGCGCTCACACTCTTCTTTGTCCTCGCTACGTCGGTCTTTAGCGCTCGTCACGCCGCGTATGCCGAGTCCGTTTCCAATGTTACCTACGAGACCATTCGCGTTCAGCCTGGCGATTCTCTTTGGTCGCTTGCCGAGGAATATCCAATCGAGGGCCTTTCCACGCAAGAGATTTCCGACATGATCCGTAACGTCAATCATCTGGAGCATGGTTCGCTCGCCACCGGTGCGTATCTTAAGGTTCCTGCTCGTTCGTAATCATTATCGCGCTGCGCATGGTACCCTTGTTAACGTTTAAGAGGAGGTACCATGCGCTGTCCCAAATGCGGCAAGGCACATACCCGCGTCGTTGATTCCCGTATGCAGGAGTCAAATAACACCATTAAGCGCCGTCGCGAATGTTGCTCGTGTAACTACCGCTTTACAACGTTCGAGCGATGCGAAGACCCAATCGAGGTCATTAAGTCGGACGGAACCAAGCAGCGGTTCGATCGCAATAAGCTGCTCGTCGGCTTGATGCGCGCCACCATCAAGCGCGATATCGACACTAAGAAGCTCAATGAGATTATCGACGACATCGAGGTCGAGCTGCGCTCTCGCACGCTGACGGCTGTCACGTCGCATGAGTTGGGTGACATGGTGCTCAAACGCTTGGCCAAGATCGACAAGGTGGCGTACATCCGCTTTGCCTCGGTCTACCGCGATTTCAAAGACGTCGATGAGTTTCTGCAAGAGCTCGACAAGCTAAGGTGATTCCATGTCCAACATTACCGTCAACATAAAGCGTCTCGACCCCACCGTCGAGCTTCCCAAATACGCCCATCCCACCGATGCCGGCTTGGATCTGCGCTCCAACGAGGACTGCGTCCTGAAGCCCTTCGAACGCCGTCTGGTCTCTACCGGGCTGGCCATCGCCCTGCCCGATGGCTACGCCGGCTTCGTCCAGCCCCGTAGCGGTCTCGCCATCAAGCAGGGCCTGTCTATAGTCAACACGCCGGGCCTCATCGACGCCCACTACCGAGGAGAACTCAAGGTTATCCTCATCAACCTGGATCCCTCCAACAACATCCAAATCAACAAAGGCGACCGCATCGCCCAACTCGTCATCCAAGAAGTCCCCACGGTTAACCTCATAGAAGTAGAAGAACTAGACGAAACCGACCGAGGCAACGGAGGCTTCGGTTCTTCTGGTGTGGCTTAGCCCATTTCTTCGTTGAAAATGGGCGTCGTAATGCCCGCTCGCCCCTGGGAGGCCCCTATATATCATCCCGTGCTCAAACATTCTCGCTTCGCTGCGAAACTGCGCGCGGGACGATATATAGGGGCCTCCCAGGGGTGAGCTACGTTTACATGCTCGCAATCGGTTATGGCTTCCCATCTGAAGCCGAATGCTGTATCTAGAAACTGTGTCTAACAAGTAATCCGATCTGACAAAGAGACGGCTCCTTTGTCAGATCGGATTACTTTGATTACTTGTTTCCGAGTTCCCCTTCGCTGCTTTTCGTAGGGTAACCGATATGGCTGCTAGTGCGTACGTATAGCCGTGGCGCAGGGCGCCCACACATATCGTTCCACGCGCAGTTTCGCAGCGAGCGAAGCGAAGCGAGAATGTTTGAGCATGGAATGATATGTGTGGGCGGCCTGCGCCACGGCGGACAGTCCAATGTTAGCGGATATGCGCAGGCTTGCCGCCCCAGTAGAAGCGGCAGAAGGCTCGTTTGCGCTTTTGGGGTTTGCCTACGAGCTCCATGGCTGCGATGGCTATGTCTTCGGCTGCGTGGGGGCGGCGTAGCACTTCGCCGTTGATTAGTAAGGCTTTGAGTGACTCGGGGTGGTCGTGCAGGTGACGGAGCGTCACGATGAGCTCTCGTGCTGTGGTGACGTGCATGCTGGCGCCCATGCCGGTGAGCATCGTGGTGTTGGCCTTTTCTTGACCGTATGATTTGCCCAGCAGGATCATCGGCAGATGTGCGCATAGGCACTCGGTGACCGTGAGTCCGCCCGATTTGAGGATTGCCAGGTCGCAGCCGTGCATGAGGGCCGCCATGTCGTCCACGTAGTCCAGAACCGTGACGTTGTCGAGCTTCATGGCGTCGAAGAGCGTCTTGAGTCGGGCGGCGTATTCCTTATCCTTGCCCGGTAAAAAGACAAAGTGCATGTCCTCAAAGCTGCGTAAGAAGGGGAGCGTGTGGTCCATCGCGGCGCGGAAACGCACGTATGGTTGGGGCAAACTGGCGCCGGCCATCACCAATACGACGGTTTTGTCTATGGGGAGATTGAACTTGCTCAGCTCATCCTCGCGTTTGTAATCGGTATCGAAACCGGCTCGGATGGGGATGCCCGTTATGCGGATCTTTGACTCGGGAACCTTGCGCGGGCGCAGCGTTTCGGCCATAAACTCGTTGGCTACACAGAATAGGTCGGTGTCCTTGTGGGGCCAAAAGCCTTCGACTTCGTAATCGGTCGGCACGCAGATGACCGGGTAATCGATACCCGTGATGACGCGGGCGCCCACAGCGACGTTGGCCGCCGTAATGTGTGTTGCGACCACGGCTATGGGCCTGCGGGTCCGGACGTATTCGTTGAAGGCGGGGAACATAATTCGTGACCATGCTGTGCCGCCGCCCCAGAGCAGATGTCCTGTAAGCGTATATCGCCAGGTCAGGTCGTAAATGGGACGCGTGGCGCCGGTAAACGACGCTGCTGTTTTATTACCATCGAATTTAATACGTCCAAAATCAAGGATATCGAGCACTTCAATTTCAATATCCTCAGGGATTCCCTTGGTGCCGCGGATAAGGTCAAATGCTTGTGCAATCGCGTTGGCGGCGGCTTTGTGGCCCGATCCAACCGATGCGTGCACAATGGTTACCAGGGGTTTTTGTGTAGGTGAAACGGTCATTTGCTCCGGTTGGGGAGTGGCTTGCATGGGCAGGGGAGCGCTATTGCCCGTCTGCGTTTGATCCATTGATAACTCCCCTTCAGCTTTGTTACGCGATTTAACATTGTAGTGCATGAGTGTCATGTTCACGTAAATTTGGGTATGAGCTCAAAGAACGTCAATGTATCGACGAGAGGATATTCCATGACTACCGATCAGCCGATTGATGTTGCGATTATCGGTGGAGGCCCCGCGGGCTATGCTGCCGCCATTTACGCTGCGCGTGCCAACCTGACGACGACCGTGATTGAGCAGGGCATGTCGGGTGGACAGATCGCCACGACCAATGAAGTCGAGAACTATCCGGGCATTCCGCTCTTGAGCGGCGCCGAACTCGGCGAGCGTTTTCAGCAGCATGCAGAGGGCCTGGGAGCACAGGTCGCATGGAGCATGGTTACGGGTATCGATTACGATGCCGATGCAGCGCTGTTTACGGTGCATCACGATATGGGCGATACGCTGGCCTCGAGCGTTATCGCTTGCATGGGTGCCACGCCGCGATCTGCTGGTTTCGCTGGCGAGGATACGTATCGCGGTCGTGGCGTTTCGTATTGCGCGACGTGTGACGGCATGTTCTTCCGTGGCAAGCAGGTTTTTGTTATTGGCGGCGGCAATGCTGCCTGTGAGGAAGCCCTGTTCTTGTCAGAAATCGCCAGCAGCGTGACCATCGTCTTGCGTCGCGATCAGTTCCGTGCACCTGATGGTGTTGTTCAGAAAGTACTCGAAAAGGACAATATTACAGTTAGGTACCAAACTAGTATTGTTGAACTTTCTGGTGAAGCGATGCCAACGACGATCGCCTTTAAGGACAATGCATCCGGGGAAATTCATACCGAGTCATTTGAGTCTGGCTCGTTTGGCATTTTTGTCTTTACCGGCACGCAACCCCATACCGAGCTTGTTGGGCATCTCGTCGATCTGGCGCCTGATGGCGGCATTCTAACTGATGAATCTATGGCGACCCGCACGCCAGGTCTATTTGCCGCTGGCGATATCCGTTCCAAGCGTTTACGCCAGGTTGTGACCGCCGTTTCTGATGGAGCCATAGCGGCAACCAGCGTATACGCATTTCTCCGTAGATAAGTACGATAATATATCTTATGTAAGGATGCTATCTTTAAAACAAAGTGGTTGGACGGTGCATCAATGTGCTGTCCAACCACTTTTACTTTCCTGCTATATAGTATGCAAAACTAGATAACCTAGAATACAATATAGCTAATGAACGGAGGATCCTTATGAACCACGCCAAACGCGTTATCCCGATGTCTGATTCGTCGGTCAGAATTAAGCCTGAGGATATTCAGCCCACTGTGCTGCCCGATGCATTTATTCAGTCCGATATCGTGCGCAAACTCAATACGTTGAGTCTGCCGCGCTATAACCAGTTGCCCAATGTGACACTCTACCGCGACCAGGTCATTGAGTATGTTGCGCTGTGGATGGAGCCGCTGTCCATTTGCGTTGAGCAGCCTATCATTACGCCATCGATGATCAATAACTACGTGAAGGTCGGCCTGGTGCCTGCTCCGGTCAAAAAGCAATATGGTCGCGAGCAGATTGCCCGCCTGATCGCTATCTGCATCTTTAAGCAGGTGCTACCTATTGCTGCGGTGCAGGCACTCTTTAACATTCAGCGTTTGAGCTACGATGCCCCGACGGCCTTCGATTATGTGGTTGATCAGCTCGAGGCATCGATTCGTTCGGCGTTTTCCGTCGAGCAGACGCCGGTTCCCGATACGGCGCATCAGGTAACGCGTGAGTCGCTGCTTGTGCGCAGCGCGGTTTCATCCTTTGTTTCGAAGGCTTACTTGATGAGCTATCTCAAGTTCAACGGGTTTAATAGCTAGCCGACGCATAAAACGGGCGGGACAAAGAGCCATCTGTCGCTTTGTCCCGCCCGTTTTTTTGCTTGGTTGGACTTTATTTGCCCGAAGCTACGCCCATGCCGTAGCCGATGATCAGGCCGTGCATCTCGGCGTAATAGGAATCCAGGCCGTTGCAGGGCATGATGATGGTCTTGGAGCCGGGCCAATGCTCGACTATGCGGTCAGTAAGCGCCCGGGCTCCAGCTTCGTTCTCAACGTGATCGATGATGACCTCGCCGCCCGTAAAACCCTCGGCTTCCATAGTGTCGATGATCTTGTTGAGCATCTTCTTTTCGCCACGCGTGTGCCCGACGAGTTCGATTTTACCGGCCTCACTCGCCGTGCCCAAAATGCGTATATTGAGCTTGTTGGCAATGACGCCGGCTGCCTTAGGGATACGTCCGGCTTTTGCGAGATTTTCGTAATTGCACAAGCTGAAGAGGATTTTGCTGTTCTGTTCAAGGCTATCGAAGTATGCGCAAGCGTCCTCGAATGAGACATCCGGATTGCTTGCAAGATAGCGGTCGAACAGCAAGAAAATGAGGTCCATTTTGCCGCCAGCTGCGCGTGAATTTACTAGATGAATCTGTCGGTCGGGCTCCTCGGTAAGAACCATATCGCGAGCCGTGGCTGCCGCGTTGTAGCTGCCCGACACGCTCTCAGAGATTGGCATGCAGATGGTCATGTCTGCCAATTTGAAGAGCTCGGCCCACTCCCCTACGCTGGGACAAGCGCTCGAAGTAGCGTTCGTCTCCGCCTGAACAGCGCAGTTGAGCTCATGAACATCGAGCGAAAGGTCATCGACGAATTCACGCTCCCCCACTCGAATTTTGAGGGGCGCAAATGCAAAGGTGGTATGGGGCGCGGTCGGTTGCCAATCGCGGAGGTTACAGCTTGAATCGGAGATAAGTGCCCAGCTCATAGAGGGTCCTTTCTAATTGTTCCCATTCAATTATAGCCATCTTGCAAATTGAATGTACGGCTATCTAGTTTTGAATACTAGAT
>DBEZHA010000003.1:0-13536 GCA_048189585.1 Collinsella sp. | reverse complement strand
GCATGGGAGCCCCTTCCATGAATGCGGCGTGGCCGCCACGGTTGGATTAGACACTCACCATTGTCGGCCTAATCCGCGGTCTTTCATGCAGCAGGGGCTCTCAATGTTTTTATGTCCTGCTCATATCGTCTCTGCCGGCAGTTTAGGAACGTCCCTAACTGCCGGCTCGGGAACGACAAAGCGCTAGTTCACTTCGACGGGTTTGGCGCCGGGGTAGCGCTCCTCAAAGTCTAGGCGGTACTTATTGTCATTGGTGCCCGCCACGTTGTCGCGCGACAGCGGCGCCACGATCTCATTCTTGTGATCCGCAGGCTTGGTGTATTTCAGGCTGATCTCCCAGGCATCACAGATTGCGTCAATGCGGTGATCCAGGTCGTCATACAGGGCAACGATGTCTTTCCAGGAACTGTAGTTCTTAGAGCTCGTCGGGACGTCCAGGTCCTCGACGATGTCGTAATACTGCTCGATGGTGTCCTCTGTGCGCTCGGCGACGTCGGCGAGATTTTGACGGGTGGTGCGATCTTCTTCCAGATAGCTGCCGTTGAAGTTCTGCGCGCAGCCACGGACGTAGTTGTCGAGGTCTTCGAGCAAGTCGTAGTATTCGCTCAGTCGGCGGTAGAGATTCTGCTCGGAGAGCGTTGCTTCGCCGCCATCCTCGTCGTCATCGTCATCATCGTCGTACAGGCTGTTGGGATCGCCGAGAGGCTTTAGGTCATCGTCGTCGACGTCATGGTGCAGCTTAGCTACCTCGGCAGTCGTCTGCGTGGCGGCGCTGTCGAAAGGCTTGATCACAAAGAAAACGACCAGGGCGATGATGATCGCCACCAGCACAACGATAACGGCGATAAGCGGCCCGGCGCCGTTCTTTTTGGGAGCGGGGGTCTGTGGCGAAGCGGGCGCGTATGCGGGAGCCGGCCGCTGTTGGGGCGAGCCGCTCGCGACGGGTATGCGCTGCGTGGTCTCGACGGCCGCGGGGCTTGCGGCGGGGTCGGGGCGATAGGCGAGGGGGTCGTCCGCCTTGGCTTGCGGCGTATCAAGGGAGCCGGTCTGCTCAAAAGCGGGCTGGCTATCGCTCGCGGCTGTTTGCTCAACGGGTGCACCGCACGAGGTGCAGAACTTGGCATTATCTGCAAGAAGCTTGCCGCACGAGGCGCAATACCGAGACATTGCCACTCCTTTCGCCACATTTCAATGCAATACGACGATTATACCCAGCGCACAAAATTCCCCATCATAAGTTGCGGTGAAATAGGGACTGTTTGGCGGTCTCAGAGCTTCAATCAGTCCCTATTTCACCGCAACTTTGGAAAGGCACCATTAGCCATTGGGGACGCGCCGGACGCTGGGGTATCATGGCTTGGTTGATATATCTGCATTTACGCGCCTTGTAGGAAGGGGCTGCGCCCATGGCTTTTGAGCCTGCTCAACATAGCTTTATCACGCTCGAGGGCGTCGATGGTGCCGGCAAGTCCACGCAGGCGCGCCTGCTTGCCCGCGCGCTCGAACTCGCTGGCTACCAGGTTGTGAGCCTGCGCGAGCCGGGCGGCACCGCCATCAGCGAAAAGATTCGCGCTCTGCTGCTCGACCCCGCCAACACGGCGATGGGAGACACCTGCGAGTTGCTGCTCTACGAGGCGGCGCGCGCCCAGTTGGTGCACGAGGTCATAGCTCCCGCCCTCGCGGCCGGCAAGGTAGTCCTGTGCGATCGCTTCTACGATTCCACGACCTGCTACCAGGCGTTTGCCGATGGCCTCGACCGTCAGATGGTACGCGATGCCAACAACCTGGCTGTCGCCGGTACGCATCCGGCGCTCACGCTCGTCTACCACATCACGCCCGAGCAGGCGGCGCTACGCATGGCAGCCCGTGGCGCGGCAGATCGCATGGAGGCAAAAGGCATGGCATTCCAAGAGCGCGTTTACCAGGGATTCTGCAGCATTGCTGCCGAGGAACCCGCCCGCGTAAAGCTCATCGACGCTACCGCGACCATCGAGGAAGTCTTTGCGAAGACGGTCGAGCAGGTTCGCGCGTACGGTCTCGACATTCCGCAAGACGCCGTCGCCGCCGCACTTGCCAAGGAGGCCGAGTAACGTGGCCCCCGCTCAGGCAAGCCTGCTGGCCAAGCTCGACACCCAAGAGCGCGTGCGCGACTTTTTGACCAACGCCGTCGCCAGCGGCCGCGCATCGCACGCCTACCTGTTTTTGGGCGCTCCCGGCGCCGGCAAGCTCGATGCCGCATGGGCGCTCGCCCAGGCCTTCCTGTGCGAGCAGGACGGCTGCGGCGCATGCGACAGCTGCGTGCGCGTTGCGCGGCACACACACCCCGACGTGCACTATTACACGCCCGAGAGCGCCACGGGCTACCTCATTGCCCAGACCCGCGAGCTGCTCGCTGACGTGCCGCTGGCGCCCATCCGTGCCAAGGCCAAGGTCTACATCATCGACCGTGCCGAGCAGCTGCGCGCCAACACCGCCAACGCATTGCTCAAAACTCTCGAGGAGCCGCCCGAGGGCGTTATGTTCATCTTGCTGGGCACCTCGGCAGACGTGATGTTGCCCACCATCGTGAGCCGCTGCCAGTGCGTGCCGTTTCGGTTGGTGTCGCCCACCGTGGCCGCGCAGGCCGTGAGTCGCGCGACGGGTCAGGACCTCGCGCGTTGCCGCATGGCGGTCGCCGTGGCGGGAAGCCCCACGCGCGGCATCGAGTTCCTTAAGAGTGCCGAGCGCCAGGATGCTCGCCGCCAAATGGTCCGCGCCATCGATTCGCTCATCGCTGCCGACGAGGCTGATGTGCTCAGCCGCGCCAAGTCGCTCATCGTCGCCGTTAAGGCACCGCTCGCCGAGGTCAAGTCCACACAGGAAAAGGTGCTCGAGCAAAACGCCGACTATCTGTCGCGTGGAGCATTGAAGCAGCTTGAGGACCGCAACAAGCGCGAACTCAACGCGCGCGAGCGTTCGGGTATCATGGAAGCGCTGGCGAGCGCGCGGACGCTCATGCGCGACGTGCTGCTGACGCTTCAGGACGAGGCGGCCGACGTCGTGAACGAAGACGTGCGCGACACGATCGGGCGGCTTGCCGCCGCGACGAATGCTGCGGGTGCCACCCGGGCGCTCGAGGCGGTCGCGACCGCCGAGCGCAACATCGCCAGAAACGTTACTCCCCAGCTGGCCATCGAGGTCATGCTGTTCGATATCAGGAAGGCACTGAAATGCCGTTAGTCGTACCCGTTAAGTTTACCTACGCCTCGCGCGACCTGTGGTTTGACCCGCAGGATCTGGATATCCTCGAGGCCGATTATGCCATTTGCTCCACCGAGCGCGGGACCGAGATCGGCCTGGTCACGGCCGATCCCTTCGAGGTGCCGCAAAATGAGATCGGCCAGCCGCTCAAGCCCGTGCTGCGCGTGGCGAGCGACATCGACCTGCAGCTTGCCGACGACCTGGCCATCCAGGGCGACGAGGCGATGGTCGATTTCCGCCGTCTCGTCAAAGAGCTCGACCTCGAGATGAAGCCGGTCGGCGTCGAGTACCTGTTTGGCGGCGAGAAGGCCGTGTTCTACTTTGCGGCCGAGGAGCGCGTCGATTTTCGTCAGCTCGTCAAGGACCTGTCCTCGACGCTGCACATTCGCGTCGACATGCGCCAGATTGGCGTGCGCGACGAGACCCGCCTGGTGGGCGGCTATGCCCAGTGCGGACAGGAGCTCTGCTGCACGCGCTTTGGCGGACAGTTTGAGCCGGTTTCGATCCGCATGGCAAAGGAGCAGGACCTGCCGCTCAACTCGTCCAAGATTAGTGGCGTCTGCGGCCGCCTGATGTGCTGCCTGCGCTACGAGTTCGAGGCGTACAAGGACTTTAAGAGCCGCGCGCCCAAAAAGAAGACGCTTATCGATACGCCGCTTGGCAAGGCGCGCATCCAGGAATATGACACGCCGCGTGAGCAGCTGGTGCTGCGCCTGGAGAACGGCAAAGTCTTTAAGGTCAACCTGGCCGATATGACGTGCTCGGAGGGTTGCAAAAAGAAGGCCGCCGAGCAGGGCTGCAACTGCCGCCCCGACTGCGTGACGCGCGACGTGCTCGAGCGCATCGAGTCGCCCGAGATGCGTCTGGCGCTCATGGAACTCGATCGCGAAAACGGCGTCGACGTGGGCGATGGCCTGTCGAGCGCCGATCGTCTGGCCGGCACATCGATGCCCAAGCGCCGTCGTCGCGATGCCGAATCCGATGCTCGCACCGCTCAGGGCCAGGGCGAGGGCCGTGGCCGTGGAAAGGGCCGCGGCAAGGCCGAGGCGCCCGAGACCGAGGGAGCAGCCGATGGCCGTCGCCGCCGCAAGCGCACGGCGTCCGTCGACAATGGCGAGGCCGCGGGTAAGAACGCTTCCCGCGAGCGCGAGGCTCAGCAGCCCCAGCAGCAAAATCGCGGCGGTGGCATGAACCCCACGCGCCGTCGTCGCCGTCACCTGTCGAGCGAGGAGCGCGAGGACGCCTTCCGCGCCGCAGCTGCTCGCGAGGGCGGTGCCGCTCCCAAGGGCGCCTCGGCCTCCGACGCGCCTGCCGACAAGGCTGGCAAGCCGCGTGGCGAGGAGGAGCGCGCGTCACGTCCGCGCCGTCGCCATTCCTCGGGCGCGCAGCAGAAACCCTCGATTCCTTCTGTGGCCGATCAGGTTTCGGATGGCGAAGTCAAGGTCACGCGCCGTCGCCCCGGCGATGGCGGAGGAGCTGCCGCCAAGGCTTCGCACGGCGGCGCTCGCGACGAGTGCGAACCGCGTGAGGATCGCGGCGGCGAGGGCTCGACCGACCAGGGTCAAAAGCGTCGCCGTCGCCGTCGCTCCCGCAAGCCGCGCCAGGACGGTGGCGAAGGCTCGACCCGCACCTCGTCCGTACCGCAACCGCCTGCCGGCGAATAACGTCCGTAAGCGGATGTAACCCGCCTGACCCCAGCACCTCTGGGTATCATGGCTCTACACCGACAACCCTCCCTTCGCCTTCGCGTAGGGAGGGTTGTGTCATGAAGAGACATCTGAACGTATTGACTCGCTTGCAGGGCGCAGGCGTCCTACCGTTTGCGGACGAATTGCTACCGCTTGCCGAGCGCGCGACGTATGAGGCGCTCGAGGCGTTGTCGCCCACGCGATGCGCTGGCTGCGAACGTTCCGGTGCGCTGATCTGCCAGGATTGTCTGGCATCGCTCGCGCTCATCGATCCGTGTCATAGTTGCATCCGATGCGGCGCCCCGTTTGGGGATTTGCTGTGTACCGAGTGCTCGGTCGAGGGCACGTCTTCGGCAATGGCCGAGGCGCTCGATCGCTGCCTGGCGTGTGCCGTCTATGCACATCCGCTGCCGCGCATCATCAAGGCGTACAAGGATGCGGGCGAGCGCCGTCTGGCACCGTATCTGGCGGAGTTGCTCTACGACACTGCCTTGCATGCCCAGGTGGCAGCATCCGATCGCTACGGCGGTGTGTTGTCCGGTGCGGACGCGGTGGTGTTTGTGCCCGCGACTGCGGCGGCGTTTCGGCGGCGTGGATTCGACCATATGGAAGCAATCGCGCGCTCGTTTTGCGATCTTTCGGGTGTCCCGTTGCTGGACGCCCTGGTCAAATACGGTCATGGTGACCAGCGAGAGCTCGGCCGCGATGAGCGCCGGGAGCATGCCCGGGGCATGTACGAGACGGTCGAGGATGTGCGCGGCCGCCGTCTGCTGCTCATCGATGATGTCATTACCACGGGCGCGACCATGGCAGCAGCCTCGGCGGAGCTCAAGCGTGCCGGCGCCGCAGCAGTCGATGGCCTCGCTATCGCACGCGTTTGGTAGGGGGTGGTTTTGTGGCAGTGAAGATAGCGCGGCGCATCGAGCCGACAAGCGAGCAACTGGCGGCCTCCGTAGTCCTGACCGGTGCCTCGGCGCTGCGCATGATGCGCGCCGAGCGCCGAAAAATGGGTTACATCAGCTGGAGAGACCTCGATCCCGATGAAGAGCGCCGTGTGCTGCATACATCGTCTCCCTCGGCCGAGGACATTTATCTTCCCGATTTGGTGCGGATCGGGGCCGTGAGTGGCGAGGTCCAAGAAGACTTGTGCCTGCTGGTGGGGTCGGCGAAGCAGCGTCGCCGCATGCCTGGTGCAAGCTGGTCCGTTTGTTCTACAGACCTGCCGGACGCCTCGATTTTGGAGGTGGAGCCGGGAGTGTACAGCTTGTCTCCCGAGGCCCTCTGTGCCGCCGTTGCGCGCGAAGTCGGCTGTATCCAGGCATTTGCCCTGGCCCAGGAGCTGTGCTCCAAGATTTCGCTGAGCGATCGCGGGCAGTATCTGCCCCCTTACAGCTCGCCTACCGTGAACAGGCTTGCAAAGGATAAGGACCAGCCGTCAGATGTGGGCTACTTTGAGGTCGAGCCAGTGCTGACGCCCGATCGCCTGGCAGATTACCTTTCGGCATGCAAGGGGAGCGCGGCCAAGCAGCTGCGGCGGCTGTGCCCCTATCTGTCGGAAAACCTGCGCTCACCCATGGAGTGCATCATGCTTGCCATGTTTTCGCTTCCGTTTTCCTATGGCGGATTTGCCTGTGGTCCCTTTAAGACCGACCACAAGATCGAGTTCAACGACCGTGCGCAGGCGATCTCGGGGATGCCGCATGTGGTTTGTGATGCCTATCAGGAAGCAGCCCGGTTTGACCTGGAATACAACGGTGAGCAGGGTCATTCGTCTCGTGGCGGGCGCATTCACGACGAAAAGCGCAATACGGGTTTTGTGGCCATGGGAATCGAGGTCGCGACGGTCAACAACGAAATGCTCTGCGACATGGAAGCGATGGAAGCGCTCGCATGGCGCATCCACCAGCGTATGGGTAAGCGATATCAGAATCGTGTCGATGCCCGCAGGAAAAAGCAAGAGGCGCTGCTTAACACGCTGCGGGCGTGTTTTGGGCTTAAACCCGCCTAACAATGCTCTGAAACAGGGGGTTGGATATATGCTCTGGCCAAAAAATAGCAAATATGAGTACTGCTACAAATTCAGTAACAGCAAAATCAGGGATTTTGGGACTGGAAGATGGCGTAAATTAGAAAGTTATTAAACAAATGTGGAATATCCTGGCATCAATCTGACGTTATAGAGCGTGAAAACAGCTTGCAGAGCCAAAAACTCCTGCTACTAAATTGGTAACAGTACTCATATTTGCTATTTTTTGGCCACGGCGCTCCCAGACGGGTGTGTTGGGGCTTTCCATAGGGGAGCGACGGGCTCAATCAGAGCACGTGCGGTCCGTCCTGACCTGCGAAATCTGTACTCGCGATGCGAATAACGCCCCTAACCTTAAACTTTAGCTTGAACTTAGCTATAATGCGCTTCGTTCCTACCAGGCTGTGGTTGCGGACGGACGAAATGCCCGTCCTAGTCCAAGACAGACGCGGTCAAAGGGATCCACGTAAGCGACCGCGTGCGCGCGGCGCGATCATGGCGCGTCCTAGATGTAAGCCGCACCGTCCGTTCGACTTTCTTTGGGGCAATACCGCCTCGCGGGCGAGCGGGTCAGTCGTGAAGGTGGCTGCGGCCTCCCGAGCAAACACCCCGGTGCGCAAGTGTGGGGTCAAATACCAGGTCAGCTGGTGGGAACAACCTGATATTCCGCGCAACGCACGGATCGTATACGACACAGAAGGCAGGGTAGTGGACATGGTGAGGGGCAGCTTGATGCACGCGGCTCGGTTAGGTGCTGGGACCGCAGCGGTCATCGCCGTTTTGGGCCTGAGCGGATGCGCGTTCAACCCGCTGTCTACGTTCACGACTCCCACGATCGACCAGATCGAGTACGAGACCGTCACGCCGGCGGTGTCGGACGACGCCCTGGTCACTCCCGGAACCCTGACGGTCGCCCTCGATACTTCCGATGCGCCGCAGGCCATGCAGGACGCCGACGGCGAGCTCACGGGGTATGCGGTTGACGCCGCCCGCGCCCTCGCAAGCCGCATGGGCCTTAAGGTCGCCTTTGTCGATGCGTCCTCGGCAGGTTCCGCGCTCGGCGACAAAAAGGCCGATATCTTTATCGGCGAGATTACCTCCACGGACGGGGACATTAGCTCGCTCGGCACCTGCCTGTACGATGCCACTTCCGTGTTCGGTAAAACTAGCGATGGTGGGTCGCTAAGCGTTTCCACCGGTACCCTTAACACGTCCACCCTGGGCGTTCAGATGTCCTCGGCCTCGCAGGAGGCGCTTGCTAAGCAGAGCATCACCGCCAACCAAAAGACCTACTCCAACATCAACGAGTGCTTTGAGGCGCTCGAGTCCGGCGAGGTCGACTATGTGATCTGCGACTCCACGGCCGGCGGCTACCTTGCACGCCTGATGAGCGAGGTCTCCTATGTCGGTGCGCTCGAGGCGCCCTCGACGCTTGGTGTTGCGGGCGCCTCGTCCAATGACGAACTGTGCCGTGCCGTGAGCGACGCCCTCGACGACATCACGGTCGACGGTACGCTCGAGGCAGTCCACTGCGTCTGGTATGGCACGATGCCCTACGACCTCACCACTAAGACGGTTTCGGGCGCTAGCGTGCAGCCGGGTGACTCTGAGTCCAGTGAGACCATGTCCTCCGGCAGCGAGTCCTCCGATTCCAACAATGAGACCGCATCCTCCGAGGACAACTCGTCCAGCCAGGAAGGCACCATCACCGACGACGACATTAACAAACTCAATAGCTAGTTATTGCTAGGGGTGGTGTCTCCTATACGTTGGAAAGGACACTTCTTCACGGTTTCAACACGCACTGCCGGGCTTCTCCAATAGGGGAGTCCGGCTTTTTCATCCCTATAAAACCAGCAGGTCAAAGCTAATTTTCGGGACCAAATACAAATCTGTCGGCTCCCTCCTATAGCGCACTTTGCCACAGAAAAGTGCGAGACTTCGGTATGCGGTATCAAGCAATCGTTATTCGGGTCTTTAGGAATCCGCGTGATTAAATACACGGCAATGGGTACATAGCCAGTACGGTAAGTCCCCGAGGCAGATTGGAGCCACGTATGGATATCAAGGTTTCTGGACGCAAGACGACGGTAACCGATGCTCTGCGTGCGCATGTGGATGAGAAGATCGGCGAGGCGCTCAAGGTTTTCGATATCGAGCCCATGACGGTCGACGTTGTACTTCGCTATGAGAAGAACCCCTCGAACCCCAACCCGGCAATCGTCGAGGTCACGGTTCGTGCCCGCGGTTCGGTGATTCGCGTTGCCGAGCACGGTGCAGATATGTACGCCGCCATCGACCTCTCCGCCGATAAGGTCACCCGCCAGCTGCGCAAGTTCAAGACCAAGGTCGTGGACAACCGCCAGGGCGGTGCCAGCGCCGCGGATGTCGCGCCGGTCGAGCGCGTCGAGGATCTGGCCGACCTGCTGCTGCCCGAGGAGGAGGACGACCTGCTCGTCCGCGAGAAGGTCATCGACGTCACCCCGATGACTGAGGAGCAGGCGCTGGTGCAGATCGATCTGCTGGGCCACGACTTCTACGTGTTCGAGAACGCGACGACTGGCCTCATCAATGTGGTGTATCACCGTAAGAATGGTGGATATGGCATCATCAAGCCCCGCATCGAAACACTTGACGAGTAAAATACGTTAACTTGCATGAGTTAACGGTTGGCGGCCATCCCATGCGGGTGGCCGCCTTTTTACGTAAGGAGTCGCTTTGATGGACAAGGCCGCATCCGCCGGTCATTCGGACCGTTGCCGCATCGTCGTCGATACTTGCTGCGACTTTAGCCCCGAGGTCGCCGCGAACCTCGATGTCGATATCCTGGGTTTCCCCTTCATTATCGATGGCGAGGAGCGCACGGATGACATCTGGTCGAGCATCACACCCAAGGAGTTCTACGACCGCATGCGCGCCGGCGCTCGCGTGTCTACCTCCGCCGTGTCGCTCGGTCGCTATATCGAGTTCTTTACCGAGTGTGCCAAGGAGGGCACGCCCACGGTCTACCTGTGCTTTACCTCGGCGCTGTCGTCGAGCTACAACTCCGCGTGCCAGGCGGCAGATGCCGTGCGCGCCGAGTATCCCAACTTTGAGCTCTACGTGGTCGACAACGCTCTGCCCTGTGCGACCGGCGCGCTCTTGGCGCTCGAGGCCGTGCGCCAGCGTTCGGCGGGACTGACCGCCAAGCAGCTGGTCGATTGGGCAAACGAGGCAAAGACCTACGTCCACGGTTACTTTACGCTCGAGAGCTTCGACGCACTGGCTGCCGGTGGCCGCATTCCGCCCGCGGCGGCACAGCTCACGGCAAAGCTCGATGTCAAGCCCGAGCTCTCCTACGACCTTGCCGGCTCGCTGTCGCTGATCGGCGTCAACCGCGGCCGCAAGAAGGCGCTCAAGTCCATCCTCAAGTCGTTCCGCGAGAACTACGTGCCCGACCGCACCATGCCCATCGCCATCATGACGGCCGATGCCGAAAAGGACGGTGACTGGCTCGAAGCCGCCATCCGCAAGGAGGAGGGCTGCGCCGACGTCACGATCATTCGCAGCTCCGTCGGTCCTACCATCGGCTCGCACGTGGGCCCCGGCATGGTGGCCTGCGCGTTTTGGGGTAAGAACCGCGCCGACAAGGCGTCGCTTTCCGACCGCATCGCCCGTCGCGTGCGCGGTCAGTAGGCAAGTAACGCGGCCGTAATCGATCCCAGCTCACTGCCCAAACGCTGGCACCGAGTGTTTAACCTGGTAACAACACCCAACCCAAAAGGAAAGGTTTCATGGCAAACAAGCTCTCCGTCGCATTTATCGGCACCGGAATCATGGGTGCCCCCATCGCCGGCCACATCCTGGATGCCGGCTATCCCGTCACGGTCAACAACCGCACCAAGTCCAAGGCTGCCGCGCTTATCGAGCGCGGTGCCGCTTGGGCCGATACGCCGGCCGATGCCGTGGCTAACGCCGATGTTGTCTTTACCATGGTGGGCTATCCCTCCGAGGTCGAGGAGCTCTACCTGGCGGGCGACGGCCTGCTCGCGTGCACTAAGCCCGGCGCGGTCTTGATCGACCTCACCACGAGCTCGCCCGAGCTCGCCCGTGACATTGCCGAGGCCGCCCAGGTTTCTGGCCGCATGGCGTTTGACTGCCCCGTCACCGGCGGCGAGTCGGGCGCTATCGCCGGTTCGCTCACGGCTATCGTGGGTGCTACCGAGAACGACATCGCGCCGGTCCGCGACATCCTTGCCACCTTTGCGGCCAACATCTGCTGCTTCGATGGCGCCGGCAAGGGCCAGGCTGCCAAACTCGCCAACCAGGTGTCGCTGGGCGCCTGCATGGTCGGCATGGCAGACGCCATGGCATTTGCCGAGCTGAGCGGTCTTGACCTGGAGAAGACCCGCCAGATGATCCTGGGCGGTACCGGCAAGTCCGGCGCCATGGAGAGCCTGGCTCCCAAGGCGCTCGACGGCGACTACAAGCCCGGTTTTATGGTCGAGCACTTCATTAAGGACCTGCGCCTGGCGCTCGCTTACGCCGACGATCGCGAGCTCGCGCTGCCCGGTGCCGACGTGGCCTTTACGCTCTACGATATGCTCGACGCCATCGGTGGCGCCAAGCTGGGCACCCAGGCCATCACGGTACTCTACAAGGAGGAGGCCGACGCCATCGCCGCCGGTCTGGACTGGTCGCAGTATCGTCCCGAGGAGCATGGTGCCCACGAGGACGGCTGCGGTTGCGGCGAGCACGGCGACGACCATGAGTGCGGTTGCGGCCACCATCACGGCGAGGACCACGAGTGCTGTGGCGGCCACGGCCATGATGACGGCCACGAGTGCTGCTGCGGCCACCATCACGGGGAGTAGCGCCCATGAGCTGGACGTTCGTAGTGCTCGCGTTGGTGCTCTTTATCTTTGCGATCTACATTGGCTTTTTGTGCGGCCAGTGGGCGTGCGAAAAGCGCGTCATCACCAAGCGCGACTACTGGATCGCCAACTTTGCAGGTGCGGCGGCAGTCGTCCTGCTAACCTGGGTGTTCTCGCTGTTCCCGCTGGTGCAGTTTGCGCCGATCGGCTGGCTCGGCGGCTTTATCGCCGGTCTTAAGATGAGCTTTGGCGAGTCCGTCGGTCCGTGGCGCAAGCACGACGAGGTCTTTAACGTCAACAAGGCTCATCGCGCCGCCGCCGACGCGGGCGACGCCGAGGAACGCCGCCGTGCGCGTCGCAATGGCGCGGCCGACCGACAGCTCATCTCGGTCACCGATGACAGCAAGGGTGCTGGCAAGCACGCTAAGAAATAGTAAGAAGAGGTAACTATGGCAGAAAACAAAGACGAACAGCTCACCGACGAGGAGCTGGCACAGCTTCAGCTGGCAGAGGAGAACGAGAACGCCGTCGACCGTCTGGTCAAGGAGCTCGGCTGCCCCACGCGCCGCATCCGCCAGTTTGCCGCCCGCGTGCTGCACCTGCTTGCCGAGCGCGATCCGCAGCGCGTCGTGCCCTGCGTGCCCGCGCTGATCGAGGCGCTCGACCGCCCCGAGGCGCAGACCCGCTGGGAGGCCCTCGATGCCCTGACGGCGCTCGCAACCACCTGCCCCGAGCAGCTGGGCGATGCCTTTGAGGGTGCCGAGACCGCGCTGTTCGACGAGATTTCCTCCACGCTGCGCTATGCCGCCTTCCGCCTGCTGTGCGTGTGGGGAGCTACGGGCGTCGAGCGTTCGCGCGAGGCTTGGCCGATCCTGGATGAGGCCATCCAGTGCTACCACGGCGACCTTGAGTATCGCGATATGCTCGGTTGCCTGTACGAGTTTGGCCAGGGCGAGATTGATGCCGAGGTTGCCGAGAAGCTCGCGCTGCGCCTTAAGTTCGACGCCGAGAACGGCAAGGGCAGCTATCTCAAGGCCCGTTCGAGCGAGATTTGCGAAATGCTTGTTAAACGTTTTGGCCTGGATCTCTCCAAAAAGAAGAAGCGTGCTAGCGTTAAAAAATCTGAGGCCGCCGAAGACGAGGAGTAACAGATTATGGCGCACGATGTAGTCCTGATTCCCGGTGACGGTATCGGTCCCGAGATTACGCAGGCCATGCGCCGCGTGGTCGAGGCCACCGGTGTCCAGATCAACTGGAACGTCCAGGAGGCCGGTGCCGGCGTCATGGACGAGTTTGGCACGCCGCTGCCCCAGCATGTGCTCGATGCGGTCGCCGAGACCAAGGTTGCCATCAAGGGCCCCATCACCACGCCGGTCGGTACGGGCTTCCGCAGCGTCAACGTGGCCCTGCGCAAGCACTTCGACCTGTACGCCTGCGTGCGCCCTTGCCTGTCGCAGCCGGGCGACGGCTCGCGTTTCCGCGATGTCGACCTGGTTATCGTGCGCGAGAACACCGAGGACCTCTACGCCGGCATCGAGTTCGATGAGGGCGCTGCCGAGGTCGAGGAGCTCTCGCAGCTTGTCGAGCGTTCGGGCCAAAAGACCTTCGCCGCGGATTCCGCCATTTCAATCAAGCCGATCTCTATCGCCAAGAGCCGCCGCATTGTGGAGTATGCCTTTGAGTATGCCCGCCGTTGCGGCCGCAAAAAGGTGACGGCCGTGCACAAGGC
>DBEZHA010000002.1:0-39351 GCA_048189585.1 Collinsella sp. | reverse complement strand
TTAATGTGCTCTCCGTGCGAGCAGGACTGTCCGAGCAGGCGACCTTATGCCCCGCCCCTCGGGACGACGAGCCACGTAAAGGAGCATCCATGGCAGGCAAGCCGCAAACACTAGCTACGACCTCGGCATTCGAGATCTTGGGTCCCGTCATGGTCGGCCCCAGTTCATCGCACACCGCCGGCGCCCTGCGGTGCGCCCAAGTTGCCGCCAGCCTGTTAGAAGGCCGCATCGCCAAAGTCACCTTTGGCCTATGGAACTCCTTCGCCCACACCTACCGCGGCCACGGCACCGACCGTGCGCTCGTCGCGGGCATCCTGGGCCTCGACACCGATGACGAGAACATCAAGCAGGCCTTCGACCTCGCTCGCGAGCAGGGCCTCGAATATCACTTTGACATCAAGGGCGACGACGCCTCCATCCACCCCAACACCGTCGACATCGATATGGTCGACGACACGGGCGCCACGGTGCAGGTCCGCGGCGAGAGCCTGGGCGGCGGCAAGATGCGCATCAGCCGCATTAACGGCGTCGGCGTCGACATCTCGGGCATGTATTCCACGCTCTTCGTGGCGCACAAGGACGTTCCCGGCGTGCTCGCCGCGCTCACGAACCTGCTCGCCTACGCCCACGTGAACATCGCCTTCTGCCGCACCTACCGAACCGAAGTGGGCGGCCAGGCCTACTCCGTCTTTGAGACCGACGGTGCGCCCGACGACACCGTCGTCCCCATGTTACGCAAGCTCGACAATGTCGATTACGCGACCTTTATCGAGCTCCCCGGTTCTGCCTCGTCGCTCTCCCCCGGCGTCTCGGCCAAGGAGATCTTCGACGACGGCGAGCAGCTGCTCGATGCGTGCGAGGAACTGGGGCTCAGCATCGGCGCCGTCATGGCCGTGCGTGAGGCGCGCCTGACCGGCGAAGCCCACGCCGTCGACGCCATGCGTCGCGTGCTCGACGTCATGCGCGAGGAGACCACGGCCCCCATCGCCAATCCGCAGCGATCGCTCGGCGGGCTTATCGGCGGCGAGGCCAAACTCGTCGATGCCACCGGCCGCAACGATTTGAGCACGAGCCTGATGGGCGCCGTCCAGACCGACGCCGTAGCCCGCGCCATGGCCGTGCTCGAGCGCTCGGCCACGATGGGCGTAATCGTCGCAGCTCCGACGGCAGGATCCGCGGGTGTTGTGCCCGGCTGCGTGCTGGCGCTCGCCGATCGCCTGCAGCTCGACGACGAGCAGGTCATGGACGCGCTCTACTGCGCAGCCGCCATCGGCCTCAACCTCACCACAAGCGCCTGCGTCGCCGGCGCTGAGGGCGGCTGTCAGGCCGAGGTGGGAAGCGCCGCCGCCATGGCGGCCGCCGCGCTGGTGCAGATGCTCGGCGGCACGCCCGAGCAGGCGCTTGACGCCAGTTCCATCGCGCTGAGTAACCTGCTGGGCCTCGTTTGTGACCCCGTCGGTGGCCTCGTGGAGGTGCCCTGCCAAAACCGCAACGCCATCGGCGTGGCAGCGGCCTTTAGCTCGGCACAACTCGCCCTCGCAGGCATTAAGAGCCTGGTGCCGTTTGACCAGATGGCACATGTCATGCTCTCAGTGGGCCACGCGTTGCCGGCCACGCTGCGCGAGACGGCAAAGGGCGGCATCGCGCAGGCTCCGGCCGCACTTTCGGCCTGTGCAAAATGCGGTGTGTGCGGATAGCGGCAAAGAACGACTCAAAGGTGGGACAAATGTCCCACCTCTTTTGAATGCCACCGTTTCCGTACCACAAACAGCAGGGCAATCGCTATAATGCAAGCCCAGTAAAAACACGATGAACCGCAAGGCGAAAATCGAAGGATATGCATACGATGTCGCAAAACGATCGAACTCAACTGATTCCCGATCCGCAGCAGCCGAGCAGGCACACCGGCGGCGTTCAGTCGCCGCGTCCTATCGCGCCGAGCCACGGTCAGCAGCGTGGTGCGGCAAACGCTTCCCAACGCCCGAACCAACAGCGACAGCAGCGTCAACAACGTCAGCAGCGCCAGGCAAACGGCAATGCGCCCAAGCAGCCCCCCACGCACGCTCGAGGCGATCGCGGCCCCGCGCGCAAACCCGCCGAGAACAATAAGTCGGGCAAAAAGACGACGCTCTTTGTCATCCTGGGTCTAATCGTCATTGTCTATATCGTAGGCGTCGTAGCGTTTTCGCAGGTAGCCTACCCCAACACCACCATTGCCGGCGTCGACGTCTCCTTCTCCAACGCTTCGTCTGCCGCCACCAAGGTCAACTCGGCATGGAAGCACTATAAGCTCACCGTGACAGGCGATGACTTTAGCTGGACCTATCAGCCCGAGTCCGATGAGCCCATCGTCGACGGCGAAGCTGCCGCAAAAGAAATCATCAGCCACAACGAAGCCTTTATTTGGCCGGTCCGCCTTGTGGAATCCTTAAGCGGCAAGACCAAAACAACCGCTACCTCCAACGAAGTCGATCTTGATCAAGACGTCGACCTGTCCATGCTCTCCGACGCCTTTGACCAAAAGAAGTTTGAGGAGGACCTGGGCGCCGCTATCGACGAGTTTAACGAGGGCCGTTCGGGCACGTTCGAGGCCAATAGCTCCTATGACGAGCAGGCCGGCAAGTTTACCGTCGAGAAGGCGCGCTCCAACGAGAAAATCAACCGCGAGCATGTCATTAAGTATGCCGAGCTCGAGCTTGCCTCGCTGGCCGAGTCCGTAGATCTTTCCAAGCTCGGCAACGATGCCTATGAGCCGCTCAATGGAACGCTGACCGATGATCAGATTCAGGCCGCATGCGATGCCGCCAACAACTTCCTGGGCGTCAACGTGACCCTCAAGCTCAACGGCGAGGATGCCGGCAAGGTTGATGGCAGCTCCGTATTGCAGTGGATCAGCTTTGCCGATCCCGCCAACCCAACGCTCGATACGTCGCAGATCAGCAACTGGGCAGCCGAACTCGCCAACGGCTTTAATACCGTGGGCTCCACTCGCTGGTGGACGCGCGCCGATGGCAAGCAGTGCGCCGTCGAAGGCGGCGACTTTGGTTGGTCCATCGACAGCAGCTCGCTCGCCAAGCAGGTCGAGGACGCCATTAACAACAAGCAGACCGGCGAAATCGAGATCAAGTACTCCCAGAAGGCCGACACCTTTACCGCAAAGGGAGAGCCCGACTGGAAGGCGTATATCGACGTCGACTTGTCCGAACAGCACGCGCGCTACTATGACGAGAGCGGAAATATCGTTTGGGAGGCCAACTTTATCTCGGGCAAGCCGGGCGAGGACGCCACGCCCGAGGGCGTCTGGCAGATCAACAGCAACGACGGCGGCAGCACCCTGATCGGAGCCAAGGACCCCGAGACCGGCAAGCCCAAATACGAGAGTCCGGTGAGCTACTGGATGCCGTTTGAGGGCAACATGATCGGCTTCCATGATGCCACCTGGCAAAACGACAAGAGCTTCGATAACGCCGAGTCGTACAAATGGTGCGGCAGCCACGGCTGCATCAACCTGCGCCTGGCAGACGCCAAGGCACTTCACGACTGCATCAAAGTCGGCCTATGCGTGGTTGTCCACTCGTAGTGCAACGCGCGCATTCCTACAACGTGGAACCGCTGCGACCAATCTAACAGTTCCGAAAGAAACCGTTCTATGCGCCCACCCCAACCGGTGGGCGCATATACTTATCGAGGTACTTTCTATAAAGGAGACGCTATGCCGAATGTCCCCACGACCACCCCGGGCCCGGATGATACCGAGCACACGCTCGAAGATGTCACCGAAACGATTCCTCTGATTACAGACATACCTGCCGACAAACAGGGCGGACGCACAAACGATACGGCCGAGATTTCCGATGAAGAGGCATATGCCAAGCTCAAGGCAAAACGTGCCGAACGTCGACGCAAAAAGCTGATTCGACGCGGTATTGCCGCCGGCGTCGTAGGTGCCATCGCGCTCATTGCCATTGTCGCAACCCTGGTTATCAATGCGCAGCCACAGGGAGCCAGCGGGCCTGTGACCGACATGGTGACCGAGGGCACGTTTACCACAACGGTCGAGGCGAAAGGCCAGCTCAAACCCATTTCGTCCTCAGTGGTCTCCCCTTCTGTCGACGGTACGGTCGATTCGATCAACGTGCAGGCGGGCCAATCCGTCAACGAGGGCGACGTGCTTATGACCATTAAAAACGACGAGCTCGATCGCAACGTTGCCGAGGCGCAGCGTGCAGTTGCTGCCGCTCAAGAAGACCTCGCTAATGCGAAGAAAGCCGCAGCTGCCGCTCAGGCCACCCCAACGACGGACGTCGATGGAGCTTCCGCAGCGGCTGGCGTCTCCGCCGCATCGGCGGACACGAACGCCGTATCGGCCGCGCAGCGCAGCCTCGCATCGGCCCAGGCAAACCTCGATCAGGCGAACGCCAAGGCGGCCAGTCGTACGGTCACGGCCCCGAGCTCGGGCAGTATCGTGGAGCTCAACGCCAAGGTGGGCGCCACGGTAACAGGCGGCATGATCATGGGCGAAAGCGATACGAGCGGCGGCAAGCAGTGCATGCAGATCGCCGACCTATCCAAGATGAAGGTGACCGTACAGGTGGGAGAAAAGGACATCGCCAAGATCGCCGTTGGGCAGAGTGCCAACGTCACGTATCCCGCGTTTCCCGATATCGTAAGCCAGGGAACGGTCACGGCCATCGCCTCGGTGGCAAACTCCGACGCCGCCAACGGTGGCGGCGGCAGCGTAACCTTTAACGTCGACATTCTCATAGAGGCGCCCGACGCGCGCCTGAAGCCGGGCATGACGGCCGAGGTATCGGTGGTGACCGAGCAGCTCGACGACGTGGTGATGGTGCCGACGATGGCGCTCATGACCGAAGACGGCGAACACTATTACGTCAACGTGGCAACCGATGACGAGGGCAAGCATACCCGTCGCGTGAAGGTGACCGTCGTGACGCAAAACGACAACGAAGCCGTAGTCGGCAAGACACAGGTAAAGCGCGACGACCAGGGCAACGAGATCAACCCCAACGTGCCGGTTACCAAGCTGCGCGATGGCGACACCCTCGTCATGGACACCGGAGCGGACGCAACGGCTGAAGGCGGCTACAGCACGGATTCGGGCAGCATGTCTGACGATGAGGGCATGTAATGCGTCCCGTTATCGACATCCGCAACGTGCACCGCATTTTTGAGAGCGAGGCGGGTTGCGCCCACATCCTGCACAACGTGAGCCTGGCGGTAGAACCCGGCGAGTTCGTCACCATTACCGGCCCTTCGGGCTCGGGCAAGTCAACGCTCATGAACATCCTGGGCTGCCTGGACAAACCGACGGCGGGCGACTATTACCTGCAAGGGCTCAACGTGGCCGAGCTCGATGATGACGAGCTCACCGAAGTCCGCGCCCTGAGCATTGGCTTTGTCTTTCAGAGCTTCAACCTGCTGCCGCGCCTGTCGGTTATCGAAAACGTCATGCTGCCGCTGGCCTACACCAATATGCCCCGTAGCCAGCGCGAAATGCGCGCCGTTCACGCGCTGCAGGCTGTCACGCTGCCCGTCGACCACTGGGACCACCGCATATCCGAGCTCTCGGGCGGCCAGATGCAGCGCGTCGCAATCGCGCGCGCCCTCGTCAATGACCCGCCCATCATCCTGGCCGATGAGCCGACGGGAAACCTGGACTCCGCTACCGGAGCGCTTGTGATGGAGACCTTCCATAAGCTCCAGAAGCGCGGCAAAACCATCGTGCTTATCACACACGACCCCGGCATCGCCGCCGAGGCCGACCGTGCCGTGACCATCCGCGACGGTCGCATTCACGATGGCGCGTATATTCCACATGCACCGCGGACCCTGCGCAGCGCCGTGGATAGCCTGCCCATGATTTCCGCCTCCGCCAACCCGCCGAAAGGAGAGATGGCATGAGCGCCCGCGATCTCATCCAGGAAGCCCTTCACTCGCTCGAGGCCAACAAGGGGCGCAGCCTGCTCACCATCCTGGGCATTGTCATCGGCATCGCCTCGGTTATCGCCATGACTTCGCTCATCGGCGGCATCCAAAACAGCCTGGTCAACAGCCTGGGCCTCAATGCGGCACGCATGGTGCAAATCTATTCGTCGCAAGAACTCACAGAGTCGGACATCGAGAAGCTTCAAAAACTGGTGCCGCAGATAGAGCAGATCGGCATTGTCGACAGCGCGTATACCGAGTACAAGACCGGCGATAAAAGCTATACCGTCATGGCACAGGGTGTCGATAGCGACATGCTCGACGCCGTGGGGGCCGGAAAGCTCGTTGCGGGGCGTACCTATTCCCAGGCCGAGTCTCAATCAGGCTCGCGCGTGGCGCTCATCAGCCGCGGCGGCGCCGATCAGCTTTACGGCAACGAACAGGATGCGCTGGGGAAAACCATCAAGGTGTCCAACGGCGAGGTGCAGATTGTCGGCGTGATTGACGGCGGCAGCGACTCCATGGGCTCGCTCACGCTGTATATGCCACGCGAAACCATCTCCGGCCTGTTTGGCGACGAGAATCCTTCATTCCCCAGCGTGACGGCGCTCGCCGCCGAGGGCACGGACATGGATGAGCTCTGCAAGACCATCGAGTCCAAGGTGCGCGCGATGAAGGGCATCGAGGAGGAGGATGAGTACAACAGTGTATCAGCGACCTCCATGAAAAGCGCCATCGATGCACTCAACTCCTTTATGGGCGCGTTTTCGCTCATCATGGGTGCTGTCGCCAGCATCTCGCTGCTTGTCGGCGGTATCGGCATTATGAATATGATTCTTACCAACGTAACGGAGCGCATCCGCGAGATCGGCATCCGCCGCGCTCTGGGCGCAAGTCGTCGCGATATCACCGCCCAGTTTTTGGCCGAATCCTCGGCGCTGTGCGTCACCGGCGGACTGCTAGGTGTCCTGATTGGCTATCTACTGGCCTGGGCTCTTGCGATGTTTGCCGCAGGATCAGGGGTTCTCGGCGAGCTCGGTGCCAGCGGGCAAATCACACCGAGCTTTTCAATCGCCACGGTACTGCTGGCCTTCGCCGTCTCCGTCGGCATCGGCGTAATCTTTGGCTTCTATCCCGCTCGCCGCGCGGCAAAGCTCGACCCGGTGGAGTGCCTACGCTACCAGTAAGCCACCACCAACAAGTTGCGGTGAATTAGGGACTGGATATGCTATCTAGCTTCAAAAACAGACACTATTTCACCGCAACTTATTGAAGGGTTGCTTGCGCCAGTTCTGGGCGTCGTCCTCGAGCTATTGGCGGATGACGGGCTTGAACGAGTCGAGCTTGCTCGGGGCGCTCCTCTTCGCGGGCGGGAGGGCGCGCAGGCGCGGCGAGCGCCTAGCGCGCGAGCTCCCGTAAGAGCGCGTCTTCCACTTCCCGAAGCGAAAGGGCGCCGCCTCCCTCGGCGGGACGGGCGACCACGATGCAGCGCGCTCCCACGTCGCGCGCGGCGGCGAGCTTCTCGGCCGTGCCGCCTACGGTTCCCGAGTCCTTGGTCACAAGCCACTGGGCGCCCACCTGCCGAAGCATCGCCTCGTTGAGCTCGCGGGTGAAGGGCCCCTGCATGCCGATGACGTGCGACGGCGAAAACCCCGCGTCGATGCACTTCGTTATAGCGCCGGGCAGCGGGAGCACACGCACGAAGAAGCGCTCCGCGAAATCGGCGACGCGCGTGTAGGGAGCAAGCTCCTTGCTCCCCGTCGCGAGAAGCGCGCGACCCGGATTCTCGGAGAGAAAGCGCGCCGCGCAGGCGATCGACGCGACCGACACGACGCCTTTGGGCAGCGCCTCGGCCGGGCGCGCAAGGCGCAGGCATCGTGCACCCACGGCGAGCGAAGCGGCCCGGATGTTGCCGCTTGCGAGCGTAGCGTAGGGGTGCGTGGCGTCGACGACGATGTGCGCGCCGGAAAGCTCGCGCTCCATGTCGGCCTCGTCGAGCCTGCCCGCATGCACCTCGATACCCGGAAGCTCGCCCAAAAGCTCGCCTCCGTAATCGGTTGCCGCGTAGGCACGGGCGGGGATGCCCGCCCCGCTCGCCCATTCGCACAGAAGGCGGCCCTCGGTGGTGCCGGCGAAGATGCGCAGCGCCGGCGCGGATGCGGGCGCCGTCACTTCGGGCCCCCTGGGCGCGTGATCTGGTAGAGCAGCGCGTTCATAATGGCAGCCGCCACGGTCGAGCCGCCCTTGCGACCCCTCGCGACGATGGCCGGCACGCGTCGCGCGAGTAGCTCCTCTTTCGCCTCGACCACGTTCACAAACCCGACCGGCACCCCAACGACGAGCGCGGGCGCGATCTTCCCCGCGTCCATGAGCTCGGCGAGGCGCAGAAGTGCTGTGGGGGCGTTGCCGACGGCCACGATGAGCGGACCCTCGATGCCGCAAGCTTTGTCCATGCTCGCAACGGCGCGAGTCGTGCCCGCGGCGCGCGCAGCCGCGGCGACATCGGGGTCGGCCATGTAGCACACGGCCTTGCAGCCGAGCTTCGCGAGCGCGGGCTTGCTTATGCCTGCAAGCGCCATGTTCGTGTCGGTGAGCACCGTGGCCCCTGCGCGCAGTGCGTCGAGCGCACAGTGCGCGGCGTCATGGGTGAACACGAGGGAATCGGCGTACGTGAAGTCGGCAGTGGTGTGGATGACGCGCTTCACGACGGGCTCTTCGAGCGGCGGGAACGTGCGGCCGCCGAGCTCTTCGGTGATGATCTCGAAGCTGCGCCGCTCGATGTCGCCGGGCGCCATCTCCTTGGAATCCATCTAGTACTCCACTCCTTCCCTTGCACATATCCCCTGAGCGTAGGGGTGTTTCTCGCACCGCATCTCGGTTATGTAGTCGGCCTTCTCCACGATCTTGCGGGAAGGCGCGCGCCCGGTAAGCGCTACTTCGACGCCGCGCGCGGACATATCGAGCGCGCGATCCACGAGCGCCTCGTCGACAAGCCCCTTCGAAAGCGCGTCGAGCGCCTCGTCGAGCACGAGCAGCCCCTCCTGCACGCCCTCGAGCTCGGCGAGCGCGAAAGCGAGGTTCCCATCGTGCAGCTCGCGCGTCGCGGCAAGTTCTTCCGACGTCATGGACCAGGTAAACTTGTCCGACGCCTTCCCCGCGAACACGGGCACGCCGAAATGCTCGGCGAGCAGGCGCGCCTCCCCGCTTTCGCCGTCTTTCAGGAACTGCACGACGACGACGCGGCGGCCTGCGGCGAGCATGCGAAGGGCGAGGCCCATCGCCGCCGTGGTCTTGCCTTTGCCGTCGCCATGATACACGTGGATCATACGCCCTCCTCGATAATGCGGTAGAGATACTCCATGTCGAGCGCCTCGCGCACGGCGTCGGCCAGGCGGTCGAACTCGCGCGCACGGTGATCGGCCGCGGACGCCACGCCCGCAGCACCCACGACGCTCTCGGGCAGACCGCGCATGCGCGCGAGCGAGCGCGCGAGGGCGAGCGCCACCCCCGGTTCGTCGAACAGGCCATGGAGATAGGTTCCGAACAAGTTTCCGCAGGCCGCGCCTTCTGGTTTGCCGCCAATCGTGCCCACAGAGGCGCAGGAGACGGTCGTTTCGCCGTCGTGAATCTCGTACCCGCGCGCCGTCATGCCGTTCCACACCGAGAACGCGCCTTGGGCGCCCGTGATGCGCAGCTCCGACTGGGCGAGGCGCTTTTCCTCCTTGAACACCGTACTTGCCGGGATGAGCCCGAGCCCGCGCGCGGTGCCAGTGCCTTCCCTGCCGTGCGGGTCGGAAAGCTCGTCTCCCAAAAGCTGGTAGCCTCCGCATATGCCGAGCACCGGCGTGCCCGCGCCCGAAAGCGCGCGTACACAGGCTCCGATGCCGCTAGCCACAAGCCAGCGCGCGTCGTCGAGCGTGGACTTCGAGCCGGGAAGCACCACCAGGTCGGGTCGGCCCAGATCGGTCGTCGAGGAAACGTAGCGCACGCCCACGCCGGGCACGCGCGAAAGCGGGTCGAAGTCGGTGAAGTTCGACAGATGCGGAAGGCGCACGACGGCGACGTCGATGACGCCGCGCGCCTCGCGGGCAGATAGGCGCGGCGCGAGCGAGTCCTCGTCGTCCAGGTCGAGCGCAAGATACGGCACGACCCCCACGACGGGAACCCCGCACATCTTCTCGAGCGGAGCCAAACCCGGGCGCAAGATTTTTACATCGCCGCGGAACTTGTTCACCACAAGCCCCCGCAAAAGCGCGCGGTGCTCGGGTGCAAGGAGCGCGACCGTGCCGTAGAGCTGGGCAAACACCCCGCCTGGGTCGATGTCGCCCGCGAGCAGCACGGGGGAGGACACGGCGCGCGCGAGCCCCATGTTGACGATGTCGTTTTCGGCAAGGTTGATTTCGGCGGGGCTGCCGGCGCCCTCGATGACGATGACGTCGTTTTCCTCCGCGAGCGAATCGAACGCCTCCAAAATCTGCGGCATGAGCGCCTTCTTTCGCGCGAAGTAGTCCCTCGCAGCGAAGGCTCCCTGCGCCTTGCCGGCCACGATGAGCTGGCTTCGGTGGTCGCTTTCGGGCTTGAGCAGGATGGGGTTCATGCGCACGTCGGGCGCGATGCCGCACGCCTCGGCCTGCATGATCTGGGCGCGCCCCATCTCGAGCCCGTCGGCCGTGACACCGCTGTTGAGCGCCATGTTCTGGCTCTTGAAGGGAGCCACGCGCAGGCCGTCCTGCGCAAGCACGCGGCACAGCCCCGCCGCAAGCAGGCTCTTCCCCGCGTTCGACATGGTGCCCTGGATCATGATGGGCTTCGCCCTACCCACGGGTATCGACCCCCTTCGCCGAGCCTCGGCCATCCGCGCCCGCCATCGCGCCGCTACAAGAAGCGCCGCCCCGTTCGTCGGGTTCGCCTTCGTCCGATGCGCCTTCCGCCCGAAGCGCGCGGCTGAACGCCATCGCAAGCCGGGCGTTCTCCTTGCGCGTGCGCACCGCGACGCGGCACCAGAAACGGGACAGTACCGAAAACGAGTCGCACGTGCGGACCAAAACCCCCTGATTATACAGACGCTCGGGGATGTCTTTCGCCGGCGTGCGGACTAAAAGGAAGTTCGCATCCGACGGCACGACGGAAAGCCCGAGCGAGGAGAGCTCGTGGGAAAGCCACGCTCGCTCGCCCGCCAATACATCGCGCGTGCGCGAGACGTATTCGACGTCTTCCAGGGCGGCGATGCCCGCGGCCTCGGCGACCGAGGAGACGGGCCACGCCTGCCCCGCCCGGCGAATCCCCTCGATGAGTTTAGCGTTTCCGCTGATCAGATATCCCAACCGCAACCCCGCCATTCCGTAGAGCTTTGTGAACGCGGAGAGCACGGCCACATGGCGCGAACACGCGGCGCGTGCGGCCACGCTCCTTTCGCGGGCGTCGGGCGCAAATCCGAGGAAGCACTCGTCCACGACGAGCAGCGCTCCCACCTGCTCGCAGCGGCAAACCGCGGCATCGATCACGCGGGGGTCGACGAGGCGCCCCGTCGGGTTGTTCGGATTGCAGAGGTACGCCACGTCTCCCGGCCCCTCGATCGCGCGGGCGAAGGAGGCGGGCACGTCGAAGTCGTCCGCTTCGGAGAGCGGGAACTCCTGCACGCATGCGCCGTAGTACGATGCCGCCTCCGCATATTCAGAGAACGTCGGCGCGCACACGACGATGCGTTTCGGGCGCACCGCCGCGGCGAGCCGCCAGATGATGTCGGACGCGCCCGCGCCGCAGACGATAGTATCTTCGGGAATGCCCTGGGCGCGCGCTAGGGCGCGAACGAGGGCGCGGCTTTCCCTATCGGGGTAGGCGTCGATTCGAGAAAGCGCCTTGCAAGCTGCGGCGACGGCGCGCGGCGAGGGGCCTGCCGGATTCACGTTCACCGAGAAGTCAATGAGGTCGGAGGCGCCCCCTTCGCAAGCGATGCCGAGCGATTGCGAGCTGCCCCCATGCGCACGGGCGCGCAGGATTCCCCCGGCAGCCCGGGACGCGGCGTGGTCTTCCCTCATGCCATCGCCCCCACGGCGAGCACGACCGCCGCGCGCGCGGCGCCGAAGACGACGAGCGCGCATACGGACGCGGCGAGCATGAGCCTTGTCGCCCGGGCGATGTCGCCCCACTCGATTTCACAGGACGCGTCGCCTATCGTCGGTTTCTCAAAGAGCTTGCCGAAATACACCGCAGGTCCTGCCAGGCGCAGCCCGAGCGCGCCCGCGCACGCTGACTCGGTCTGCGCAGAGTTGGGGCTCGCATGGCGACGCCTGTCGCGGCGCCAGATGCGCGCCGCCCCGCGCGCGTCAAGCCCGACGATCGGGCACACGGCGATCATGAGCAGGGCCGATAAGCGCGAGGGAATCCAGTTCACCGCATCGTCGAGGCGCGCCGAGGCGCAGCCGAAGTCGATGTAGCGCTCGTTTTTGTAGCCCACCATGCTGTCGAGCGTGTTCACTGCCTTGTACGCCATGCCCAAGGGCGCACCCCCGATCATAAGATAAAAAAGCGGCGCGATGACGCCGTCGCTCGCGTTCTCCGCCACCGTTTCCACGGCGGCGCGCGCAACGCCCTGCTCGTCGAGAACAGACGTGTCGCGTCCCACGATGAGCCCGACGGCTTCGCGCGCCGCGACAAGGCCGCCCTTCGAGAACGCGCGGGCCACGGCCAGGCTCTGGCGGCGCAGCTCGCATGCCGCGAGAATCTGATAGCTCGCCCATGCCTCGGCCACAAAGCGCAAGCCGGGGTGAACCATGCCGCAAAGATGCAGGATTCCCCAGGTCAAAAGCCAACACGCAAGCGGAAGCGACACGGCGAGCACAAGCCCTGCGGCGCGCGTGCCCGCGGACGTTTGCGGGAATGTGCCCCGCAGGCGGCCTTCGGCCCACGTGATCGCGCGCCCCATGGCGACGACGGGATGGGGAAGCCAGCGCGGGTCGCCGAAGGCAAGGTCGGCCGCGAACCCGGCGGCGACGGCAAGAATCGTCATCACCGGGCATCGCCCCCCGAAGCGGGGCGAACGTCGCGAAGGCAGCGCCCATTCCAGGTGGCGGCCCATGCGCCGCCCGGCTCGGTATGCACGTCGAAGTATTCCATTTTCGGGACAGCTAGCTCGGAGAGCAGCGCTTTCACGGTACCCGCGTGAACGACGAAGACGGCGCGCCCACTCCCCTGGGCGCGCTCCGATTCGCACGCCTCCCGAAACGCCGCGAGGACGCGGCGAGTGAAATCGCTCTTGCCCTCGCCATGCGGGCAGCGCGTCTCGCACCAGGAGTCTACCCAGGCGCGGTAGCGCGCATCCTCTTTAAGCTCGGCGGCGCTTCGCCCCTCGAAGTCGCCGAAATCCATCTCGCGCAGACCAGGGCACGCCATAAGCTCCGCCTTCGGGAAGAGGATGCGCGCCGTCTGGTCGGTGCGGGCCATGCCACTCGTGATAACACGGAACACGTCACGATCGCAAGCGAGGTCGTGCAAAGCGCGCTCGCCCGCGCTCGACAGGGGCTCGTCGGTGCCCGCCCCGCTGTAGCGATGGTCTTCCGTGCCCGCCGTGGCACCATGGCGCACGAAGACGACTTCCAAAGGCGCGGGCGCGCCCTGCGTACCTCGAGGCGCATCGGCAAGGTTTCCTTTGATGACCTGGGGAATCCCGCACGTCATGCGCACGACGACGTCGGCGCGCGCAGCGAGCGCGCATCCTAGGCGCCCCGCGCGCTCGCGCCATTGGGCGTCTTCCGCACGCATGGGGACGACCCCCGAGCCGACCAAGGGCAGAATCACTGCGTCGAAGCCAATCAGCCGCTCGAGCGCCCGGTCTGCGTCGAGCGCGCGTACGAGCTCCTCAGCACGGTACGCGACACGGCCGGCAAAAGCCGCGGGCACGCCGCCCTCCGCAAGCTGCGCCGCGTCGACGAAATCGTCCGCCGCGAACCCGAGCTTTTCGCGTACGAAGGTCCTCTTCCCCGAATGCGCGCCGCCTACCACGAGAATCATAGGAGCATGCCCCCCGCCACCAGCATGGCAAGCATCGCGAGCTCGGCCCATTGCAGAAACCATCCGGCCAAATCACCCGTCACCCCGCCGAAGCGGGACAGGGCAACATGGCGGTACCACGCGAGCGCCAAAAGCCCCGCCACGGCCATAAGGGCGCCGACAGCCCGAGCGCACGCGACCATCCCTGCAGCCGAAGCCGCAGCGAAAGCGCAAAGCGGCACGACGATCGCCGCGCGCTTCTTCGCAGGCGAGAGCCCCGCGGCCATGCCGTCCGCCCGCGCGGCAGGCCAGCATTCAACGGCGAGCCCCGAAAGCGCGCGGGAAAACACGAGCGAGCACAGAAGTGCGAGGAACGACCCCGCCGTAAGCGGCAGCGCGGTGAACAGGGAAAACTGCAGAATAAGGTACACAACAACACCGATGACCCCGAAGGCGCCCGCCCGCGGGTCGTGCATGATCTCGAGCTTTCGCTCGCGCGGGGCCCAACTTGCAAGCGCATCGGAGGTGTCGCAGAGCCCGTCTAGGTGGATGCCTCCCGTCACCACCACAGGCAGCGCCACGAGCACGGCCGCGACGATGGTCGCGGGCACGCCGAGCAGGTTCGCCACGTGCCCCCACGCCGTCATGAGGAAGCCTTCCACAACGCCCACCAGGGGAAACGCGGCAAGCGCATGGGTTGATCCGAAATCGGTCCAGGCCGATTTCGGAACGGGGATGCGCGAGAACGTTCCGAACGCCGCGCCGATTGCCTCTGCTATCTTCACCTTGTAGGTCCTTCGCCTTTCATCCACACGGGAATCCCGCATACCACTTCGACTGCGCGGTCGGCCAGCGCCGCCACGCCCGCGTTCACGCGCGCGAGCGCGCGCCTCCATCCCTCGGTCCCCTCATCGTAGCGCATCCCATCGGCGAACACGTCGACGGAGACCACCACCGTATACGCAGCGGCCTGAGTGAGTCGTTCGATGCCTCCGAGCACCTCGCGCGCCACAGCGTCGGGGTCACGTGGGGACAAGCCGCCTTCCGCGAAGAGCTCGTTCGCAACCAGGTTGCCCACGTCCTCCAAAAGAAGCGTGCAGCCGCGCGGAAGCCCGGGCACTGCGGCGCCCACGTCACGCGTGCGCTCGAGGGTGGAAAACCCCTTGCCCTCGCGCATCGCCCGATGGCGCGCGATACGGCGGGTGCCCTCTTCCCCGAAGGGCTCCATCGTTGCCAGGTACACGCGGGGGCCGTCGTGCCCGAGGCACAGGGACTCGGCATAGGCGCTCTTGCCGCTCGCGGCGGCGCCGATAACGAACGTCACCGTCATTTCCCGGCCTCGAAATGCTCGTAAGCAGCCATGCCAGTCGCCGTGAACGTCTTCCCATCCCGGTACACGCGCAGCGCCGAATCCAGAAGGGGCAGATACGCCATGGCGCCCGCGCCCTCGCCCAAGTGCATGCCTGCGTCGAGGGGTGCCTTTATGCCGAGCTCGCGAAGGAGCTCCTGGCTTGCGGGTTCGCTAGATGCGTGGGTGCCCACGAGGTAGCCCAAGGCGTTGGGGCACAGGCGCACCGCGCACAGGGCCGCCGTGCAGGATATGACCCCGTCGAGGAGCGCCGGCGCCTTCGAGGCCGCGGCCCCCAGGTAGAAGCCACACATCGCCGCGATGTCGAAGCCGCCCACCTTCGAGAGCACGTCGATCGGGTCGGCGGGATCGGGCGAGTTCGCGTCGATAGCGCGCTCGACCACGTCGCGCTTGCGCGCGAGCGAGGTGTCCGAGAGCCCCGCGCCGCGCCCGACGAGGCTCCGCGCGTCCGCTCGGATGAGCACTGCGGCCACCGCCGCCGAGGTGGTCGTGTTGCCGATGCCCATCTCGCCCGCGGCGAGAAGGCGCACGCCGGCGCGGGCAAGCCCGCACGCGACGGCGATTCCGACCTCGATCGCGCGCACGGCCCCATCGCGAGACATGGCGGAGCCGTGCGCGATGTTGCCGCTCCCCCGCCGCACGTTCGCGCGCACCATGCGAGCGTCTTCTATGCCCCGGGCCATACCCACGTCGACGGGCACGACCTCGGCACCCGCGAACGCCGCCATGCGGCAGGCGCTCGTGGCCCCCTCGCACATGTTGCGCGCGACGGCTCGCGTCACGTCTTGCCCGCTTTGCGACACGCCCTCGGCAACGACCCCGTTGTCGGAGAAGAATACCGCGAGCGCACGGGGAAACTCGGCCACCTCGGCGCTCCCCTGAGCTGCGGCGATACGCGCGACGGCGTCTTCAAAGTCGCCCAATCCCCCCAAAGGATGCGCGATGGAATCCCACGCGGCGTACGCGGCGGCGCGGGCACACTCATCTGCGGGCGCGATCCGGGAGAGCGCGGCTTCGAGCACGGCGCCCGGCGCCGACGAGAACGCGCGCTCGACTTCCTCGCGGATGCAGGCAAGCGCGGTTTCGGTTGCTTCAGCCATGCCGTCTCCTCTCTGCGAACGACGCTGTGGCAGACGCGAACGCGCGCGCAACGTCGGGGTTCGCAGGATAGTACACATGCGGGAAGCCCGCAACCAGGGCCGGGGTGGTCGTCATGCACGGCCAGCCCTTGTCGCGCCGGGGCTTCTGCGCCCAGAAGTCGCCGCCCGGGCAGGTGGACTGCCAGTAGTGGAACTCGTGCGCGCGGATGCGTGTGCCGCGCGGCCCGTAGAGCCCGTAGCGTTGGGAAGTGAGCTCCACGTACCCGAAATGGGACAGCCTTCCCCCGTTCTCGCTTGCGCCCTCAAGGGCGCCCGCAACAGGCCAGCGCCGCCCCTCGCTATCGGAGATTTCGCGCTGCAGGTACAGAAACCCACCGCATTCGGCAACCGTCGGCATGCCGGATTCCACCGCACGCCGCACCGCCTCGCGCATCGGCGCGTTCTCGGAGAGCTGCCGCGCATGGAGCTCCGGGTAGCCGCCTCCCAGATAGAGGGCGCTTGTCCCCCGGGGCAACTCGCTATCACACAGGAGGCTGAAAAAGGCCAGCTCGCAACCCAGGTCCTCGAGCGCGCGCAGGTTCTCCTCGTAGTAGAACGAGAACGCCTCGTCACGTGCGACGGCGACGATGGGCCGCGCTCCCGCGATCGGCTCCAACCGGTAAGGTTCCTCGCGGATATCGGGTGCCGTCGCCGCTATTTCGAGCAAGCGGTCGACGTCGACGCTCTTTTCCACCAGCTCGGCCATCTTGTCGATGCGCGCGGAGAGCTGCTCGACCTCGTCGGCGGTCACAAGCCCCAAATGCCGGCTTTCGAGCGAGAACGCATCGTCGGCGGGGATATTCCCCAAAACCGCGACACCCGTGTGCTTCTCGATCGCAGGCTTCGCGTAGGCGCAGGCAGCGGCGCTCGTCTTGTTCAGCACGACGCCGCGCACGTTCGCACAAGGCAGGAACTCGGCGATGCCGCGGATTACGGCGGCGAGCGATAAAGACGCCCCGCGCCCGTTCACCACTAAAACGACCGGCGTTTCCGTGTCGCACGCAACCTGGTAGCTGCTCGCATCGGCCACGCCGGGCGCCATGCCGTCGTAGAAGCCCATGGCCCCCTCGAGCACCGCGACATCCGCGCCCGCAGCGCCGCGTGCGAGCAGGGCGCGCAGCGTCGGGGCGTCGGTGAAGAAGCCGTCTAAGTTGCCCGAGCGCGCACCCACGACGCGGCGATGAAAGAGCGGGTCAATGTAGTCGGGGCCGCATTTGAAGGCCGCGCATGCGAGGCCGCGGCGCGCAAGCGCGCGCAGGAGCGCGCACGTAACGACCGTCTTGCCGCTCCCGCTCGAGGGCGCAGCGACCATGAAGCGAGGGATGGTCGTGCTCACCGGGCGCCGCCTTCCCCACCTGCACCACGCGCGCTGACGAGGAACACGGGGTTTTGCGCCTTCATAAGATGGTGCGAGCCTACAGCCTCGGCGCGGGCGGCCGACACCTGGCACGCCTCGAACCCCTTAAAGCGCGAACCCGAGAGGAGCGCGCACGCCTCGGTGAGCGTCTCAACGGTGACGCATGGCACGCACAGGCGAACCTGCGAGTTCTTCTCGAGCGCCGCCTCCACGATGGAGGGAAGCTCGCCCGCGCTCCCGCCGACGAACACGGCGTCGGGGACGGGCAGTTTCGCGAGCGCTTCGGGGGCGACACCGGGGATCGCATGCACGTTGCCGCACCCGAATGCATCCGCGTTCTCTCGGATGAGCCGCACGCCGGCCGCGTTGCGCTCGACCGCCCATACCGACCCCGTTCGCGCGACGAGCGCCGCCTCAATCGACACGCTCCCCGTGCCGGCGCCGACGTCCCACACGGTGTCGGTCGCGGTAAGGCGCAGCTTCGCGAGCGCGACGGCGCGCACCTCCTGCTTGGTCATGGGAACGTCGCCGCGGATGAAAAGCTCGTCGGGAATGCCCGAGGAAGCGTACGGCCAGCGGGAGCTCGCGGCGCGGGATGCGCCCGCAAAGTCCGCCGCGGAAGAAGCCGCCGCGGGCGCGGACGCGCCGGCCGGCGCCTCGGAGGCTGCGCTAGAGCCCACAGGCGACCCGGCGCCGCCTACGAACTCGATAAGCATCACGTTCAAGTCGTCGAACGTCTGACCTGCGATTTCACTTGCGGTCGCGCAGGTGATGCGCTCGTTGGGGTACGACAGGCGCTCGGCCACCGTCACGCGCGCGTCCCCGAAGCCCGCCTGCACAAGCTCGCCCGAAAGCCGCGAGGGGTCGTCCCCGCCCGACGTGGCGAGGAAGAGCTCGCCTGAGCGGTCGGCCTCGGCCACGATGTCGCACGCCACGCCGTGAGCGCTCGCGAAGCGCCAATCCTGCCATGGACGCGCGAGGCGCGCGGCGAGATACGACGCTGAGCTTATGCCGGGAATGATGCGCACGTCCACCTGCGCGTCGCCGGAGAGCGCCTCCACCAGGCGGCGCGCGCCGCTGAACAGCCCCACATCGCCCGTCATCACGACCACGGCGCGCTGCCACGACGCCGCATCGGTGAGCGCGGCGACGATGTCCGCCGTCTTCACGAGCTCGCATCTCACCACGTCGGGCGGCACGTCGATGCCGGCAAGCGCGCGATGAGCGCCGATGACCACGTCGGCGATGTCGATCGCGTCGAGCGCCGCACGCGAGAGCAAGTCGGGGTTTCCGGGCCCCGCCCCGATGATCGTTACCTTTCGCATGGAATCTCCCGATACCCGCGCGGCGTGACCATACGGCCGCCTACGAGCTTCGTGTCCGCGTTGCCGACGAACACGGTGGTGAACATGTCGGCGTCGATCTCCCCCAGCTCGGAGAGCCTGCACATGCCCGACTGCTGCCCCTCGCGCCCGATGTTACGTACCCAGCCGCAGAGCGTGTCGGGGGCCTTCCATTCGAGCATAATCTTCGCCGCGCGTGAGAGCCTGTCGGCGCGCTTTCTGCTGCGCGGGTTGTACAAACAGATGCAGAAGTCGGCGCTCGCCACGGCGGCGAGCCTGCGCTCGATGACCTCCCATGGCGTGAGCAGGTCGGAGAGCGACACGACCGCGAAGTCGTGGGCAAGCGGGGCGCCGAGCACCGCCGACCCGCTCTGAGCCGCGGTGGCCCCGGCGATAACTTCCACGTCTACATCGGGGTAGTCCTCCGCAAGCTCCAGCACGGGGCTCGCCATGCCGTACACGCCCGCGTCACCGCTGCACACGAGCGCCACGGCTTCTCCGCTCTGCGCGCGCGAAAGCGCCAGGCGGCATCGTTCGACCTCGTGCATCATCGGCGTCGCGAGATGCGCCGCGTCGGGCACGGCGGCGAGCGCGAGCTCCACGTATTTCGTGTACCCCACAACGATGTCGGCCGCCTCGAGCGCGCGCCGGGCCGCAATCGTCATGCCGTCGGGGCCGCCCGGGCCGATCCCCACCACGAAGAGCTTTCCCATCACCGCTCCTTAAACGAAAGTTCGATAGTTACCTTGGAAAACGCGACGGTCACGCCGCTGTGAGCGAGCTTCGGGAAGATAAGTTTGCCCCCGTCCGCGAGCGCCGCGCGCTCGCACACGTTGTCGACCCCCACCGTCGCGCGCACGAAATCAGATGGCGAAACGCTGCCTTCGACCCGCGACAACTCATCTGCGGAATACGTCGCAAGCGGAATATTGCGCGCGCGGCAGAAGGCGAGCAGACCCTCCTCGTGCGCCTTCACGTCGATCGTCGCCGCCTTGCGCACGGCCGAAGGCGAGATACCCGCCTGCCCGCACGCGAGAAGAAACGCCTCCTCGATCGCTTCGGCGCACGCACCGCGACGGCACCCTATGCCCGCAACGATGCAGGGCACGACAAGACGAAGCGGCTCGGACGCAGGCGCCTGCGCCCGCACGCCCGCCGGCCTCCCCGTCTCACCGGCGAGCACGACCTCGCCCGTTGTCTCCGCCGCGCAAACGGACGCACCTGCGTTCGCGCCAGCGAACGGCGACACGACGATATCGGCCCGAGCGCGGTCTGACGCAATGTCAACCCCCTCAGGCGGCTGTCCCGAAATCGGCATGTCGGAATAGAGCGCCACGCGCCCGCCCGAAAGCAGCCGCGCCGACACTCGCTTGATGGCCTCGGGATTCGAAACGGCGAGCCCCACACGGCGCGCCCACGTATCCACCGCCCACACGCCGCGGACGTCAGTCGCCGTGGTGATGACGGGGATGACCCCTGCCACGCGTGCCACAGTTTGCGCCAGCTCGTTCGCACCGCCCAAATGCCCCGACAAAAGCGGGACGGCAAAGCGCCCCGCCTCGTCGATCGCCACAACCGCGGGATCGTTTGCCTTCGAGGCGACATACGGCGCGATAGCCCGCACGGCGATGCCCGCCGCGCCCACGAACAGAAGCGCGTCCGACGCTTCCCACGCGAGCGCCGTCCATGCGCGCAGGTCGACCTTCCCCTCGCCGAACCCGCGCGAAACGGAAACGTCCCAGCCAGGGTCATCTTCACCTGTCTGCGCGCAATCGGAAAGCGCGCGTGCGGTGCGCTCCGCCAACGCATACCCCCTCTCAGTGAACGCTATGCAGGAAACCCTCATCTAGCGCACCACCATCGTCGAGAAGTAGCTGCCCCGATCGGGCACATCGTCAAGCGAGCGGTACACGCGCTCGCCCGGAAGCCCACAGTCCTCTACAAGCTCGGCACCGTCGAAGGCGCCCTCCTCGCAAAGAAAGCGCTTCGTGTCCGCAAGCGAGCGGCGCGCCTTCATGACCACCTTCGTCCCCGGCCAGCCGATTGCGCGCCCCACCCCATACAGAACGCCTTTACTCATACGTCGCCCCCAATTCCCCGATAACTGCATCGGCGCCCGACGTGCGGAAAATCTCGCGGCGCTCGGCGTCGAACACGACCGCGGCGATGTCGCATGCGCCCGCCGCGCGGCGGCGCAACCTGTCCTCGATTGCCGCAGCGAGCGAGGCGCGCGCAGCGTCCCCCACGCCGGCGGCCTCGATTACCTCGAGCGCCGCCGTGGTCGTGACCGACGACATGATCTCGCGCACGGTCTTCGCGCCCGCGCCGGCCAAGGCCGCGTGAGCGGCCAGAATCTCCGCGCGGCAGTCGGCGGTACGCGAATGGGTGTCCATGATGCCGCCAGCGACCTTCACCAGCTTGCCGATGTGTCCCACAAGAAGGACATTGGTGAATCCCTCGCGAACGCAGCAATCAATCGCATCGCCCACAAAGTTGGAGATGAAGACCACCGGCGCACCGTTTAGGTGGAAATGCCCCGAGATGAACTGCCCGCCGTAGTTGCCGGGCGTGAGCACGACTCCGCGCCGCCCCATAGCCGCATGCTGCCGGATCTCGAGCTCGATGCTGTCGCGCAAGGCAGCGAGGCTGCGCGGCTCGACGATGCCCGTCGTGCCCAGGATGGAGATGCCGCCCTCTATCCCCAGGTGCGGGTTGAAGGTCTTTTCGGCAAGGGCCACACCCTCGGGTACCGAAATCGTCACAGCAATATTTCCAGAAAAGCCGTGCGCGGCGCACACCTCACGCACCGCCGAAGTAATCATCGCGCGCGGCGTCGCGTTGATGGCGGCCGCCCCCACCGGCTGCTCGAGCCCGGGCAACGTCACGCGCCCCACGCCCACGCCGCCGTCGACGGAAACTTCCGATTCGTGCGCGGGCACGTCCTTGCTGCCCGCAGTACCCGTGCCCGACCCCGCATGTTCCACGCGCGCGTACACGAGCACGCCGTCGGTCACATCGGCATCGTCGCCTGCGTCCTTTCGCACGGCGCACTGGGCGCACCCCTCGCCGATGCATGCGTCGACCACGTTCGCCTCGACGGGCAGCCCGCCGGGGGTGACGATCGACACGCGGCCGACGGGCTTTCGTGACAAGAGCATCTCGCAGGCCGCCTTCGCCGCGAGCGCGGCACAGCTCCCCGTGGTGTAGCCACAGCGCAGGCGGGTCGTCCCGGTATATATGTAGTGCTCGAAGGCCACGCTAGCTGCTCGCCTTCCGATACCCCGTGGCAAACGAAGGGTCGTAAAGCTTGCTACGCTCGTACGACTCCGCTTGCGCGCCGTCGTGCGCAAGTCCGCCGCGAGCTCCGAGCACGCGACCCACCACCACGAGCGCCGTGCGGTCGATGCCCTCTCGCGCGCCCGCATCGGCGAGCGTGCCCACTGTGCAGCGCACCACGCGCTCCTCAGGCCAGGTCGCCTTGTACACGAGCGCCGCCGGCTCATCGGAGCTGCGGCCCGCGGCCAAAAGCTCGGCGGAAAGCTCGGCGAGCATACCCGAGCTCAGGAAGATGACCATAGTCGAGCCGCTTTCCGCCATGGTGCGCATGCCCTCGCCCGCGGGCATGGGGGTGCGCCCGGAAAGCCGCGTGATCACGACCGACTGGCTGATTCCCGGCAGCGTATATTCCTGGCGAAGCGCCGCCGCGGCACCGCAAAAGCTCGACACGCCGGGCACCACCTCGTAGTCCACGCCGCGCGCGTCGAGCGCGTCCATCTGCTCCTGGATGGCGCCGTACAGGCACGGGTCGCCCGTGTGCAGGCGCACCACTTCCTCGCCCCGCGCATCTGCCGCGCACATCACGTCGAGCACTTCCTCCAAGGTCATGTGCGCGCTGTCGTAGACGATGCAGGATTCCTTGCACTCGGCGAGCAGCTCGGGGTTCACAAGGCTCCCCGCCCAAACGACCACGTCGGCCGCGCGCAAAAGGCGCGCCCCGCGCAGCGTGATAAGGTCGGCGGCGCCCGAGCCAGCGCCAACGATATGAATCATCCGAGCCTTCCCTTCCCGTTTCTCATCGCAACCGTTTACGCTGCCATTCGCGCAGCGGCCAAAACACGGCGCCCGCAGCGGCAATCGGCGCAAATACGCAGGCAGGAGGCGCAATGCCGCCCGCCCTGGCTTTGACACGTTCAAAAGTGCCCACTATCATAGTAAAAGATTCGGCAACGAGCATATGACAATCGGATAAAAGGAAATGACCGGCGCGGCGCCCGCACAGCCCGCGCTGGCTTGCGGAGGGAACCAGGTGGGAATCCTGGGCAAGGGACATTACTGTATAGGACGCACGGGCGAACCGCCTCGCGCCCCAAGCCAGACTGCTTCGCCTTTTCCTCACGGCATCGCCGTGGCGTTAGCTCCTTGTGAACCCCGAGGGGTGCGCTTTTCTTTCGCTTGTGCCGACAAGCAACTGTCGCCGGGGGACCGGCAAACCGAGGAAAGGAAAAACCATGTCCGACCAGATGTCACGCCGCGGCTTCATGGGCGCCGCAGCAACCGGAGCCTTCGCGCTCGCCGGAGTCGCGCTCGCGGGCTGCTCCAGCACCTCCGCGAGTTCCGAGAAATCGAGCGAAAAGGAGAAGGCCGTGAAGCCGGTCATCCTCGTCACGAGCTTCGGCACGAGCTACAACGACTCGCGCCACATCACCATCGGCGCCATCGAAGACGCTATCCGCGAGAAGTACTGGCAGGACTACGACATCCGCCGCGCCTTCACCGCGCAGATCATCATCGACAAGCTGAAGAAGCGCGACGGCATCACGATCGACAACATGACCGAGGCGCTCGACCGCTGCGTGGAAGACGGCGTGAAGGAAATCGTCGTGCAGCCGACGCATCTCATGGCTGGCCTGGAATACGCCGACGTGAAAGACGAGCTCGACAAGTACGCCGACAAGTTCGACAAGATCTCGCTCGGCGACCCGCTGCTCACCTCCGACGACGACTACAAGAAGGTGGCCGCCGCCATTAAGGAGAACATGGCGTCCTTCGACGACGGCAAGACGGCGCTGTGCCTCATGGGCCACGGCACCGAAGCCGATTCCAACGCCGACTATGCCAAGATGCAGGAAGTGTTCAAGAACGAGGGCTTGACGCAGTTCTTCGTCGGCACCGTCGAGGCTGAACCGACCTGCGAGGATGTTATCGCCGCCGCGAGCGCCGCAGGGTACAAGAAGGCCGTGCTCGCGCCGTTCATGGTGGTCGCGGGCGACCACGCGAACAACGACATGGCAGACGAGACCGACCCCGACAGCTGGGCTGCGAAGTTCGTGGCCGCCGGCTTCGAAGTGACGTGCCTGCTCCAGGGTCTGGGACAGAACGCCGCGGTCGACGACATCTACGTCTCACACGTGGACGACGCCATCGCCAAGCTGTAAACTCGCCGCGCACGGGGGCGCCGGTCGCGTCCCCGTGCAACGGGCATGCGCCTTCCCCGACCGACGGCGCATGCCCGTTGCATTCGCGTCCCGCCCGCCCACCGCACGAGCGGGCGGTCGAAGCGATTGAAAGGAACCTCCCTCCATGTTGAAGAAAACCCTCGCCTTCGCCCTGTCAGCGGCGCTTTTCGCGTTCTCGCTCGCCGGCTGCGGCGGAAATTCAATCGACAGCGCAAAGGCAAGCGATGCCGATTCCCAGGAAAAGACCGAACAGGCGGCCGATGCGCCCGAGGGCGCAAGCGCTGCCCCCATCACCGCCGACAAGGTGGCCGACGGCACCTATCCGATCACCGTAGATTCCAGCTCGAACATGTTCAGGATTGTGGACGCCCAGCTCATCGTGGAAAACGGCTCCATGCACTGCGTGATGACGCTTTCCGGCACGGGCTACGGCAAGCTCTTCATGGGCACGGGCGACGAGGCTGCCGCCGCGAGCGAGGCCGACTTCATCCCCTATGTGGAAAACGCGGAAGGCAAGTACACCTACGACGTGCCCGTAGAAGCGCTCGACGAGGACACCGCCTGCGCCGCGTGGAGTATTAGAAAAGAGCAGTGGTACGACCGCACGCTCGTGTTCGAATCCGCCGGCGTCGATCTGCGCGCCGACGCACTGAAGTAACGCCATGCGGTCGATTCTTCCCAAGGGGGAAAGCAGGAAGCGTCGCAGCATCGCGGTGCGCGCGATCGCCTGCGTTCTCGTCGCCCTGTTCGCGCTTCCCTTCGCGGGGTGCAGTGCGAGCCCGAACGCGACCGGTGGCACGGCAGGCTCTCAGGAATACACTGTGAGCGTCTCGCTCTCCGGCGGGTCAGGGCGCGCAAGCATCGCCTCACCCACCACAATTGTGAAGGATGGCGACACCTACACCGCGACCATCACCTGGTCGAGTTCGAACTACGACAAAATGACCGTCAACGGCGTGGACTACGCGCCCGTAAACGACGGCGGCAACTCCACGTTCGAGATACCCGTCACGCTCGACGAGGACATCGCCGTGTCGGCCGAGACCGTCGCCATGTCGACGCCGCACACCATCGACTACACGCTCCACTTCGACTCATCCACCATGAAGGAGAAATCGGGCGACGATGCAAGCGGCGGCTCCCCTGCGGGAACGGCTTCAAGCACCGCGGCCGACTTCCACAACGCCGATTTGGGCTGCGGCTGGGAGCCGACGGGGGCGCTTCAGCTTGAATACGCCGAGCACTTCACTGTCGACGAGTACGAAGGCGGCCTGCGGCTTATCTGCATTTCGAACGGGGAGCGCTTCCTCGTGGTACCGCAAGATGCAAAGGTACCTGATGGGTTGAGCTCCGACATCGCGGTCATAAGGCGTCCCGCCAACAAGGTGTACCTCGTGTCGTCGGCGACGATGTGCCTGGTCGACGCGCTCGATGCGAACGACAACATCCTCATGTCGGGCACGAAGGCCGACGATTGCTCGGTCGCGGGCTTCAAAAGCGCACTCGAAAGTGGGGCGATCGACTACGGCGGCAAGTACAGCGCGCCCGACTACGAGCGAATATCGGCCTCGGGCTGCACGCTCGCCATCGAGAACACCATGATCAACCACACGCCCGATGTGAAGGAAAAGCTGCAGAAGCTCGGGCTCGTCGTGCTCACCGAACAGTCGTCGAGCGAGCCCGAAGCACTCGGGCGCGTCGAGTGGATTAAGCTTTTCGGCGTCCTGTTCGACAAGGAAGACGAGGCCGCGCACCTGTTCAACGAGCAGAAGGCCCGCGTCGAGCAAACGTCGAGGCTCGCGTCGTCAGGTAAAACCGTGGCGTATTTCTACATTAACTCGAACGGGGCCGCCGTCACGCGGCGGGCGGGCGACTACGTGGCGCAGATGATCGAGCTTGCAGGCGGCAACTACGCGCTCGATGACGCGCAGACGGCGTCGACGTCAGGTTCGTCAGTAACGCTCGAAATGGAGCGCTTCTACGCGACGGCGAAGGATGCCGACATCATTGTCTACAACGGCACCATCGACGAATCGGTTGCCACCTTGAAAGACTTCGTAGGCAAAAACGCGCTATTGTCGCAGTTCAAAGCTGTAAAGAACGGCAACGTCTGGGTCACAAGCGCCGACATGTACCAGCAGATGACTTCCACCGCCGACATTATCGACGAGCTGCACGGGGCGTTCACCGGCGATGACGCGAGCAACTTCCATTATCTGAGGAAGCTCGGCTAGCGTCATGAGAAGCCGGCTTTCCATGACATACGACGAATCGGGGCGCGCCGCGCGGTGTCGCGTCGTGACGGCGCTGCTCGCTGTTGCCCTCATCGTGCTCGTCGGGGCCAACCTGTGCATCGGGAGCGTGCTCGTGCCCGCAGACCACATCCCCGGCATCCTTTCGGGAGGTGCGGCCAATTCCATGGAAATCCAGATCATCTGGGAGATTCGTCTGCCGCGCGTGCTTTCAGCCGTGCTTCTCGGCGGGGCACTTTCGCTCTCCGGGTTCCTGCTGCAGACGTTTTTCAACAACCCCATCGCCGACCCGTTCATCTTGGGCGTCTCCTCGGGCGCAAAGTTCGTCGTCGCGCTTACGATGATCGTACTTCTGGGCGCGAACCAGGCCATGTCCTCGCCGGCCATGGTGGCCGCAGCGTTTCTGGGATCGCTTATCACCATCGGCTTCGTGCTCCTCATCGCACGGCGCATAAGTTCCATGGCCATGCTCATCGTGGCGGGCGTCATGGTGGGATACATCTGCTCGGCGGCGACGAACTTTCTCATCGCCTTCGCCGACGACCAGTCCATCGTGAACCTGCACAACTGGTCTTTGGGTAGCTTCTCGGGTTCGAGCTGGGACGACATCGCGGTCATCGCTGTCGTGGTGATCACCGTGAGCGCATGCGTATTCGCGATATCGAAGCCCCTTTCCGCCTTCCAGCTGGGAGAAGCCTACGCGAAAAGCGTCGGCGTGAACGTCGCACGCTTCCGCGTGGTGCTCGTCCTTCTAGCGAGCATGCTCTCCGCCTGCGTGACCGCGTTCGCTGGTCCGGTGTCGTTCGTAGGCATCGCGGTTCCGCATCTCGTTAAGTCGGCGCTGAAGTCGTCGAAGCCCATCCGCGTGATTCCTGCGTGCATCTTGGGAGGCGCCATCTTCTGCGCGGGCTGCGATTTGATCGCGCGCACGCTGTTCTCCCCCGTCGAGCTTTCCATCAGCGCCGTCACCGCCATCTTCGGCGCGCCGGTGGTTATCGCACTCATGTTGAAGAAACGAGTGAGGTAGATGGGGGAATTCATGCCGCGGCCCAAAACGCTCAGAGGGGAGTCGAACCTCGAAACCCCGGTCGCAACGAAGGCTGACGGAGCGCCGCTTTTCCGCATAAGCGACATGTCGGCGGGCTACGACAAGAAGGTCGTAGTCGAAGGCGTCGAGCTGGAGGTTCGCGCGGGCGACGTCGTGGCGCTCATCGGGCCGAACGGCTCGGGCAAGTCGACCATCTTGAAAACCATCACACGCCATCTGGCACCGCTTGCCGGCGCGGTCGAGCTCGACGGGCGGGAGATTTCCCGATGGAAGACGGCGGAGTTCGCAAGGAACCTTGCCGTTATGCTGACAGATCGACCCCGGACCGAGCTCCTCACCTGCCGCGATATCATAGAGGCGGGAAGGCATCCCTACACCGGGCGAATGGGCACACTCTCGCCCGACGACCATAGTCGGGTCGACGAGGCCATGAAAACCGCACATGTGGAAGAGTTCGCCGAGCGCGACTTCATGCAGATAAGCGACGGGCAACGCCAGCGCGTCATGCTCGCACGCGCCATCGCACAGGATCCGCGTGTGCTCGTGCTCGACGAGCCCACGTCATATCTCGATATCCGCTACCAGATCGACCTGCTGCGAATACTTCGCCACCTTGCGAAATCGCGGAATGTGGCTGTCATCATGTCCATCCACGAACTCGAGCTCGCGCAGAAAAGCGCCGACAAGGTGATTTGCGTGAAGGACGGCCGGGTCTTCCGCGCCGGCGCACCCGAGGACATATTCACGCGCGAGACGATTGGCGAGCTCTACGGCCTTCAACATGGCACCTTCAACGAGCGCTTCGGCAGCGTGGAAATTGGGCGCCCACACGGCGATGCGCACACGTTCGTCATCGCCGGCGCAGGTACGGGGTCAGCTGTGTTTCGCCAGCTCATCCGGCAGGGCAAGGCGTTCTACGCGGGCGTTCTGCACGAAGGGGACATCGACTGCGAGCTTGCGCGCGACCTGGCGACGGAATGCGTGGCCGAGCGCGCCTTCGAGCCGATCGGGGATAAAACCATAGCCCGCGCCAAAGAGCTCCTCGTCCACTGCGCGCGTCTTATCGTGTGCCCCGCCGCCTTCGGCACCATAAACGCCCGCAACGCAGAGCTCGTCGAGTTCGCACGCTCGCATGGTATCGAGGTCATGCGAGCGTGCGAAGGCGCATCGGAGGATTCCATTGGATACGCCTAGGCGCGGTCCAAGAAATCGTCCGCACCCCCTATCTGACCCTATTTCACCGCAACTTAGAGAGCGTAAGGTATAACGCTTCACCCCAAATCAAATTGATTCGTTGAATAGACACATTACAAATCTTTAGACTTCGTTTAATCCACAAGTGGGTATTATCACACACAAGGCGCACGTGAAAGGATATACCCATGTCGCTTACACAGTCAGCAGAGCGTGCAGCGCTCAACAAGCTCATCGATTATCTCGACGACAACCCGCAAGAAAACATCGACAAAATCATGGACCTCGTGAACAAGCTGGTCCCCAATCGCGTATTTCCTGTACAGCGAGAGGCATTCACCAATGTCATCAAGAGCCGCGGCAATTGGTATGACCTGATCATGCGTGTGTTCAGCCTTAATCCCCAGATGCGAACCAAACTGCTTAAGACCCTCATTGTCGACGCCAACCTGCTTGCTTGGCCAGAGCAGGAAAAGAACCGCGAAAAGTACCAGTGCAACGTTCCGTGGGCCATCCTGCTCGATCCCACGAGCGCCTGCAACCTGCATTGCACGGGCTGCTGGGCCGCCGAGTACGGCTACAAGCAGAATCTCTCGTTCGAAGACATCGACTCTATCGTTACGCAGGGCAAAGCTCTGGGTACCCACATCTACATCTACACTGGTGGCGAGCCATTGGTGCGCAAGCGGGACCTCATCCGAATTTGCGAGAAGCACCAGGACTGCGCATTCCTGTGCTTTACCAACTCCACGCTGATCGACGAGGCCTTCTGCGACGATATGATTCGCGTAGGTAATTTTGTCCCTGCCATCAGCGCCGAGGGCAATGAGCACACCACCGACGCCCGTCGCGGCGAGGGTACCTACGCAAAGATCGAGCACGCCATGAAACTCCTGCGCGAGCGCGACTTGCCGTTTGGTATCTCCACCTGTTGGACCAGCGCCAATGCCGATACGGTTGCTACCGAGGAGAACATGGACTGGATGATCGGCGAGGGAGCACTCTTCTGCTGGTACTTCCACTTTATGCCGGTTGGCCGCAATGCAACCCCCGAGCTCATGCCCACGCCCGAGCAGCGCGAGCACATGTATCACTTTATCCGCGAGATCCGAGAGAAGAAGCCGCTGTTTACGCTCGACTTCCAAAACGACGGCGAGTTTGTAGGCGGATGTATCTCCGGCGGCCGCCGCTACCTGCACATCAACGCCGCCGGAGACGTGGAGCCGTGCGTGTTCATCCACTACTCAAACGCCAACATCCACGATGTGAGCTTACTCGACGCGCTGCGCTCTCCCCTCTTTATGAAGTACTACGAGAACATGCCGTTTAACGACAACTACCTCAAACCATGCCCCATGCTCGAGAATCCAGACGTACTGCCCAAACTGGTCGCCGAGAGTGGCGCAACGAGCACCGATCTCATCGAGAAGGAGTCACCCGAGCAGCTGCGCGAAAAGACCCAGGCTGCCGCCGAGGCATGGTCACCTGTCGCCGACCGCATCTGGAACGACTCCGACGATCCGCTATACACCAAGCGTCACGAGGATAAGTCACAAGGTATGGCCGATAGCGACATGCACAAGTTCGAAAAACAGGGCCGCACACTCAAAAACGGCGATTAATGCCGCTTCACACGACAAACGCTCTGAAATGAAGCGGAGCAGCCTCGAAGCTCATCTTCGAGGCTGCTCCGCCTTACCATCAAAACAATTTTCCTAAGTTGCGGTGAAATAGGGACTAGATCGGCCTTCCAATAGCCAAAACGATCCCTATTCCACCGCAACTTCTTTAAGTTGTTGAATTATCAATGCTATTCCAAGCGAGATTCCAGACTCGACAGGCCATTAAGAGTCAGGTCGTTGGCGACCTCAGAGACGCGCTCGATAGGAACCGAGCCGTCAGACAGTGCCCACGTGCGATAGATACCGATAATACCCGACAGCAAAAACGCCAGATAATAGTCGAACATCTCGTCCTTGAGACCTTGGGGCAGCAGATCGCGCTCGGCAATCTCATGTTCGAGCGGCGCACGAAGACGAGCCATAAAATCATCGAGCGGAATGTTCTCGATCAGCTGGCGATTGAGCACCAAGTTGTTGCACAGTGCCTCGTTAACGGTTTTAAAGAAGGTCGCCGCCGCGCCAAGAGCGCGCTCGTTGGTGTCGCCGTCCATGGAAGCAAGCGTTTTCTCGACCGAGTCGACAATCATCTCCACCACATCGACGGCAATGGCATCGAGCAGGCCGTCAACCGTGCCAAAGTGCACGTAGAAGGTCTTGCGGTCGACATTGGCCTCGCGCGCGATGGCACTCACCGTAATGTCTGCCAGCGGCTTTTCCATGAGCAGGCGCTCGAAAGCGGAAAGGATGGCATTACGGCTGCGAACGATGCGGCGGTCAAGACGCGGTTTGCTGGTTGCCATGGAAGTGTCCCTTCGATATGCGAGCATTCATCAACAGATGAGAGATAATCTACGTAAGAGGATTATCCCCCATACAGCACAAATATGCCCCGCATCATGAAGAACGCACGACTGCCCTACTGCGACTTAGGGTGCTTCTTCTTATTGAGTGCCGACGGAGATACGCGAATACCGTCGCCTGTCTGGCGCACATAGGCTTTATGAGCCGGCTTAGCGGTCCCAGAAGCCTTCTGAGCCTGCTTCTTGGGATCAACGGTAACAGCATTCGCGGGGTGCGGCTTAGTGGGCGCAGAGGGCGTCTGAGGCGTGCGGCCGAGCTTGCGCATCACGCGATCCCAGCGCGCATGGATGCTCTCGTTGTGGGCGCTCTTAAGGCCCAGCAGGGGCGCAGCCAAAATGGTCGGCGCAATAAACGTAATGAGGCGCCACAGCAGATAGCCAGCGGTCGAAGCCGACCCAAAGAAATGACCCAAGAACAATGCAAAGCCGCCCTCAGCGCCACCAGTTCCACCGGGCAGGGGGACCGCAGAGCTCAGCAGCTGGACAAAGGCGCTCGCGGCCATGACCGAGAAAAAGTCGACCTCGTGGTGGCCAAAGGCAAGCATCAGGAAATACGGCACGAGGTAGAAAAACGCGAGTTGCAGCATGGTGATGACCACCGTGAGCAGCATGGAAGAAAAATGTCCGGCTGAAAGCTTGAACTTCTCGGAGAAGGAGTAGATCTCGCCATCGACAAACGTGCGCCATCCCTCGATCTTAGTGGCCGAGACACCAATGCGCTCAAGCCAATTGATGATGCAACGGGCGACGCGCGTGACGGTCTTAGGCATGAGCGCGACGGCGAAGATGCCAAGCAAGATGCAGCAGTGTCCACCAAAGCTAAAGACGCACAGCAGCGTCATGTCGCCATAGCGCTCGGCAAAAAACGGCATGCGAGCAAGCAGTAGGATAGCGCCCCAGGCAACGAGGCCAAACTGGTACACGATAAAACGCGTGAATTGCGTGGCGCCGGCCTCGCCCACGTTTTGGCCGGCCTTGGTCAGGCGATAGATTTGAGCCGGGGTGGAGCCCATCATCATGGGCGTCAGGTTACCAAAGAAGATGCCACTCGCCTCGACCGAGATCAGGTCGCGGATGCCGACGGGCGAATTGGGATCGAGCCAGACGGCGATCGCATAGGCCACAATGCCAAAGAACAGGTACATGAACATGCAAAGACACGCGACAACGAGCAGTGACGCCTGGACGCTCGACATAGCGGCCCAGAACTGCCCCATCTGCCCGGTTACCACCAGATAGACGATATAACCTACCAGCACGACGCCGATAAAGATGGCGCCGCGGCGTGCGCTCTTATTGTCATCTCCGCCCGAGGCCTCAACCTCGACCTGGGGCTTAGACGTATGCTGAGAGGACTCCGTCATGAGACTCCTTCTAACAGTCAAAATATCTTGGATATTGTACCCGTAAGGGCCATAGGCAGAACGCAAAGCTCTGGTTCAAACGGGAATTGCAGACGGTTGTTTGAAAATAAAAAACCCGGCCTTCTATGGGAAGACCGGGTATGAGATGCATGGTAGCCCGTACCAGATTCGAACTGGTGATCTCCGCCTTGAGAGGGCGGCGTCCTAAACCGCTAGACGAACGGGCCACATGACATCTGCGCTGCCGTGCTGCGAGGAAATATATTACGGGACAAAAAACGTCAGCGCAAGAAGAAATTCCAAATTGCCGAAAAATTGTCGGCAGGTTATGGAACACGCAGGTAAACTGAGTAGCTAATTCAAGTTGAGATGGACCAAAAGAGCTTCGCGCTCGTTGGGAATGTTGTCTTCGATCACGGCGTCGAGGGCGGAGTTGAGAAGCTGACCCAGTTCCGGCCCGGGCTTGACTCCGGCACGGATCAGGTCGCCGCCGTTGATAGCGAGCATCTTGAGCGTATAGGGCTCCCCTGCCCCCAACAGATTATGGGCGAGTGCACGCATCTCCTCGATCGTCTCGACGTAATAGAAGCACGACGGGGCCTTGCCGAGTGTGTCAGCACGCTTAAGGTCCATGAGCTCGTCAATCAGGCGGGCCATGTCGACGCCCTCACCCGAAAGCGCGCGCATCATATTGAGCAGGCAGGAGCGCTCGGGGCGCAGCGGCTTGTCGTGATATTTGATGAGCAGGCACACGTCGCGCACCAGGTCGTGCGAGAGCGCCAGGCGATCCATAATGACGCGCGCTTTCTTGGCGCCGAGCTCGGGATGACCGTAGAAGTGTCCGCTGCCGGCGTGATCGACCGTAAAGCACTCGGGCTTGGACACATCGTGCAAAAACGCCGCCCACATAAGGCTCGATGAGGGCGCGACGCCGTCACACAGCGCCAGCTCCCCTGCCACCGTCAACACACGGGCGATATGCTCGTAGACGTTAAACGCATGATAAACGCTGCGCTGGTCAAAGCCACGGCCAGGGGCAAGCTCGGGCACAGCAGCACAAATAAGCTCGGGGTAGCGCAGCATGGCGTCTCCCCCATGACCGGTCGAAAGAATGCCCTCGAGCTCAATACCCACACGCTCGCGCGCCACGGCATCGAGCAGCGGGGCGCACTCGGCAAGCGCACGCTTAGTCTCGGGCTCAATCATAAAGTCCAGGCGGCAGGCAAAACGAACGGCGCGCAGCATACGAAGCGCATCCTCGTTAAAGCGACGCTTGGGATCGCCGACAGCGCGAATCAGCTTGCGCTCCAGATCACCCTGGCCGTCATAGCGGTCGACAAGCCCGCGCTCGGGATGCCAGGCCATGGCGTTGACAGTAAAGTCGCGGCGCGCCAGATCGTCCTCGAGCGAGGCGGCACGCTCGACACTCTGAGGATGGCGCCCATCGGTATAGAAGCCATCCAGACGGTACGTGGTGACCTCGATACGCTCGCCATCGGAAATAGCCGTGATTCCGCCAAATTTAATGCCCGACTCCACGACCGCAATATCAGCGGCTTCGAGCGCCGCCTTGGACTCCTGCCACAGGCCGCTACAGCACATATCAACATCGTGGCTGGGGTACCCCATCAGGGCGTCGCGCACCCAACCGCCCACGTACCAAGCCTCAAGACCAGCCGCCTCAAGCGCGCGCAGGACGCGCAGGGACGCATCGGACGGTTGAGTACCGTTGAGCGAAACATTGCACATGCCTATGGCCTCCTGCACTTGTGAGCGTTAATCGATGGTTCTCAAGAAGTCTAACAAGAAACGAGAAAGCGCGCACACGCAATCGCGTCGTCGATTCGATAAAACGAGACAGCAGACACCACATATGTTCAGCGCGCAAAAAACACCCGCCTTGGTAAGCCAAAGCGGGTGTTCGGCAACGATGTATCGATGCGGCTAGCAGACCTGGCGAACCTCGATGTGCTTCTTATATTCGTCCACCTTGGCAAAATCGCCCAAACCGGGGCACTCGACCACGTTGGCGCCGGTGGCCATCGACAGGCGCAGGGCGTCCTCGACGCGCTCGGGGGCGTCATGCCACACGGACAGGAAGGCAGCGAGCGAGGAATCGCCAGCACACACCGTCGACAGCAGCTTGACGTCGAAGGTGCGGTTAGCAAACCAGATGTGCTTGCCGTTGGAGAAGTACGCACCGGCGCCACCAAGGGTCAGCAGCACGTTCTTGGCGCCCTTGGCATGAAGCTCAGCCATTGCGCCCTTAACAGACTCATCGTCGCCACCGCTCACCTTAATGCCAAAGATATCGAGCAACTCGTCGTCATTGGGCTTGATCAGCAGCGGCTCCATGGCAATGAGATCTGCCAGCTGATGGCTCGAAATGTCGAGAACGAACTCGGCACCCTTGGCCTTGACGCGGCGCAGAACCTCGGCCAGGAAGCCCTCGGAAGTGTTGGGAGGCAGCGAGCCGCTGATTACCAGGCAGGTCATGTCATCGAGCGAATCGATGAGCTCAAACATCTCCTGCTCATTGGCCTCGTTGATGGCGGCACCGGCGTTGACCATGTTGTACTCGGTGTCGGGGCCGGCATTGAGGAACACGTTGACGCGCGTGATGCCGTCGGTCCACACGGGCTTGACGGGCACGCCCAGGGCCTCGGCGCCCTTGACGATGAACTCGCCCGAGAAGCCAGCGAAGAAGCCCAGGATCGTGGTGTCGACACCGTAGTGGTCAAGCGTAAACGAGACGTTGAGGCCCTTGCCGTTGGGCGTATAGACGGCGTTGCGAGTACGCGTGACGGTGTTGGCAGCAAGGCCGTCGCAGGCGATGTTGTAGTCAATGGCGGGATTTGCAGTGAGCGTGTAAATCATGAATGTTCCTTTCACGAAGCAACGTGTTAATGAAAGTATATTCCACGCATCGGTAAAAGGCTAGGACAACTCGGTGAACGGTGTGGAAGCGATGAAGTACGGCGGGACACCTCTCCCCCGTGGCGGAACAAAAAGGCGCCCCAGCCGAAACCGGGGCGCCGCATGCGCACGAATATGTCGCGTTTCGATTACTGACGATCGAGCTTGCGGACAGCAACGCGCTTGCTGTACTCGTCGACGTGACCGAAGTCGCCGATGCCGACGGACTCGGCAACGTTGGCGCCGGTGGCCATAGCGAGCTTCATGGCCTCCTCGACGTTGTCGCGATCCCTGTACCACTTGTGCAGGAACGCAGCGAGGGTGCAGTCGCCGGCGCAGACGGAAGAGACCAGCTTGATGTTGAACTCACGCTTGGCGTACCAGATGTCCTCGCCGTTGGAGAAGTAAGCGTCGCCGCGGCTACCACGGGTGAGCAGCACGTTCTGAACGCCAGCGTCGTGAGCCATCTTCATGGCAACGCGAACCTCGTCGTCGGTGTCGACCGGCACGCCGAAGATGGCCTTCATCTCATGATGGTTCGGCTTGATGAGCAGCGGCTTCTTGTGAGCGAGCTCCTTGAGCTTATCGGAGGACAGGTCCAGGACGACGTCGGCGCCACGGGCCTGAGCGTGCTCCATGACCTTAGCCAGGAAGTCAGGCGTAGCTTTGGGAGGCACGGAGCCGGAAACAATCAGGCACTCGAGATCGCCCGCGGTGTCCAGGATGTTGTAGAGCTCCTCCTGGTGCTGCGGCGTGATCGGAGCACCAGGGTTCAGGATGCCGTACTCGTGCTGGCCATCGTTGACGTAGGTGTTAATGCGCGTGATACCGTCGGTCCAGACCGGGCGGCAGAGGCAACCCAGGTTCATGACCTCCTCGACGATGAACTTGCCCGTGAAGCCAGCGAAGAAGCCGAGCGCGACGGTGTCGACGCCCATCTTCTTAAAGGCGAAGGACACGTCGAGGCCCTTGCCGTTAGCCGTGTAGCTGGCCGAGCCGGTGCGGACGTTCTCGTCGGGCTCGAGCGGAGAGCTCGAAACCGTCATGTCGACAGCCGGGTTAGCGGTTAGCGTGTAGAACATTTACAGTACCCCCTGTATATGTGAGGGCCGCGTGGCCGGCCCATTCCAACCACGCGGTTACCTCTGATACCAAATTAGCGAGCTGCGGACTCGAGCAGTGCCTTGACCTCGGCAGCGGTGTTGCAGGCGAGCGCCTTCTCGGCGAGCTCGTCGCACTCGCCCTTGGTCCACTGGCTGATGGTCTTGCGGGCGCGCAGGATGGACGGAGCGCTCATCGAGAACTCCTCCAGGCCCCAGCTGATCAGCAGCGGCTCGAGCAGCGGATCGGCAGCGGCCTCGCCGCACATACCGACCATGATGCCGGCCTTCACGCCGCTCTCGATGATGTTCTTGAGCGAGCGGAGCACGGCGGGATAGTACACCTGGTACAGGTTGGAGATGGTGTCGTTGCCACGGTCGGCGCACATGGTGTAGCCGATCAGGTCGTTGGTGCCGATGGAGAAGAAGTCGGCGACCTCGGCAAGACGGTCTGCGAGCAGCGAGGCGGCAGGTGTCTCGACCATAATGCCGACCTCGATGTTCTCGTTGAATTTGCGACCCTCTTCGGTCAGCTCGGCCTTGCACTGCTCGACGAGCTCCTTGACAGCCAAGACCTCCTCGACGCAGGTGACGAGCGGGATCATGATCTTGACGTCACCGAAGGCGCTAGCGCGCAGCAGAGCGCGGAGCTGGACCTTGTACTGGTCGGGATTGGCCAGGCAGTAACGCACGGCGCGGAAGCCCATGAAGGGGTTGTCTTCCTTGACCATATGCAGATACGGAATCTCCTTGTCACCACCCACATCGAGCGTGCGGATGATGACCGGAGCACCCTTGAGCGCGCTGGCGACCTTACGGTAGGCGTTGAACTGCTCCTCCTCGGAAGGAAGCTCGGCAGAGTCCATGAACAGGAACTCGGAGCGGAACAGACCGATGGCCTCGGCGTCGTGATCGAGCGCGTTGGGCACGTCATCGGGGTTACCGATGTTGCAGGCGATGATCTTCTTGATGCCATCGGCAGTCACGGACGGCTTGCCACGGAAGGCCTCGAGGGCTGCCTTCTCGGCAGCGAAGGCCTCGGCCTTGGCGGTGTAGGCAGCGAGCGTCTCCTCGTCGGGATCGGCCTCAACGATACCCTTGCCACCGTCGACGACAACGGTCATACCGTTGCGCAGCGCGGTGCAGCTGTTGGAAACCGAAAGGACAGCCGGGATCTCGAGGGCGCGCGCGATGATCGCGGAGTGCGACGTGCGGCCACCGGTCTCGGTGACGATACCGGCAACGTGGGCCTTATCGATCGTGGCGGTCATGGACGGCGTGAGGTCGTGCACGACAACGACAGTGTTCTCGGGCAGGACGGAGAGGTCGACGACCTCCTTGCCCAGCAGCTCAGCCAGAATACCGGTGCGGATGTCGGCGATGTCGGCCGCACGCAGACGGAACATCTCGTCGTCCATGGACAGGAACATGTTCTCGAACATGGTCGAGGTGTCCATGAGCGCCTGCTCGGCGCAGGTACCGCCGTCAATGGCGGCGTTGATGGCGTCGGTCATCCCCGGGTCCTGAGCCAGGACAATGTGTCCGCTCATGATCTCGGCCTCGGCCTCGCCCACCGTCTCCTTCATGTGGTCGGCCTGAGCCTGGGTCTTCTCGCAGAAGACCGAAAGAGCGGACTGATAGCGCTCCTTCTCTGCTGCCGAATCAGCAACCTCGTGCGGCTCAAACGTCAAGTCGGGATCGACGGCGACCATGACGGTGCCGATACCGATGCCCTCGGAAGCGTTGACTCCCTGATACATTCCCATTCCTCTCTCCGTGTCATGTGATAAAGCGTTTTTCCATATCCATGACAAAAGAGCGCAGCTACCTTACAACAGGTCACTGCGCCCCCAAATATGAACTTAGTTGTTCAACATGCGACCCGTTTGAGTTCTACTCGCCAAGACCGCTCTTGATGAGCTCAATGGCAGCAGCCAGAGCCTCGGCCTCGTCAGCGCCGTCGCACTTGACCTCGACCTCGGTACCGCAGGGGATACCAGCAGCCATAAGGGCCATCGGGGACTTGCCGTTGACCTCCTTCTCGGGGGTGACGACCGTCACGTCACAGGCGTACTTGCCCATGGTGGAGGCGAACAGACCAGCCGGACGCATGTGCAGACCCTGAGGATTAACGAGGGTAGCCTTCTCAGAAACCATAATTGACTCCTTTTTGTGTTTAACCCCTGTCATGCATGTGGCAGGAGTCAGATTCACGACGTTGTTTATATTAACTCACATCAAACGGTTTTTCATTATGTTTCGGACGAATTGTTGGACAGATGTCGTTCCTGCACGCTCGCCCGCCGGGCGGGGCGGTTAAGTTTGCTGCTCTACAGTCCTGCGCAAGACGGAAAGCACATTAAGTGCTTTCCTTTGCGTGCGGAACTCGCGATAAA
>DBEZHA010000001.1:0-32075 GCA_048189585.1 Collinsella sp. | reverse complement strand
GGCTCGTGCGGAACTCGCGATCGACCTTATGCCCCGCCCCTCGGGACTAAGGATACATGGTTGGAGTCGCTCTGCTGCGAAAATAATCGGCCTGTGACCTATTCCATGTCCCAGGTCGGCTCATCTTCACCACCTTTAAATAAAAAAGAAGTACCGGTTGGAGCCGGTACTTCTTTTGGTGCGTTGTTTTTGGCTGTAGCTTTTCGGGTTACCTTACAGGCCGCAGGCTGCTTTGAGTTCTTCGGCTCGGTCGGTCTTCTCCCAGGTGAAGTCGGCGTCTTCGCGGCCGAAGTGACCGTAGGCTGCCGTCTTTTCGTAGATGGGGCGACGCAGGTCTAGGTCGCGGATGATTGCGCCCGGGCGCAGGTCGAAGGTCTTCTCTACGGCCTCGACGATCTTGTCCACGGCAACATGTGCGGTGCCGAAGGTGTCGACCATGATTGAGAGGGGCTTGGAAACGCCGATGGCGTAGGCAAGCTCGACTTCGCAGCGGTCGGCCAGACCGGCGGCGACCACGTTCTTGGCTACCCAGCGCGCGGCATACGCGGCGGAGCGGTCGACCTTGGTGCAGTCCTTGCCGCTAAAGGCACCGCCGCCGTGACGGCCATAGCCGCCGTAGGTGTCGACGATGATCTTACGGCCAGTCAGTCCCGTGTCACCCATAGGTCCGCCCACGACAAAGCGACCGGTGGGGTTCACGTAGATGTCGGCGTTGTCCCACGGCATGTTCTCGGCGGCCATGACCGGGGTGATGACGTGCTCGATGAGGTCGGCCTTGATCTTGCCCATGTCCTCGATCTCGGCGGCGTGCTGCGTGGAGATGACGATGGTCGTGACCTCGACGGGCTTGCCGTCCTCGTAGCGCACGGTGACCTGGGTCTTGCCATCGGGACGCAGGTAGGGCAGGGTGCCGTCGTGGCGCACGGCAGCCAGGCGCTCGGCCAGGCGGCTTGCCAGGTAGTGAGGCATGGGCATGAGGGTCTTGGTCTCGTTGGAGGCGTAACCGAACATCATGCCCTGGTCGCCGGCACCGATCAGGTCGATCGGGTCGGTGGTAGCGCCGGTCTGGGTCTCGAAGGACTCGTCAACGCCCTGAGCGATATCGGGTGACTGCTCATGGATGAGGCTCATAACGCCGCAGGTATCGCAGTCAAAACCGAATTTGGCACGGTTGTAGCCAATGCGGCGGATAACGCCGCGGGCGATTTCCTGAACGTCGACGTAGGCCTGGGTGCGAATCTCGCCGGCGACGATAACGGTGCCGGTGGTCACGAGGGTCTCGCAGGCGCAGCGGACGTTCTCCACGTTGGCGGGCACGCCGTTGGGGGCGATGTAGCCCTGCTCCTGCAGCTCTATTTCTTTGGCGAGGATTGCGTCGAGGACGGCATCGCTGATCTGGTCAGCGATCTTATCGGGATGACCTTCGGTCACCGACTCCGACGTAAAAACAAAGGACCCGTGTTGGGGTGGGATGGAACGAAGTTCTTCTGACATGATTGTCCTTTCAAAAACGTGTCCCGGCGACCGTTACCATTCCGCCGGGCTCTCTATGCAAGGGCACATCATAACGCGTAAATCAAACATTCACACCCTTTCCGCACCTACTCATTGGGGACAGACTTAAATGACCAGCCTTAAACTAAGAACGTCTCCAACGACTGGTCATTTAAGTCTGTCCCCAATGATTGGGTCGGTGCCCTTTGTGCGGAGGTTGCTTTGATGCTTTATACTGATGCGGTTAGACATCCATCCTGCAATCGAGGAGATTTCCATGGCATCAGACGTTCGCGTCCGCTTTGCACCCTCACCGACGGGCAAGCTGCACATCGGCGGCGCCCGCACCGCTATCTATAACTGGGCTTTCGCCCGCGCAAACGGCGGCACGTTCATCCTGCGCATCGACGACACCGACCCCACCCGCTCCACCGACGAGAACACGCAGATTATCCTGCGCGCCATGCGTTGGCTGGGCCTGGACTGGGACGAGGGTCCCGAGGTGGGCGGCGACTTTGGCCCCTACGCCCAGACCGAGCGCCTGGACCTGTACAAGCAGGCCGCCCAGAAGCTTTGGGACGAGGGCAAGGCCTATCCCTGCTTCTGCACCAAGGAGCAGCTCGACGCCGACCGCAAGGCCGCGCAGGAGCGCAAGGACCCCTTCCAGGGCTATCAGCGCCGTTGCCGCGATCTTGATCCCGAGGAGGCCCGCCGCCGCATCGAGGCCGGCGAGTCCTACGTCCTGCGTATTAAGGTGCCCGAGGACCGCGGCGACGTCGTCATCCACGACGCCGTCCACGGCGAGGTGACCTTCGACGCCAAGGAGCTCGACGACTTTGTCATCTTCCGCTCCGATGGCACGCCCACGTACAACTTCGCGACCGTCGTCGACGACGACATGATGAAGATCACCCACGTCATCCGCGGCGACGACCACCTGTCCAACACCCCGCGTCAGGTCATGGTCTACGAGGCCCTCGGCGCGCCCGTGCCTACGTTCGCCCACATCTCCATGATCTTGGGTGCCGACGGCAAGAAGCTCTCCAAGCGCCACGGCGCCACCTCGGTGGAGGAGTACCGCGACGCCGGCTACCTGTCCGACGCCTTCGTCAACTACCTGGCGCTGCTCGGCTGGTCGCTCGACGGTGAGACCACGATCATCCCGCGCGATGTCCTGGCCAGCAAGTTCTCGCTCGACCGCATCTCCAAGAACCCGGCGACCTTCGACCCCAAGAAGCTCGATTGGGTCAATGCCGAGTACATCAACGGCATGTCCGATGCTCAGTTTGCCGACGAGATCATGGTCCCCGAGCTGCACGAGGCGGGTCTCATCGAGGGTAATGTCGAGTACGGCGAGGATTGGATCGATGCGCTTGCCGCCATCGTCAAGCCGCGCACCAAGATGCCGGCCGACGCCGTGACCGTCGCCGCTCCCATCTTTGCCACGGCCGAGACGCTCGAGTATGACGAGAAATCCGTCAACAAGGGCCTGGCCAAGGAGGGCATGGGTGTCATTCTGGATGCCTCCAAGGCCGCGCTCGAGGGTGTGAACGAGTGGACGGCTGCCAACATCGACGCCGCGCTTGAGCCGCTGCCCGAGCAGATGGACCTCAAGAAGCGCGTGGTGTTCCAGGCCGTGCGCGTCGCCGTCTGCGGCAACATGGTGAGTCCTCCGCTGGGCGAGACCATGGCGCTCATCGGCCGCGACGACTGCCTGGCGCGCATCGACCGCGCCCGCACGATGGCGCTGTAATCGCTGCGCAAACGTATGTATCCGAGCCCCGTTCACCCGAGCGGGGCTCTTGTTTCTGTAGACGTATGGGATAGGAGGTGCTGGAGCCGTGGCCGAGCAACTGTCGCTGTTTGGTTCGCCGGAACCGGAGGAGGTTCCGGTGAAGCCAGTGTCTGCCGCTGCCTCGGCTCAGCCTAAGCCTGCACCTGAGCCCATCGCCGCCTATGCGAGCGTGGTTCTCGACATCCCGACGCGTGCGCTGTCCGAGCCGTTTGCCTATGGCATTCCTCAACCCCTTGCTAGCGACGCGCAGATCGGATCCACGGTCCTGGTCCATTTTGGCAACCGTGCTGCCGCAGGCTATATCGTCGACATTGCGCCCGAGCTGGGCGATCTGCAGGGCAACAGCGCGCTCGACCCCGCGCGCATTAAAGCCGTCGAAGCCATCCTCAGCAAGCCGCTCTTTACCGCAGAGGCCGCCCGCATCGCGCGTTGGATGAGCCGCGAATATGTTGCGACGCTTTCCGAGTGTCTGCGCCTGTTCTTGCCCCCGGGTGGAAGCCCGCGTGTGGTCAAGGGTGACGACGGCGTGTGGACGGTTGAGCGCCCCGCTGTTAAACCCATCCAAAACCGCTGGGTCATGCTCACGCCCGAGGGTTTCGACTATACGCCGCCCAAGACTGCAGTTCGCCAGCGCCAACTCATCGAGGCGCTCCAGTGTGGACCGGTCACGACGCGTGATCTCAACCTTCTCTATAACAGCATGTCGGCGACCATCAAGGCGCTCGAAAAACGCGGCGTCGTGGTGGTTGAAGAGCGCCGCGCCTGGCGTGGATGCAGCGAGCAGACCACGCTGTCCTCGGCAAGCGGCAAGGCGCCGGTCTCCCTTACCAACGGCCAGCAACAGGCACTCGCTCAGATTGAGCTCGCCCGCCTTGACGCCCACGGCGACGTGGTTCTTGTCGACGGCGTCACCGGCTCCGGCAAAACCGAGGTTTACCTTTCGGCGATTGAGCGCGTGCTCGCGGCCGGCCGCTCGGCCTGCGTGCTGGTGCCCGAGATCTCGCTGACGGCCCAGACCGTCGGCCGCTTTCGCTCGCGCTTTGGCGAGACGGTCGCCGTGTTCCATTCGCGTCTTTCGGCCGGCGAGCGCCTGGACCAGTGGGATATGGTCGCCAGCGGTGCGGCCCGCGTGGTCGTCGGCGCCCGCTCGGCGCTCTTTTGCCCGCTTGACGACCCGGGCCTCATCATCATCGACGAGGAGCACGAGACCAGTTACAAGCAGGGCTCCAGTCCGCGCTACCACGCGCGCGAGGTAGCGGCCGAGATGGCGCGGCGCTACCGCTGCCCGCTCGTGTTGGGCTCCGCCACGCCTTCTGCCGAGGCTCTCGACCGCTGCCGCCGCGGCACGTATAACGGTGCCGCCTGGACGCGCGTCGAGATGCCCGAGCGCCCGGGACACGCCGTGCTGCCTACAGTCCGCATTGCCGACCTGCGCCGCGAGTTCGCGCACGGTAGCCGCTCCATGTTCTCTAAACCTCTGATGGAAGGCCTGGAGCGTGTGGTCGAGCGCCGCGAAAAGGCCGTGTTGCTGCACAACCGGCGTGGCTTTGCGCCCTTCCTGATGTGCCGCGAGTGCGGATGTGTCCCCACGTGCAACCACTGCTCCACCGCGCTCACGTACCACGAGCGCACGCACACGCTGCAGTGTCACACCTGCGGTTCGTCTTGGCGCGTGCAGCCGTATCCCGCGCCCACGAGCCGTTGCCCCAAATGTGGCAGTCGCTACCTGGCAAAAATGGGTATGGGCACTCAGCAGATCGAGGACGCACTGCACCAGATGCTTCCCGAGGACGTCGCCATTATTCGCATGGATGCCGATTCCACGCGCGGCAAGGATGCGCACAAAAAGCTGCTCGAGCAGTTCGATGCTGCCGATTGTGCGGTGCTGCTGGGCACCCAGATGATCGCCAAGGGCCTCGACTTTCCCGAGGTCACGCTCGTGGGCGTGGTCAACGCCGATTTCGCCCTCAAGCTGCCGGACTTCCGCGCAGGAGAGCGCGCCTACGACCTGCTGGAGCAGGTTGCGGGCCGCGCCGGCCGCGGCGATCGCCCCGGCGAAGTTATCATCCAGACCTACCTGCCCGAGGATCCGGTCATTCGCGCCGTCGCTGAGCACGACCGTTCGATCTTTACCGACTACGACCTGGACCAGCGCCGCGACGCGCTGTACCCGCCGTTTGTTCGTCTGGTCAATATCTTGGTGTGGTCGGCGAACCGAGACGACGCGCAGGACTACATCGGGCGCATTGCAAAGCTGCTTAAGCGCCGTTGGCATGCCGCCGCGCCCGACTTTTTGCGGGCGGGGAGTGCCGTGCCGCAGGTGCTGGGCCCGGCTTCGTGTGTAATCGAGAGAGCCAAGGACCGTTATCGTTTCCACCTGCTTGTGAAGTCGCCCGTGGGGTACCATGTCTCTGATGATATCGACGCCTGCCTCAAAGAGGTGGGCTCCGTGCGCGGCGTGAGCGTGAGCGTTGACGTCGACGCCTATGATTTGATGTAACAACCCGAAAGGATGGCCATGGAAGCCAACGGAATCGTACTGTCGCCTGACCCTCGTCTGCGCCAGGAGTGCGCCGTCATCGAGGAGATCACCCCGGCAATCGAAGCGCTTGCCGAGAAGATGAAAAAGATGATGTTTGAGAACGGCGGCTGCGGCCTGGCTGCCCCGCAGATCGGCGAGCTCATTCAGCTCGTCACTATCGACTGCGACTACAGCGACAAGAACGACTACGACCCGTACGTGCTCATCAACCCTGTCATTGTTGAGCAGAGCGACCATCTGGTGCCGTTTAGCGAGGGCTGCCTGTCCATTCCCGGCATTAGCTGCGAGATCGAGCGTCCCGACCATGTTGTCGTCGAGGCGTACGACCTGGACGCCAACCTGATCCGCTATGAGGCCACGGGCGATCTGTTCTGCGTGTGCCTGCAGCACGAGATCGATCACTTGCACGGCAACACCATGTTCGAGCGACTGAAGCCCATGCAGAGGATCAAAGCAGTCAAGGAGTACCAGGACGCCCTGGCCCGCGGCGCTCGACCGGGCGAGACGGAGTAGGTCCCACCGTCCCCTTCCGCCGCAGGGCTTAGGTTTTGCTCCATGCTCAAACAGTCCTGCTCGCACGAAGAGCACATTAAGTGCTCTTCGGCTCATGCGGAACTGCGCGTGGAGCAATAACCTAAGCCCTGCGGCGGAAGGGGACTGCGTTTTCGTGCTCCTTTTCGCCCGGGTGCCGTCGGGCCAGGGAGGGGCGTCTTCGCTGATAGTCTTTGTTGAGAGGGAGCTGCTTTTATTGCGGCTCTTTCTTTGGTTTTGGGTATATTTGTTCTTGTTTAAATGTTATTGCGGATGGGCTGGTGACTTGGCTTTCCGCTGTTGATTTGTAGCCGTCTCGGCTTTGGTTGAGGGGAGACGTTCTTTATGCGTATTGTGTTTATGGGTACGCCCGATTTTGCTGTGCCTTCGCTGACTTCGCTTGTTGAGGCTGGTAACGAGATTGCGCTTGTTGTTACTCGTCCTGATGCTGTTCGCGGGCGTGGTAAGAAGCTGGAGCCGTCTCCTGTTAAGGCTAAAGCGCTTGAGCTGGGGTTGCCGGTTGTTGAGGCTAATCGTATGACGCCTGAGGTCGTTGAGGCGCTTAAGGCTTCCCAGGCTGACATTTTCTGCGTGGCTGCCTATGGCTGCATTTTGCCGGATGACGTGCTGCATATGGCGCCGCTTGGTATTGTGAATGTTCATGCGTCCTTGCTGCCTCGTTGGCGTGGGGCTGCTCCCATTCAGCGTGCGATTCTCGCTGGTGATGAGGTTGCCGGCGTTTCCATTATGCGTATTGGGCATGGCGTGGATACCGGCGCTTATTGTGCGCAGGCCTCGACCTCGGTTGCCGGTAAGCATGCTGAGGCGCTGACCATGGAGCTTGGTGAGCTTGGCGGCAAACTGCTTGCCGATACGCTTCCTTCGCTTGCCGATGGCACCGCCGTGTGGATTGAACAGGATGAGTCGCTTGTTACCCATGCTGCCAAGATTTCTAAGCAGGAGATGCGTCTTGACCCTCAGATGGCGGCACTTGATTGTGTGCGTCATGTGCTTGCCTCGTCCGACACCGCTCCCGCTCGTTGTGTGATTGCCGGCAAGTCGGTTCGCGTGCTCGATGCTGAGCCGGCTGATGTGTCGCTTGGCGAAGGCGCTGTTGCCGTTCAAGCCAAGCGCGTCTACCTTGGTCTTTCCGATGGCCCGGTTGAGTTGCTCGAGGTTAAGCCCGATGGCAAGCGTGCCATGGCCGCTTCTGCTTGGGCTGCTGGGCTGCAAGGCGCCGATCTTATCTGGGGTGTTTTGTCATGAGCAAGCTGTCTCCCGCGCGCAAACTTGCGCTCGTTGTGCTAATGGAGGCCGATCGCCGCGGCATGTATGCGCGTGACGTGCTGTCCACTCGCGCATCGGCCAAGGCTATTGACCAGCGCGATTCCGCTTTTGCCGCCCGCTTGGCGCTGGGTGTGGCCGCTACGCAGGGTATTTTGGACGAGCTGCTCGATCAGTTTCTCGATAAGCCTAAAAAGGTTGCGCCGCGTGTTCGCATGGCACTTCGTATCTCAGCCTTCGAGATGCTCTATCTGCATACGCCTGGCCGCGTTGCGGTGAGTCAGGGCGTTGAGCTGGTGCGCAGCGGAGCTAAGTCTGCCGCCGGTTTGGCCAATGCCGTGCTGCATAAGGTCGCGGACAACGTTGAGGACTTTGCCACGGCGTCCGATGTAGACGAGTCTGAGCGACGCTTGGTTCGTCTGTCGCGCCTGATGGGTCTGCCGCGTTGGCTGTGCGCTCGTATTATGGCGTCGTTTGACACGCCCGAGGGTGCGCTTAACTTTGCCGGCAATCTGGCCCCCGCGCCGCTGGCCCTGCATGAGAACGCCTTTGCGACTAAGCCCGATCCGTATATCTCGCAGCTCGTCGCGCCTGTCTTCCCGGGCTGCCATGCTCCGGTTGATGCCCAGGTTACCGTTGCTTCGGGTGTGTTTGAGCGTGCTGCCGCGGTGGCCTCGGACCTTAACGCTCAGCTCATCGCCACAGCTGCCACGCGCCCTGGAAGCTGCCTTGAGATTGGCGCCGGTCGCGGTACCAAGACCTATGTGATGATGTGTCAGGCCAAGCGCGCCGGCTATGAGCGTCTGCATACGGCACTTGATCTTCATGACCGTAAGTGCGACCTAAATCTCGCGCGCCTTCACAAGGCGGGTATTCAGGGCGTTCGTACGGTTTCGGGCGATGCCTGCGAGCTTGATGAGGTGCTCACATCGTTTGATGCCATGCTTGGCGAGCCGGTTAAATTCGACACGGTCTTTATCGATGCGCCGTGCTCGGGCACCGGAACCATGCGTCGTCATCCCGAGATTCCGTGGCGTCTGACCGAAAAGGATGTGACGGTTGAGCTGCCCAAACTGCAGCTGTCGATGCTCAAGGAAGCCGCCGCGCGCGTGGCTGCCGGCGGCGAGCTCATCTATGCGACGTGCTCCGTCTTCGACGAGGAGAACACGCAGGTGGTGGACGCGTTCCTTGCTTCTCCCGAGGGTGCCGGCTTTAGCGTGGCACCGCTTTCCGAGGCACAGATTCTGCAACTCCCCGAGTTCGATCAGGCCAAGAAGCTCGTATCCGTACGCCAGAACGATCGAGGCCTCTTCCAAAGCGTGCCGGTAAACGCCGACTCCTACGACGGCCACTTCTGCGCCAGACTGGTCCACAAGTAACGACTAAGTTGCGGTGAAATAGGGAATGAAAAGCCGCTTCTGCCCGCCAAACAGTCCTTATTTCACCGCAACTCACAAGGAAACCTGGGTAGCTTAATTAACTACCCATAGAGCAAAGAAATAGCCCCGCGATCGGTTTTGGTCGCGGGGCTGCTTGGTTTCTAGTGGCTATGCGGGCAGTTGGCGCAGCAGCCGCTGGTGGCGCTTGTGCTGGAGCCGCCGCTTCGCTGGTCGGTGTTATAGAAACCGCTACCCTCAAATTGAATGCCGCTGGCCGAGAATGTCTTGGCCGCCGGGGCACCGCAGCTCGGGCACACGACCTCGGGAGTCTCGGACATGGGATGCTCAACCTCAAACACGTTGCCGCAGCTCGAGCACTTGTAATCGTAGCGCGCCATAATACTTCCTTTTCAGCACAAAGCGGGCAGATTACTCTGCCCGCAAAAATTCAAACGTCTGTAACTGTACCCTATATCGGGGGTTTTATCACGCTTCGCCCCAGAATCTATGGTTGTTGCGCAGGAGCTGTGCGGTTTTGCCCTCGGCGGCTGCAATGTTCGCCTCGTTAGCCTGCCAGGTCCAGTTGCCCGTGGCCACGCCCGGAACGTTCATGCGCGCGTCGTCGCCAAGCCCCAGGACATCCTGCAGCGGCATCATCACCAGGGGAGCGTCGCTTGCCAGCGCGTCGCTCATCAGCTTGGCCGCCACCTCAACACCGCTCGGTTCATCGCCGCCCGCAAAGGAACGCGTACACCAGCCGGCCAGCGTCGACGTATCGTGCGTTGAGGTGTACAGGATCTTTCCTGGCGTGGGGTGCACGCCGCAACGGACTTCGTAATCGCTAAACTCCAGCACGTCCATGCCGGGGAAACCGCAGGTCGAAGCCATGGCGCGAACACCGGGCGTCAAATAGCCCAGGTCCTCGGCGATAAAGTTGAGCGGACCCAGCTCGTCGTAGGCAGTCTGGAACAGGTCTTTGCCCGGTCCCGCCAGCCAGCGACCGTCGGCGCAGGCCTTGCCGGCGGGGATGCTAAAGTAGCTGTGGAACCCCAGAAAGTGATCCAGACGCACGCGGTCGTAGAGCGAGAACGCGCGGCGCAGGCGATCCATCCACCAGCTATAGCCGTTCTGCTTCATGTGGTCCCAGCGGAACGTCGGGTTGCCCCATACCTGACCCTCGGGCGCAAAGTTGTCGGGCGGCGCGCCGGAAATCTCGATTGCTTTGCCGGTATCGGACAGCCAGAAGTTCTCGGGTTCGCTCCACGCGTCTGCCGAATCGTCGGACACGTACATAGGAATGTCGCCGATAACCTCGATACCCTTCTTGTGCGCGTAGTTCATGAGCTCGCACCAGGCCAGGTCAAAGCGGTACTGCATGTACGCCTGAAGCTCGGCCTCGTTGTGGAAGCGCTTGTCGTCGATTAGATGCTCGTTGTAGCGAGCGACATCTGCCGGCCAATTGTGGCGCGACTCGCCCTCAAAGTACTTTTTGACGGCCATATAGACGCAGTATTTCTCGAGCCAATCGGCATTGCGATGTTTAAACGCTGTGTACAGCGGGTCGGCATCCTCGCCGCCGCGGGCCTTCCAGGTCTCAAAGTCGGCGGCCAGCTCCTCGTGGCTCTCGGGTAGCAGGTCGATATTGCCTGCAAAGGCCGAAGGACCGGCGTATGGGGAGCGGAAGAAGTCCGTGGGGTTGACGGGGAGAACCTGCCAGTAGCGCATGCCCATGGCGGCCAGATGGTCGATAAAGCGACGCGTGGGCGCACCGATCGTACCGGGCTTGCCGTCGTCGGTCGGCACCGATGTGATATGGCACACAACACCCGCACCGTGATCGAGCGGCTCCTGCAGGCGCTGCTCGGCATGGTGATAGATGATCGACGAGCCCAGCGGATACAGATCGAGCGTGACCGTACCGTTATGGATCTCACACTCGTGACCGCTGATCACGTCACTCGCGCATTCGCCGAGCGCCGGGATCGTCACGCGATGCGAATTGCGCAGGCTGCGGTTGATGATGACGGTCGCGGACTCGCCGTCTTTACCGGTACGGTTGTAGGCCAGCACCTCGTCATTGAGCGCGAAGGCCTTGATCTCACCGTCGATCATAAACGGCAGCGCGCGGCGCACGGCCGAGGCATTCTTGACGATCGCAAACGTATCGAAGTCGTGTAGGTTTTCCTTGGTCGGCATGGTGCGGCGGTTGCCCGGATCGGTGAGGCCCTCCAGGCCGTACTCGTCACCGTAATAGATTGAGGGAACGCCCGGGAACGTCATCTGCATGAGCGTCGCCAGCCAAAAGCGGCTCTTGGCCAGGCCCATGGAGTTCTCGTCCAGGCGCCATTTGCTGCGCTCACTCTCGGGCAGCTGCGACTCGTCGGGGCCACCGCCGAGCACCGAGATAATGCGCGGGCGGTCGTGGCTCGACAGCAGATTGAGCGCGCAGGATAATGCCTCGCGCGGGTAGTTCTCGCGCAGGGTCTCGATATCCTCGGCAGCTTGGTAGGCGTTTTTGTAGCCCATCAAAAAGCCGATGACCATGTCGCGGAAGGGGTAATCCATTGCAGAGTCCAGCTCGGAGCCCTGCAGGTAGCGACGCAGATGGCCGTAGCTAATCTTGTTGGAGGCATCTTCCCAGACCTCGCCGAGCAGCAGCGCGTCGGGCTTCTCGGCGAGCACGGCCTTTTTGATCTCGGTCAGGAAGTCATCGGAAAGCTCGTCGGCCACATCCAGGCGCCAGCCGTGAGCGCCGGCGCGCAGCCATTTACGAATGACGCCGTCCTTGCCCAGGAGCCGCTCGCGTACCAGTTCGGAGCTCTCATTGATGGCGGGCATATTGCCCACGCCCCACCAGCAGTCGTACGAGCCGTCCTCGTGGAAATAAAACGCATCACGCCACGGCGAATCCTCGCTCTGCCACGCGCCCACTCCGGGGTAGTTGCCGTAGCGGTTGAAGTAGATCGAATCGTCGCCCGTGTGGTTGAACACACCGTCCAGAATGATGGAAATGCCAAGCTTCTCGGCCGTCTCGCACAGCTCGGTAAAGTCCTGCTCGGTGCCCAGAATCGGATCGATCTTGGTGTAATCGGCGGTGTCGTAGCGGTGGTTACTCGCGGCTTCAAAAATGGGGTTGAGGTAGATGGCTGTAAAGCCCAGCTCGGCGATACGAGGCAGGTCTTCCTGGATACCCTTGAGCGATCCGCCGTAGAAGTCCCAGGTCTTAATGGAGCCGTCCTCGGCGCGCTCGTAAACGGGCGGCTCGTTCCAGTCCTCGACCATCCGGCGCTGGATTCCGTTACGCAGTTTTTCGACCTCGGCCAGCGTGCGCTCGCGCCAGTGCTCGTCGCGGGCATAGCGATCGGGGAAGATCTGGTAGACCATACCGCGCTCGTACCAGGTGGGACGGTTCTCACGGTGTTTGTAGACGGTGACTTGGAATGACGGCACCTCGGCGTAGTCGTAGGTTACGCCCTCGCCGCCGGTGCGTCCCTGCGGTGCGCCCAAGCGGACCTCGGGCTGGCCCTCAATATTGCAGATAAAGCTGTACCAAATAAGACAGGGCTCGGTGCACTCAAGCTCTGCGGTAAATATGCCGTCGCCCTCGTGCGTCATGGGATATCGAGATTCACCGATCTCATCGACCCAGGTGCGCAGCGTAAGCGTTGCCTGCGCGGGATCGGCGTCCTCCAGAATCACGGAGAGCGAAAGGGTTGTTCCTGTGGTCACAGCGCCAAACGGAGTGCGAAACTGCGGCAGACGGCTGTTGTGTATCAATCTCATAGTACGGTCCAGTTCAATAGAATCACGGCCTGCTGGCCATGGGCTTTACGCACAGGATGTAAGTATATCTGTTGTACACAGGCTGTATAAACAACATCCGTTTACCATCGGCGAACGGTTGTCCTAGAAAATCGTTTTACCAACTACCTACAGAGAAGGGGCGCCCGGTTGGAGCGCCCCTTGCATGGGGTTTGATTAGGTTTTGGATCGTCTTTGGGCTAGCGGCGCTTGCGGGTGGCCGTGGCCTTGCGGACGGACGTCTTCTTGGACGGGGCCTTTTTCTCTGCCGGAGCGGCGGGGGAGACCGGAGTCTCCTTGGCGGGCTCGGGCTTGGCCGTAGCCTTCGGTGCGGCCTTGACCTTAGCGGCCTTCGGCGCCGGCTTGGCCTTTACCTCGGCCTTGGCCTCTGCCTTGGGGGCAGCAGCTTTGGTCGTGGTCTTCTTGGCCGTCGTCGTTGCGCGCTTACGCGCGGTGGTCTTGGCGGCCGGCTTTGCCTCGGCAGTTGCCTCGGCCTTGGGCTCGGCGCCCGCCTCCTCGACCTTGACGGCGGGCTTTGCGGCACTCTTCGGGGTAGCCTTGGCCGCAGCGGCCTTGGTCGTAGTCGTCGACTTCGTTGCCGTTGTCTTCTTGGCAGCGGTCTTTGCCGGAGCACTGGCGGCCGGCTTGGCCTCGGCGACATCGGCCTTTACCTCGGGAGCAGCCTCGGCTTCGGCGGCCTTCTTGGCAGCGGCGGTCGTGCGCTTGCGCGTGGTCGTTGTCTTGGCAGCGGTGGTCTTTGTTGCCGCCGCCTTGGTCGCTGTGACCTTCTTGGCCGTCGTCTTACGAGTCGCGGTCTTCTTAGCTGCGGGCTTTGCAGCGGGCTTGACCTCGGCCTTTGCCTCAGGCTCGGCCTTTGCGGGCTCTGCCTCAACCGGCTTCTCCTCGGTCTTGGGCTCCTCAGCGGCCACCGGCTCAGCAACAGCTTCAGGCTCGTCGACAACCGACGCCGGGCGCTCAATTTCCGGATGCATAAAGAAGTACAGGTCCAGATACTTGTCGGCCGAGCGCGTCCAGCTAAAGTCCTGGCTCATGGCCTGCGTGACCAGCTGGTTCCAGGCATCACGGTTGTCCCAGAACAGGCGTGCCGCGCGGAAAACGGCGTCGCCCATCTCGTCGCCGTTGAAGTTACTAAACGAGAAGCCCGTGCCCTCGCCTGTAAACTCGTTATACGGGATTACCGTGTCCTTTAGGCCACCGGTCTCGCGCACAATGGGCAGGGTGCCGTAGCGCATGGCGATGATCTGCGACAGGCCGCAGGGCTCAAACTTCGAAGGCATCAGGAACATGTCGGCGGCGGCATACATACGCTGCGACAGCGCAGGATCGAACTCGATGCGTGCGGCCATGGTGCCGGGGTACTTGTCCTGGAAGTAGCGCAGGCCGTCCTCGTAGTCGCGGTCGCCGGTGCCCAGTACCGCCACCTGAACGCCGCCGGACAGGATGCGGTCGAGCGCGTACATGACCAGGTCCAGGCCCTTCTGGCGCGTCAGGCGCGTGACCATCACCATGAGCGGACGGTCGTCGCGAACCTCGAGCCCCAGCTCTTCCTGCAGCTTGGCCTTGCACACAGCTTTGCCGGAACGGTCATCAACCGTGTAATTTGCGGCAATGCGCTTGTCGGTCGCCGGGTCAAAGCCCGCCACGTCAATGCCGTTGAGGATGCCCTGCAGCGCATAGGAGCGCTCGCGCAGTACGCCGTCCAGGCCCTCGCCAAACTCGGGCGTCTGGATCTCGTTGGCATAGGTGGGGCTCACCGTGGTGATGGCATCGGCATAGCGTAGCGCGCCCAGCATGTAGTTGATGCTGCAGGCGTCGCAACGCAGCTGCGAGGCGGCCGCCGGAATATGCGCCACGCCCAGGATGTCCTCCATTACGGTGTCGCTAAACTGGCCCTGGAACGCCACATTGTGGATCGAGAACACGGTCTTGACGCGGTCGTACAGCGGCAGGCCCTGGTAGAACTCGCGCAAGAACACGGGCGCCAGTGCCGTCTGCCAGTCGTTGCAGTGCAGGATGTCGCAGTCAAAACCGGCCGGTAGGTGCTGCAGGCTCTCGGTGATGGCCTTAGAGAAGAACGCAAAACGCTCGCCGTCGTCAAAGAAGCCGTACGGATAGTCGCGCGCAAAGTAGCGCTCGTTGTCGATGAACATATACGTGACGCCGTCGTGCTCGAGCTTCTCGAGCCCGCAGTACTCGTTGCGCCAGCCCAGGCTCACGTAAAAGTCGGAGAAGTGCTCCATCTGCGCCTTGTACTCGTCCTTGATGGTGGCATAATTGGGCACCATCACGATGACCTCGGCGCCGGCGCGTACAAGCGCCGCAGGCAGCGAGCCTGCCACGTCGCCCAGGCCACCGGTCTTAACAAACGGTGCGCACTCGGCCGAGGCAAACACGATCTGCATCTTTTTGCTGGAATCTGCCATATTGTCTCCCTGTTGCAATTCGAGAATAGCCGCCAGGCGCGAACCGGGCGGCTATTCTACATGTTACGAGCGATGTTGCGGTGCCAACGTTAACGTACGATGGTGGTGTCGGAAGTTAACGGAGCCTTGCCCAGCACCAGGATGTTCTCGGGCGTGCCGCGAAGCTCGGTGTTGGTGGGAACCACGTTGTTCTTGTCCAGGATGGCGTTCTCAACGCGGGCGCCGCTCTTGATGATGCAGCTCTGGTTGATGATCGAGTTGGTCACCGAAGCGCCTTCCTCGACCACGACGCCGCGCGACAGGATCGAGTTGCGCACGGTGCCCTTGATGATGCAGCCGGCCGAGATGATCGAGTTGCACGCGTGGCTACCGGTCGCATAGCGCGAAGGCGGCACGTCGTGAGCCTTGGTCAGGATCGGGCGCTCGGGATCGAAGAGCTGGTCGGCCACGGTCTGGTCGAGCAGGTCCATGCTGCGGCGATACAGCGACTTCTCGCTAAACACGCCCACGACCTCGCCCTTGTACTCGTAGCTGCACACGTCGATGTTGCCAAAGTCGCCCTGGAGTGCCTCGAGCAGGTCAAGATAGTCGGCGGCCTGGTAGTGGTCGATGATCTCGAGCAGCGTCTCGCGGTTGACGATGCAGCAGTCCATGGAGGCGTTGTCGCCGTACACGACGCCGGCGCTCACGCCCGTCAGGCGGCCGTTCTCGTTGATCTGCAGCTTGGTCTCGTCGTCGACGTTGCGCGTGGCCTTGCAGTACACCACGGTCATCTGGGCACCGGAGTTCTCGTGCGCGTCAATGATGGTGTTGAGGTCCATGTTAAAGATGATGTTGGTGCCCATCATCACGACATAGGGCTTGTCCGAGCGCTGGAACAGCGTCTTGTTGGAGATGATGTCGCGCAGCAGGAAGCGCATGCCGCCCTTGCTGGTGCCATACGCGTTGCCGGGGACCATGAACAGGCCGCCCTTCTTGCGGTCCAGGCCCCAGTCCTTGCCCGAGCCCACGTGGTCGATCAGCGAGCGATAGTTGCCCGGCATGACGACGCCGACGGTCTTAATGCCGGCATTCATCATGTTGGACAGCGGGAAGTCGATCAGGCGGTAGCGGCCCAAAAACGGGACGGACGCGATGGGGCGGTCCTTGAGCAGCACGCTGCCGTAGGTCGAAGAGTAGTTAGCGGTGATATAACCGATGGCCTTGCGATTGATCATCGGATCATTCCCCCTTCCCGATAACGACGTCATTTCCAACGACGGCCGTATCCTTGGTGGTATCGACGGAGCCGAGCTTCACGCCCTCTTCGACCGTGGAGTTCTCGCCCAAAATAGCGCGGCAGATGTGCGCGCCGCTCTTAACGTGCGCACCCGGCAGCAGCACGGAGTCCTCGACTACGGCGCGCTCTTCGATGATGACATCGGTGGAAAGGATCGAGTGGCGAGCGGTGCCGTAGATCTTGCAGCCGTTGGAGACCAGGCAGTCGTCCAGGCGGCCGTCCGGGCCAATGTAGTGCGGCGGACGCGTAGTGATGTTGGACATGATGGGGAAGTTCTTGTCAAACAGGTCGAACTCGGGGTTGTTGCCCAGCAGGTCCATCGAGGTCTCGTGGAAGCTGGCGATGGTGCCGACGTCCTTCCAAAAACCGTGGAACTCGTAGCTGTACAGGCGCTTGCCCTCGCCGAGCAGCTTGGGGATGATGTCCTTGCCAAAGTCGTGGCTCGAGCGCTGGTCCAGAGCGTCCTGCTCGAGCGCCTCGATCAGGACGTCGGCCGAGAAGATGTAGATGCCCATGGAAGCGAGGTTCGAATCGGGCTTCTCGGGCTTCTCGGTAAACTTGGTGATGCGGCCGTCCTCGGGGTCGGTGGTCAGGATGCCAAAGCGGTTGGCCTCCTCCCACGGCACGGGCATAACGCTCACCGTGAGGTCGGCGTTGTTCTCAATGTGCGTCTTGAGCATCTTGCGGTAGTCCATGCGATACAGATGGTCACCCGAAAGAATCAGGACGTACTTGGGGTCGTTGGCCTTGATGTAGTCGAGGTTCTGCGTAATGGCGTCGGCCGTACCCGCATACCAGGCGCCACCGGTCTGTGTCTCGTACGGCGGCAGGATCGACACGCCGCCGTCACGGCTGTCCAGATCCCAAGCCTCGCCGGAGCCCACGTAGGCATGCAGCAGGTAGGGACGGTACTGCGTCAGAACGCCCACCGTGTCGATGCCCGAGTTGGAGCAGTTGGACAGCGAAAAGTCGATAATGCGGAACTTGCCACCAAAGCTAACCGCCGGCTTAGCGATCTTTTGGGTGAGTGCCCCCAATCGGCTGCCCTGTCCTCCTGCGAGGAGCATCGCGATGCATTCTTTCTTACTCATCGATTTCTCCTTCTGTCATCGATGTTCCTAAACCCATTAGCGACGGGCGAGGCGCTCGGTCGCGCCCGTCGAGTAATGCCGTGCTGGCATAAGGGAGCTCGCGCGCCTTTACGCGTGCCAGATCTCGTCGCGGTACTCGCGAATGGTGCGGTCGCTCGAGAACCAGCCGGAGGAGGCGGTGTTGAGCAGCGCCTTGCGGTTCCAGGTCTCCTGGTCGCCGTAGCTGCCGGTGAGCTTCTCCCACGCATCCACGTAGCTGCGGAAGTCCGCCATGACCAGATCGGGGTCGTTGTTGTTCATGAGCTCGTTGTAGATGCTTTCGAAGTTGCCCGAAAGACCCGCAAAGGTGTTGTCCTTGAGCTCGTCCATCACACGGCCCAGACGCTCGCGATCGTTGTTGAGCGTATCCCACGCAAAGTAGCTGTTAGATGCCCAGAGCTGTTCGACCTCGGGAGCGGTCAGGCCAAAGATGGCCTCGTTCTCGCGGCCGGCCAAGTCGGCGATCTCGATGTTGGCGCCATCGAGGGTGCCCAGCGTAATGGCGCCGTTCATCATGAGCTTCATGTTGGACGTACCCGAGGCCTCCTTGCCGGCCGTGGAGATCTGCTCCGAGATCTCGGCGGCGGGGTAGATGAGCTGGGCGTTGCTCACGCGGAAGTTAGGGATAAAGCAGACCTTCATGACCTCGTTGACGCGGGCATCGTTGTTGATGACCTCGGCCACCGAGTTGATCAGACGGATGGTCTCCTTGGCGAAGGTGTAACTCGAGGCAGCCTTGCCGCTAAAGATGAAGGTCGTCGGCGTCACGTGGAAGTTGGGATCCGCGATGCGACGGTTGTAGATGTCCATCACCTTCATGATGTTCATGAGCTGGCGCTTGTAGGCGTGGAAGCGCTTAACCTGAACATCGAAGACGGTGTTGGGGTCAATGACCAGACCGGTCTCGGCCTTGACGTAGGCGGCCAGACGCTCCTTATTGGCGCGCTTGGAGGCACCCACGGCCTTCAGGAACTCAGTGTCGTTCTGGAACTCTTTAAGCTTTTCCAGCTCAAAGGCGTCCTTGAGCCAGCCGTCGCCAATGGCTTCGGTGACGAGCTTGGCGTAGGTGGGGTTGGCCTCGGCAAAGAAGCGACGATGCGAGATGCCGTTGGTCTTGTTGTTGAACTTCTCGGGCGTCAGGGCATAGAAGTCCTTGAGCACGATGTTCTTGATGATGTCGGAGTGGATCTTTGCCACGCCGTTGACGCTGTGGCTGCAGATCACGGACAGGTTGGCCATGCGAATCTCGCCGTCCCACAGAATGGCGGTCTGGCGCAGACGCTCCTGCCAGCCCTCCTGCGTGGTGTCGAACGACTCGTGCCAACGACGGCTGATCTCGTCGATGATCTGGTACACGCGGGGGAGGAGCTTGGAGAACGTGCCGATGGGCCACTTCTCCAGAGCCTCGGGCAGGATGGTGTGGTTGGTGTAGCTCACGACCTGCGTCACGATGTTCCAGGCGTCGTCCCACTCAAGCTTCTTCTCGTCGATGAGGATGCGCATGAGCTCGGGGCCGCACATGGCGGGGTGCGTGTCGTTGGTGTGGATGGCCACAAACTGCGGCAGCAGCTCCCAGTTCTCGCCATGCTCCTTCTCAAAGGTGTCGAGCAGGCTGTAGATGCCGGCCGAGACAAACAGGTACTCCTGCTTCAGGCGCAGCAGACGGCCGTGCTCGCCGGCGTCATTGGGGTAGAGGATGGCGCTGATGGCCTCGGCCTCGGCGCGCTCGGCGTCTGCCAGGGCGTAGTCGCCGCGGTTGAAGGCCTCCAGATCGAAGTGCTCCTCGACCGGCTCAGCGGCCCAGACGCGCAACTTGTTGACGGTCTCGCCGGCATAGCCCACAACGGGGATGTCATAGGGGACGGCCAGGATATCCTGCGTGTCCACCGTGCGGTAGAACGTGCGGCCGTTCTCCTCAAAGCCCTCCACATGGCCACCAAACTTAATGGTCACGGCCTTGTCCTGACGGCGGACCTCCCAGGGATAGCCGTGGGTGAGCCACTCGTCGGTGGCCTCGACCTGGCTGCCGTTGACGATCTCCTGCTTAAACAGGCCGTAGCGGTAGCGCATGCCGTTGCCGTAGCCGGCAATGCCCTCGGCTGCCATGGAATCCAGGAAGCATGCGGCCAGACGTCCCAGGCCACCGTTGCCCAGTGCCGGATCGGGCTCCTGGTTCTCGATGACGGACAGGTCAAAGCCCATGTCGTCGAGCGCCTCGGCGACCATGTCGCGCACGCCAAAGTTGAGCAGATAGTTGTCGAGCAGGCGGCCGATCAAAAACTCGATCGAGAAGTAGTACACGCGCTTTTTGCCCTCTGCGGTGGCGCGGGCGTCACTCTTGGTGGCAACGGTGCGGGCCTTCTCGGCCACGAGCTTGGCCAGGGCGTTAAAGCGGTCCAGGTCGCTGGCGGCCTCGACGCTCTTGCCGCTGATGCTCATGACGGCATCGCGATAGAGCTCGGTAAACTCCTGCTTGTTGTCGAAGATCTTATTCATACGTTCCTTTCCCCCGGGGATGTTTCTCCCGGAACGGTTATGACATGTATCCTACGCCCCGTCGGGGCGGGTAATTACAGTGGTAACGGCTTTGTTACGCTTTCTTGGCAGGAGCCTTAACAGCAGCTGCCTTGGCCTTGGGAGCAGCCTTATTGGTGGCTACCTTCTTGGCCGTGGTGGACTTGGCCGAAGCCTTGGCAGCGGGCTTGGCAGCCTTCGCCTTAGCCGGAGCCTTCTTAGCAGCTGCGGCCTTGGGCTTCACCGAGGACGCACGCTTGCGCGTTGCCTTCTTGGGAACCTCGACCACGGGCGGTTTATAGCTACTGGGACCGCGGCGCTTAAGCACCACGCCTGCCAGGCCGGGCACCTTAATCTCGATGGAGTCCATCTGCCCGTTCCAGGGATAGGGCTCACTCGAGCAGGTGTAGGGTTCCTCGCCGGCATAGCCGCTGCCGCCAAACTCGGGACGGTCGGAATCAAAGATGACCTCCCAGTCGCCCTCGCGCGGCACGCCCACACGGAAGCTCTCGTAGCTCGCCGGGTCAAAGTTGATCAGGATCACCAGGTCGTCATCGACGTCCTCGCCCTGGCGCACAAAGCTCACGATGGACTGCTTGGAGTTGTCCGCGTCGATCCAGGTAAAGCCGTCGTCGGTGTAGCCGCGCTCGTACAGGGCGGGCTCGGCGGTGTACAGGTGGTTGAGCGCCTTGATAAACGCCTGATGATGCGCATGGGTCTCGTACTGCTCGGTCAAGAACCACTGGATGGACTCGTAGTAGCGCCATTCAATAAACTGGCCGATCTCGTTGCCCATAAAGTTGAGCTTGGCACCGGGGTGCGTCATTTGGTAGAAAGCCAGCGTGCGTAGGCCGGCAAACTGGCGCCACCAGTCGCCCGGCATGCGGCCGATGAGCGAGCACTTGCCGTGCACGACCTCGTCGTGGCTGAGCGAGCAAATAAAGTTCTCGGTAAAGGCGTACATGATGGAGAACGTGAGCAGCCCGTGGTTGCCGGGACGCCACGGAAAATCGGTCTGCATGTAGTGCAGGGTGTCGTTCATCCAGCCCATGTCCCACTTGTAGTGGAAGCCCAGGCCGCCGTCCTGCGGCGGGTAGGTCACGAGCGGCCACGCGGTGGACTCCTCGGCCATCATCATCACGTCAGGGAAGTGGGCCTCCACGGCGCAGTTGACCTGGCGGATAAACGCGCTGGCATCCAGGTCCTCCTCGGTACCGTACTTGTTGAACTTCTTTTGGCCCGGATCGTCGATGCCAAAGTTCAGATACAGCATACTGGACACGCCGTCCATGCGAATACCATCCACGTGGAAGTTCTCGAGCCAGTACAGCACATTGGAGACCAGGAAGGAGCGGACCTCGCCGCGGGCGAAATCGAACTTGTGCGTGCCCCAGTTGGGGTGAATCTCGTGTTCAAACAGCATGTGGCCGTTAAAGGTGGCAAGACCGTGGGAGTCGGCGCAAAATCCGCCAGGCACCCAGTCCATGATCACGCCGATGCCCGCCTCGTGACACGCATCGATAAAGTGCATGAGCTGCTGCGGGTTGCCGTAGCGCGACGTGGCGGCATAGTAGCCGGTCGTCTGGTAGCCCCAGGAGCCATCGAAGGGATGCTCCATAAGCGGCATGACCTCGATATGCGTATAGCCCATGTCGCGCACGTAGTCCACGAGCTCCACCGACAGGTCGTCGTAGGTGTAGAACTCGCCGCGCTGCGCGGGGAAGGGGTCCATGGGGCCGGGGTAGTTGCCGTACTCGTCCGGCTCGCCCTGCGGCGCATCGCCGTGGCGCTTCCACGAGCCAATATGCACCTCGTAGATGTTAAGCGGCTGCGACATGTGGTTGTGGCCGGCGCGGCGCTTAAGCCACGCGGCGTCGTTCCACTTGTAGCCATCGAGGGTCCACAGCACGCTCGCCGTTCCCGGGGGGCACTCGGCCTTAAAAGCATACGGATCGGCCTTGTAGAGCTTTTCGCCCTCGTTGGTCTCGATTAGGTATTTATAGAGCTGGCCCTGCTCGGCACCAGGAATAAAGCCTTCCCAAATAGCGCTCGTATGCACGGGCACCAGCGGGTTGGCTTCCTCATCCCAGTCGTTAAATTCGCCAATGACATGGACACTCTTTACGTCGGGCGCCCAAACGCAAAAACGCCAGCCGCGCGTGCGCTGCTGCGTGTCGGGATGCGCGCCCATCTTTTCCCAGCTGCGCTCCCACATTCCAATGCCAAACAGATAGACATCGTCCTTAGAGAGCTCCGGTGCGTGCGGGGCGGCTTTACGGGTTGCGGGCTTTTTAGCCGTTGGCTTTAGCTTTGTATCGCTCACGTTTGATCCCATCATGACGCGGCAGCGTGTTGCCTTGGTGACTAGATGCGAAAGGTCCAAGGCTGCACGAATCGAAGGGACGGCGAAGTTTCTGTGATTCGTTCCACCTCGCGTGCTCGGTGGAACTTTCGGCAGAAACTACGATAACACCTGTGCGTTAGTTTTATGGACGAAAGCGGATTTGCGGGGGCGTTTAATCGGTAAGCGACATGTTTATACCACTGGCAGAATTGACGTGGTAAAACTCTTGACAGTTTTACCAATTTGGGTTTCAAAATTGTTTGGCTGACGTTTGGTAAAACGTTTTTAGCAGGATGTTTACCATTTGATATCGAAAGGTTCGTTTATGTCCCATACCGCCGCTCCCAAGGTTGCTTTTATTTTCGATTGCGACGGCACGCTGGTTAATAGCACCCCCGTTTGGGCCTATGCCCAGCCCGAGTTATTGCACCGCCACGGAGTTGACGTGACCGTGGATGACTTTGCCCAATTTGAGCACCTGTCGCTGGAGGACGAGTGCCAGGCCTACCACGACACGTGGGGCATTGGCGCGAATGGCGAAGAGCTGTATCGCGAGCTGCGCGAGATTTTGATTGATGGGTACTCCAAGGTGCCGCCGCGTGAGGGGCTCCTGGCATTTTTGGAGCAGGCGAAGGCGGAGGGCATTGCCACGTGCGTTGCCACGTCCACGCCGGCCGAGCTGGTGCAGTCCGCGCTCGCTGGTGCCGGGCTCGACGCATACATGGAGTTTGTGACCACGACGGGCGAGGCAGGACGCTCCAAACAGTTCCCCGATGTGTACGAGCTGGCGCTGCGTCGCCTGGAAGAGCGCCACGGGTGCAAGTTTGAGCGCGCATGGGTGTTTGAGGACGCTGTCTTTGGCCTTAAGAGCTCTGGCACCGCTGGCTTTAAGCGCGTGGGCATCTATGACCCGCACGGCCGTATGAAGCGCGATGAGGTACGCGCCAACTGCGATATCTTTATCGACAGCTACGAGGGTCTTGACCTGGCCCACGTGCTTTCGTTTGAGGGATAGGCGAGGGCTGTGGCTTGCAAGGTACTAGTGGTCTGCGGCTCGCCCGTGGTGGCGAGCGCGGATCTGTTGCGTAGGCTAGCAGAGGAGTGCGACCACGTTGTCGCCGTGGACCGCGGACTCGACGCTCTGTTGAGTGCCGGCCTGGGCTGCGACGTGTATGTGGGGGATGCCGACACGGTGAGTGATGCGGGTCGTGCAATGGTCGATGTCGCCACCGATTTTGAAGTTGAGCGCCACGACCCGTACAAGGACTATACCGATCTGGCGCTGGCGCTCGATTCCGTCCGCCGTCGCTGGCCGGGTGCCGAAGTGGTTGCGACATGCGCCACGGGCGGTCGTCCGGACATGGCGCTTTCCGTACTGGGCCTGCTCGCTGGCTACGATGATGCCCCTATCTGGATTGCCGAGGACAAGGTGGTCGCCCGCATTCTTCACGCAGGCGAGTCGTGGACCATCGAAGGCGCCGAGGGCAAGACGTTCTCCATCATCGCCATAGCCCCCAACACCAAGGTAAGCGAACACGGCCTAGAATGGGAGCTAGATCACAGCCCGCTGGGACTACTGGCTGACACCGGCATCTCCAATGTCGTTAGGGGTACGGCCAAGATCCAAGTTCATCAAGGCGTTGCGATCGGCTATTTGCTGGCGTGAGGGTTTTATCGGGACTGGGCTGAATTGGCTAATTTTGGCAACGCAAAAAAGGGTAAGTAAAATAAGTGGTTGGAAGTTGTTAAACGATTGTTTGGTTTCCGCAAACGGGATTCTGTTTAATCCAACCACTTATCTAACAACCCGCTCGTATGCAAATCTAACCACATGCTTAACAACTTTGCTTTTTGATTAAAGGCCTGAAGTCCACCACGCCTTGGCGGGAAAGTCCTTTCCCCGTTGAGTATTCTCGATCGCGCTCGGGGTTTTCCTCGACGAATTTCCACACACCCTTTGCTATGAGAGAGATGAGCCCTTCAAGCTTGACGACGCAATCGAACTCGCAGTCTTGTTGGCTTCCATGGCCGATTCCTTTATGCCCATAACTCGCGATTATCCCGCGCGCATCGCCCTGAACGCAAACCCCGATGGCTTTGTAGGGGCTATACGCTTCGCCCCTTCCCTCGATGACCGACGACCCCGCATGGATCACCGCGCAGCGAAGCTGATAGAGATCCGATGCCGTAAAGATGCCTCGATCCTCTATCGTCTCAAACCCCTCTTTTATCTCATCTGGGCGCTTCTCGCCCTTGCGCGCATTGGTCATTTTTCTCCCATCGTTCGGGAGCTCCAGGTACTCCTTGCACCATTTTCGGTAATCCGTCCCGTCGATGTTTGCGCATACGTCTGGGATGGTCACTACGAGAGTCAAAGCGGCGAGCAGCAGCCCTGCGTCGAAAGCTTTTTCGCACTCTTCCACAAGTCTGCTGGGCGTACGGCAGACGACGGTGGGGAACCCGTATTCGTTGTCGCTGCATTTTAAACACGTAGAGGGCATGGGCTCCCAATCGGCAATTGCTGCTATGCTCATAACACCTCGCCCGTTTCTGCGTCGATTCTCAGATCTGTCCTCGGTTCGATAAACTCATCCACCATCTCGTCGTCGCGGTCGGGCTCGGTCACGAAGAGCGGTTCCGGGACGTCGATGCGCGGCCCAATCGTCAGGCTGCTGCACGCGATGATGCGATTGAGATGCGGCTCGGCAGTCCCAGTAGTGAAGGCGGGGCGTAGCACTTCGCGCACGTAGTTGACGATACCCAAAATCTCGTTAACGTAGTCGAACGCGAACTTCTCGGCCATGGTCGGTCCTCCCTGGCAAAGACGATTTCAACCAGAGATTTTATAACTTCAATGAGTTGCTCCGCTTTAAATCCAACCATTGGCTTAACAAAATGGTAGGAGACTTTTTTCAACCAGAAAACTAATAAACCCAGCAAGTTATTTTCATACCCGCCAAAATAGCTAATTCAGTCCCATCCCAGGAAAACCCGTAAGATACGACAATCAATCAAAATTCCCCCTTGCATCAAGCAAAACATTCCCCTATAGTATCTCCTCGTCACGGGGGCGTAGCTCAGCTGGGAGAGCGCTTGACTGGCAGTCAAGAGGTCAGGGGTTCGATCCCCCTCGTCTCCACCATCGTGAATGCAAAGGCCTTCGGAATTCCGAAGGCCTTTTTCATGCTGAAATTTCTCGGGGCATATACTCTCACCCACACCAACAAAAAGTTGCACAATTTATTTCCCAACTCTGTACATAGTTTGTTAGCCAAACTCGATTATCAGTGCAGCTCGCCGTTCCATTTGAGCTTCAGGAACGCTCCCAATTATTGCCAGCACCCCAATAACCTGCGCCTACGTGAACAACATCCCAAAACAACCCCCTAAAGCACGTCAAATGAACGATATGTTGTCCAACGCAGCCCAAATCAGTTTCACTAACAGCTTGTGCTAGAATACCTAACGTTACATGAGTTCAACTGTGCTCACGGCTCCAGCAGGCCACGTAGCACAGGGTCGATCAACATCCGGCCGTAACGGCGGTGCTAGAAACACCACGAGCTCCAATATTGATTGCCATGCGCGATTTTGCACTTGTTTTTGCGAGCATTTAAAAGTTCGCATTGGATATTGCATCAAGTTGCTACGGCAAACCTCAGCAGTCTTCAGCTGTTTGCGTGCGGTCCAGTTTTGTTCCCGCTTGACTGGTTCGCACGCAGCCAGCTGGAGTCGCGGTGATTTTTGCGATACACGTCCGCGTCTCTAGCAACTGCACTCATACATACCGTTCACGGTGGGGCAGAGCCACGTGCTTGTCTAACTGGGCTCAGGGTTTGAATATGGAGCGCCTTCGCGCACAAGCGCCCTGGCGAAGCCATACCCAAACCCCGTGAGCCACACGTAAGACAGCAAGGGGGTGGTGCTCGTGTGGTATGTGATCCAGGTCATTAACGGTCGCGAAGACGTAATGCGCGAGCGCATCGAGCGCGTGGTGCCGGCAAGTGCCATGCAAGAGCTCTTTTATCCCCAATTTCAAACCGAGATTAAAGTACGGGGCGAATGGGTCAATACGACCAAACCACTCTTTCCCGGTTATCTTATCTGCGATACGGCCGATCCCCGCACTGTGCAACAGCATCTGCTGCGCATGGACGACTTTGCCCGGGTGTTATCTCAGGATGGTCAGTTTGTGCCGCTGGCAAAAGAAGAGGTCCAGCTTATTGGCGGATTTACGCATAAGGGAGACCGTGTGGTGCCCATGAGCGAGGCCCTGAAAGACGGTGACCAGGTCGTAGTTACGGCAGGTCCGCTGCTGGGCCACGAAGGCCTTATCAAATCCATTAACAGACGCAAGAGCACTGCTTATTTGGAGCTTGATCTGTGCGGCCGACGCGTTACTACGCGCGTTGGTCTTGCCGTGCTTTCAGCCGAGCAGCGTGTAATGCGCAACCTTAAAAAGGCGATCGCCTAGCTGCAGGCGACTGCTTAGCGGAACAGGAAGGAGCCCCGACCAGGGGACGAAGTGTTGGAAGAGAACGTGCAAGAAAATCAAATGGGGGATGCGGCAGCGCTCGCTGTCACGCTTGAGGACAGGCGCGAGGCTGCAAAGCTTAACAACGTCGGAAAGCATGAGCCTAAGCTGTCGGAGAACGGTATCCCTGCTGACGTGCTGGAAAAGTTGTTGCCCGGTGACGACATCATTGAACTAGAAGAACCCGTCGTAAACGGTGGGTTCTTCTACCGCCTTATCAAGCGCTCTTTTGATGTTGTCTCCTGCGGTTGCGCGCTCATTATTCTCGCGATTCCGATGGCTGTCATTGCCGTCAAGATTAAGTCCGAGTCCGAAGGCCCCGTCATTTATGCACAGCGTCGCGTTGGCAAGGACGGCAAGGTCTTTAATATCTATAAGTTCCGCAGCATGTACACTGATGCTGAATCTCGTGGTGCCCAGTGGGCTCAGGACGAAGATCCGCGCGTAACGCCGTTTGGCAAGTTTATGCGTAAGACGCGTTTGGACGAGATACCGCAATTTTGGAACGTCTTCAAAGGCGATATGAGCCTAATTGGTCCTCGCCCCGAGCGTCCTGCGTTTTGTGATGAGTTTGAGAAACGCATTCACGGATGGCATTACCGCACTATGGTCCGTCCGGGCATTTCCGGTCTTGCCCAGGTGACTGGCGGGTACGACTTGCTTCCCAGCGAGAAGGTCATGTTTGACCTCCAGTACATTAAATCTAGAAGCATCAAGATGGACCTTGAGATTATGCTCAAGACGCTTGGCGTTGTGAGCACGGGAGACGGTGCGAGATGAGCTTCCCTGACCATGGTCGCGTTCTTTTCACAGCTACGCTGGTGCGCGGGCATATTGCTAAGTTCCACATACCTTATCTCAAGTGGTTCAAAGAGCAGGGTTGGGAGACATGGGTAGCTGCTAAGAACGATTATCCAGACGGTGTCTGTGAAATCCCATTCTGCGACCATTTCGTTAATATTGACTTCGCACGCAGTCCATTCTCAATGCAGACGATCGTTGCCTACAAACAGCTGCGTAAACTCTTCGCCAAGGAGCATTTCGCTATTGTTCACACCCACACTCCCGTGGGAGGTGTTCTCACGCGTCTTGCAGCTCGAGATGCTCGTCACAGTGGGACAAAAGTGATTTACACTGCGCACGGTTTTCATTTTTATGATGGGGCGCCTCTAATTAACTGGGTGCTTTGGTATCCCGTAGAGCGAGTGATGAGTCGCTTTACCGATGTACTGGTGACCATAAACGATGAGGACTGTAAGCGTGCACGGCAATTCGCGCATTGCCGTGTGGAGTATGTGCCCGGCGTGGGTGTCGACCTAGACAGGTTTGTTTGCGTTAAGAACTGCGCGGACACGCGCGCGGAGCTCGGCCTGGGCAAGAACGATTTTGTCTTGCTGTCCGTCGGTGATCTTAACGAAAACAAGAATCATGGTGTGCTCATAGAGGCTCTTGCGAAGCTGCCTGATAATTTTGAATTGCTCGTTGCGGGCGAGGGACCACTTCGCAACGTCTTGTTGAAAAAGGCGCGACATCTCGGTGTGGACGATCGTCTCATGCTTCTGGGTTTCCGCAGCGACGTGGCAGCGTTGCTCAACGCGTGCGATCTCTTTTGTTTCCCTTCCAAGCGCGAGGGTCTGCCCGTATCGCTCATCGAAGCGATGGCATGTGGCAGGCCGTGCTTGACCTCCGGTGCGAGGGGCTGCGCTGATGTGCTGGGTCCATTCGCGGAAGGCTCAATCGTCGAGGGTGGAGCAGATGAGTGGGCTCGTGCTATTGAGAGGGTTTCCGGTAAGAGGCAAAGCGCATCTGCGTGGCGAGAGCAGGCGAAGAAATTTGATATTTCAGCTGTGCTTAGGCGAATGACATCGCTCTATGCATAGAGGAGAGGCCGTGGTTTCTGAAATTCTCGATACAAAAATTAATGAACCGTTACGCGTTCTCGTAGTGGTAACCAGCATGAATCGAGGCGGACTTGAGACGTTCACAATGAACGTGTATCGAGCACTGAATCGTTCCAAGGTTCAGCTCGACTTCTTGCTCCACCGTTCGGATAGTGGTGCCTACGAAGAGGAAATTGAGTCGTTGGGTGGGCGTATTTACCGCGTTCGTAGGCAAAATCCGCTTGACCCTCGCTACTGGACAGCACTTAATGAGTTTTTTGCTAAGCACCCGTACGAAGTCGTATGGGCGCAGCTTGACTGTTTGAGCGCTGAGCCGCTCGCAGCAGCCGCGAGACATGGGGCTATTGTTCGAGTGGCACATTCGCACAATAGCTACCAGGACAGAGACTTGAAGTACCCCTTAAAGATGCTTTGCAAGCCTCTCATCAAACGGTACGCCACCGATTTGTTTGCTTGCGGCGAGGAAGCGGGCAGGTGGATGTTTAATACCGATGACTTCGAGGTCGTTAGGAACTGCATAGACGTAGACTCATACGCGTATGATCCCGCCGTGCGGACGGAAGTTCGACGCGAACTGGGCATCACCGACGATGCACCCGTCGTAGGGCATGTTGGGCGATTCGACGCGGTGAAAAACCACGCACTTCTGCTTGACGTGTTTGCCGCCCTGCTGAAGCGGAGACCTGACGCCTTGTTGATGCTTGCGGGTGACGGTCCCCTGCGTATGGAGATGGAGAGAAAGGCTGCCGAGTTAGGCATCACCGGCTCTGTCATGTTTCTGGGCGTGCGTTCGGACGTGCCGCGGCTTATGCAGGCGATGGACTGTTTTACGATGCCTTCGCTGTATGAGGGATTACCCATGGTCTTGGTGGAAGCGCAGGCAGCGGGGCTGCCGTGTTTGATATCGGATGCTATCCCTCGAGACTGTTATATCAAGGGCGGACATGTAGAATGCGAGAAGCTTGACGTCTGCGCGCGTGCGTGGGCGGAGCGCGTCGACGGGATACTGGCCGGCGAGTTCGATCGTGCTTCGGGGGCAAAAGCCGTGCGGGCGGCGGGGTTTGATTCCAGTGAGACAGCGGAACGACTGACCGATTTCTTTAGTGGCGCATTGAAAAGGAAACGATGAGAGTTCTATTTTACATAAACCGGCTGAACGGCGGAGGTGCGGAGCGGGTTATATCCCAGCTTGCAAATTTCTTTTCCAGTAGCGGGGACAATTCCATTTTGGTGACGTCGTTTCGCTCCGACAACGAATATGAGTTGAATGAAGGCGTGACTCGCTATTCCCTTGAGAACGAGGAAATCGTTCAGTCGCGACTGATGCGAAATGCCACAAGGATAAAGAAGTTGCGCGCAATCATTAAATCAGAAGGACCTGATGTCGTTCTGTCCTTCATGCAGGAACCTAATTTCCGCGCGCTTGTTGCGGGTTTCGGTCTTCCATGCAAGGTTGTCGTCTCGGTTCGAAATGACCCTGCTAGGGAGTATGCAGGAAAAATCGGTAGGTTTGTGGGCAAGTTTCTCATGCCCTTTCTGGCTGACGGCTGCGTCTTTCAGACCCATCAAGCTATGGAATGGTTTCCGGCTCGACTTCGTCGAAAATCACGGGTGATTCCAAACGCGGTGAACCCGGTTTTTTTCGAGACCGACAAGTCTGGCGTGAATTCGTATTGGGTCGCGATTGGGCGTCTTACGGAACAGAAGAACTATCCGATGATGCTCAAGGCGTTTGCGGCAGTGCGAATGGATTTCCCTGACGAATGTTTGCGAATCTATGGAGAAGGTCCAATGCGAAGCGACCTTCAGCGTATGGTTTACGCCCTTGGACTGTCGGACGGCGTTGCTCTTTGCGGACGAACTTCTGACGTGCCGGCGGTGCTCGCCGATGCAAAAGGCTTTCTGATGTCCTCTGACTATGAGGGAATGCCTAATGCGCTCATGGAAGCAATGGCTGTCGGTTTACCTTGCGTAGTGACGGACTGTCCCTGTGGTGGACCAGGAGACTTGATTGCTGATGGAACGAATGGTGTCCTTGTTCCCGTCGGAAACTCGCGAGCTATGGCTGATCAAATCAAGAGATTGCTTGTTGAGGATAATGTAGGGGATATGACGTCCGCTGCCGCAGAGAGTATGAAAGCCTATTTACCTGACAAGGTATTTATGGCATGGAAAGGCTACTTGATTCAAATCTCCTTGGGAGGGCGCAATGAACATCCTTCCTCTTAATCTGATGCTTCTCTTCGTTTGGTGGTTTGTCTTTCGAGGCCGACTTTCAAAGGGAAAGAGGGGCAGTGATTGGTATTTGGGCATTGTATTCATCCAAATGATGCTCATGACGCTTTTTGCTCCAATTTTTAGTGATGCTGCACAATATGCCTTTCATGCGCGGTTGAACTGGTATAGCGATTTCGGAATCGGGTGGAAGTTATTCAGCCAAGTGATTTGGGGCATTTGGCCCGATGCGAAGTCATTAGTCTTTTTCACGAGCCTCATATTCGAATTGGCTTTTGTTCATTTTTGTCGACGTTATTCGAATAATTATGCTTTGAGCTATTTTTTTATGGTTACACTAGGCTTTTTCGGAATGAGTCTATTTATCTTGCGGCAAACCGTTGCTCTCGCCATTGTTCTGCTTGCGTATGACGCAGTCGAGGAGAGAAAGCTGCCGAAGTTCCTGTTGCTTATCCTGATCGCATGCTCGTTTCATGTAACTGCAATTCTCTTTGTGGCCCTCTATCCGATTTCAAATTTGCGAAGGAAAGGTGCATTCCATCTGGGCTGCATCCTGGCAGGTATCACTTTATTGTTGTGTTCTACACCATTAAGTAATTTCATGACATCCCACTATCATAGCGAGTACGTTTTGACGGGTTTTTCGGGGGAAAACCTTCTTCTTTTGATGATTTTACTTGTTATTATCTACGAACTTCGGGGAGACAATTGTGATCGCTTGGGTATAGGCCATGCATTGGAGTTGGCACCTGTTTTTCAGGTTTTAGCACTGAGGTTCTCAACGTTTACCCGCGCTACAAGATATTTTCAAATTGCCACGACTGTCGCAATCCCAAATTTAATCGAATCATTTTAATGAAATATATGT